>JAKLJY010000022.1:0-46166 GCA_023150895.1 Myxococcota bacterium | reverse complement strand
CCGGCAGGCGATCGAGGTCGAAGCCGACGTCCGGGTCGTACTGCAGATGCTCGTCGAAGAGGGACAAGAGCTCGGGGACCTGCCCGACCGTGAACGCGAGCTCCCGGCACTCCGCCCGCGCGGCGAGATACTCCTCGACGGCGCCCATGCTGAGCAGGTCGTCGAAGAGTTCGTGCATCTCCTCGAAGACGCGGTTGTAGTTGCCGAGGTTGCGATTGATGCTCGAGGCGACCCGCACGGCGTCGAGCGAGCGCCGCATCCAGTCCTGGAATCCCTCGTCCGTCTGCGCCTCGTCGGCCCGCCGGCGGCAGATCTTGCTGATCTCGACGAAGCACTCGTCGATGCGGGTCGTGCTGTCCGGCATGCGCGCAAAGAGGCGGACGCATCGCTCGACCATCTCGATGGCGCGCTCTTCGTTCTGCTCCTGACGCGCCAACGACAGCAGGTGCTCGATGCGCAGCTCGAGTCCGAGCGGATCGACGCCGGGCGCCCGGGTCTCGAGCGCCCGGAAACGCTCCCGCAGGAGGCGATAGCGCCCGAAGTCACCGCTCTTCTTGTAGATGTCCCTCAGGAGCTCGCCGACGACCTGAACGTGTTCGACGTCTCCGCCGCGATCGTAGAGTTCGATGGCGCGTTCGAGCTGTTGCGTGACCGTCTCCGCGTCGACGTCGGCCTGCTGCATCAGCTCGCCGAGCCGGAACGCGATGAACGCCTGCTGGTCGGCGCTGAGCTCGGAGGCGCGCGCTTCGGCGATGTCCGCCGCCTCGTCGAGCAGCGTTCGGGCCTCGCCCGGGCGGGCGCGCTCGATCAGGCGGCTTTGAACGAGGAGGAGCGTGACGAGCCCGTAGGCGTCGCCGACGCGCTCGTAGGCCTGGCGGGCGTGCCCGAAAAAGACGTCGGCCCGGCGCACGACGCCCGGCAGCTCTCGATCGAGCGCCTCGTACAGGGTGTCCGCGAGCACCTGGTCGAGCCCGAGATTCTGTGCGAGCAGGATGGTGCGCTCGGTGATGGCTTCGAGGTGCTCGGCGCTGAAGAATCCGTGCCCGACGAGCTCGAGCAGCTCGAGGAGGCGCACCGGGCGCTGGTCCGCGTATTCACCCATCCAGCGGTCGAGCAGGTCGCCGGCCCGCTCGCGAACCTCGTAGACCACCCCGAGCATCGTCGTCAGGACGCGCAGGCGGGCGATGCGGTGGTCGGCCTCGCGGGCGAGGTCATCGGCCTGCTCCATCAGCCGGACCGGCCACTCGAATCGCTCGAGCACCGACGGGGCGCCCGGGGCGGTGTTCTCCCCGAAGAGGTCGGGCGGGTAGAATTCGCCGCTGAGGCTGTCGTGGTGGCTGTCGATGGTCGCCTGCATCATCTCCGCGGCGTGGAGCGCGAGGCGTTCGGCGGCGTAGGGGAGCTCGCGCAGGCGGCGCGCATCCTCGACGGCCTCGTCGAGCAGCGCCTGGGGCGGCTGGCCTTCGACGTCCGGCGCCGCGACGAGGCGCTCGAGGCGCGCGCGCACGACCCCGCGACCGTCTCCGGCGGCGCGGATCTGGTCGAGCAGATGCGGAAACAGCCGCTCGTGCAGGCCCGCCCACTCCCACCGGCTGAGCGCTTCGGCCAGCCAGCCGTGCATCCGCGCCGACGCGGGGGCCGGTGCCCGCACGAGCTCGGCGAGGAGCCGCACCAGGGCATCCCGTCCGCCGTTGTGATCGCCGCCCGAGTAGTGGACCTCGAGCTGCGCCTTGAGGACGTGCAGGCGGAGACTGGACTCGGCACTGTGCCCCGCCATCTCCACCGCCGCGCCGATGAGACGCCGGGCTTCCGTGAAGTCCCCCATCGCCTCCTTGTAGCGGGCGCGGGCGGCGGTGATCCGGACGTTGACCGAGAGAAGCTCGGCGTCGGGTCCGGGATCCGGGCGTGCGCTGCGGGCGAACTCGAGCTGACGGTTCGCCTCCGCGAGCGTGGCGTGGATGTGCAGTCGGCGCTCGCGATCTTCCCGGCGCCCCCAACGTCCGGCGAGGACGAACGGATTGCCGCCGGTCTCGAAGAGTCGCTCGACGAGCGTCACCGCGGCCTCGGCCGCGTCCGGGTGCCGGCGGGCGCGGGTGAACAGGCGCGCGGCGGCCGCCAGCCGGTCCAGCTCTTCGCGGGTCCGGTGATCGCGCCGCCGCGACTCGGACCACGTCTCGGTCACGTCGAGGCCGGGCCGGCGGGGCTCCTCGAGACCGGGCAGCGCTCGCGTGCCCGCGCGCAGGAACCGGGCCAGGCGGACCTGAACCGACGCGCACATCGCCTCGGGCAGCCCCTCGGCGACCTGGCGGGCGAGCTCGGCGCTCAGGAAGGCGAACCGTTGCGCGTCGACGCCGACGGGCTCGACGAGGCCGGTCGGCTCGAAGGCGAGCACGCGCTGACGGGCCGCCTCGGGTGGGACATCCCATAGATGAGCGAGCAGCGGGATGTCGAAGGGACCCCCGAGCGCTGCGGCGGCCTGGAGATCGGCCCGGACGTTGGCGGGCATCGCCGGGAGGCGCCCGGCCGCCAGGGCCCGCAGGCCGGCATGCCCTGGGTGCCGGGTCCAGTCCGGGTCGAAGACCCGCCCGCGATCCGCGCGCTTGAACGCGCCGCTCCGCTCCGACGCGGCCAGAAATGCCATCGCGAGTCGGGGGTTGCCCCCGGCGGCCGTGGCCACCTCGCCGAGCCAGGCCAGGTCCGGTTCGCCGAAGCGCAGCAGGTGGCCCGCCAGCCGTTCGATGAGGGCCTCGTGCTCGACGGGGGGCAACGTGAGCGTCTCTCCCGGCACGGGGGCCCAGGCCCGCGGCGTCGGAGGCAAGACGGCGTCCGACTCGGGGCCAGTGCTCTCGAGCATGGGCAGCGCCGACGTCGCCACGACGAGGAGGCGTCGGTCCTCCCGCCCGTCGAGCCCGAGCGCGAGCGCCTCGAGGATGCGCCTCGCCGCCGGATCCACGCGGTGGGCCTCGTCGATCAGGAGCAGGACCGGATGCAGCGTCGCGACGTCGAGGAGCAGATCGGCATGCACGTCGGCCCGGTTGGGGACTTCGAGCCCGGGGGTGGCCGGGAGCGCCGCGATCCCCGTGGCCGCCTGGAGGAACTCGGCCCCGGGCAGGAGCCAGGGGACGGCGTCTCCCGGTCCGCCGGCGGGGGCGGCCCGCCCGCTCGTGGCTTCCATGGCCCGCATGCCTTCGGCGATCCGGAGGATGTACGCCTCGAGGTGGATCTGGTCGCGGACGGCCTGAGGGTGCTCGTCCATCGCGGAGAGGGACACGACGAACGCGTCCTCGCCGGCGACGGCGTGGGCGAGCCGGCCAATCAACGTGGTGCGGCCGCTGCCCGGATGTCCCTGGACGTGGACGAACGTCCCACGACCGGCGCGCGCCCGGGCCCATCGCTCCCGCAGTACGGGGAGCAAATCGTGCTCGCCCGCTCGCGCGCCGGGCCCCGAACTCTCGGCGGAGAGACCGGCGGGCACCGGAAAGGCAAGGGTCCTGGGCGGGGGGCGGTCGCTGGGCGTCATGGGAGGTTCCGCACGCACCGGAATCCGAGATCCGGAGCGAAATCCGAGGGTCTGAGGTACTCGCGCCGGGTGAGGCGCAGCTCGTGTCCGAGACTCTTCCAGCCGCCCCCGGCCGCGACGACGCTGCCGGAGAGTTCGGTGGACGTCCACTCGCGCACGTTGCCGGCGAGGTTGATGACCCCGAAGGGGCTCGCGCCCCGCAGCGCGAAGATCGCGATGGACCCGACGTAGGGGTGCCCGTCGGCGCGCCCGTTGCTTCGTTTGCCGCCGGTGAAAGACCCGGCGTTGGCCCGGTACTCGTCGCCCTCGCTCACGGGCTCGTTGCCCCACGGGAAGGCGCGCCCGTCCGCGCCGCGCGCCGCCCAGAGCCACTCGTCGGCCGTCGGCAGGCGAGCGTCGCTGGCCCGGCAGAACGCCTCGGCGAGCCGGAGATCGACACCCGTCGCCGGCTGCTCTGGAAGGTCCCAATGCAACCGCAGGGGGGCGCAGCGGCCACGGTCGACGCAGGTCGCGTACCGGGCCTGGCTGACCTCGTACTGGTCCATGAAAAAGCCCGCGACCGCCCGCGGCGGCTCGGGGCGCTCGTCCTTGAAGAGCTCGGCCGTGCAGGCCTTGGCCTGGGGGCGATCCCCGAAGTCGAGGCGACACTGTGCGAGCACGGCCTCGACGGCCGCGGCGTCCAGACCGGGCGTGAGCCGGCCCGGCGGAACGTAGACCATGCCGGGCGGCGGCGTGGGCCCGCCGACGGCGGTCGGTGGCGCCGGGGCCGTGGGGGCGAGGGGGCGCGGGGCGGTGTCGGGGGCCGTCGGTGGTGCGGTGGGTGCCGCCGTCGGGGCGGACGTTCCCGGGGCCTTGGCAGGGGCGGCCGTGGCGGGCGCACCCGCAGGGGTCGAGCCGGCCACCCGGCCCCCCGTCTCGTAGCCGGCGTCGGGGCCGCCGAACATTCGCCATGCGCCCCCCGCGACGGCCAACAGGCCCAGTGCGGCGGCGATGGGGGCGGCCCGGGAGCGCCGGGGGCGGATGACCACGTCGTCCGAACGGGCGCGCCGCCGCTCCGCGGGGGTGGGGCGGGCGACGGGCGGAAGCGGCGCCGGCTCGGGCGAGGGCGGCGAAGACGGCGACGGTGGCTCGGGAACGGCCACGGACGTCGACGCATCGGCGGGCGCGGGGGCGGGCGCCGACGTCGGCGTGCGGGCCCGAGCCGGTGCCGAGCCGGCCGATTCGTTCGGGGGCGTCGTCGGGTGCTCGGCGAGCGGCGGCAGCGCCGGCGGCGCGACGCTGGCCGGACGCGTGCTCGGCGGCAGCGCCCGGTCGAGCAGCATGCCCATTTCGAGTTCGAGCGTGCGGAGGCGCGCCTCGCGCCGCTCCATCGAAGATACGCCGGCGACCGCCGTGCCGACCTCCTCCGCATGTTCGCGCAGCCACTGTTTGACCCAGCGCAACTTGCTCTCGAGCTCGCGCTCCTGCCGCTGCCAGCGCTCGACGTCGTCCCGGAGGGCCCGCGCGCTCGCCAGGGCGGCGTCGACCTCCCGGTACGCTTCGTCGATCAGGCGTCGGTAGAAAGGCACGACCAGGTCGATCAGGCGGTCGATGTCCGCGTGAACGTCGGCTCGTTCCATCAGCGTGACGACCAGCGGCGCCAGTCCCCCGAGGTCGCGTCGGGCTTCTTCCCAGCCGAGCACGACATCGTCGAAGCGTCCGCCCCCGCCCTCGAGGCGCGGACCGTCGCGACGGCTCTCTGCGGGGACCTCGGACGGGGGGACGATGCCGGTCAGCAGCCGATACAGCATCGACGCGATCGCCCGCACGTCGGCGGCGCGGACGCCCTCGTCGATCGTCTCGGGGCAAGGCAGCCAGCCGGTGATCCGGACCTGGTCCGCCGCCCCTTCCCGGGGGCTCAGGACCAGGGTCCGCGGCGCAAGGCCGCCGTGGGTCAGCCCCCGCCGATGGGCGGCCCGGATGCCCGAAGCCACCTGAAGCGTGATCGACAGCGCGTCGAGCAGCGGGATCGGACGGGCGGGGTCGACGCCGAGCGCGGTTTCGAGCGTTTCGCCCGGAGCGAAGTCGAAGGCGACGAAGGCCGGCGACAGGACGTCCTCGACCCGGATGAGGCGCGGGACGGTCGGATGCTCGACGGTGGCGAGCCGGCGGGCCCAGGCCACGAAGTCCCGGCGATCCGTATGACGGGGGTCCTCGAGCAAAAGCGAGACCGTCCCCGGCACCCCGGCGAGGCGCGCGTGGAACCGACCGGCGCCGAGGCCGTCGCCGAGACGTTCGAGGAACTGGACGTCCTCGACGGAGGGCGCGTAGGGCGCGGTGAAGTCTCCCTGGGGCGGACGCGGGTCGGACATCGGCTCGCACCATATTTCAGGCCTACGGGTCGGGCAAGGTCGCCCGACGGCGCTGCCGTTCCGGTCCGCGTCGTCGCGGCAGGCGTGGCTTTCTTCAGCGGGCGCCCTGTGGTCGAATGCGCCCGTGCAACGCCACGGACCATCGAGAAACGCCCTCGGGTGCCCGCCCTCGGGCTGCGCGGTCGCCCGAGTGAATCCGGCGGTCCTCGCGGATCCCGCCGATGCGGTCGGCCCCGGCCGGGGCTCGTGCCCCCGGTTTCATCCCACGTGGTGCCCCGAAGATGCATGAGCAACTTCTGAAGCGCCCGGGGACCTGGGTGGCCACGGCTCAGGGCTTGCTCGCGCTGGGCGTTCTGCTGCCGCACGGGTGGGCGCTCGCCGTACCGGCCGCGGTGCTGTGCATCGGAGCGATGAACCGCGCCCCCCCCACCGCGCCGAAGGGCCTCGCCTGGGCGACCCTCTCGACGGCGGCGCTCGTGCTCCTCGCCGTCTTCACCGTCCGTGTGGCCGTGCCCAACATCGTGAGCGCGGGCAACTCGGCCAACCACACCCTCGCCGTCTCGACGTTGCGGACGATCCTGTGGGCCGAGGACACCTTCGCGCGCCAGACCGGGCGCGCCGGCAACCTCGTCGAGCTCGCCGGGCAGTCGTCGGCCGGCCATCCGAGTGCGCCCGACCTGGCCCCCTCGGCGCTGTTGCGGCCCGAGCTCGCGCCCCTCGAGGGGGGCATCTCGGTCTACAGCGGGTACGCCTACCGCATCTACGTCGCGGGCCCCGGGGGCACCGGCCTTTCAGACCCGCGCGCGCCCGGCCTCGCGGGGTCCCGGGCCTTCTTGGCCTACGCGTGGCCCGTCCTCCCGGGAAAGAGTGGCCTGCGGATCTACTGCCTCAACGAACACGAGGATATCCTCGAGGCCGATCTCTCTGCGCGAACGCCGCCGTACGCCGGGTTCGAGCGCCCGCCGGCCTGGGACGCCTGCCTTTCGCCCGGTGCGCGGCTCGGCGATCGGGCGGTTCCCGGGACGGGGGCAGACGGGGCGCCGTGGCGATTGTGGAAGGGACGTCCGACGCGGCGTTCCCGCGGGGCTTCGGACGGCGCCGAATCAGTTGAAATGTCCCCCCCGAGAGGCGCAACTTCCGCGCCATGAACATCGCGCTGACCTACGAGAACATCAAACCCCTCGTCCACTCGGTCGAGGTTCAGCTGGCCCACTTCTACGTCACCTTCAAGTGTCCGGCCTCGGGCACGGAGATCCTGTCGACGGCGCGCGTGGCCGACATGACGCCGGTCGGGGGACACCCGCAGGTGTCGGGGCACGACTTCGACCGCTTCGGGACGTCCATCGTGGATGGCACCAAAGCGCTCGCCGGGCGCAGGCACATGCCCGTTTTCGGGGTCCCGCACGCCGTCCTGCACGACGCGGAAGGCAAGCCCATCGAGGCCCCGGAGAAGCTCGCGACCGAGGTCGTAGAGCACGGGGTCGTTCGCGCCTTCGAGGCGGTCAGCCGCCGGTTCCGCTGGGATCCCGAGACCGGCCGCTACGTTTCGGCTGGCTGAGACGCCCGCCTCGGTATCTGACCCATCAACCTGCCGGGCCCTTCGGGGCCCCCCGCCGGCCCCGGGTCGGCCACCGGAGTGGAACATGGAGCGTATTCTGCGGCCAGCGGTCTGCGTCTGGTTCGTCCTGGGCGCCTCGACCGTCACGGCCTGCAAGGGCAGCAACGAGGCCGCGGTCGTCGGCGCCGATGCCGGCGTCGGTGCCGGGGGCGAGGCCGCCGGGGGCGCGGGCGAGGGCGGGACGGCCACCGGCGGAAGCTCCGGCGGCAGCGCCGGCGGAAACATCGGCGGTGGAGAGCCGCCCGCGGGCGGGCGGGGCGGCGAGGCACCCCCACCGGGTCCACCGGGCGACAAGGACGACGACGGCGTCGTCGACGACGACGACAACTGCCCACGCGCCGCGAACAACAACCAGCTCGACGCCGACGGGGACGGCCTCGGCGACGTCTGCGACAACTGCGCCCTGGCCTCGAATCGTGATCAGGCCGACGCCGACGGCGACGGCAAAGGCGATCTCTGCGACGAGGACGACGGCGACGGCGACGGGACGATGGACCGGGACGACAACTGCCCGGAGGTACCGAACGTCGATCAGGCGGACAACGACAACGACGGGCGCGGCGACCTGTGCGACAACTGCCCGGGGACGGGCAACTTCTCGCAGGCCGACGCCGACGGCGACGGCATCGGGGATGCCTGCGAGAACCCGGACGACGGGGACGGCGACGGGGTCCTCAATGACCAGGACAATTGCCCGGAGGTCTCGAACCCCGGGCAGGCCGACTCGGACAACGACGGTCGCGGCGAGGCCTGCGACAACTGCCCGACGGTCGGCAACTTCAGTCAGCGCGATGCCGACGGCGATGGCGTAGGGGATGCGTGCGAAGACCTCGACACCGACGAGGACGGCGTCGCCGATGGCGAGGACAACTGCCCGGGCAGCCCGAACCCCGGGCAGGGCGACGGCGATCGCGACGACCTCGGCGACCCCTGCGACAACTGCCCGCAGACGGCCAACCCCGATCAGCGCGATGCCGACCGCGATGGCGTCGGAGACGCGTGCGAGGTGGAAGCGCCCCCCGAGGCGGCCCTGTCCATCGCGCTCGCCTGGGACGACGCCGACGCGGACCTCGATCTGCACTTGCTGCACCCCTCCGGCCGATGGTTCGACCGCCTTTACGACCTCTACTACGCCAACGCCACCCCGGCGTGGGGCCGCCCCGGCTTGACGGAGCAGCTCCGCGGTGGGGCGGAGCCGGAGACCATCCTTATCGACCGCGCAGCGCGGGGCCGCTACCTGGTCGGCGTCCTGTTCTTCTCCTCGAGCGCCAACCCGGTGCGCGCGGTGACGGGCGACGTCACCATCACGTGCGGCGGGCGGGCGCCGGTCTCGCTTCGCACGGGCCGACTCGCTCGGCCCGATGGCCAGGGGACGGCCGATGTCTGGCAGCTGGCCTGGGTCACGCTCCCCGAGTGCGATGTCGAGGCCATCCCGGCGGCCGACGCCGCCGCGCAGATCGAGTGCCCGAACGGGGCACCCTGCGCCACCTGCACCGGCTGCCTGGTCGGACCCTGCGGCAACGTATCGTGCGAGACGGGTGCCTGCGACCCGGTCAGCGGCGCGTGCGAGGACCCCTGTGCGGGCGTCCAGTGTCCCGGCGGTCAGGTGTGCAGCGTGCTCAGCGGTCGCTGCCTGCCGGCCGGGCAGGGCGCGTGCGAGCCGTGCGAGGTCAACGAGCAGTGCGCACGGGACGGCATCTGCGTCCGGACGGAGGGCGCGGTCGAGGAGGTCTTCTGCGTCCAGCCCTGCGGCGCCGACTCGACCTGTCCCGCCGACTACGAGTGCATCACCATCAACGGCGCCGAAGGCTCGTACTGCGGACCGACGATCGGCACCTGCGTCGACCGGTGCAGCGGCGTGCGGTGCCCGGCCGGGCAGGAGTGCAACGTCTTCACCGGGGCCTGCCAGGCGCCCGGTTGCGCCGTGAACACCGACTGCCCGGCGAACCACTGGTGCGGGCGTTCGGACCAGCAGTGTCACGCCACGGGCGGCGGGCAGGGGGCCGACGGCGCCAATTGCAGCGCGGACAACGACTGCGGCGTCGGCCTCGTCTGCTCGAACATGTTCATCGGTTCGTTCTGCGCCCGCATCTGCGACACGGACGCCCAATGCTCGACGGGCCGCTGCCAGGCCAGCCTCCTCGACGCCAACCGCCTCGTCTGCTCGCTGCTGCCCATCTGAACCGCCCGAATCGGCCGCTCGCCGCATAAGGCGTGGCCCGGCCGTTACACTTTTTCCTCATGTCGGGCCGGGTCCCGACGATGGAAAGGTCGGGTCAGCCATCACGTCAGCACTGGAAAACCGCCGCAAGGATGCGGCTGCGCACGCTTCATGGAGGAGGTCACGATGTCCACGGCCCGTACCGAGGTTGCCGTCAATCTGGAGTTGGACGATGTGTGTTTCGTCGCGCGCCGGATCCTGGCGATGGTCAAGGATCCCCGGACGAACGCCGAACGCCTGGGCCGCGTGATCGATTCCGTGGGGCCGCTCGCCGCACTGCTGCTCGACACCGCGAACGACATCTTCGGTGATCGGGGCCGGGTCCAGACCTCCGCCCAGGCCATCACCGTGATCGGTTTCAATCGCCTCGAGGCCATCACCCGCCGGTTCCTCTACTCCGAGTTCGCGCGCATCAGCCAGCTCGAGGCCGAGGGACGGGTCGATACCGGGGCGCTCTCGCGCTCCATGGAGACCCCGCTCCCCGTCGAGCTGCCCGAGATCGCGCGCGTCCAGGCGCAGCAGGTCCGGGTCGGCATGCGTTACGCCGCGCTGGCCTGAGCCCGCCGGCGGCCGTTCGGCAATGCGCCGGACGACGCGCTGATCTCGCCCGTCTGCCCCCGGTGGTATTATGCTGCGCGCCTGCCCGAAACCAGCGGAGCGCGCATGTCCGTCCTCTCTGTGGTCCGCACGACCTCCCTTCTGGCGCTCTCCGGTGGCGGGGTCGCTGTTGCGACCGAGACGCCGCCTTCGGCGCCCGCGTCGTCTGCGCCCGCGTCGTCTGCGCCCGCGCCCGAGATTGCTCCGCGGCCCGCCGCCGGCGTCGCGCCGTTGCGCAGCGCTTCTCGGGACGGTGCGACCGGGCTCGACACCGTGCTCTCGGCGGATCCGGGTCCGACGGGCACGTTTCGCCTGCGCCTGTCGTTTTTCGGTTTTGCCGCCGACGATTTCCCGGACGCGCGGGGTGACTCCAGCTTTTCGGGCACGACGTTCGCGCTCGCGTACACCCCCATCGAGTACGTCGAGACGTGGGTGTCGCTGCGCAATACGAGCAACAGCAACGACGGCACGCACCCGACGCTCCTGCAGACCCAGGGTGACCTCGCCCTCGGGCTCAAGGGGGGGACGTATGTCCTGCCGTCGCTCGCGGTCGGCCTCGCCCTGTCCGGTCACTTCCTCGGGGGGCTCGGTGGCGGGCCGGCCGGCGACGGGACGAGCGTTTGGGTCCGGGCGCTGATGACGGCCGACGCGGCCCGCATCGACGCGCTGCCGCTGCGCTTCTCGATGGACGTCGGGTACTACTTCGAGAACGGCGAGGCCGTCGTGGACGGTCAGCGCACCGCGCTCGACAAGATTCAGGAGTTCGGGCTCCAGGTTTCGCGGTACGACCGCGTGACGCTCGGGTTCGGCCTCGACGCGCCGCTCAACGCCTACGTCGACCCGTTTCTCGAATACCGCATCGACGTCCCGCTGCAAGTGCAGCTCAGCCGCCGGGCCGACCTGCGTGACGACTTCGACTTTTCGGCGGTGCCGCACGCGCTCACCCCCGGCATCCGGGTGTTCCCCGTGCCCGAGCTCGCCCTCGACGCACTCGTGCGCATCGGCCTCACCTCCAAGGCCTACCTCGGCGTTCCGGCGACGCCACCGTGGATGGTCCTCTTCGGGGCGACCTACACCCTCGATCGGCAGCCGCCCCCGCCGCCGCCGCCGCCCCCGCCGCCCCCGGCCCCCCCGCCGCCCGCGGAGGGGACGGTCTCCGGGCGGGTGCTGACGGCCGCCGGCGAGGCGGTGCCCTCCGCGGTCGTCGAGTACGGCAACGCCGCCCTGACGGCGCAGCTCGCCAACGGGGCGGGCGCGTTCACCAGTTACCGGTTGCCGCCAGGCAAGGTGAAGTTCAGGGTCCGCGCCCCGAAGATGCTCCCGAAGGAGGTCGAGGCGACGGTCGAGGCCGGCAAGGCCACGCCGCTCGAAATCCGCCTCGAGCCCGATCCCGCACAGCTCGTCGGGGTGCTGCGCGTTCAGGTGGTCGACCTGACCGGCAAGCCGGTGCCCGAGGCGGAGGTTGTCGTCGCGACCGAGCCGGAGGTGACGGGCCGCACCTCGGACGAGGGCATCTTCCGCGCGGAGGCGAAACCCGGGACCTGGGCCGTGACCGCGCGGGCACCCGGGTACAAGGCCCGGACCCTCGACGGCGAGTTCAAGGGCGGGGAGCCCGGCACGCTGCGCCTCGCCCTGGAGAAAGGCGGCGCGGTGGCGGGCGGTCGAAAGGCGCCCACGGTCAAGAACGTCGTGATCCGGGCCCGGGTCCTCGAGCTGCGCCGCAAGGTCCACTTCGCGGACGGCAAGGCGCGCATCATGCCCGACAGCGAGCCCCTCCTCGAAGAGGTCGCGGCCGTCCTCGCCGCCCATCCGGAGATCAAGAAGATCCGCATCGAAGGTCACACGGACGACCGCGGCGAGCGGGCCCTGAACCTGCGCTTGAGCGAGGACCGCGCGAAATCCGTACAATCTTTCCTGGTCTCTCGCGGGGTCGCCGGCAGCCGGCTGACCGCCAAGGGGTACGGGCCGGACAAGCCCGTCGCCCCCAACCTGACGGAACGCGGTCGCGACAAGAATCGTCGCGTCGAGTTCGTCATCGTGGAGCAGGACAAATGAACGACTCCGCTCTCTCGCAGCCCGCGGACGCCCGCCGGTACGGGTCGATGGTGGCGCTGCTGGCCGCGGTGCTGCTGGCGATCTCGTTTTCGGCCTGCGGGCGTTCCTCGCTCGCCTGCGCCTCGAGCGCGGACTGCAACGGTGACCAGGTCTGCGTCGCCGAGCAGTGTTTGGGCGGCCCGAGCTGCGTCGAGGGCCTGTGTCCGAAGGGGCTGCTCTGCGTCGAGGGCGCCATCTGCATTGACGGCGAGCGCATCGGGCAGCCATGCACCGACGGCGGTCTCTGCGCGCCCGGGCAGACCTGCACCGAGGGCTTCTGCACACCGGATCCCGATCTCGGGCGTCCCGACGCGGCGGGCGATGGGGCCCGCCCGGACGCGGGGCGAGACGTCGGGCCGACCTGCCCCGAGCGGTGCCCGGGTGAGTCGACCTGCGTCGACGGCCTATGCCAGTTCTGCGACTCGGCGGGCGATTGCGAGCCGGCCTGCCTGGGCGATCTGCAGTGCGACGAAGCGGAGATCTGCATGGGCGGGCGGTGCACGCCCGGATGTCGCGACGACGCCGACTGTGCCGCGGTCGGCCGAGGCGTCTGCGATCCGCAGAGCCACCTCTGCCTCGACGGAGAGTGCCGCCGCGATGCCGACTGCGGTCCGGCGGAGCTGTGCCTCGACGGTCTTTGTCTCCCCACCGGCTGCACCGCGGACGCCGACTGCGGTGTCGGGTTCTGCGACGGGGGGACCTGCGTCGAGTGCCTGCGATCCGTGCACTGCCCGGACTGGTCGGTCTGTGCGAGCGGACGCTGCGAGCCGCTGGGGTGCGCGCGGGACCTCGACTGTCCCGTGGGGGCCATTTGCGAAGCCGGCGTGTGCGGGCCCGCCGAGTGTTTCTCCGACGACGCCTGCCCGCGGGGGCGCCTCTGTGCCGACGGCCGCTGCGTCCCGGCGGCGGGCTGCCGGTTCGACGACGACTGCGAGCGCGGATTCGTCTGTACGGAGGGCATCTGCCGGCCGGAGGACGCCTGCCGGACGGATCTGGACTGCGCACCCGACGAGATCTGCGATCTCGGGCAGTGTGTGCGCCCGACGCCGTGTTTCGGCGCCGCGGATTGCCCGCTCGGCCAGATCTGCGCGGCCGGTGTCTGCCGGGACGCCCCGGGCTGTCAGGACGACGGAGACTGCGCCCGCGGCGAGATCTGCCGCGAGGGGGCGTGCACGCCCGCCCCGGAGTGCCGCGACGAGGGCGACTGCGGGGCCGGCGAAGACTGCGTCGGCGGGGTCTGTACGCCCGTTCCGGACTGCCGGAGCGACCAGGACTGCCCCTTCGGGTCGACCTGCGTCGGCGGGGTCTGCGAAGACCTGCCCGCCTGCCGCCGGGACACCGACTGCCCGCCGGATCGCCTGTGCGTGGACGGCGAGTGCGCACTCGTCGGGTGCGACCTCTGCGGCCCGGACACCGTCTGCGTCAACGGGGTCTGCGTGCCGCCGACCTGCCGGTTCGACGGCGATTGCCCGCCCGCCCAGTCCTGCCAGGACGGGGCGTGCGTGGGGCTCACGTGCCTCGTCGACTCGGACTGTCCCTTCGGCGCGGAGTGCCGGGCCGGCCAGTGTTTCCAGGTGCCCGCGTGTGCCGACGACGCCGCATGCGGACCGGGTGAGCGCTGCCTCGGCGGGATCTGCACCGCGGTCGGGTGCCTCGCCGACGACGAATGTGCCGCCGACGAGCAGTGCGAGCTCGGCCGCTGCGTCGGGCTCGTGTGCCGCGAGGACGCCGACTGCGGCGCCGGCGTGACCTGCGTGGGCGGGCGCTGCGTGCCCGAGTTCCTGTGCGAGACCGACGAAGATTGTTTCGCCGGGATGGCCTGTCTCGACGGCCGCTGCCGCCTCGGCGACGAGTGCGAGGTCGACGCGGACTGTCCGATGGGCCTCGAGTGCGCCCTCGGCCGGTGCCTGGTCGTCCCGCCACCCGAGTGCCAGCGGGACGACGACTGCGGACGCGGCTTGGTCTGCCAGCTCGGCTTCTGCATGCCCGATCCCACGCCGGGCTGTGACGACGACGGTCAGTGTGGCCCCGGCTTCACCTGCGAGGGGGGACGCTGCGTGGCCACGGGGTGCCTCGCGGATGCCCAGTGCCCGCTCGGTCAGGTGTGCGACCCCCAGGCCCGCGTCTGCGTCGCCGCGCCCGACTGCCGCGCCGACGCCGATTGTGGCCAGGGCGAGGTCTGCCGAGCCGGGGTCTGCGTTTTCACGGGCGAGTGCGGCGGCACGATCGACTGTCCGGCCGGCTTCAGTTGTGTCGATTTCCGGTGCGTCGCCGACGGTCAGTGCCGTGAGGATGCCGAGTGCCCCGACGGACAGCAATGCCGCGAGGGCTTCTGCGTGCCGGCCGGGGCGTGCAGGGTCGACGCCGACTGCGGGGCCGGCAACGTCTGCGTGGCAGGGGTCTGTCAGCGGGACGTCGAGTGCCGAGGCGACGACGACTGCGCGCCCGGGTTCGGGTGTCGGGACGGCGCGTGCCTCTTCGTCGGCGAGTGCCGGCGCGACGCCGACTGCCCGGAGGGGCTGACCTGCCAGGATTTCCTCTGTCTCCCGCCTGCGCCGGAGTGCCAGGTCGACGCGGACTGCGGCCCGGGATTCGCCTGTGCACAGGGCGCGTGCGTGTTCATCGGCGAGTGCGACCGGGACACGGACTGTCGCGATGGCGAGGTCTGCCAGGGGGGGCTCTGCCTGCCCGTCGGAGGCTGCGACGCCGGCCTGCCGTGTGGTCCCGGCGAGGCGTGTGTCGACGGGGTCTGCGTCTTCCAGGGCGAGTGCCGGGTCAACGGGGATTGCCCGGCGCTCTCGTCGTGCGTCGAGTTCGTCTGCGTCGAGACCGGGCGCTGCGCCGCGGACGCCGACTGCGCCGCCCGGATGCAGATCTGCGACCCGCTGACGCGCCGCTGCATCGACGGCCTCGCCTGTTTCGAGGACCGCGGCTGCCCCGACGCGCAGCAGTGCATCGGCGACGTGTGCGTGCCCATCGAGGCGTGCCTCGACGACCGTTCGTGCGGGGCGGACGAGTTCTGTGACCCGACGACCCGCATCTGCCGCCCGCGACCGGACTGCTTCGCCGATTCCGATTGCGCACGGGGTGAGCGGTGTGACCAGGGGACCTGCCAGCCTTCGATCTGCCGGGCGGACGCCGACTGCGCGGCGGGCTTCACCTGCAACGGCGGGCGCTGCCTGCCGCCCTTCTTCTGCGGGGTCGCCGAGGATTGCCCGACGCCCGAGCACATTTGCCAGAACAACGTCTGCGTGGTCCCGGGCGGTTGCGCGAACGACGCCGACTGTCCGGCCGGCGAGGCCTGCGTCGCGGGGGCCTGCCTGCCGTTGCCGCCGGCGGACTGCCGCGTGGACGCCGACTGCGGCCCCGGCAACATCTGCGAGTTCGGATTCTGCCTCCCGGATCCGGGCTGTCAGGTCGACGCGCAGTGCGCTGCGGGTCAGATTTGCGTGCAGGGCGCGTGCGTCGCCGAGCCCGTCTGCCGCGTCGACGCCGACTGTGGCGCCAACCAGCGCTGCGTCAACGGCCTCTGCGTGCCCGCGGGCGAGTGCCGTGCCGACGCCGATTGCGGGCCGGCCGAGCGGTGCATCGCCGCGCAGTGCGTCGCGGTCAACGCCTGTCAGGTCGACGGGGACTGCCCCGACGGTCAGCAGTGCATCAACTTCCAGTGCATCGGCGGCGCCGGTTGCCGGATCGACGACGACTGTGCCGCGGGCCAGCAGTGCCTGAACGGTCAGTGCATCGCCCAGGCCGGTTGCGGCGACCGCACGGTCACCGACATCGCGCCGAACTCGACGGTGCGGATCTCGACCGCCATGGAGCCCGACGGCGCGGCCGGGAGCTGCGCCAACGCCGCGGCACCGGAGGTCATCCTGCGGCTGCGCCTCGTCGAGGCCGGCAGCGTCACGGTGCAGACGGCCAACAACACGTTCGACACGGTCCTCTACGCCCGGCAGACGTGTGACGCGGCCGCTTCGGAGCTCGCCTGCGACGACGATGCCGGCGGCAACCTCGCCTCGTTGATCGACCTCGGCGAGGTCCCGGCGGGCGATCTCTACGTCTTCGTCGACGGGTTCGGCGCCCGCGGCGACACCGACGTGACCGTGACCTTCCGGCCGGTCGGCGCCTGCATCGACCGCCGGGATTGCGGCGGCTTCCCCTGCGTCGACGGCGTCTGTCAGGCGGGTGAGTGCCTGATGGACGAGGACTGCGGCGAGGGGCGCATCTGCCAGGCCAACGCCTGCGTCGCGGGCACGCGCTGCCTCGCCGACGAGCAGTGCGCGCCCGGCATCTGCGTGAATCTGCTTTGCCGAGCGGCCCAGTGTGCGGACGACGCGACCTGTGCCCCCCGCGGCCTGATTTGCAACGCGGGCCGATGCGAGGCCCCCGCGTGCCTCGTCGACAACGACTGCCGCCGCACCGAGACCTGCGTCGGTGGGCGCTGCCAGGGCGGGGCGTGCGGTGTCGACGCCGATTGCGGCGCGACCCAGATCTGTGAAGGCCGCGTCTGCGTCGAGCCCGCCTGCCTGCGGGACGATCAATGCGGCTTGGGCCAGTTGTGCGTCGCGGGGCGCTGCCGGCTGCGGGCCGACTTCTGCCTGCGCGACTCCGACTGCGGCGACGCCGGCGACCTCTGCGAGGGCAACCGCTGCGTCGCCCGCAACGGTCGCTGCGCCGACGTCGACGTCTGCAACGCGGGAGCCGCCTGCATCAACGGCACCTGTACCGATCCGGTCCCGTGCGCGAACGATCGGCAGTGTCGGCGCTTGTTCCCGGTCTTCGTCTGTACGGACGGCGTCTGCGCGGCTCCGAATCCGCAGTGCGTCCGCAACAGCGACTGCGCCGACGGGGCAAGCTGCGTCTTCGGGGCGTGCGCGCCGCTGCGCAGCCCGGAGTGCGTGCTCGACGTCGACTGTCCGGCCGGGGAAGTCTGCGACGCCGAGGTCTGCGCCCCCTTCGTTCAGCCCTGAGCCCGGCGCCGGTCGATTCCCTGGCCGGCGCTCAGAGTTCGGCGCCGACGGCGAGGCCGCCGACCGCGAGTTGAACCTCGGAGCGCGCAGCGATCAGCGCGGGGTGGACGAGCCGACTGTAGGTGGCGTGCAGTCGGACATACGTCCCTGCGAGCGCCGGGAGGGTCCAGCCGACGTTCGTCTCCACGTGTCCGAGACCCGTCGTCGCGACGGCGGCGTTGGCTTCGTGAAAGCGGCGGTTGCCGCCCGCGGCGCCGACGTCCGCCTCGAGAGTGCCGAGGCCCGCCAAGGGCAGCGTGGTGCAGAGCCCGGCGCGGACGAACCACGCCCCCTCGAACGCCACGGCATCGACGACATTCGTCGTACAGACGGCCACCGGGCCGAGCTCGAGCGTCGCGTCGAGGGCGAGTTCGACGGTCTGCGGCACGCCCGTCAGGCCGGGAAACGTGATCCAGGTCGCGCTCGGCGCGACGGCCACCGGGCCGAACGACGCCTCATAGGCGAGGACGCCGTTGAAGTCCGTCGGTCGGTGCGCCGTCTCGGCGGCGAGGGCGGGGTCGAAGCTCATCCAGGCCGTCGCCGACGCACCGCCGAGCCCGATCCACATCGACGGCTGCACCGCAGAACCGTCGTTCAGTGGGATGCCGCGCGAGATGGAACGGCTCGGGACGTCCACCTCGACGCCGGCGCTCAGCGCGGCATCATCGGGCGCCACCGTCGAGACCGCGTCCGCCTCGGCGCATGCCAGGGCGGGCCAACCGAGCACGGAGGCAAGCAGGGCGAGGGAGGCGGCGACCCTGGAATCCGGACGAGGCATGGGCGTCTCCGAGGTGGGGTATCAACCGCCTCATCGGAGACTTATGGAAATAACAAAAGATATAGAGCCTGAAGGGGTCGTCTCCGACCCTCAGGCCTTGCCGGGCGTCAGTTGGGCGTAGACTTCGCGGACCCAGCGGGGCACCTCCGCCAGGAAGGCCGGCGCCTGCCGGGGCCAGACGGTCGTATCGAGCTCCCAGCGGAGCGCGGCGTCGATGCGTCCGATGGCGGTCTCGACGGGAAAGTTCAGGTTGAAGAGGAGGCGGGCGCGCTCCCGGGCGAAGCGCTCGAACTGCCCGGCGAACGCCGCGGCACCCGCCGGGGTGCCGGGGGCGCGGGTGCTCATCCACTCGAAGGTCTGGCTGCGCTGGTTGGTCTGCGGCATGGGGGCTCCGGGGCGAAGTCGATCGGGCGGACCGGCCTGCGGCCGATCGGTCGCGGAGATCATGGACGCGCCGGCGCCCGCTTTCAACTGCGCTCGAACCGCAGCAGCGCGATCTCGGCCCGCCCCTGTGGGACGTGCTCCGAGGCCACCGTCACCTGCGTTCGCCGACACGACCAGTCGGAGAGGGCGGCAATGAGGTCTCGCTGGTACGTTCGCCCGGGATCGGCCACCACGGCGACGCCGCCGGGCAGGACGAGCGCTCGCAGGGCGGCCGCGACATCGTGGGCGTTTCGTCGTTCATAGAGGACGTCGGCGGCGAGGACGACCTCGGCGGCGGCCTCGGGCGGGGGCGTGCGCCAGTCGACGGGGAGGGTGTCGAGCGCGAGCCCGTTCTCGGCGGCGCTGGCGGCGGCGAAGGACAAACACTCGGTGTACCAGTCCGTCGCCAGCACCCGCCGCGCGCCGGCCCGGGCCGCGGCGAGCGACACCAGGCCCACGCCGCACCCGAGCTCCGTGACCGACCGCCCGGCGACCTCGACCTCGCCGCGGGCGACGGCGTCGGCGAGGCCGAGGCTCGAGGGCCAGAGTTCGGCCCAGTAGGGCAGCTTCTCGTCGGCGTCGAGCTCCGTCAGCGCGTCGATGATCGCGTCCGGGCGGGCGGGGCGCAGAACGGTGAGGGCACCTTCGGGGCCGGCGAGCGGGACCGTCAGGCGGGTCGCCGGGTAGGGCAGCGGGGCGGACATGGGGGGAGTGTAGAGGAAAAGGGCCCGGGCGACCGAGACGAACGTCCGGCGCGCGTGGACCCCCGTCGCCCGGGCGGCGCACGATTCGGGCGAAGGCATGTTTCCCACCGGCCCGGCCTTGGGTATCCTCCCGGCCTATCGCACGTGCCCGTTCTGGAGGGAGCGTTGGCAGGAGCAACGAACAACGGGGACCAGGGCCCCCACGGGCTGCCCGGCAGCCCGACGCCACCGCGTCTCGACCATCGTTACGAGCTGACGGATCGGACCGGAACGTCGATGGGCCTGCTCCCGCTCGCGACGATCCAGACGCTGATCCGCCAGGGGCGGCTCTTCCGGACGGACCTCGTCTCCCGCGACGGCGCGCCGGCGGTGACGCTCGGCGACGTCCCGGAGTTCCAGAGCGCGTTCGACGAGACGATGCCGCCGGTCTTCCAGGTCGCGGGGGCAGTGATGCGCCCGCGCCCGGACCTCGCCGGCCCCCTCGACCGCACGGCGCTCGCCGGCGTCTTTGCCCGCCTCTTCCAGGAGGGCCGGACGGGCCGTCTCTTCCTCGTCGGCTCGGACCGCCGCCAGGAGAAGGTCGTCATCTTCCAGCGGGGCGTCCCGGTCAACGCGATGTCGAACATCGCCGAGGAGCAGCTCGGGGAGCTCCTGATTCAACACGGGGTCATCACGGCCGACACGTTCGCGCAGGCCGTCGACCAGCGTCGTGATCAGGGGGGGCGACTCGGCTCGGCGCTCATCGCGCTGCAGGCGATGACGCCCCGCGAACTCCACCGCGCGCTGAGCATTCAGGCGATGGAGCGGCTCCTCAACGCCTTCCGCCAGCAGCACGGCTCGTTCCGGTTCGTGCCGGACGACACCGCGGCGGAGGAAGAGATCCTGCTCTTCGCCACCACGCGGGAGATCATCGAGACCGGTCTGCACGCGGCCCTCGGCGCCGGCGAAATCGCGGCCGAGCTCGCGGGCCTCGGGGAGGCCCCCCTGCGGGTCAATGGCGAGGCCGTCTCGCAACCGTGGGGCCGCACCCTTCAGGCAGGGGACGCGGAGGTCTTCGCCCTCATCGGTGCCGGCGTCCCGGCGGCCGCGCTCGTCGAGACGGCCGCCCGTACGCTGCGGTGGACGACCGACGAGGCGCGATTGCGGGTCCTCTCGCTCCTGAAGTTCGGCGTCGTCGAGGTCTCGGAACTCGGCATTCGACGTCTCGAGGACGCCCTCCGGACACTCGAGGCACAGCACGCCTTCGATGCGCTCGGCGTCGGTCGCTCGGCAACGACGGCGGAGATAACGGCGGCGCTCGAACACAAGCTCACCGAGTTCGAAGCCCGGCCCGTTGCGGGGGACGCCCCGGCGGTTTCGCGCCTGCGCGAGAAGGTCAGAGTCGAACTCGAGACGGCCGCGCGAACGCTCTCCGACGAAAACACGCGGGCGATGTACGAGCGGGCGCTGCAGCTCGGTCTCGACTTCGATCAGCCCGAGGTGCGCGCGCGCCTGCAGTACGAGCACGCGCTGAACAAGGGCAAGAGTACCCTGACGCTTCAGAAGTACGACGAAGCGCGACGGTTGTTCACGATGGCGACGGAGGCCATGCCCGAAGAGCCTCTGGCCTACGTGCACCTCGGCTGGGCGCAGTTCCTGGCGAGCAACCGGGACGCCAACGCCGGCGCCGCGGCCGTCCGCGAGGTGGAGCGTGCGCTGCGGCTGCAGAGCGACCTCGACGTCGGCCACATGACGGTCGGCAAGATCCATCGCCTTGCGGGCAACTTCGAGCTCGCCGAGAAGCACCTTCGGCACGCCATCGCGCTGAACCCGCACAACAACGAGGCGCAGAGCGAGCTTCGGCTCATCTTCACCCGCGAGATCGACGGCAAGGCGCCGGGCGCCAAGGCCCGCAGCGTCCGCCTCGACGCCGGCCTGCCCGTGACCCTGACGATCTACGGGGTCGTCGTCGGCCTGCTCTTCGTGTTGGCGACCATCGTGCCGGGCAGCCACACCGAGTTCCCCGAAGCCATCCGCCCGGAGTCGAACCACCTCATCGAGATTCCCAAGGTGATTCCGCCCGATTGGCAGGTCATGGGGATCCTCGAGTACTACTACTTCGTCGCCGATCCCATGTGGTGGATCCGCCGCGTGCTCCTGCTCGCCGTCGGGCTCCTGGGGATGCGTTTTCTGGTCAACCGCGACGGCAAGTCCCCCGTCGAGCCGCTGGCGACGAACTTCAACTGGGTCTTCCTCGGCATCCCGTACGGCGTGCTGGTGGGGTTCCTGTCGCCCCACCAGATGACGGGCGAGGCGCTGACGATCACGTTGGCGATGACCGCGTTCCACGTCCTCGCCGAGCAGACGTTCTTCATCGGGTTCATCTGCCGCTCGCTGTTCAAGGAGTTCCGCGAGCCGCTCATTCCCATTGCCGTGACCGCGGCGCTCTTCGGCGTCTACCACCTGAGCTACTGGTCGATCATGAACGCGTCGACGCGGCAGATGCTGCTCGACGTCCTTCAGATCGGCGCGTTCGCCGGGGGCGCCTATGCGGCGCTTTTCTGGCGCAGCGGCGGTATGTTGGCGCCCGGGTTGACACATTTCCTGGTCAACGGGGTGATGATGGTGAACAGCTACATGCGGTACCGTGGTCAGGGTTGACCCCGATCACGCTTTCGATCTGAGAGACCGAGGAGCCGGTTCGTGCCCAATGGCCGCATACTCATGGCGCAGGAGCTGCGTTCGATCGTCGACCTCACGACGACGGCCCTGCAGGCGGACTCGAACGCCCCGGACGTCGTGGCCTGCGACGACGGCGCGCTCTTTCTGACCCACTACGCCCGCCTCCTGCGCGCCGGGCAGGCGCCGCGCCTGTCCGTTCTCGATCCGCGCGTCACGGGCAGCGTGTCGGGGGCGGCGGCGGCCATCGGGGCGCGCTCCGTCGAGCGAGGTCTCGGGCATCCGCCCATCCCGATCCTGTTCCACACCGCCGAGCCGGCGGGCGACGACATGCGGGCGCTGCTCGGTCGGGTGGGGCGCGCGGTGCATCTGCAGCGCAACGCCGAGCTGCCCGCCGAGGAGCAGAGCCGGCGTCTCGCCATCGCGATCGGCAAGCTGCTGCAGCAGATCGGGGGCAAGTGATGCGCGTTCCCGGCACCAAGTACTGCCCGAGCTGCGGCCAGGACGTGCCCCTCGATGCCACGCTCGAGGGCGCCTACCTGATGATGAGCTGCACCAACTGCGGGCTCGGTCTCGGCCTCAAGGTCGCCAATTCGGAGGAGATCCACCTCTTTCAGTCCGGGACGCCGCCCGTCGCGCCCGTGCCGCCCGTCGCCGCGGGCCTGGCCCGGGTCGGTCTGCAGAAGCGCAGCGTGCCGGTCGTCGGTGCCGTCGAGCGCCCGGCGCCCGCCGATCCCCGCAGCGCGGGCGCAGCGCCGCCGCTGGCGCCCGAGGCCTCCGGCGAGATGTTCGGCTCCGGGGAGAGCGTGCTGAACACCCAGGCGATGCAGGCGGTTCAGGTCATGCAGCCGCCGGCCGCCTCGGGCGGGGCGGCCGCGGCAGAGCCGAGCCTCGGCGGGCCCGTCCGTCAGATGCGGTGCGTCTTCCTGGTCGAAGATTCGGCCTTCTTGCGGCAGGTCGCCCGCGACCTCCTCACCACGCGAAATCTGGCCAAAGAGGTCATCGAGAGCGCCGACGGGCCGGCCTTCCTCGAGGAGTTCACCCGCGCGACGCTCGCCGGGCGCAAACCCGAACTGGTGATCCTCGACGTCCGCATGCCCGATCTCGACGGTCGCGAGGTCGCGTTCGCGTTGCGGGCGATCGAGGCCGGGCTCGGCGTGAAACGGACCCCGATCCTGTTCTTCTCCGCGGTCCTCTGCGACGAGCCGTTCAAGCAGGTCCTCGCCGATCTCGGCAACGCGAAATACATCCGCAAAGCTGAAGGCGGAGACGTGCAGCAGCTCGGCGAGCGCATCGTGGCCGTGCTCGAGCGCCTGGTCGGCACGCGAAAATGAACGCGTGATTCACCGGGGTCGGACTTTACAAGTCGAGTGGAATCTGTACACTCTCACTGAAGAAGGAGAGCAGTGCCCATGAAAACCTCGATCAGCATCGGTCTCGGCCTCGCCCTCGTCCTGGTCGCGTCGGCCGCCTGGGCGGGCGGCGGTGGTGGCGGTCCCCCGGCCGCGGGGGGCGGCGGCAGCGGGCCCGAACCCGAACTCTTTGCGCTGGCGTTGTTCAGCCTCTTGCCGGGCGCCTACTTCGCCCGCAAGGCGCTCGCCCCGGTCGCCCAGAAGTCAATCGACTGAGCACGCGGGTGATCGAGGCGCCGACCGGGCGCGCGCTCCTGGCGTTCCTCTGCGCGGCGGCGCTCTGGCCCGTGGTGCATTACCTGTACCAGACCTGGACGCAGGGCACCCTCGGGGGGGCCGGCGCGGGGATGGTGGCGCTGCCGGCCGCTCTCGGGCTGGCGGTTCTGGCCCGACGGCGGCCGCCACCCGCCGTCGACTGGCCGGCGGAGGCCGCCCCCTGGGTGATGGCGGCCGGGGCCGGGCTGTACGCCGTGGGGGCCGCGCTGGCGCGGCTCGACGCAAACGCCTGGCTGATCGCGGGGCCCGGGCTGGCCCTGGGCGCGTTCGGGCTGCTCTTTGCGCTGCGCGGTGCCCGGACGGCCGCGCGCTATGCGTTCCCGATCGGCTTTGCCCTGTTCGCGCTTCCGTGGGAGATCTTCCTGCGGGAGCTCGATCCGCCGCTCCAGATTGCCAGCGCGCGCCTGGGTGTCTGGATGCTGGAGGCGTTCGGGCACGAACTCCGCTGGTGGAATCCGTACACGTTCTGGAACGACCGGTACTACCTCATCGTCAACGAGACGTGCAGCGGGATGAACATGCTGGTCACGCTGACGATGTACACGACCGTCTTCGGCTGGCTCACCTTGCGGACGCTGCCGCGACGCGCAGCGCTGCTCGTCCTGGTGCTGCCGCTCGCCCTCGTGGCCAACGGTGCCCGGGTCGCGGTCATCTGGTGGATGGGGGCGGTGGGCGGTGACGACCTGGCGATGGGGTTCTGGCACACCGGTTCGGCGTACGTCATTTTCCTGCCCGTTTTCTGGGTGCTCTACCGCGCGGCCCGCTGGCTGGGCCGAGGTGAGGCGGGGCCTCGGGTTCAGCCGGCCGGCTGACGGCGGCCCGCGCGGCGCCGCACGCTGACCAGAGCGATGGCGAGGCCGACGGCGACGACGCCCATGAACCAGTCGCCGAAGCGCGTGTACGGCGTGAGATCCGTGCGCCGGCGCGCCGTGCCCGTGACGAGCCCGTGTTCGAAGAGGTTCAGGGTCGAAGCCGTGCGTCCCGCCGGATCGATCAAGGTCGAGATGCCCGCCTGCCCGACGCGCAACACCCAGCGGCCGTTCTCGACCGCCTGCACGATGGCCCGGTTGGTCATGTGCCGGGCGATCGGCGAGCGGCCGAAACCGGCGTCGTTGCTGATGACGGCGAGCAGCTCGGCGCCCCCGAGGGTCAGCGCCCGACCGACCTCCGGGTAGACCGATTCCAGGCAGATCAGAACGCCGACCCGGCCGACGGGGGTTTCGACGGGTCGCCAGACCACCCCCGGGGTGTAGAGGGCTTCATGCCCCGGGACGAGGCGGACTTTGTCGTAGACGTCCAGGATCCGGCCACCGGGGGCGATCACGAGCGCCGAGTTGCGCTCGTCTCCTTCGGCGACCCGGCGGGGCAAGCCCGCGATGAGGGTCACGCCGGGGGCATCGGCGGGCGGAAACAGCATCGCGGCCAGCGCCGGGACCTCGGTCACCGGCAGTCGGACGGCGGTTTCGGGCCAGACCACGAGCTCGGCGCCGCTGCGGTAGGCCTGCTCGCTGAGCGTCGCGTACGTCCGCACGACGTCCCGGCTCGCCGCCGGATCGGCGCGTGCGGCGTCGTAGGCCGTATTGGGCAGTCCCCCCTGCACGCCGGCGACCCGGACGGGCGTGTCCCCGAGCGACGGGGGGACGATGAACCCGAATGCCAGCGCGATGCCGGCGACGCCGGCGGCGAAGAGCGTCGCTCGACGGTGGCTGGGGCCGGCAATAAGGCCGTGGAAGAGCACGCTCTGGACGAGCGCGACCACGAAGCTCACGCCGAGGCCGCCCGTGAACGGGGCGAGGGCGAGGAGCGGGCGGAGCGCGGGCACGTCGGCAATGCAGCCCACATAGCTGGCGGGCATGCACAGCGGGCCGATGGTCCGCAGCCACTCCGTCAGCGTCCAGACGGCGGCCGGCAGCAAGACGTCGACCAGCGGGCGCGTGCGACCCCAGAGGTGCCGGAGGAGCAGGGCGTACAGGACCATCTGGCTGGCGGTGTAGAGCGAGAATCCCCAGAACAGGAACCAGCCGTAGTCGAGAATGCCGTAGATGTGGACGCCGCCCAGGAAGCCGACGACGCCCCCGAGGAGCGCGGCAAACGCCGCCGAGTGCACCGCCCGGGGGGCGCGCAGCGCCCAGAGCAGGGGGACGTTGGCCACGAGTGCCGCCTCGCCGCCGAATACGAATGCATACCCGTTGAGGAAACCGGCGGTGAGCGCGAGCAAGAGGGGGTGGGGGGCGGCGAGCCTCACGTCAGAACACGCGCTCCCGCGGGACGTCGAGCGGACGGGCGGGCACATCGGCGGGGACGCGGTCCGGATCGACGACGGCCACGCCGAGCCCCGGCGTGAACACGACGAGATCGCCTCCCCACGTGCCGACGACGAGGTGCGTCTCGCCCGGGGCCGGGAAGATCAGTCGCGGCGGGTCGCCCGCGCCCGGTCCGCGGGTCGTGGGGCTGAGCGGCGGGAGGACCGACGCGCCGTACCGGGCGGTCAACTCGTTCGCCAGTGTGTTCGATCGGGGATCGATCAGGTGCCCGCCGAACGGGCCGTCGTCGTGGGGGGGCAACCAGCGCCGAAAGGGACCGTCGACCACGGGCCGGGCGTTGAGCTCGGCGTCGGCGGCGCGCACGCGCAGGGCCGTCCAGACGAGCAGTGCACCGCCGAGCAGGACGCTCGGCGCTCTTGGGGGCCGCCACACCTAGACGTCCCGGGCGAGGCGGAACCCGACGTGCGTGCTCACGGTCTCCGGAGCCTGCGCATGTCGCGAGGCCGCTCGCGCATGCAGATCGAGCTGATTCCAGCTGCCGCCCCGGACGATGCGCTCGGCCCCCGCGGTCGTGCTGCTCGTCCAGTCCGCGACGCCCCCGGCGAGATCCATCACTCCGAAGGGCGAGCGGTCCTGCGGGTAGCTCCCGCACGGCTCCGGCGACGCCGGGCCGGGGCGCGAGTGGGCGCATTTCGCGTAGGTCGGCTCCCAGGCGTTGCCCCACGGAAACGCGCGGGCATCCGTGCCCCGGGCGGCCTTCTCCCACTCGAGCTCGGTGGGCAGGCGGTAGCGGACGCCGTCCTGGCGGCTGCGCCACTCGCAGTACGCCTCGGCGTCGAACGCGCTGACGCCGAAGACCGGCCAGTTCGGATCCCAGGGCTCGCCGGTGATGCTCACCGCCGGGATGGCGAAGTGCCCCGGCTCGATCTCGGGGAAGAGCGGCCCGCCGTTCGCGAACAGTCGAGGGACGCGCCGGCGGGCGGCCTCCAGGTCGACGCGGGCCAGATCGGCCAGAAAGTCGAGATACTGTCGGCAGCTCACGGGCAGGCGCGAGAGGCCGAAGTCCTCGACGTAGACCTCCTCGCGCGGGAGCGGCCACGACGCGTTGGCGTCCCCCCCGACCCAGGCCGTGCCCGCCGGGATGTAGACGAAACCGGCGCCGAGGGCGTTGTCCGGACGGAGTCGCACGCGAATGTCGACCTCGCCGAGACGGGCGACATGCACGGGGACCTGCGTATCGCGCAACCCCGGGGCACGCAGGACGGCCAGGTAGCTGCCCATGGCCAGAGACTCGAGCGTGACCGGCGTTCGACCGAGGTCATAGGGCATCTCGGGGGTCAGGACCTTGTCGCGCTCGACGTAGCGGAAGAGCACCGCCCGCGCGCCCGGCGGATCGGTGAAGAGCGTCAGCTTGCCGTCGCCCCGCAGGCGGGCGGTGTAGCGATCGGTATCGAGCGCCTGCAGGAGCGTCTCGTAGTGCACCATGCCCGCCCAGTCGCGCTCGTTTTCGGCGTCCAGAAACCGCGTCCAGTACAGCGCACACAGGCCGTCCCGGGCCTCCATGTTTTCCGTGTCGTTCGACAGCGCCTCACGCCAGCTCTGAACGGCGTGCGTGTACGCCTCGACGACCTCTCGCCGGGTGGCCTCCAGGCGCTGCTCGGCTTCCCACAACGGGCGGCGTCGTTCCGGACCGTCCCAGGGGAGGGTCCGGTGGCGGAGGCGCTCCACCTCGCCGGCGAGCTTGTCGGCGGCCAGGCGCCGCAGCTCGTGGATGCGGGCGTGGGCGTGGGCGTCGACGACGTGCCGCCGCGCCTCTCGCCCTCGCCGCTCGCTCTCCCGCTGGCCGGCGAGGAACTCCTCGAGGGCTTCGCGCAGCGCCAGGGCCGACGGGTAGCGCTGCTCGCGGTCCTTCGCCAGGCAGCGAAGACAGATCTCCTCGAGCTCTTCGGGGATGTCCCGGTCCGGCGCACGCTGGCGGGGCGGGACCACGGGCTCACGCAAGAGCTTGCGGAGAATGGCCTTGGCGTCCTTGCCGGCATAGGGCGCGCGCAGCGTCAGGACCTCGTAGAGGATGGCGCCGAGGCTGTAGATGTCGGACCGTTGATCGACCTCGTCGAGGAGCCCCAGGGCGAGCTCCGGTGGCATGTAACCCGGGGTGCCGATGACCTCGCCGTGGCGCGTCGCCCAGTAGCTGAGCATTTCGCGGTGGCTCTTGACGCGCGCGTCTTCGCCCGGGGCGTCGGGCGTCTTCATGATCTTCGCGAGGCCCCAGTCCATGAGCAGCGTCTCGCCGAAGTCCCCGAACATGATGTTCGAGGGCTTGAGGTCCCGGTGGATGACCCCGCGGCTGTGGGCGTACGCGAGCCCCATGCAGACCTGCTGGAAGGCGATGAGCAGGCGGGTGCGGGTGAACTCCCCGAGGACTGCGGGGTCCTCGTTGCGCATGCCCCGGATGACCTCGCGCAGGGTGCGCCCCTGGACGAGCTTCATCGTGAAATAGATCTGGTCGTCGTCCAGGGTGCCGACGTCGTAGACGGGCACGATGTTGGGGTGCTGAAGCTGCCCCGTGATCTGCGCTTCCTCCGTGAATCGCAGCTGCAGGCCCATCTGCTCCTGCGCACCGCGGATCAGGAGCTTCATCGCGACGGGGCGATCGATGTTGGTGTCGATGGCCCGCACGATCCGCCCCATGCCGCCGCGGGCGATCTCGTCGGTCAGCACGTAGCGGCCCGGCCCGTTGACGAGCTGCGGCAGGTCGGCCCGGGACTCGGGGGTCGGCGGGGGGGTCACGGCGGCCGCGACGACGTCGTGCGCAAACTGGTCGGCGTCGGCGGCGACCTTGGTGGCGAGCTCCTGGAAGCCCCGATCCCCGGTCGCCTCGTGCGAGTCCGCGGCGACGGGGCCGGCCCAGATCTCCGGCACGTCACCGTCCACCGGCGCCACCGGATGTGGCCCATCGGCAGGGTCGAGCGGCGACGCCGCCCCCGAGTCGGCGGCGATGGCGAACGGGAGGTCGGCGTCGTCCTCGGCCGGGGGCATCGTCGGCCCGGTGAGCCGATTCGTGGCCACCCCCGGGGCCGCCGGGGCGGCGGGCTCGGACGGGAGCCGGGCGATGAGCGCGGCGAGCTGATCGGGCGAAACGACGCCCGCGTCGAGCAGCGCGGCCTCGATGGGCTGATCAGGTGCGCGTCCGCGCAAGATCCCCCGCACGAGCGCCTCGGGGACGCCGAAGCTCTCCTTCAGAACGGTGAGCAGGGCCTGTTCGCGGACGGTCGGGTTCATGGGCCGCGATTGTAAGCCGAGCCTCGCCGCCTGTCAGGATTGGCGTGGTCCGCGGCGCACGTCGGGCGCAGAATCGGCGCCGTGACGAAAACGCCCCACACCCTGTCGTTCGTCTGGATCACGCGTCTGCGGTGGGCCGCCGTCTTCGGACAGCTCGCGGCCATGCTCGTGGCCGAGCATGCCCTCCGGCTGACGCTCCCCTGGCCGGTGCTGCTCGGCATTCTGGGTCTCGTGGCGCTGACCAACCTCGCGGCCGGCCGCTGGCTCGGGCGCGGCGAGACGGCGCCCGGCGAACGCGCCGTGTTCTTCGTCCTGGTGTTCGACGTCTGTGCGCTGACGGCGCTGCTGGCCTTCACCGGCGGGCCCGTCAACCCCTTCAACTTCCTCTACCTGGTCGAGCTGACGCTGGCGGCCATCATCCTGAGCCCGCGCCATACCTGGGGGCTGGTGGCGCTCTCAATCGCGGGGTTCGGGGCGCTCTTCTTCCCCCCGCTCTCCGAGGCGTCGGCCGGCTTCTCGCACGCGGAGCTGATGCGTTTGCACCTTCGCGGCATGTGGGTCGCGTTCGCGGTCGCGGCCGTTTTCATCGTCTTTTTCGTTCAGGGGGTGTTGCGGGCACTGGCGGCGCGGGATGCGGAGCTCGCCGCCGCGCGCGAGCGTGCGGCCCGGTCCGAACGCCTCGTGGCGCTTGCGGGCCTGGCGGCCGGCGCCGCACACGAGCTCGCGACGCCGCTCGGCACCGTCGTCATCGCCTGTCGGGAGCTGGAGCTCGCCCTCCCCCGGTCCGGGGATGCGGCCTCCCAGGCGCTGCGCGACGATGTTCACCTCATCCGGGAGCAGGCCGATCGCTGCCGGAGCATCCTCGACCGGATGAGCCTGGAGGCCGGCGCTTCGGCCGGCGAGGCGGCGACGGCGCTCCCGTTGGCGCAGCTCGTGGCCGCCGCCGTCGACGACCTCGGGGCGGCGGACCGCATCGACGTGGACGTGCCGCCCGGTCTCATCGTCCGGGCCTTCCCGCGGGCGAGCGTCCAGGGCCTGCGCAACGTGCTCGACAACGGCCTCCGGGCCGCGCCGCCCGAGACCCGGGTGCGGCTCACGACCCGGGCGACGCCGGACCGCATCGCCCTGACGGTCGCCGACGCCGGGCCGGGGATTCCCGCGGCGCACCTCGAGCGCATCGGCGAGCCGTTCTATACGACGCGCGAGCCCGGACAAGGCGCCGGCCTCGGGCTCTTTCTGGCCCGGGCCGTGGCCGAAGCGCTCGGCGGGGGGCTGGAGATCGAATGTCCGCCCGGCGGCGGGACGCGCGTGACGTTGATCCACCCCCGCGCGACGGTGTAAGCAGCGCGAAAGGCGACCGTACGATGTCCACCGATACCCTCGCGCCGACCGTTCTCCTCGTCGACGACGACGCCGCCTACCGTGACCGCCTTTCGCGCGCCCTCGCCGCCCGCGGATGCGCCGTCCGGACGGCGGGTGACGTCGGGGCTGCGCTCGCCCTCGCCCGGGAGGAGTCCCCGGAGCGCGCCGTGGTCGACCTGCGGATGCCCGGGGGGTCCGGCCTCGACCTCGTGACGGGCTTGCAGGAGATCGACCCGACGACGCGGGTGGTGGTGCTCACGGGCTACGGCAGCATCGCGACGGCCGTCGAAGCGCTGCGCCGCGGGGCCTGTCACTACCTGCAGAAGCCCGTCGACGCGGACCAGGTCCTCGCGGCGTTCGAGCCCGGCGCCGAGGCCGACGGCGGCGCCACCGCGGTCGCCGAATCGACGCCGAGCCTCGCACGGGTCGAGTGGGAGCACATGCAACGCGTGCTGCACGACGCGGGCGGCAACATCTCCGAGGCCGCGCGTCGACTGGGGCTGCACCGCCGCTCGTTGCAGCGGAAGCTGTTCAAGAACCCCCCGCCGATCTGAGTGCGGTGGCCGCGGTCCGCCGCGTCGGGCCGGGCCTGCGACGATTCGCCGCACGGCTCGCGGCCGGGCGCGCTGGCATGCTGCGGCCATGTCGTCTCGAAATCCGTCGCCCTCGCCGCGCGTCCGGCAAGGCGAGGCGCTCGGCCTCGTCGCCGTGCTTCTCTCGTCGGGTGTGTCCGCCGTCGCCGAGGCATCGCCCTGTTGCGCGGGCAGCACCACCCCTGGCTTCGAGCACCTCGCCCTCTGGGAGAAGGTCGCCGGCGGTGCCCGCCTCGGCGGCGAGTTCGGGCTCGGGCAATGGGATGCGGCGGGCCATTGGCGCGGGCACGAAGGGTACGAGGAGACGGTCTCCCGATTCGAACTGTGGGTGGTCGGACGCCCGCTCGAACCGCTGCAGCTCGGCGCGCGCCTGCCGTGGCTCCACACCGCGCGCCGCGCGGGGGCGCTGAGCGACGACGGTGGCGGCGTGGGTGATCTCGCCGTGTCCGTCCGCTGGGACGTCTTCCCCGGTGGGGAGGGGCCCGGCGGCCTCGGCGTGGCGGGCGTGCTCGGGCTCGTGACACCCACCGGGCGCGACACGGCGCGGGCGTCGGGGCTGCTCGGCGCGGACGCCACCGGGGAGGGGAGCTTCACGCCGTCGGTGGGCCTCGTGCTGATGCGCCCGTGGGACACGCTGTTCGTGCGGCTCCAGGGCAGCGTGGGGCGCCCGCTGACCCACACGGTGGATGGCACCTCGCACCGGGCCGGCGTGGATTTGAACGCGGCCCTGGTCGGCGGCGTCTCGCCCGTGCCCCCGTTGACCCTTTCGCTGAGCGTCGATGTCCGTCGGCAGGCGGACGCGACGATGGCCGGGCGCACCGTGGCCGACAGTGGTCGCAGCGGGCTGTTCGGCGCGCTCGGCGCCGCCTGGGATCTCCCCGGCCGGCTGGAGATCCTGGCGTTGCAGGCCACGCTCCGCGCGCCCGTCGCCGTCGACGGCGTCGGGCGCAACACCCTGGCCGGCGTGGGCGTGACGCTCGGCCTGCGGGCGGGCTGGCCCTGAGAGCGGCGGATTGTCCCATGCCGGGCCCCGACCGTCTCGGAGGCGACGATCAGCGCCCCTCGGCGCGGGCCTCGAGCGCGGCGGCGTGGGCTTCGTGCTTCACCGCCCGCCACTGGGCGGCCGCGAGCTTCCAGGCGGCTGCGGCGCGGGCGTGCTCTCCGCGCACGGCACAGAGATCGCCTGCGTGTTCGGACATCCGGGCCGCGTCGAGATCGGCGAGCCGGGTGCGCTCGAGCAGCGCGTGCGACTCGACGAGCAGCGCGTCGAAGTCGCCGAGATCACCGGCGTCGACGGCACAGGGCAGAAGGCAGGCATCGCACACGGCCAGCGGCGCGAGGAGTTCGGCCGTCCGGAAGTGTTCCGCGGCGCGGGTCAGCGCCGGACGGGCTTCGGCGTAGCGCCCGGCCTCGGCGAGAACGAGGCCGAGGTTGGCGCGGGCGAAGATCGCGTTGCCCGCGCCGATGGACTCCCACATGTCGAGGGCCTCCTGATACTGCTCGAAGGCCTCGGTGAGCGCCCCCCGGAGTCGCAGGAGTTCACCGCGCTGATTGGCGCAGGCGGCGAGCCCGTTGCGGTCGCCGGCGGCCGTGAACGGGTCGTGGGCGAGTGCGTTGAAGTGCAACGCCTCGTCGAGTCGGCCGAGCTTCTTCATCAGACGGGCGAGGCCGACGGCCGCTCGCCCGGCGCCGGCTTCGTCGTGGGCCGCGAGGAGCTCCTGGCGCGCCTCGGTGAGCAGGCGTTCCGCGCGCTCGACGTCGCCGGTGGCCACCGCGACGGCCCCCAGCTTTTCGTGACACTGGCCGGCGAGCGCGGTGTCCCCGCACTCGAGGGCGAGCTGGGCCGCCTCGCGCAAGCGGGCCTCCGCCTGCACGAACTGGCCGCGGTCGAGGGCGATCATGCCCATCAGCCGATAGGCGTCCGCGAGGACGGGTGTCCAGCCGAAGCGTCGGGCATCGAGCTCGTTCTCGACACAGCGCTGCAGCGCGAGGTCGCGCGCGCCGCGGAGGTGGGCGATGCGCGCCGCCTGGGCCCGCGCCTCGCCGTGGCGAGGGTCCGCCGCCTCGAGCCGCAGCCCCGCGCGCGCGCTGGCGTGGAGCTCGAGCAGCTCGCCGGCCGCGTCGTAGTCGCCGGTGTCGATGCGACCGGCGATGGCCCGGCGGAGGGCGTCGAGCGCCTCTTCGAGATCGTCCGGCGTCCCGGCCGCGAGGGCGTGCCGCCCCCGGCGCTCGAGGGCGAAGACCTCCGTGCGATCGCGCAACATGGCCGCGCAGGCCCGATGGTGGCCCGCCACCCAGCGCGCACCGGCCTCCGCGGCGCGAAACGACAGCGCTTCGCGGAACATGCCGTGAACGAACGTGAACGCGCCGAAGGGGTCGTCGGGGCTGCGTTCGGCGAGACCCGCGTCGAGCAGCGCTTCTGCGAGGGCGGGGAGCCCCGCCGCGGGCTGAACACCCCGTCGGTGGCACGCGTCCGACCACTCGGCGGCGTCGACGTGGAGGCCGAGCGTCGCCGCGAGCTCCAGCGCGATGCAGGCTTCCGCATCGTGGCCCGAGAGGAACAGCCGGACCCGTTCGCCCCACACGGCGCGCAGATCGGCGGGGAGGGGCAGGGCGTCGGGTGAGAGACCGTCGCGGAGGCGGATGCCGGTGGGGGTCGCCAGCAGCATCCCGCGTTGCACCCAGTCGCCCACCAGCTGCACGGCGAAGAGCGGGTTGCCCCCCGTTCGCGTCTCGACCCGATGGGCCAGCGTCGTCTCCAGGCCGAGCAGCGCGCGCACGAGGCGGGGCCGCTCCTCCGGGGGAAAGGGGCCCACGTCGAGGGTGCCGACCCCGGGGCGGTCGGCTAGCCGGGCGAGCCGGGCCGCCTCGTCCGGGCGCTCGGCGAGCAGCTCGGTGCGGACGGTGAGCACCACGAGCAGCGGGGCCGGGTGGGACGCCTGCCGGGAGAGCATGAACTCGACGAAATCGAGTCCGTGCCGCGACCACTGCGCGTCGTCGATCCACAAAAGCGGGCAGCGTTCGTGTCCGAGGCGCTCGATCACACGGGCCATCGTGAAGAAGGCCTCACGCGGGCTCGAGAAGTGAACCGGATTGGCCGGGTCCCCCGGGGCGATGACCTCACAGAGCGCGTCACCGAGCGTCCGGGCGGCCGCGTCGTCGAACCCGAGGCGGCCGAGCTCCCAGTGCAGGTGGGTGCGCAGCTCGTCGCCGCCGAGCCCGAACGCGCGAAACAGGCGTCGCCAGAGCGGCCCGAAACCGGAGCCCGGGTCCTCGACGGCCGCGCTGCGCACCCGGAGCGGGTAGAGCGCCCCGGCCTCGTGCCCCCGCTCGGCGAGCCACTCGCAGAGCCGACTCTTGCCACAGCCCGACGCGCCCTGGAGCACGACGACGCGGGCCTCACGTCGGGTGTCCGCGGCACGCAGCGCAGACCAGAGCGCGTCGCGCTCGGTGAACCGGCCGACGAAGGGAACCGCGCGCAGGCCATAGAGGCCGAGTCCGGTCCCCGGTAGCGCGGCCGGCAGGTCGTCCTCGTCGACGCGCCACGCCTCGGGAATCGGCGGCCGATCCGTGCCGACGGCCGCCTCGAGTCGGGCGCGAACTTCGGCAGACAGGCGCACCGTCTGGGGCGCCGCATCGCCGAGCGCCTGCACCTCCGCGTCGTCGAAGTGGGCGGTGGGGTCGCGGCTGATGTCCGTCAGCGGGACCGTCAACCCGGGCAGCGGCGTCGCGGCGGCCTCGTGAACCGCCGCGAGCGCGTCGAGCGCAAACGCCGCGTCCGCCGCCCGACGGAAGCGGTCCTGCGGCCGCTTGCCCATCATGCGCCGGATCCAGGCCTCGAACCCCTCGGGGACGGGGTAGCGTGCCGTCAGCGGCGGAAAGGGATCGACGATGTGGGCCATCATCGTGGCGATGGGCGTCGAGCGCTCGTAGGGCGGATGGCCGGTGACCAGCGTGAACGCGATGCAACCGAGCGAGTAGAGATCCGTCCAGGCGCCCTGCTCACGCGCACGGGCCCGCGCTTGCTCCGGGGCCATGAAGTCCGGCGTGCCGGCCGTGGAGTGGGCCATGTCGGCGATGGCCTCGTCCTCGGTCATCTCCCGCCCGACGGAATGGGACAGGCCGAAGTCGGTCAGCTTCAGCCGCCCCGAGGCCGGATCGGCGAGGACGTTGTCCGGCTTCAGGTCCCGGTGAATGACCCCGCGGGCATGGGCATGTCCGAGCGCTTCCAGGATCTGCCGCAGCAACGCGGCGAGCGTCGCGAAGTCTCCCGGCGCGGTCGCCAGCGGATCCGGGCGCAGGGCTTCCATGACGAGGTAGGGGCTCTCGACGGCGAGGCGCCCCCCCGCGACCGATGCGGCCGCCTCGTCGACGAGCCCGAAGTCGTGGACCTGGACGACGCCGCGATGGGACAGGCCCGCGACCGCGCGGACCTCGTTGCGAAACGCCGCGCGGAATCGGGGTTCCCGGGCGCTGGCGTCCGTGATGACCTTGACGGCGACGGGGGCGCCGTGAATGCGATGGCGTCCGGCCCAGACGACGCCCATGCCGCCGCGCCCGAGCGGGTGCAGCAGCTCGAAGGCCCCGAGCGGGATGGGCGCGGACCCGTTCAACGTGGCCTCCGGAGCGACCGATCGCTCAGAACGTCTCCGGCTCGAACCCGTTGATCGTCCAGGCCGTCGCCGTGCCGAGCAAGGTGTCGACCGCGGGCACGACGCCCTCGGCCGGGGTGACGTACTTGCCGAGCAGGGCGTCGGCCTTCAGCGCCGTGAGCCCCGCAGCCTTGCCGGTTCCGCCCGCGCTCAGCGTCTTGGCGAGGTCGAACCGGGTCGTGGCCTCGGTCGCCAGCTTCTTGTAGGCGACGGCGTCACCGGCTTTGCGGGCGGCGTCGCCGGCGGCGAGGAGGATGACGCCCTCGCGCCACTCCGCCTTGCCCTTGCCGGAGAGCTTGACCCCGGAGTACGTCGTCTCGAGCTGGCCGCGACTGGCCTTGAGCTCGGTGACGGCGTCGAGCTTGAGCTTCACGATCGTCACGGTCGCCGTCGCCGTCGACGTCGGTGCCGGGGCGGTCGCCGCCGGGACCGTCGCCGTCGTCGACGCCGTCGCGGGCGCCTTGGGGGCCACTTGCGCACCCGCGGGGCCCGCCAGACCGAGCAGCAGCAGGCCGAGCAGCGCCGCGGGGCGGCGGCCCTTGGAAGACATCGAACACATCACGGTGAACGAAGGCATTGGATCGGACTCCATCAGTGGGCGAACGGGAACGGGGCGGCCGAGGGAATCACGGTCGGGCGCGCAGAGTACCAAGTTGTCACGGGGAAACCAGCGGTCGCAGGCCCACTTTCGACGGACCTCTCCCCCGCGGGTGTCGCGATGAATTCTCGTAAAGGCCCGCGGCTGATACAACCCTGCACATGAGATCTCCCGACGCCGTCTCCGCACAAGGGCCTCGCGGCCGCTTCGTTCGACCGCAGGCCCCGTGCCGGGCCGCCACCCTCGTCCTCGCCCTGATGATGCCGCTCGTCGGCTGCGGCGGCGGCGCCCCGCGGGCCGCTCGACCCGACGATCGGGTGCAGCTCGCCGACATCGTGCGGGACTTCTGGGGCGAACAGATGCGGCACGCGCCCACCTGGGCGACGTATCTGGGCGACCGCAGCCGGGACGCCGAGCTCGGGCGGGCGTCGTCGGCCGAGCACGAACGGCATCTGCGCACGCTGGCAAACCTCGCGGGGCGCCTCGAGCACGTGCCGCGGGCCGGGCTGACGGCCGACGAGCGGGTGAGCGCGGACATGCTGGCCTTTCTGCTGCGGCGCGATCTGGACACCGCGGAGAAGTGTCAGGCGCGCTTGTGGGCGGTGGATCAGCTCGCCGGCCCCCAGGTGACGTTTGCGGAGCTGCCGAACGTCCACACGGTGACGACGGCGGCACAGGGCCGCGATCTGCTCGCGCGGTACCAGCAGATGGACGAGTACTTCGGCGACGTGATCGAGGGCCTGCGCGAGGGACTCGGGCGGGGGCTCGTCGCCCCGAAGATCAACGTCGAACGGGTCCTCCGGCAGATCGACGAGATGCTGGCCGTCCCCGTGGCGAAGAGCCCCTACCTCGCGCCGGTCTTTGCGGCCCTCGACGCCGCCGGGGGCGGTCCGGCGGGCCTCGGCGAGCCGTTTCGGGCGCAGTTGACCGCCGCCGTAGAGCAGGCTGTTTACGGTGGCCTGCGGGCGTATCGCGCGTTTCTCGCGAACGAGCTGCTCCCCCGGGCGCGGGCGAGCGCGAAGCCGGGCGTCGGTGCGCTGCCCATCGGCGCGGCGTGTTACGCCGCCCGCATCAAGGGCGAGACGGGCGTTTCGCGGACGGCCGACGAGATCTTCGCGCTCGGCGAGGCGGAGGTCGCCCGCATCGAGAAGGAAATGGCCGCCCTCGTGCAGAGCGCCGGGGGCGGCTCGCTGCCGGAGTACCTGAAATCGATCGCCGCCCGCGCCGATCAGTACGCCGCGAGTCCCGAAGCCCTTCTCGAGTACAACCGCGAGCTGATGACCCGGGCGATGCGGGCGCTTCCGCGGGCCTTCGGACGCCTGCCGAAGACGGTCATCGAGGTCAAGGCCATCGAGGACTTCCGGGCCAAGGACGCCCCGGCCGCGTACTACTACGGCGCGCCGCAGGACGCCTCGCGCCCGGCCTTCTACTACGTCAACACGCACCGGCCGGAGATTCGCCTCCTCTACAAGATGCCGGCGCTGGCCTTCCACGAGGCGGTGCCCGGCCACCATCTGCAGATTGCGCTCGCCAGCGAGAACACCGCCCTGCCGGTGTTTCAGCGCGAGATGGGGCATACGGCGTTCGTCGAGGGGTGGGCGCTCTACGCCGAAGGCCTCGCCGACGAGCTCGGGCTCTACCGTACCGCCGACGAGAAGCTCGGGCAGCTCAGCTACGAGATGTGGCGCGCCGTCCGGCTCGTCGTCGACGCGGGCCTGCACGCCAAAGGCTGGTCCCGCGAGCAGGCCATCGACTACCTCGTCGCCAAGACGGGGCATCGGCGGGAGGAGTCCGAGAACGAAATCGACCGATACATCATCTGGCCGGGGCAGGCGTTGGCATACAAGGTCGGCGAGCTCGAGATCCGTGCGCTTCGCCGGTTCGCGCAGGACGCGCTCGGTGCGCAATTCGACCTGCGCGCGTTTCACGACCGCCTGCTCGCGCACGGCGCCATCCCGCTCGACGTCGCCCGTCGCGAGATCGAGGCCTGGGTGGCCGAGGTAAAGGGCGGTCGCTGAGCGCTACCCGCCGAAGCAGGTGCTCAGCGGTGCGCACTCGGGGGCCGCCGCCGCACAGGTCAGCGGGTCGCGGAGGCTGTCGTCGAGCGCGCACACGAAGCGGCAGTACGACTCGACGCGCAGCGGATTGCGGGCGGGCAGACAGGGTCGCAGGTGCTCGCACGCGGCCGCGCACGTCCCCTCGTCGAGCGCCGGGCCGAAGGTACACAGGTGGGTCAGCGTGCCCTGCCGGGTCGCATCACCGACCAGGCCGCCCACGATGCTCTGCGCCACCGGGTCGTCGCAGGGGGTCTGTTCGCCGGGGAGCCGGGCGAGATCGTCGACGGCGAGCTGCCCGGCGGCGACGCTCTGATCGCAGCTCAGGCGCAGCCAGTAAGCGAGCCCGGCCTGCACGGGCACGACGTCGTCGCAGGCCTCGCCGGTGCAGGCCGCCGTGCGGTCCGCGAAGACGGCACAGGCCGGGGTTTCGGGCGGGGGGCTCGGCACGCAGGCGTACGCGAGCGTCGACGAGACCGCGCGCATGCGTTCGAGCTGCGCGGGGCAGTCGCCGACGCCGGCGAAGGCTTCGGGGAAGCCGGGGGCAGCGCCGCAGACCTGCGCGCACAAACCGGCAAACGCCTCGCGTTCGCGGGCGTCGATGGCATCGCACAGCCCGTCGGGCGCATCGGCGGCCGCGCAGGCCGAGAGGGTCTCGCACGTCGCCGCGCAGGCGGCGGGGTCGGGGAGCGGCGGGGGCGGCACCGCAGCGTCGAGCTCGCCCGCGTCATCGGGCCCGCTCCCGAAATCGAAAACGAACCCGCCCGCGTCGAGGGGAGCGCCCGCGCCGCCGCCCGAGGGCCCGCCCGTATCACATGCGGTCGCGAGCATGCCCATCGCCCCGAGCGATGCCACCGCCACGGCCGTCACCCGGGCGCGCGTCACGAGCGATCGCCCTTGCGCAGCACGTTGTAGACGCCGCTGCCCGTGGCGATGGGGCCCTCCGCGGTGTCGAGGCCGCCGCAGAACAGCTCCATGTGTGTCACGGCGACGCGGTTGCCCATGCGAATGACCCGGCCCCGGCAGAAGAGATCGGCGCCCGCGCCGGGTCGCAGGTAATCGACGCGCATGTCGACGGTGCTCACGCGATCCGTCGGGCGCTCGAGGAGCGAGAAACACGCTGCGCCGCCGGCGGTGTCGATGAGCGTCGCGGAGACGCCCCCGTGCACGGCCGGCCGAAAGGGATCGCCGACGAGCTCCGCGCGCCACGGCAGGCGCAGCACGCAGACGCCCGCGGCGAGGTGGTCGACCTTGACCCCGAGGAACGCGTTGAAGGGGATGGCCTCCTCCATGAACTGCACGACCCGTGGCACCCAGGCGGGCGCGTCGGCGGGGGCGGCGGCCGGGGAGGCGTTCGGAGCGGCGGGGCGGGCGGACATGCCGGCATCTTCCGCCAAAGCCCATTTCGCTTCAACGACGAGGCCGCATCGCATAGCGTGCCGACCAATGCTCCCCGCCGTGCCCGCCCGCCCGCGCGCGACGCGACCCCGCGCCGCACTGCGGGCCCGTGTCTCGACCCCGGCCGCCTGGCTCGCGGGGGCGCTCGTGTGCCTGCCCGGGGCCGCGACGGCGAGCGTGCTCGACCTCTTCGGGTACGGGGCGCGCGGCGTTTCGCTCGCGGGGGCGGCGGCGACCACGGCCGAGGGCCACGCGGCGGTCTATTACAACCCCGCCGGGCTCGGGTTCGAGCGTCACCGGACGTTCTCCCTCGGCTACCAGCACGCGGTCTTCGCGCTCGAACTCGACGGCACGGCGGCGGACGTGCGCGACGCCCCGGCGACGCTCATCGGCATGGGCATCCCGCTCCCGTTGGGCGGGTTCATGGCCGAGCGCCTCGCCCTCGGCGCCGCGTTCGTCATCCCGTTCGGCTCGGTGCTCCTCGCCGAGGTGCCACGCCCCGGTGAAGCGAGCTTCGTCCTTCTGCAGAGCCGTGCGCAGACGGTCAGCCTGCAACTCGGCGGCGGGCTGCGCCTGACGGACGCCCTGAGCGTGGGGGCCGGGTTCATCGCGCTCGCCGAGCTCGGCGGGTCGATTCAGGTCGCGCCCAACGAGACCGGGCGCATCGGCTCGACGGTGCACGACGAGCTGCTCGCCGACTACGCGCCGACGGCGGGTGTCTTGCTCCGTCCGGCCCCCGGGGTGGCATTCGCCGTGGTCTACCGGGGCGAGTCCAAGGCCACGTTCGACCTGCCCCTCGACGCCAATCTGGGCGAGACGTTCCCCTTGCCGGTGCCCCCGTTGGCCATTTCGGGCGTCGCCCAGTACGACCCCCGGCAGGTGGCCTTCGAGGTGTCGGGCACCGTCCCCGGGGCCCCCGTCCGCGTGGCCGGCGGGGCGACGTGGAAACAGTGGAGCCGCTTCCCGAACCCCATCGTCTACACCGCGACCCGCCCGGAGGACGCCCCGCAACCCCCGCCCGGGTTTGGTGACACCTGGGTCCTGCGCACCGGCGCGGAGGGCACCCTGCCGGTCGGGGCCGTGACGCTGTCGCCCCGCGTCGGGTACGCCCGCGAGGGCTCGCCTGCCCCTCCGCAGACGGGCTTCCACGGGTACGTCGACAACGATCGACACATCGTCGGGCTCGGGCTCGGCCTCGCGTGGGAGACCCTGCGCCTCGACCTCGGGGGACAATGGCATCACCTGTCGCCGCGCGACTTCGAGCGCGTCGATGGCACTCGGCGGCGGCACGATGGCGAGATTTTCGCCTGGGGCGCCGAGCTGGGGGTTCACCTGTGAGGGCCGCGCTGGTGTGTTCCGTGTCGACGTCGGCGGCGGCGTTGCTGTGTTTTCCGGCCGCGCCGCGGGCCAACCCGCTCGATGCCTTCGGGTTCGGCGCCCGGGGCATCGCGCTCGGCGGTGCGACGACGGCGACGGCCCGGGACGTCTCGGCGAACTACTACAACCCGGGGGGGCTCGCGGCGGCGGACCACCTGCACATCGACCTGGGGTACGTCTATACGCAGCCCTTCCTGCGGCTCAACGGCGCGGATCTGAACGTCGACCGCTCCAGCGGGTTCCAGGGGGGTCTGTTGTTGCCCGGCGACCTCTTCGGGCGGCGGGTGGCCTTCTCGATTGGCCTCTTCCTGCCGGACGACCGCATCACGCGGCTGCGCGCGCTCCGTCAGTCGCAGCCCCGTTTCGAGCTGTACGACAACCGGCCGCAGCGACTGGTCATCACCTCGAGCGCGGCGGTCGAGCTCGTCGACGGGCTGACGTTCGGCGCGGGCGTCACTTACCTGAGCGACACGCACGGGGCCCTCGACGTCGAAGGCGTCGTCCATGCCACGGATGTCACGCACACCCGCCTGCGCAGCCGGGTCGACGTCGATCTCGAGGCCGTCCGCTACCCGAGCTTCGGGCTCATGTGGCGACCCGGGCGACACTGGCGCTTCGGCCTCACCGAGCGCGAGGCGTTCAGTCTGTCGCTCGACCTCGACGTCGACGTCCACGGACGCGTGGTGACGGGCCCCAATGACACCACACTGGTCGAGTCCGGGCGCTTTTTCCTCAACTCGGTCAACGACAACCTCTTCTCGCCGCGGCAGGTCGCGTTCGGCGTGGCCTACGAACACACCGCCTTCACCGTCAGCGCCGAGCTCGCGTGGCTGCAGTGGAGCGGGTTCCCCTCGTCGACGGCGGCCATCGCGCTCGAACTCGAGCTCGAGCCCTTGCAGTTCTCGGTCCCCATCCCCGATCCGCCGCAGGCGCCGGACTTCCATGACATCGTCGTGCCGCGTCTCGGTGCCGAGCTCGTCCTCGCTGACGGTGAAACGTTCGGATTCGTCCTGCGGGCCGGCGGCTTCTACGAGCCTTCCCCCGCGCCGGCGCAGCCGGGCATCACGAACTACGTAGACGCCGACAAGATCGGGGCGGGGGCCGGCTTCGGGCTGCGCTTCGGGCCCCTGCACCCGGTCCGGGGCGCCCTCTGGCCGGGTCCGGTGACGCTCGACGTGGCGGCACAATACATTCGCCTGCGCGAGCGCCGGCAGGAAAAGTCCGATCCGGCCGACGGCGTGGGGGACTACGTCGCCGACGGGGACGTCCTCGGCACCGCGCTCACGCTCGGGGTGCTGTTTTGACGCCCCGCCGGGTCTGGCCGGCGCGCGCCCGTGCGCGCACCGCGGCCGCATTTGCGTGTGCCATCGTGGCAACCGCCTGCGGGACGACGGGCGGACCCGGCGGCGGCGGCGAGAACCTGCCCAACCGCGGCATCGTGCCCTACGAGGTGGTCACGTTCATCCGGGGCACGCAGGTCTCGGCCTGGCTGTACCCGCCCCCCGTCGACCCGGCGCTGCCGGCGGTGCGCGATCCGTCCGCGGTGACCACCGACGCCGGCGTCGCGCTCTTTGCCCATGTGACGACGGCCGAGGGGTCGGGTCTGGCACGGGCGGACGCGAGCACGGGCCTCGATTTCGGCCCCTTTTCGCCCATCCTGGCCGAAACGCCCGAGGACGCCCGCGCGCCTGCGGTCGCGCTCGACCCCGAGACGGGCCGCTGGCACCTCGTCGTGACGCGCGCCGACGGCCTGTACCACGGCGAAAGCGCCGATGGCCGCACGTTTACGCTGGACGCCGCGCCCTGGGTCGTCCCCGAGGGGCCGGAGGAAGCCGGCGGGCTCGGCTCGGCGTCGCTCGCCTTCGATGCCGGTCGGGTGCACGTCTTCTACACGGCCACCGGTGCGTCGGAGGACGCGCGCTCGGTGCTGCGCCACGCGGCGGGCCGCCCCGGCGAGCCCCTCGGAGCCCGCCGGACGATTCTCGAGGCCGGGCGCGACTGCCTCGACGTGCAGGGCAAACCGCAGGCGTGCTGGGATGCCGCCGGGGTCTTCGATCCCGAGGTCCGCATCGCCACGACCGCGACCGGGCGGCGCCTCTTTCGGCTCTTCTATGCCGGCCTGCGCGGCGAGATCGCGAGCATCGGTTTCGCGGCCAGCGAGGCGCCCGACCGGGGCTTCGTCCGGTACGCCCACAACCCGATCCTCGAGGACGACAAGTACGGGCGCACGTCGCCGTCGAACGTGCGGCTCGGCGACGCGTACCTGCTCTACTTCGCGCAGCCGACCCGCAAACCGGCCGTGGGCGTCGCCGAGAACGCCGCGGGTGTGCCCTCCGAGTCGTTCTGAGAGCTTCGCGTCGGCGTCGGCCTTCGTGCCATACTGCGGCTCTCCCTTTTCGTCGCCCCCACGAATCCGAGGAGTCCCGATGCACCGTTGGAACGCCCGCTTACTCGCCTCGGTCCTCGCGCCGGCCGCCCCTGCCGCGACCGCCGCGACCGTCGTCGCCCTCGGCCTCGCCCTGGCCGTGCCGCAGCCCGCGCAGGCCGCCGGGCAGTCCCTCGGCCCCGAGCCGATGGAGGTCTTCGAGGGCAATCTGAACTACGTCGCGACGGCGGGCAGCCTGCTCGAGTGCGGCGGCGGCGGCAGTTGCGCGCTGAACTCGAACGGCAACTGCGCCGGCCTCGACAGCGGCAGCGCGGCGCTCGCGGGCGTCCCGCAGGGACTCGCCGGCCTACGGGTGCGGTACGCGCAGCTCACCTGGGTCGCCAGCCTGCCCGAGGGCGACGCCCCCGACACCCTCGTGACGCTGACGCCGCCCGGTGGCGCGCCCATCGCCGTACAAGCCGATGGCATGCGCTCCGAGACGTTCGACGACGCCGCGCCGGCAGAACAATGCCAGCTCATCCAGACCCTCTGTTCGGTCGGGAGCTGCGGTCTGACGTTCTCGAGCCAGACGGCGGACGTCACGGACGCGCTCAACACGCACCTCGAAGGCGGTGGCGTGCTCAACGGCAACTGGCGCATCGCCGACGTGGTCATCCCCGGCGGGGACGACAACAACCCCGAGACGGCCCTCGCCGCGATCGGCAGCCTGACGGTGGGCGGCTGGTCGCTGCTCGTCGTCTACGAAGAGGCCTCGCTCCCGCTCCGCCGGCTGTATTACTATCAGGGCTTCGAGCTCATCGACGGCGGCGAGCGGCGCCTGCGGCCGCAGGGGTTCCGCGCGCCACCCGAGCCGGCGGTGGACATCACCTTCTTCGCGCAGGAAGGCGACGCGCAGACGACGGGCGACGGCATGCGCCTGAACGACACGGACGTCGAAAACGACTGCAATCCGTTCAACAACGTCTTCAACGACACCGTCAGCAGCCCCGAGGGGTGTGTTCGCGGGACGCGCGGCGTCGACCTCGACACGTTCCATCTCGAAAATGCCATCGAGCCGGAGGACGAAGACGCGACACTGGTGCTCACGCTGCCCCGCGGCGACGGACTGGTGACGGCCGGCGAACAGATCTTCACCAACTGGCTGATGATGGCGTTCGACCACCGGCCGGCCACCTTCGACACCCTCAAGCCCGAGAAGTCGGCCGAGCCGCCCGCCCGCTCGGTCGTGCAGCCCGGGCAACAGATCGAGTATGTGATCCTGGTCGAGAACGGCGGCGGCGACTTTGCGACCGGCGTGCGGGTCTTCGACGCCCCGCCCGCGGGCACGGTCTATCAGCCGGGCTCGACGACGGTCGATGTGATTCAGATCCCGGACACCGCCGATGGCAACACGCAGCTCGCCATGGGGCTCAACCTCACGGGCATCCCCGGCATCGAGCGCATCGCCCCCGGGGAACGCCACCTGGTGCGCTTCCGGGTGCGGGTCGCCGACGACGCGCAGGACGGTGCCATCATCACCAACATCGCCTCCATCACCGCCGACGGCCTCGACGAGGTCCGGACGGACCCCGTGATGCACCCGGTCGGGTTCCTGCCCGACGGCGGTTTCCCGCCCCCGCCGGACATGGCCGTCGCCCCGCCGCGCGATCAGGGGCCGGTCCTGCCGCCGCCCGGAGACGCCGGCCCCGTGCCCGACGTGCCGCTGGTCATCTGCGGACCCGGACGCGTGCCCAACGCCGCCGGCGAGTGCGTCGAGGCCTCGACGGACGGTGGCCCGGCGGAGCGCGACGCTTGCCCCTTCGGCTCGGCGCAGGGCCCGTGCGGCGCCGGTACCGTCTTCGTCGACGGGCAGTGCAAGGCCATCTGTGGCGAGGGCACCCACTGGGATCCGTCCTGCGACAACGGCTGCGGCCGCTGCCTGCCCGACGGCGTCGAGACCTGCGGGGACGAGGCGGGGGCGCCGACGTCCAAGAAGTCGTCGAGCGGTTGCCGCGCCGCCGGGGGAGGGGTCGACCCGGCCCCCCTCGCCGGGCTCGCCGCGCTCGCGGCGCTCGCGATTCGGCGCCGTCGACGAGACTGACACCCGTCGGGAGATCCATCCGCGATGCCGCGCGTTCGCATCTGCATGCGGACGCACCTGGAACTCCTGACCCTCGCGATCCTGTCGGCCCTGATCGGGTTCTTCACGCTGACCACCGCGCGCGCCGGAGAGTTTCGCGACGCGCAGCGCACGAACGCGCGTTACCGCGAGGCCGAGGCCCGGCAGCTCGAGTCCGTGCGTGGCGAGTTCGTCGCCGCCGGCGCCGCCTGGCCACCGCGGGGTCTGTACCTGCGGGCCTACAAACGCGAGGGCGTGGTCGAACTTTGAGTCCCTCGTAAAAACCTCGCGCGCGCACGCGCGTGTGGACGCACGCGACACGGCGTGAGATCGTCCGCGGATGTTCCGACCAACGAGCCCGCAAACCTCCCTGTTCGAAGCGCAGTTCCTGATTCCGAAGGACAAGGCGGCGCGGCTGGCGAAGTCGTGGGCGGAGCCGTT
>JAKLJY010000229.1 GCA_023150895.1 Myxococcota bacterium | reverse complement strand
GCCGAGGCCGAGCGCGCCGCCGCAGAGGCCCGCCGGGCCGACGCCGCCGAGGCCGAACGCGCCGCCGCCGAGGCCGAACGCGCCGCAGCCGAGGCCGAGATTGCTCGCCTTCGGGCCCTGCTGAGCGCCGCGCAGGGCTGAGCCCACCGTCGGGCGGTCACCCGGCGCGCAGGGGTTTGACAGCGCAGGATGCGGGCGACATCATTGTCCCACATGGGGCGGGCTCGGGGGTGCCCGCCGACACCGTGCGGGAGGGCTCGTGGCCGATTCATTTGCGATGGGGCGCCTGCGGCGTCGCGGGGGAGCGCGTTTGGCGGCCTGGCTCTTGCCGCTGGCCGTCGTGCTCGGTCTCGGCGGGTCCGCGCGCGCCCAGGCCGATGCGTTCGACCTCGCCCTCGACGCGCTGAGCGCCGCGCCCGCCCCGACGCCCCGGGAGCGCGCCGAGGTGGCGCGTGCGCTGTCCCGCCTCTCCGGCGCGGCCCCGAACGCCCGGCTGCTCGACATCGTGCCCCGCGATCCGCGACACGCCGCGTGGCGCCTGGCTTCCGGAGGCGACCCGGCGGGCCTCGCCGCGCTGCTGGCGGCCGCCGGTCCCGACGGCGGCTTCGGCGCCGGCCCGGGGCACGCGGCGACGGCGCTCGACACCGCGGAGGTGCTGCTGAGCGCGGCCGCCGCGCCCGCCGCTTCCGCCGGCATCCCGGCCGCCGTCGGTGCTCTCCTGCGAACACAACGCCCGGATGGGGGCTTCGCCGCGAACGGCGTCGACGCGGACCTTCCGACGACGGCGCTGGCCGTGCGTGCCCTCTCGGCGTGGGTGGGGTTTCTCCCCGGCGTGCAGGCGCCCCGGGCCCGCGCCGTTGCATGGCTTTCACGCGCGCCGCTCGGCCCGCAGCCCGCGCTCTCCGAGGCCCTGCGCGCCGATGCGCTCGCCGCCGCGGGCGCGCTCACGGCGGACGGCATCGAGCGTCTGATGTCTCTTCGCGGGCCCGATGGCCGCTGGTTCGATACACAGGGCACGGCCGCGGCGGTCCGCGCGCTGCTGGCTGCCGCCCCGGATTTCGCATTCGAGTCGGTCGACCTCGCGGCGGTGGAGATCCCGGCGGGCACGCCGGCCGAAGCGCTCGCCCACCTGCGCAACGGCGGCCTGACCGCCGCCCCGGCGACGGCGCTGCTCGTCGAGGTCGGCTCGGGCGGTGAAACACAGCGGTTCGACGTGCCCGCCCTCGACCCGGGGGAAACCCACGCCGTGGCGTTGCGCGTCGACACCGTCGGACGCACGGGGGGCCTCTCGGTGACGCTCCGGCTCGATCCGGACGCACGGGTGCGGGAGTCCGACGAGGGCAACAACCGGCACGCGCTGCGCCTCCGCATCCGGCCGCCGGCCCCCGCCGATCTGGAGGTCCGGCCCGATCTCATCGCCCTCGACCCGGCCCTGCCCGCCCGCGGCACGCCGTTCCGGATCCTCACCACGGTGCTCAATCGCGGCGATCTCGCGACGCCGGCCACCGCACTGCGCCTGTACCGCGGGGCCCCGGAGGCGGGGGCGCCGCTGCTCTCGGCCGCCGCCGTTCCGCCCATCGAGCCGGGCGGGCAGGTGGTCGTGACGACCCCCGTCGCCGGACTCGACGCGCAGGCCGGGCGCCTCGTCGCCCTCGTCGATCCGGACGGCCTCGTGTCGGAGACGCACCGTCTGAACAACCGCGCCGTTCGGGCGCTGCGCATCCCGGGCGGGGCGGATCTCGGGGTGCCGGGGGGCGCGCTCGCCCTCGCCCCCGGTCCGGTCGTCGGCGTGGACACGCGCGTGGCGGTGCGGGCGCGGATCACGAACCACGGTGACGCGGCGTCGCCCGCCACGACGATCCGGCTCTCGGACGCCGGCGGTCCCCCGCTCGACGAGCGTGCCGTCCCGGCCCTCGCACCGGGCGAAGTCCGTGAGGTCGAGCTCGGTTTCACGCCCGATGCGCCCCGCTTGTGGGTCCTCGTCGTCGAGGTCGACCCGGCTGACACCCTGGTCGAACGCGACGAGCTCGACAACGTCGCGACCACGATCGTCGAGTCCGTGCGGTACGAGCTCTCGGTCCCGCCGGGGGGCGCGAACGACCCGCCGACGACGATCCGACCCATCGAGACGGTGTCCATCGGGCCGACGGTGACGAACCGCAGCTCGCTGCCCATCCCGGTCTGGCGCGCCGCCGTGCGCCTCGGCGCACCGGACGGTCCGATTCGGGGCGAGGCGGCCTGCCCGCCCCTGGCGGCCGCGCCCCACGGCGGGTCCGTCGTGACGCTGTGCCCCGTGAGGCTCTCGGGCGAGGGCCTGCCCGTCGGGCGGCAACAGGTCTTCTACTGCGTCGACCCCGGCAACGCGCTCGCCGAAACGAACGAGGCCGACAACTGCACGCTCTGGCCGCTCGTGGTGAAGACCCACCGCGACGTCGCGGTCCGGCTCGACTTCGACCCGCCGGCACCCGAGCCCGGGCAGGCCGTGACCGTGCATTGGCGCCTCACGGCCGACGCGAGCGTCGCCGGCGAGTGGGCCATCCTGAGAGTCCGGGCCGACGGCCGCGGGCTCCTGCAGCGGCAGGTCTCACCGGTGTCCGAGGGGCAGTTCTCGTGGACGGCCCCCGACGCGCGGGGCGACGTGACGTTCGTGGCGACGGCGACGGCGGACGTCTTCGAGGAGGTGAACCCGGCGGACAATCGCTTCGAGCACCGCCTGACCGTCGGCGGTCGTCCCCGGATCACGAGCGCGGCCTGCCTCGGCGCGGATCTCGCCTCGCCCGCGGTCGCCGGGCGCGCGGGTCGGTTGCGGATCGCGGTCGACGCGCCGACGGCGGTCACGTTCGGGGGGACGACGCTGCCGGCCCGCCCGGACGCGCCGGCAGTGTTTCCGTACACGCCGGCGGTGCCCGGTGAAACGACGCTGCTTTTGTCGACGACGGAGCGCCCGGCCCCCGCCGGCTGGCCCTGCGAGGCACGGCGAGCCGGCGCACCCGGGGGGCTGACCGCCGAGCCGGTGCCCGAGGGCGTGCGGCTCGCCTGGGCCCCCGTGCCCGGCGCGACGGCCTACGAGGTGCTGCGCGACGGCGCCCCCGTCGGCGCGCCGGTTCGGGCGCTCGTCCCATCGATCGGGCTGCCGGCGGGCGCCCGGGTGCGACCTGCGACGCACGCCATCGAGTTCGCCCGATCCGAGTGGGTGGGCGCCGTCGCGATGGACATGGCCGCCCACCACCGCTCGGTGCTCGTGCGCTGGCGGCTCGAAGCGCAGGCCGACGACGGCGCCTGGGTCGCGCTGCACGAGGAGACGAGCCAGCGTCCGGGGAGCCCGGCGCGGACGTGGGCCCCGGTCCGCGCGCGGCGCCTGCGCCTCGTGCTGCCGGAGCCGACGTCGGCGGCCGTCCTGCCCGGCATGACGCTCTCCGGGTTCCCGTCGATCCCCGAGACGACGGTCACCGACGATCGCGTCGGGGCCGAGCCGGCGTCGTATCGCGTGACCGCGCTCTTCGACGCCGTCCGCAGCGAGGACTCGGCCCCCCTGCTCGTCGACCGACCGCTCGAAGGTCCGGTGGTCGACGTGTCCACGCTGGACGGCGCGGTCCACCTGACGGTCGCCGATCCGCCCGGTGAGCGGGTTGGCGGCTTTCTGGTCGAGATCGACGGGCAGCCCGATCCGGACGAGGCCCTCACGGCGACGGCGCAGTGGCCCGTGGGGCTGACCGGCGCCGACCTGCCGTGGGCGTTCGCCGCGCAGGGCCCCGACGACGTGCCCACCGAACGGCGCGCGCGGGCGGTGTTCTCGCCGCCCCGGCCGATCTCGTCGCTCCCCGCGCTCGTCGCCGCCCCGGAGTGGCTGGCCATCCACGACGACGGCCGTCCGTTCGCCCCGGGTGTCACGGGCGCGCTGACGTTCGTCCGCCCGGCGGTCGACGGCGAGTCCCCGGCCAATTCGACGTTTGCGCCCTCGTTTCGTGGCCCGCCGCTGCTCGATGCGCGCGGTGGCCTCGCCGTCCGCCGCCTCGCCGACGGAGCGCATGCGGTCGCCGTGATCCCGCTCGATCACGCCGGGCGGCGTGGCGTCGCGACCCTGCTGAACGTCCAGTCGAGTGGCCCGCGCGGGCTGAGCGACGTGACGGCGACGCCGAACGGTCCGTTCGTCCATCTGACCTGGACGGCCCCGGCGGAGGTCGAAACGGTCGACGTCGAGGCCGACTGGGGCGAGGTGCTGCCGCGGGCGGCACGGCCGGGCGTCTTCGACGTCGTCCCGCCGCACCTCGGTTTCGTGACCTTCCGGCTCGTGCCGCGGGACGCCGCCGGCCACCCCGGCCCCGCGAGCACGGTCTCGCTCGACTTCCGCGACGACCTGCCGCGCCCGGAGAACCTGCGCGTGACGGTCACGGGATTCCAGGTGAGCGCAACCTGGACGCTGCCGCGCGTGGGGGCGTCGAGCGGTTTCCACGTCCGGGTGGACGACGAGGCCAATCCGCGCTCGGTCGCTCAGCCCGCGTGGCAGGGGCAGGTCACGCGCGCAGGCCGCCACACGCTGCGCGTCGCCGCCGCCCACCGGGACGGCACGAACGAAGGTCCCGCCGCCGAAGCCGCGTTCGACATCGCCGACGACGGCCCGCCGCCGCCGCCCGTCCTGCGCCCGCTCGCAGAGTGGACGCTCATGCCGCTCGCGTTCACGGCCCGGTTCGACCGCCTCGTCCTCGCCGATCTGGCCGCGATGGACATCCGCCTCAACGCCGAGCCGGCGCTGCTCGAGGTGCCCGCCGGCGGGTTCGCGACGGTCGTCACCCGGCCCGGCGTGCGGTTCTACGACGCCGCGTTCCGGCATCGCGACACGACGGGCAACGCCTCGGCGTGGGTCGAGACCCGCTTCGAGATGCCCGCCGCCCCGGCCCCCACCCTGACGGCCGGCCCCCTGCGGGCCGACGGCGTCGTGCCGCTCTCGCTCTCGGGGGGCGTGCCCGGACACTTCATCGACCGCGACGGCAGCCGCCTGTGCAACTGGGTGGCGCAAGGCGGCGTGCGCGGCGGCCTCGTGTCGATGAGCAGCGGAACCCTCGACATCAACGCCGTCCCGTTCGGCGCGGTGATCCCGCAGGCCCCCTGGGTGCCGAGCCCGGCGGACCCCCAGCCGACGCTCGAATTCGAACTGCCCGGCGGCGGCAGCAACCTGGGCGTGTACATCGACCGCGTGCGGCTGCACTTCCGCACGCCGGACGGCGTCGCGCGGTCGTTTCACCTCGACGCGCGCCCCGTCGGTCTTCCCTGGCGCGAGGTCGCGCGGGTGCAGCACAACGACCGTCAGGAGGTCGTGCTCGACCTGCCCGAGTCGCCGCGCGTCGCCGGCCGGGGGTTCCGGCTCGTCTTCGACGACGGCCCGCGCCCCGCGCAGATTCAGCTCGACCACCTGCTGTTCGAGACCTGCGCCGCACCCGCGACCGACGTCCCCCCGGGCGGCGGGCGGTTCACCTACCGCGCCCGAGCCTGGAGCGCGTACGGTGACCCCGGCCCGTTCTCCGCGCCGACCGCCCTCGACGTACCCCTCACGGATCTCGTCGCCGAGCCGGGCAGCCTTCGCCTGACGACGGACGAGCTGCTCGTCGGCGAGACGGTCGCCGTCGTCGCGCCGGTGCGCAACGCCGGCTCCCGGGACGCCGCGGGCGTCGACGTCGCCTTCTCCGTGGCGGCGCGCGCGTGTGACCAGGCCCCGCGCGAGCTCGGCCGCGCCCGGATCGACGTGCCGGCCGGGGGGGCGACGGCCGCCGTCTTCGCGTGGCCGGTCTCCGAGGACGCCGGTGTCCTCTGCGTCACGGTCGACCCGGAGAACCGGGTGCCGGAGGCCGTCGAGAACAACAACCGTGCGAGCCGCGCCATCGGCCCCGATCTGCCCTATCGCGCGGTGGCCTGGTCCAACCTCGGTGTCGCGGTGCTCCCCTGCGGCGAGGCCCTGCGCTACGTGCTGCGGCCGACGGACGGGGGCGCCGCGGTCACCGGCGCGCTCCTCCCCGGCGAGGCGGCGTGGCACGCGCTCACCGGGCCGCTCTCGGTCTCGGCCGATCGCCGATTCGCGCTGCACGTCGGCGAGCGCAACGGGCCGACGTCGCTCTCGCTGCGGGACTGCGACGGCGGCCTGCTCGGGCGGCACCTCGTCGGAGATGTACCGACCTCGGCGCCCGGCGTCGCCGCGGTGTCCCCGGGCATCGTGATCTACGCGCCCGAGGCCGACGCGAGCGTGATCGGGAGCGAGCCCTTCCGCTGGAACGGCGCGCGCGGCGTGGCATCGGGGGTCGAGCTCTTCACGGGTGACGTCCCCGCCGGAGCACTGCGGGCGTTCAATCCGCACACGCGGGCCGACGGTCAGCGCACGCACAGCCTGCGCCTGGAGGTCGACGCCCCCGTCGCCGCGTGGTCCTACTCCGATCTCGGGTTCGCCTTCGTGAGCCCCGACGGCCGCATGACGGGGCGCGACCTCTTCGGTTTCGTGGCCGGCGCGTCTACACAGTTTCAGGGCGCGGGCGGGCTGCGCGGCGAGGAGATCGCGCTCGTCAGCTACGACCCGGACAACCGCGTGGAGCTCGTCCGCACGGACACGGACGAGGTCGTCTACACGGCCGTGCTGCCGGCCGGCGCGCTGGCGAGCCACGTCTTCGCGCAGGACCCGCCCTTCGACTTCATCCCGCTGCGCGTCCGGTCCACGGGCCGCACGGCCGCGCTCAACATGCGCCTCGTCGAGTCGCCGGCGTTCGGCTACATGCACGCCTTCTACGTGCCCGGCGCGTCGGGGCTCATCCTCGACCGGGACTTCGTCGTGCCCGCCACCGGTAACTGCCGCGGCGCGACGACGGCGGTGCTCGCCCTGTACGACGGCACGGCCATTCGGGTGCGCCACCCGGACACGGGCGCCGCGCTCTACGAGACGACGCTCGGTGCGCTGCAGGCCACGAACCTCGCGGCTGAGGTGGCCTTGCTGCGCGACGGCGTCGAGCGCCGCCTGCTCGTCGAGACCGACCGGCCCGTGTCCATTTACCACGCCTGCGACACGGCCGGCGCGGAGATGGCGCCCGTGCTTTTCGACCCCGCGTTCCGGCCCGATCTGCGGGTCACGGGGGTCTTCACCGCCCCGGAGATGCCCCTGCCCGGGGACGTGCTGCACATCCACGGCGAGGTCCGCAACGAGGGCGTCGTGCGCGCCCGGGATGCGCGGTTGCGCGTCTTCGACGGCGAGCCCGCCGCGGGGCGCCTGCTCTACGAGGGCGTCCTGCCCCGCCTCGACGCCGGACAACCCGCCGCCGTCGACTTCGAGCTCGGTGTGGGCGAAGGGCAGCGCGTCCTGGTCTGGATCGTCGACCCGGAGGACGCCGTCGAAGAGACGGACGAGGGCAACAACCGCACGGACTTCGCCATCGCCAACCCGCCGGACCTCGTGCCGCTGCCGGCGCGCGGTTCGCTGGTCGCCGGGCGCGAGGGCACGTTGACGCTCGACGTGCGCAACGACGGCGGGCAGGCGGTGGTCGACGCACGATTGCGCGTCTTCGCCGACGACGTGCTCCTCGGCGCGGTGGCCTTGGACGTTCCCCCCGTCGGCACGGCGACGGTCGACTTCCCCTGGCGCCCGACCGCCCCGGGGCCCGTCGAGATTCTGGTCGAAGCGGTCGCCCCGGCAGCCGTCATCGAGGCCCGCACGGACAACAATCGCGCGCTCGCGCGCCTCGCGGTGGCGGCCGATCTGCCGGATCTCACGGCCCGCGTCGAGGTCCGCCCCGCCGCGCCCGTCGAGGACGAGACCGTGCAGATCGACGTCGTCGTCGAGCCGGCGGCCGCCGTCACGGTGGCCCTGTTGGCCGGTGACGCGCGCCTCGATGCGGTGCGCACGGCCCCGGACGGCACGGGCCTCTTGAGGTGGATCGGTCCGAAGGCGGCGGGTCCGCACGCGCTGACGCTCGTCGTCGATGAAAACGACGAGATCGCCGAGTCCGACGAGGGCAACAACCGCGTCCCCGTGCTCGTCGACGTCGCCGCTCCGGGCATTTCGCTGACGGTGGCGGGCCCCGATGCGCCGGTGTCGCCCGGTGCGGCCGTGCGCCTGACGGTCACGCCCGACGCCCCGCTCCCCGCGGACTCGGTGATCACCGCCCCCGGCTTCGCGCCCGCCCCCGCAGACGGCGCCGCGAGCGTGGTGCTTTCCGGCACGGCCGACGAGACCCCGGGGCCCGTCGAGGTCCCCGTGGCCGCCTGGGTGGTCGACACCCTCGTCGCGCGGGGCTCGGGGACGTACACCGTCGCGCCCGCCCGGCCCGAGGTCGCGCTGCGCCTGCGTCCGGTCGTCGCCGCGCCGGGCGAGCCGGTCACGCTCGAGGCGGCCGTTCGGGGGGCCGGCGTGCTGCGGTTCACCGTCGACGACGTACTCGTCGCCGAGTCCGCCGCCGTCGGGGTGCGCAGCGTGCACCACGCCGTGCAGGTGGACGACCGTCTCGGACCGCACACCGTCCGGATCGCGCTCCTCGACGCTGCGGACGGGACCCCGCTCGCGACCGCGGAGGGCGCCTTCGAGCGCGTCGCGGCGCCGCCCTATGTCACGGTCGACGTTTCGGTGGGGGACCAGACCGCCACCGTCGGCGAGACGCTCTCCGTGCCCGTCGTCTTGAGCGCCCTCGCGCTCGCTCAACCCGTCGAGGTCGACGACGTCGTGCTCGCGCTGACGGATGAGCCCCCGACGCGCGTCGTGCAGTCCGTCGCGCTCGGGGCGCCGGTCGTGGTCGGCGCCGCCCCGGTCGAGGTGGGTCTGACGCTCGGGCCGCTGCCGTGGCGCCCAGGCCCGTGGCGGCTCGTCGCGCGGGCCGAGGCCGCGGGCCGACGCCTGGGTCTCGGCACGGCGCGCCTGACGCTGCTCGACTCGGACGCCGAGCCGCCGCCTGATGCCGCCCCGCCGGTGCCCGACGCCGCCCCGCCGGTGCCCGACG
>JAKLJY010000228.1 GCA_023150895.1 Myxococcota bacterium | reverse complement strand
GGCGTCGCCGGGTGCGGGTGCACCGCTACGACCGCCCGGCTCCGGGCGCCCGCCGCCGCCGGACGAGTCACCGCCGGAAGCGCCGCCCGTCGGCCCCCCGCCCGCAGCCGCGTCGGGCGCGGCGGCGCCGGTTTCGGCGTCGCTGCCGCTGCAGGCAACGCAATGGAGTGCGCAGTGGAGTGAGACTGAGAAGAGAACGAAGGCGCGCACCTCGCGCCGAGATCGTCGTGACAACGACATGAACACACCTCTCTGTTCGCTGGGGACCGCCGGCGCGCGGCGGCCGCGCCGTGTTCAGGGGCCGAGCAGGCCCCACTCCAGGGTGAACCCTTCGGCTGCGTCGCCCTCGACCTGATCGACGACGACGAAGAACGTGTGCGCCGCCGTCGGCACGCCGTTGATGGCCGCCGGCCAGGTGAACCGCCACTCGAGCGGGTCACAGAAGCCGAAGTTGCAGCGCCCCTGCGTGTGATACTCGTTGTCCCCGCAGAGCGTGCTCCCGTCGACGTCGGGCCAGTCGCCCGTCGCACAGTCCTCGAGCAGGTAGATACCGGCCGGGAGTCCGTCGGGCTCGATCACCGTCCGCGTGACCAGCGTCTGCCCGGGCTCGAGGTGGACCGCGTACACCACGTCGAGGCCGCGCGCGTCGTAGACGAACGAGCAGGCCGGCGGCAGACCGGCGCCCTGCAGGGGGTTGTAGTCGTTCGAGGCACCGAACGGGGCCGAGGTGACGTGTGTCAGACCGCCCGCGGGGATCTCCATCGGGACGCTGCGCTCGGCCAGGAACGGCGCCCCCTCGCAGGTCTCGGCCGGGCCGTCTCCGGGCGGCGGCGGGGGCGGAACCGCCGCGTCGGGCGGCGGGGCGACAGCGGCATCGGGCGTCGGCGGCGGCAGGGCCGCGTCGAGCGGCGGCGATAAGGCCGCGTCGGGCGGCGGAGCCAGGGCCGCGTCGACCGGCGGCGACACGGTCGCATCGGGCGTCGGGGCCTGCTCCCCCCCGGGCGCAGGCTGTTCTCCCCCGGGCGCAGGCTGTTCTCCCCCGGGCGCAGGCTGTTCTCCCCCGGGCGCAGGCTGTTCTCCCCCGGGCGGGGCCTGCTCACCCCCCGGCGCGGGTGCCGCGTCGGGTGGCCCCGCCGAACCGCCGCCACCACCGCCACCGCCGCCGTCACCGCCACTGCCGCACGCCGCACCGAGCAGCGCGCACAACAAGAAGGCCGAATCGGGCCGGCCCCGCAGTTTTCCGCTCATGTTCACCTCCGGGCCGCGGCTTTTATCGACCCTTAAGTAGTCCGTCAAGAACAACACGCCGGGCCACCGTCGCGCGCTTCGCATGGCGAATTACGCTCGTATCAGTCGCCCATTTTGCACATCGGCCCGCCTTGACAGCTCTCTAATCTACCAATAGGTAGTCGCGAAAACTTCAACAAGGAGAGGAGACGTCATGCGAATCCAGACGCGCGTGCTCCTGTGGGCGCCGTGGGCGCTCGCAGCCTGCGATGCCCGACCAAACACGGACGCCCGGGACGCGACGCAGCCCGGCCTCCGGCTCGTGGCCGACGCCGGCGGGAGCGCCGGGGCCACCGAATCGGGCCATACACCGTCGCCGGACACCGGCGCAGGCGGCGGCCAGGACGCAGCGGACGAGGGGGCGGGGGCGGGCGGCACGGGACCGGACGACGGCCTCCCGACGACGGCGGATGCAGGGCCGGACGGGATCGGCGGGGCCGCCGTGCCGCCGGATGCCGCGGCCCGAGCGCCGGACGCCCGCGTGTCTCCGCCGCCCGAGTTGCCGCCGAACGAGCCGCCCGTGTTTCGACGCCTCACCGTCGACGCCGCCGCCGCCGGACCGGCGTATGTGGAAGTCGTCGATCTCGACGGTGATGGCCACCCCGAGCTGGTCGCCGCGCACCTCGGCGTGTTCCTCGGCTTCGCCGTGCCCGAGGGCGAGCTGACGATCTACCGCGACACGCCGGGCGAGCCGCTCGATCGCTGGCGCAAGGAGAACATCGCCGCGCCGCAGGACGGGCTGCGGTTCCCCGGACAGCCGACGGCCGCGGACGTGGACGCCGATGGCGACCCGGATCTGATCGTGCCCTCGGGCTTTCTCGTGTGTCTCGCCGTCCTCGGCGGGACCCCCTGCGGCGGCCTCGGCTGGTACGAGCAACGGCCCGACGGTTGGGTGCGCCACGATGTCGTGCCCATCGGCTCGCCGTTGTTCTACCACGGCGTCGAATGGGTCGACTTCGACGGCGACGGACGCCGCGATCTGGTCACGACGGGCGAGGAGAAGCAGGTCGGTTTCGGGGAGACGCCCGAGCGCGCCGTTACTCAATGGTTCAAGGGCACGGACACGCCCGCGCGCTTCGAGGCGACCCCGCGAGAAATCGGCGCGGGCCTCGGCAGCTTTCCGCGGGTGCGGGACGTCGACGGCGACGGCGATCTGGACGTCGCCGGCGCCGAGTTTTTCGACAGCGACGCGTCGTTCGCATGGTTCGAGCGGACCGCCGAGCCCTCGGCGCAGACGCCCGCCGGTCGTTTCGTTCGGCATGTCATCGACGCCGACAGTGGCCCGTCCCTGATGCTGCGCTTCGTCGACGATCTTTATGGCGACGGCCGCGTGATCGCCGTCGGGACGAACCACACCAACACGCAGAAGACGCCCCCGGATCCGTGGCACGAGGGCCTCTTCGCCTTCGAGCCGGGGGTCGATCCGCGCCAGCCGTGGCAGAAGACCGTCATCTCGGAGACGTTCTCGTCGGCGGTGAACCTGTTCGCGCCGCAGGCCGCGCCGGGCCTCTTCGACGCGGGCGACATCGACGGGGACGGCGATCTCGACCTGCTCGTCGCGGGGGATGGCGATCCCCGGGTGCTGTGGTTCGAGCAGCGACCGGGGGGCGACTTCGAACCCCACATCCTCGCCGAGGGGCTCGGGCAGGCCGGTGGCGCGCGCATCGCCGACCTCGATGGAGACGGCCGCGTCGAGCTGATCGTCACCGGCTACGGGGCCAACGCGATCTACGTCTTCACCCGCGAGTAGAAAGGGAAGTGATCATGTCGATCCGCGTGAAGCGCCTCGGGCTCGGCCTCGCGGCCACCGCCACGCTCGCAACGGCCTGCGACGCCACCGAAGCGGGTCCGCAGGAAACTCCGGGGGCGTTCGACGCCGAGATGGAACCGGACCCGGCGCCGGGCGGCGCCACCACGTGTCGCCTCTGGCAGACCCCCATGATCGAGACCCTCGACACGGCCTACGTCGAGGACTGCGCATCGCTCCCGGCGCCCAAGTCTTTCGAGTGCGGCGAGTACTGGATGTGGCTGGGGCTGCGGGAGCGGTTCGACGAGCGGCTCGCGATCCTCGACCGGCTCGGCGCGATTCTGCAGACGCCCGCCGCGGGGGCGCCCGAGAACGCCGAGTGGGCCGCCCGGATGCACGCCTATCGGGGCATGCTGAGCATGGCCGCCATGCTGGAGAACGGCGAGCAGGCCCTGGCGCCCGAGATCCTGCCATCGTTCGAGGCGGCGCGCGCGCTGGCCCCGCAGAACGACAATCTGCCGCTCTGGCCGGATACGATGGAGATCGCGTTCGCCTGGCTCTCGGGCGACCACGCGCGGATGACCGCCGCCGCCGACCGGGCCTTCGAACGGGTGGACGCCTGCGGGTTCGTCAACCTGATCACCCTGGGCGGCACCACCATCGGGTTGCCCCTGAACACGGGTTACCCCCAGCGAACAATCGAACTGCTGGATGCCTACCGCTGCGAAGGTGTCGACTTCTGCACCCGGAACACCTGGCGCGCGCCGTATGCGCGCCCGGGCCTGAGCTACCAGCTTGCCGAGGCCTACGCTCGGGTCGGCAACCGCGAGCGCGCCCGGACCTACCTGGAGGACGCCCTCACCGCGCCGGGCGCGGACACCTGGGCTTACCGTCCCATGGTGCAGGCGACGCTCGACGAGCTCGACCTCGTGCTGGCCGAGTACGAGGCCCTCGGCCAGGACAAGGGCGCGTTTCTCAGCGCCTTCAGCAATACGCGCAACGGCTGCATCTTCTGCCATGCCCCGTCGCCGCCGCTGGAGAACGTGCCGACCGGCCGGCTGCCCATCGTGCCCGATCCGGAGCCGCACGCGCCGCCGGGGGGCGAGACGGACGCGGGCCAAGCGCCGCCCGAGGGGGTGCCCGTATCCGTCGACGACCCCGCGGTGCAGGCGCTGCTGGGCACGTGGATCCAGGAGGTCCACGACGCGCGACACACGACGACGCCCATCGGCGAGCAAGTGCTGGAGAGCACGTCGTGGGGTCTGGTCACCTACTCGATCGTCGACGGCGAGCTGCGCAGCGAGACCCGGGTGTGCCACGTCGAGCTCGGAGAGACCGCCGGCCTCACCCTGAGCATCCCGGACGCCGTCTTGCAGGGGCGCCCGTCGCTCCGGGCGCCGGTCGAGGCCTGGCGGGCGGCCCCCGACGGGCCGCTGACACTGGTCGCGGCGGAGGCGTGCGACGCGCTGGGGTACACCCCGGTCGGCGATCCGCGGTCGGATGACGTCCCCGTACGGGCGGACGATCCGCGCGTCGTGGACGTCGACGCGGACGGAAACCCCGGCCTGACCGTGACCCTGGCCGCCGAGGGCGTGGCGTACCACATGTATGTGGCGCGCCGCGCGTGCAGCGCCCTCCGGGTGACGATCGGCGCGGAGGGCCACACCGCCACCGGGCACGACCTGGCGACGAAGGGCGCGCAACGTGTGCTGGGCGCCGATTCGCCCGTGTTCGCAAACGACCTGCCGAGCTGGCCCTCCCCCGATCCGGAGACGCACCGCGCCCGCCTTCGCCGCGCGCCCGACGGGACCGATTGCGGAACGGACCTGGCCGCGCTCATGAGCGACGCCCCGTGATGCGCCTCGCACGGTCGCCGAGCCAAGGTCGACCGTGACGGGGGCCGGTTTCGACCCACCGGTAGAGGAAGGTCACCGCAGGCTACCCCCCCGGCGCGGCGGCTGGTACGGTGCACCCATGGCTCGCCCCACCCGCTCCGAGAACGAGACGCCCACCACCGACCGCCTGCTCGATGCCGCCGAGCGCCTCTTCGGCGCGGCCGGTTTCCACGGGGTCGCCCTGGCCGACGTCGCCGCGAACGCCGGTATCCGTCGACCCTCGCTGCTGTACCACTTCGAAACCAAAGAGGTGCTCTACCTCGCGGTCCTCGAGCGCGGGTTTCGCGAGATTCGGGGCCTCGTGATGGCCTCCGTGCGGCTCGACGACACCCTCGACGACCGCGTCGACCGCCTGGTCGACCAGCTCGTCGACTTCGCCGCCCGCCGGCGCGGCGTGCTGGAGATGGTGCTGCGGGCGCTCGTGACCCGCGACGACCCCGGGCACGCGCTCACGAGCGAAGAGCTCGCCGGTCTGATCGGGGCCCTCGAGATGGCGGTGGTGAGCGCCGGTGCCTCGCCCTCGCTCGCCCGGGGCGCGCTGCTGCAAATCGTCTCGGCTCACCTCGTCCGCACGGCCGCCGGCGAGGTCGGAGAGCGCCTGTGGCGCGAGGATCACACCCGTGAGCTCGCGCATCGCCTGCTCGTGGCGCCCGAGGTCCCGGCGACGGCCCCGACCCCTGCTCCGGCGAAACCGAAGCGCTGACCGCCCCGGCCGGTCGGTCGACGCGCGCCTCTCGCGCCTCGACTTCAGAGTCGGGAGACGCGACCGGCACGTCACGCTGTCAGGCCGTGTGGCCACCCTGCTGAGACTTCCACGCCACGCTCTCGGCGCAAAACATGCCTACTCTAGAGTAGTCAACGCCTGGCACGCTGCGTGCAAAGCCAGGGAGACACGTCCAACCGGAGGTCTCCATGTACCCGCAGTCGCTCCGCCCCTTCCTCGCCACGGGACTCCTCTCGGCGCTCGCCGGCTGCGCCACGCCGCCGCCGTCCGAGCCCACCGAAGAGGCCCCGCTCGACACCGAGGACTTCGCCGAGAAGGCCGGCACGCTGAGCTGCACCGCACGGCGGGACACGGGGTACGAGTCCGGCCGGGCGTTCTCCATCGAGGTCGTCACCGTGGACGGCAAGCCCGTCGAGCGCGAGACCGCCGAGGCCTACTGGAAGATGCAGCAGGCCGCCGCGCGCGACGGCGTCTACGTGCGCATCGTCAGCGGGTTCCGGACGCAGGGCGAGCAACAGTACCTCTATGGCTGCTATCAGCGCTGCGACTGCAACAACTGCAACCTCGCCGCCGCCCCCGGGTACAGCAACCACCAGAGCGGCTATGCGGTCGATCTGAACACCCACGAATCCGGCGTCTACACCTGGCTCTCGCGCAACGGTGCCCGGTTCGGTTTCGCCCGAACCGTGCCCTCCGAAGACTGGCACTGGGAGTACATGGGCGGCGGCGCGGGCGGCGCGTGGCCCTGCGACGGCGGCGCCGCGGGCGGCGGCGGGGCCGAACCCGGCGGTGGCGCGGGCGCGGGCAAGTACACCGTGGGCTGGGGCGGCTCGTGCTGGGATGCCAGCCAGGTCCTCGGCTGCGGCACCGGCGCGCTCGTCAACTGCACCGCAGCGGGGCGCAGTTGCAATGCGCTCTGGGCCGGCGACACGCTGGCCTGCGGGGCGGCGGCCTGTCAGAACGGCGGCGGCGGATCACCCGTCGGGCCGGCGCCGGTCTGTCGCAGCTACACCGTGCCGTCCGGTGGCTCCTGCTGGGAGGCCTCCCAGGCCCTCGGCTGTGGCGCCGGCTCGCTGCGCAATACCAGCGGCCCGCGGGCCTGCGCAGCGCTCTGGGCGGGCGACGTTCTGACCTGCGGCTGCACGCCGGGCGCGGGCGGCGGTGCGACCCCCGGCGGCCCGGGCGGCGGCGGTACCTACCGCGTCCCGCAGGGCGGTTCCTGCGAGGTCGCCGCCCGGGCGCTCGGCTGTGCGGCCGGGTCCCTCTACAACTGCACGTCCCCCGAGTCGGGCTGCGGTGAGCTCTGGGCCGGCGACACGCTGGCCTGCCGGGCCGCCGATTGCCGCTGACCCCCGGGGCAGTCGCCCTGAACGCGTCCCTTCAGGCGTTGGCCATGCCCCTTCGGGCCACCCGAGTGGATGAAACCCGGGGCAGTCGCCCTGAACGCGCTTCTGTAGGAGAAGTGATGAAGCTGTCTCATACCCTCGCCACGCTCACCGCTCTGACCTTCGGGTGCGCGACCGCGCCGACCGCCGAAGACGAGTCCCCATCCGCGTCCGCGTCCGGAGGCGCCCCGCACGACGCCGCCGCGCCCGAGAAGCGCCTCGACGCGACCGCCGACCACCGCTGGATCTACGCCGGTCTGCTTCCGGCGCTGGACGACTGGCGCGCCGTGCTCTCCCTCGCCGGACACACCGTGCGCCTCACCGGCACGCTGCCGAAGGACTGGTCGACCCCCCTGCCCTTCTGGGCGTCGCCGGCACACCGGCCCGACGGCCGCGTCGACGTGACCGTGGTCTACCCGATCTCGACGGCGCGCCTGACGGACGCGGCCGGGACACCGACGGGCGCCCGGAACGCCACCCCCGGCGACTACCCCTTCGTCAGCGCCTACCCGTTCACGCCGAGCGATCCCGTGCGCGGGACGCCCTGGGGCGGTTTCCCGTATCTGGAGTACGACCTTCAACGCAACCTGGCCTTCCACGGGCCGATCACGGCCGAAAACGGCAGCTGGCGCCTGTTGCGCGGCCCGGTCTCCCACGGGTGCGCCCGGATGCAGGGCGAGCACGTCGTCGAGCTCGCGCAGCTCATGGGCCTGGACATGGGTGACCCCGACGCACCCGCCCGCGGCTTCCCGGCGTCGACCGGCGACTTTCGGGTGCAGGTGCTCGCGGACTTCGACCGCCTGGCCGACGGACGCGTGGTCGACGTCGACTACCCCGGCGTAGACGGCTTCGAGCGGCCGGCGGGCGGCCCCGAGTCGGTGGCCGTCTTCCCGACCTGGAGCACCGACGACTTCCCGCGGTTCGTGTGTGCGTTCGATCCGGAGCGGCCGCTCGGCGACGAACACTGCGATGCGTTGACCGAAACCGGCCGGAATCCGCTGCGCCCGGGGGATCTGGGCGCCATCGCCTGCCCGGCCGGCTATGCCCCGCTGACCGTCGGCACGGATGGCGGTGTCCTGTGCACGGACGGCACGAACGCCTGGGGGCCATTCACCCGCGGCATGATCGCGCAGTGCAAGGCCTGGGGCGGCGGCCGGACCTGTGAAACCGACCGCTGGGCGCTGACCGTCGCCCGCCGCGCCCGCGGCACGGGCGTGTGTCCGACCGGCGCGCGCCTCGACGCCCGCGACACCGCCTACTGCGTGGAAGGCAACGACGCCTTCGGGCCTTTCCCGCCCGAATATGTCGCCGAGTGTGAGCGGCGCGGTGGGGGCCGGGCCTGTCGCTCCTCGCGCTGGAGCCTCTCACTGTTGCGCGGGACCATCGCCCGCCTCGGCCGTCGGAAGGCGGACGGAGTCATCACGGCCGGGAGCGCTCGATGACTGCGCCCGGGCTCGACCGACTCGTCGCCCGCGTGGGCATCGCGGCCGCGTTCGCGCTTTTCGCCGTGGCCTGCGCTTCGCCGGCGCCGCCGGCCCCCGAACGCGCCTTTGCGACCGAGGCCGCCGACGAGACGGACCCGGTCCGCAAAACCACCGACATCCCGACGTCGTTCTCGCAGAACGAGGTCATGTCGGATGCCTTTTTCACGGACGTCGACTGGATCGACGCGGAGGGCCTGCGCACCTTCTTCGCCGACGTCCCCGGCGCCGGGCGGTCGTGGCTCGACGGTGCCACTGTCGACGGTCGAGACGTGGCGTCACTCATCGTGGAGGTCGCCCGCAGCGCCGGCCTCAACCCCGCCGTGCTGACCGTCCGCATGCAGGTCGAGGCGTCGGCGGTCAGCCCGGTCACCCGCCCGAGCGCCGGCGTCCTCGGCGCCCTGATGGGCTGCGGTTGCCCCGACGGCCGCGCGTGTGACAGCCGCTTCGCCGGCTTCCGGGCGCAGCTCGTGTGTGCCGCGCAGACGTTCCGGGCGCTGTACGACGAGTCGAAGAGCGGCGTCGGACAGTGGCGCGTCGGCCGGACGA
>JAKLJY010000227.1 GCA_023150895.1 Myxococcota bacterium | reverse complement strand
GCGCGTGCGGCGGTGCGTGCGACCGCCCCGGCGGCGGGCAGGGGAACGGCGCGTGCGGCGGTGCGTGCGCCGGCGCGGGCACCTGTGACGGCAACTGCGGGGGCGGGCGCGGCGCCGGCCAGGGTCGCGGGCAGGGGCAGGGCGCGGGCAACGGCCAGGGTCGCGGGTCCCAGGGACGCTGATCGCCCGATGCCCGTCGTTGCGCCCGGGCGGGGCGGGCCGTAGCATCGCCCCGTGCCGCGCTCCGAGTCCGACGTCGACGTTGCCCCCGGTCCGACCGAACGTCGGGCGCTCCTCGGCCTGATCGCGCTGGCCGTCGTGCTGCGCGTGGCCTACCTGTTCGAATACGCCACGTTGCCCTTCTGGGACGGGCCGCTCTACGACGCGCTGGTCTATCTGCGGCAGGCCGAAGCGGTGGCCGACGGTCGACACGGCGACGCCTCGTTGCTGGCCATGAGCCCGCTCTATGGCTACTTCATCGCCGCCCTCGGCCGCGCCCCGGTCGTCGTCGCCGTGGTGCAATCGGCGATGGGGGTGGCCACGCTCGTCCTCGCCTGGCGGCTCGCCCGCCGGTATGTGCCCGCCCCGTTCGGCCTCGTGGCGCCGCTCGCCCTCATGGGGTACGGCGTCGTGCAGTTCTACGAGTCCAAGCTGCTGTCGGAGTCGCTGGGGCTCTTTCTCGCAACGACCACTCTGGTGGTCGCAGAGGCGGCTCGGCGGCGTCCGGCAGGTGGGGGACGCCTTCTGTTTCTGGCCGGGGCGGTCTTCGGCTGCGCGGTGCTCGCCCGCGCGAGCCTGCTTTTGCTCGTCCCGTTCGTCCTGCTGGCGGAGATACCGGCGGCGGACTCGCTCCGCGTCGGGCTGCGGCGCGCCCTGCTGACGGGCGCGGGGCTGTTCGGGGTCCTGGCGGCTCACGGCGGTTGGACGTATGCGTACACCGGGCACTTCGTGCCGGTGATTTTTGCATCGAGCACGGCGGCGACGACGACGCACCGCACCTGGGACGGCAACCTGCCCGCCTCCGACGGCAGTGATCGGCGGGCGTCGGCCTTCGACGTGGTCGCGCAGGCCGAGGCCCGACTCGCGGGTGAGGTGTCACCGGCGCGCTTCAACGGCCTGGATCCGATCGGCCTCGTCACCGGCGCACCGCCCAAACTCGCGCGGTTGTTCAGCGATCTCGAGCGCGGATTCGACTACCCGTACTACGGAGAGCGATCACTCTCGAAGAGCCTGGCCGTGCTGCCGCTGAGCTTCGGGACGCTGCTGGTCGCGGGGCTCGTCGGCCTTTACGCGCGCTGGCATCGGGGGCTCGGGAGGACGCTCTGGCCTTTGCTCGCCTTCGTCGTCGGGGTCGTCGCGCTCGTGGTGGTTTTTCACCCGAGCACGCGGTACCGACTGCCGCTCGTCGTGCCGCTCGCGGTGCTGTCGGCCGATGCCGTCGCGTTTCTCGCCGGGCTCGCGCCCCGCGCCCGTGCGCTCGGGTTCGGCGTGCTCGGGCTCGCGACGCTCGTCTTCAGCGCGCGGCTCTACACGTACACCCCGGCCCGGCCGGGTGGACTCGACCGCATCCTGGCGACGGCCTGCCGCCAGGCCGGCGATCCGATCTGTGAAGCCCATCACACGGCGCGGGCCACGCGGCTCGAAGCCGGGGCGCCATCGCCCTGAGCGCGGGCGCGGCATCGGCACGCCCTTGAGCGCGCGCGCCACCGGGCGCAGAGTACGCTCATGTCGGCATCGACGGACACACTGGCCGCCGAGACCGCGGAGGGACTCGCACACCTCTGGCGGACCCTCGGGCACGGGGTCGACGGTGAATCGGCCACGCAGGGGACGCTGCGGTATCGACCGGGCGCCGTCCCGGAGCGGGCGGGGTCGCCAACGGCCAGTCCGCTGGCGCTTGCCGTCGACCTGGCGGGGGACCTGGAGGTCACCGGGGTTCTCGGCGAGGGCGGCATGGGACAGGTCCTCGCTGCACGGCAGCGCTCCCTCGAACGTGTCGTGGCCGTCAAGCATCTCCGGCCGGCGCAGGCGACGTCGGAGGCGGAGGCCGCGCTGCTCGACGAGGGGCGCATCACCGGCGGGCTGGAACACCCCAACATCGTGCCGGTGCACGCGCTCGGGCGGGGACCCGATGGCGCACCGGTGCTGGTGATGAAGCGGATCGAGGGCGTGTCGTGGCGGGCGCTGCTCGCGGACGCCGAACACCCGCTCTGGGCGCGCCTGCTCGCCCGCACGGGTGATCGCCTGGCGGCGAACGTCGAGATTCTGGTCGCGGTCTGCGATGCGCTGGCCTTCGCGCATGCCCGGGACGTCGTGCACCGCGACGTGAAGCCCGAGAACGTCATGCTCGGTGCGTTCGGCGAGGTCTACCTGGTCGACTGGGGCATCGCGCGGCGACTCGGCTCGCCGCCCGCGCCGGAGCTGGTGGGGACGCCGGCGTTCATGGCGCCGGAGATGCTCGACGCCGACACTGGCCGGATTTCGGCGCGGACGGACGTGTACCTGCTCGGCGGCGTCCTGCACATGCTCCTGACGGGTCGGCCGCCGAACGCCGGCCAGACCTTGACCGCGGTCTGTGCCAGCGCGCTCCGGGGCGGGGGGGCGGTCACCTTCGAGCCGGGCGTGCCCCTCGCGCTCGCGACGCTCTGCCGGGCGGCGCTCGACCGAGACCCCGGCAAGCGCCCGACCGGAGCGACCGCAATGCGGGCGGCGCTCCTCGAGTGGCTGCGCCTGCGGGCGGCCGAAGATCTCGGGCGCGGTGCCCTCCGCCGAGCGGACGAGGTCGAGCAGCTTGCCGCGGCGGTCTCGGCCGGGACGGCCGCGCCGGTGGCCCTGGAGCGCGCCGCGATCGCCTGTCGGGTCGCGTTCGCCGACGCGTTGCGGGCGTGGCCCGACAACCCCGAAGCCCGGGCGGGCTGGCTGCGGTGTCGTCTGCGCCTGCTCGATCACGCGCTCCAGGGCGCGCACGTCGAGGCGGCCGAGGCGCTTCTCGAAGAGCTCACGGCCGAGGGGGTCGAATCGGGTCTCCTCGTCGAGCGGGCGCGACGCCTCGAAGCCTGCCGAGTCGAGCGTCGGGCCTTCGCCGAGGCCGCCGACCACGGTCGCCGCATGGCGCAGGCGCTCGACGAGCGGACGTCGTTGCGCGAGCGGCGTTGGCTGTGGGCGGTCCTGCTCGGTTCCACCACGGCCGTGTTGCTGCTGATCCTCTCGCGCGGTGGCCTCGGTGGCATCACCGTTCTCGAGACGGCCTTCTTCGCGCTCTTCGTCGATCTCGCGCTCATCGGCGCCGCCTACGTCGGTCGCCGCGCACTGCTCGCCAACGTCTTCAACCGGCGTGTCACGGGCGTCGTGATCTGGTCCATGACGGCCCTGGTCTTTCATCGCTTCGCGGCCTCATACGCCGGAGAGACGCGGGTCGAGGCCGTCCTGCTCACGGATCTCTGGATCCTCGTCGGTGCCACGGGGGTCGCCGCCTTCACGGTCCAGCGCCTGCTCGCGCCCATCGCGGCCACGTTCGCGATCTGCGCGCTCGGCGCGGGTCTCTTCCCCGAGGCGACGCTGGTCCTGTTCGCCGTCGCACCGGTCTTTGCGGTGGTGGCCGCACTCTGGGCGCACGGGCGCGCGCTCCGTCGGGGGTGAGCCCCTCGCGTTGACGCGACCGCGCCCGGGCGCTAGATTTCGACCATGTCGTTCAACATTGAACCAATCCTCGAGCGGCGGCGGTTCCTCGCCGGCGCGGCCGGTCTGCTGCTCGCCTCATGCGGTCGCCCGGCCTCCAACGCGGCCCCCGCCGTGCGGGTCGCTGCGCTTCGTCCGGTCCTGCAGACCCTGCCGGGGCTGCCGACGAAGGACGGGGCGGGGGTCTCGTTGCTGCGGGTCATCGGGCAGCGCGCCCTGAGTCAGCTCGACCCGTTTCTGCTGCTCGACCGCTTCCACTCGGACGATCCGAACGCCTACATCCGCGGCTTCCCCGACCACCCGCACCGCGGTTTCGAAACGGTGACCGTGATGCTCGAGGGTCACATGTTGCACCGCGACAGCAAGGGCAACGCCGGCAACATCCGGGGCGGAGGCGCGCAGTGGATGACGGCCGGGCGCGGCATCATCCATTCCGAGATGCCGCAGCAGGTCGACGGCCTGATGTCGGGCTTCCAGCTCTGGATCAACCTGCCCGCCCGCGAGAAAATGCAGGCGCCGGCCTACCAGGACCTTCAGCGGGACCGCATCCCCGCGGTCGCGCTCGGCGGGGGCGGTGTCGCCAAGGTCATCGTCGGCCGGGCCTTCGATACGTCGGGTCCCGTGTCCGCGCCGAGCACGGAGCCGGTGGTGGCGACGCTCGTGCTCGAAGACGACACGCTCGTCGAGATCCCGACACCCCCGTCACACACCGCGTGGCTGTTCGTCCACACCGGCGAGGTGCTCGTCGGCGAGTCGCGGGTGCCGGCCGGGACGCTCGCCGTGCTCGGGGCGGGGGAGCGCGTCCGCCTCCGGGCGGATCAACAGCGGTCGGGCGTTCTGTTCGCCGCCGCCAAACCGCTGCACGAGCCCATCGCGCGCCGCGGCCCGTTCGTCATGAACACCGAGGCCGAGATCGAGCAGGCCTTCGCCGACTATCGGGCGGGCACCCTCACGCTCTGATCGACCGGCGCCCAGGCCGCGCCGGCATGGCCCTTGCGTCTGCGGAGCGGGCATCCCAGAGTGTGGTGATGTCCGCTGGTCGAGGAGAGAGTGCGGCATGAGCTGTCGGCTTCAGGTGTTGTCCCGGTGCGCCTTCGGGTTTTCGATGATCCTGCTCGCCGGCGGAACCGTCGGCTGTGATACGACCGGCGATGCCGGCACCGAAGCGGTGCCCGGGGTCACGCCGGACATGGGCAGCGGGTTGCCGCCCCCGATCGGAGGGGGCAACGGGGCCGGCGGAGGGTTGATTCCGTCGGGGGGCACGGGGGGCGCCGGCGGCCAATCGCCGCCCGGACCCGTCGGCGGCCAAGGGGCTGGTGGTCAGGCGTCGCCCGGCGGCGGCGGCGGCGGCCCGAACGAAGACCCGTACTGTCGCGAGGGCATCGAGGACGTCTGCGGCGACGACTTCGACAACAACTGCGACGGGCGCGTCGACGAGGGCTGCACGTGCACCGTCCCCGAGAAGCCCTGCTACACCGGCGATCCGCGGGAGCTCGAGGTCGAGAAGGGCCAGTGCCGGGCCGGCACGCAGGCCTGCGAGTTCGAATTCTACGGGCCCTGTATCGACGAGGTCCGGCCGTCGGCCGAAGTCTGCGACGGCCTCGACAACGACTGCAACGGCGCGATCGACGAGATTCCCGACTGCATCAATGAGCCCCCGGTGGCGCTCTGTCCCCCCGATCAGGAAGGGCCGACGCTCGCCAACTACGATCTCGTCGGGGCGTACGAGGACCCCGACGGCGATCCCATGGTCAGCGCCACCTGGTCCATCGTGGAGCAGCCGCCCGGTTCGACGGCCGCCCCCGCGCCGGCCGACGGCCTCGAGACGCGTGTTTTCGCCGATCTTCAGGGCGAGTACACGCTCGAGCTGACGGTCACGGACGACCGGGGTGGCGTCGGCCGCTGCCAGACGCACATCTCGACGAACTCCAACGACCAGCTCCGCATCGAGATGGTCTGGAACCCGGGCGCCGCCGAGGATACGTCGGACGTCGACATGCACCTGAGGCGCGAACCCGGCGGCGCCTGGTTCGACAGCGGGCCGATGGGGGCCGACTGCTACTTCGTGAACTGCCGCGTCTGCGACTCGGTCGGCGAGGCGGCCTGCCGCGAGGAGATCGCCGCCTACAACGCCGATCCGTCGCTTTCGCCGCCGGCGCAGGTCGAGTGGTTTGCGCCGCTCGACGACGACGATCCCCGCCTCGACCTCGACGACGTCGAGGGGGGCGGGCCGGAGAACATCAACATTCGCACCCCGCGCGACGGCACCTATCGCCTCGGCGTCCACTACTGGGACGACGACGACTTCGGCCCGTCCACGGTCAGCCTGCGCGTATTCTGCGCGGGCCAGGTCGCCGCCACGATTGGCCCCGTGGTGCTCAACCCCGCTGCGGGTGGCGGTTCGGGTCCGGCGACCGACTTCTGGGAGGTCGGCAACATCGTCTGGTCCGGGGGCGGCTGCGAGTTCCGAGCGTTCGGGACCCAGCGTTGCCCGCAGATCTGCACGCGGGGCGAGGCGCAGGAGAACGGCACGTGCCCGGCCGGCGAGACGCGCGGCGAGGCCTGTCGCTGACGCGCCGGCGGTGGCCTCAGGCGACGGCCTCCAGCGCCGCCTGCGCGAGACGTCGTGCGGCTTCGACTTGGGCCTCCACGTCGCCGAGCGATACGAAGCTCGCTCCGCTACGCGGGGTGCGGATCACCGTCAGTGGCCCGCGGGCCGCCGCCCAGGCGAGCTGCGCCTCGACGACATCGCCCCGGGTCTTGCGACCGGCCATGCTCGAAGCGACCAGATGAACGACCGCCCCGTCGATGGGGTGACGTTCGAGGAGCGCGCGCAGGAAAAGGCGATCGCGCGCCCCCCCGTCGACACACGGCGCCGAGTCGACCCGGCGGGGCGCGAAGATCCAGGGCATCGCACAGCTCGCCGCGACGATCTCCGCGATCGGACCCCGCTCGACGAGGAGGCACTCACCATCGGCGCGGCGAACGACGCCGGCCGAGAAGGGGACGGGCAGGTCCTCGATGCGCCCGGGAAGCACCGACGCAATGCGCGCGACGAAGCGGTCGAGGCTGAACGCGCCCGGCCCCGGGTCTGCGAAGGGCAGTCTCGGGCGCAGCGACCGCCAGGGCGCTCCGCTCTCGCGAACGAATCGCAGCATTTCGTCCGCCGGAAACCCCGCTGCCCAGAGCGCCCCGATGAGCGCGCCGGAGCTCACGCCAGAGATGCGGACCGGTCGACGTCCGAGGTCGGCATAGGCGCGGGCGACGCCGATGTGGCGGGCAAATGCGAGGAATCCACTGGAAAGGACGAGGGCGTGAGGTTGATTCATGGGGTCGGTAACGCCGTAACGAGTCCAGTTTCTCGGGGGTAACGGTGGGTCGCTCACAGCGACGGAAATCCGGGGGGGGCGAGCTTGGCACGCACGATGCAAAGCTACCGAGCCAACAATCTCCCGCTCCCCATCGCGGCTCTACCTCCACCCTGCTCCCCCGGTTGGGTCGAGGTGGGGACGGGAGAATGTTGACCCTCTTTCCCTTGCCTTCCCCCAAGCCGCGGCGCCTGCTGCGGTGCTCTCAGGGTGCCGGGACGACCTCCACGCGAAGGTCGACCGCGCCCGAACCCCCCGCCACCAGGGCGAAGTATTCGCCCACCTCAAGCCGGTCAGCCACGACGGTGGTCTCCGGACCGGCTTCACATGCGTACTGTGTAAGACTATTCGCGCATTCTTGGCGCAGGGCCGCCTGAATGTCCCGACCATCGTCGCTTCGGGCGGTCAGCGTGACACGGGCCGGGATCGGGACCGAGAACCGCAGCGCGACCTGCCCGGTCGCCGGATCGAGGCACGGACCCTCGAGGCCGCCGGGGCCAGCGGGGATTTCGACCCGGGTATTGAAGCCAATCCGCACCTGTCCGGCGCTGCCACAGACGCCCCCGCCGTCCGCGGCGGCCCGGGCGGTCAGCGTGCCGGCGACCGGACCCTCGACGACGACGTAGTACGTGCCGGCCGGTTGCTCCGGGAGCTGCAGCGTCTCCGCGCCGGACGCACAGGCGATTGGCTCCGCGCCGCAGTCTTCGTAGACGGCCAGGGCCGAGTTCGGAGTCGCGCCGGGCAGGGACACGAAGAGGGGCGCGGGCGCGTCGAGCGTGACGCGCCAGGCGCCATCGGGGGCCTCACCGACGCTGCAGGCGCTCGAAAAGTCGTCGGGGCCGGCGAGGACGAAGGCCTCGATCGGCGTGTCGAGGGGCAGATCCATCGCTTCGGCGCAGCGGTGCCCGGGATCGCGGCGTCGTTCGGTCACGAGGGTGTAGGTCGCCCCCGGTGCGCCGCGGACCTCGACGAGGTCCCCGGGGACCAGGTCCGCCGGCAGGAAGCGGCCGTTCGCCGTCGCCATCACGTTGCCATTGGCTTCGAGACGAACCGCCCCGGACTCCGGCCCGCGGAAGACGAAGACGTCTACGTCGTCGACGCACAGCGTGCCGGCGGTGCGCCCGAACGCCAGCGTGGTCGCGCCGGCCGGGGAGTCGTTGCGCCACGGGCGCTCGAATGCATCTTCCACGCAGCCGGCGCGGACGTCGAGTGCGTAGGGGCCTCCACTGCCCGGGCTGGCCGACACCCGGACGAGCCAGCGCCCGGCCGGCGCCGAGATCCAGCTCGACCCGGGACGCCCGAGGTCATAATCGAGCGCACCGAAGGGCATGTCGAAGGCGTATCGCTCGATCGAGAGCACGCCGGCCGTCGGCGGTCGGATCGTCGAGATGACGACGGGGCGGGGCGCGTCGACCAGGAACCAGTCGTTGGTGAGATCGCAGAGCATGAGGTTCGCCAGCGTCTCGAAGCCCACGGGATGGGCTCGCTCCGGTGTGCCGAGATCGCCGAGAGCGTCTTCTTCACACGCGGCGGCGGGCGTGCAGAAGCCTTCCGGCGAACAGACTCGCCCCGTCAGGCAGCCCTCGTCCCCGAAACACTGTCGCGGCTCGCGGCAGACGCCGTTGAGGCAGCGCGTCTCGCCCGGGCAATGGTCGTTGTCGCGGCAGGCGCCGCAATACCCGCCGGTGCAATAGGTGCCCTCGGGGCAGTCACCATCGGCGGCGCATGGGCCGGCCATTTCGCAGAAGGTCGTGTGGCACGTCCAGTTCGGCGCGCAGCCGCAGGCCCCGGGGACGGCGGGCTCGCAGATGCGGTCGACGCAGGCGCCGTCGGCGCAGTCGGCGTGACTCACACAGCGAATAATGGGTTCGCAGACGAGCGTCCCGGGCCGGCACCGTTCGTCGGGGCCGCAGATGCAGACGGCGGCGTCGGCGGCGTCGGCGGCGTCCGGGCCGGGTCCGGCATCGACCGGGGCGGCCGCGTCCGGGTCACCGCCGGTCGCGGCGTCCGTCGGGCGCATCCCGTCGGGGGCGCCGCCGGTCGCGG
>JAKLJY010000226.1 GCA_023150895.1 Myxococcota bacterium | reverse complement strand
CGTCGATGAGGGTGACGATCTCCTTGGCCTCGGGGAAGCTCGGCTCTGCCTCGATGAAGCCGCGCCGCACGTGGCTCCAGCAATAGACCGGCACCAATCGTTTGCCGGCGGCGACCCAACGAGCGACCACGGTCTTGTACGAGATGTAGCCGTCAGTCATCAGATGGCCCTGGAAGCCGTCGAGGAAACGAGCCGCCGTGTCCGCGCCGCGGCTGGGGTCGAAGCCATGCCAGACGGCGTCCTCGGTGACGAGGGTCCAGAGTACATGCTCGCCATTGCAGCAGGCCGTCCGCAGCGCGCGCCGGGTCGTGGCCGCGGACTGCGGGGCCGCTGGAGCTTGGTGCTGGCCCTGCCCGGATCAGGTCGGCGGCGGAGCCGTCGCCTTGGCGAGTTCAGCGGCGTAGTCGCGGGGCAGCGTCACCGTGCCGGGCGCGAGGATCGCACGCTCCGTCGCCGCGGTGAGATACTCGACCGGGTCGAGTCCGCACATCCGCGCGTTTTCGACGAGGGTGTAGAAGATGGCGGCGACCTTGGTGCCGCGCTCGGAGCGGGAGCCGTAGTGCGTCTTCCGCCCGAGGACCGGGGTGCGCAACTTCCGCTCGGCGGCGTTGTTGGTCAGGGGGACGGAGGGCTCGGTGACAAAGACCTCGAGGCCGTCCCATTGGTTGAGGGCATATTGGACGGCGCCATGCAGACGGCTGCCGGGGAGCGCCTTGCAGGCCCGTAGCCACGCCTGGATTCGGGTGAGGACGGGCAGCGACTCGTCACGGCGGAGCTGGGCCAGCCGCTTCACACGGGCGTCGCCGGCAAGCTCGTCGACCTTGTGCTCAATGACGAACAGGGCGTCGATGAGGGTGACGATCTCCTTGGCCTCGGGGAAGCTCGGCTCTGCCTCGATGAAGCCGCGCCGCACGTGGCTCTTATCCCGTGCTCCAGATAAGAGTCACTCGCGCCGAGAGTTCGTGCGCGCCCTCGAAGCCAAGGAGATGGCCGCGGCGACTCCGTTGGAGTTCATCCGCCAGCTCTACGAAGTGGAGGCCCGAGCCAAGCAGCTCAACCTCGACTCGGACGCTCGCAAGGCGCTGCGCGAGACACACTCGCGTCCGCTCTACCAGCAGCTCGGCGCATGGTTGCTCGAGAACCGCCGCCACTACGTCCCCAAGAGCCGGATGGGGAAAGCCATCGGCTACGCACTCCATCGTTGGGCGCCCCTCGGACGCTTCCTCGACGATGGCCGCATTCCGCTCGACAACGGTGCCGCCGAGCGCGCCATCCGGCCCATCGCCCTCGGCAGAGCCAACTACCTTTTTGCCGGAAGCGACCGCGGGGCGAAGCACCTCGCCATCGGCTACACGCTCATCGCCACCTGCAAGCTCCAGGGCGTCGAGCCGTTCGCCTACCTCAGCGCCGTCTTCGCCGCCATCGCCGACGGCAGCGCCGACGGCCGGCTCCGCGACTTCCTCCCCGGCGCATGGGCCAAGAGTCAGGCCGAGAAGCGCACCGAACAGGCCGCCGCCGACGAGGCCGCCGCCAGCCACGCCGCCGCCGAGCAGGCCGCCGCCGATGAGGTCGTCGCCGCCGGTTGACCGCCGTTGTTCGTAGGAAGATCGGGGAGCCGCGCAGGGCGTCGCGTCGTACATGCCCGCATGGAATCACGATCCGGGCGGCTCGGGGCGGGTGTGATCCGTCGGGCGCTTACGCCGCTCACACAACCGAGAAGGCGGTCGGCCGGGCTCGGCACCGCCGTGGGGCCTCGGTCGAAGGCGTGGGTGGAGATCATGGGGGTCGCGACGGCAGCGGACCCGATGGTAGCCGGCGCGGTGCGGATCTCGGCGCCATCCTCGATGAGGGGTGGTGTCGCGACACGGCGCTTCAGCGTTTGGCCGGTCCCGCGCCGGGTGACGAACGCTCCGCGCCCGGCCTCGTCCGGAACATTCCGTAGGTCCATATCGCACCGGCGGAGGCATCGGGCGCCGGCCGGCGCAGGGCAGCTTCCGGCGGGATTCGGGGATCGGTCACACTGGGGAGCGCGGGCCGGCCGCCATGCGCCTCGTGATCGCGACGATTTCAGAGGAGAGAGGCCGCCTCCGCGCGGGGGGAGGCGGCGCAGTCGACGTTCAGCGCGAATGTGCGCGCTGAGCGGCTTGCCCGGCGCGTCCGGCGGGGTCCCCTGAGGTCCGCTCGGCCACGCGGTCGGGCGGGGCTCGAAGGGCCGAACGGGCGGCAATCGATTGCCGGTCGGGCGGGGGTCGCAGGCCGACCGGGCGGCAATCGATTGCCGCCCTCCAAGGGCGCCGGATCCGTGCCGGCCCCCGCGTGTTGTCCCGACGAGCGACCCCCCAGACGACGCCCCGCGGCGCCGGCCCCGGTGGCGGTCCCACTCGCCGCCGTGTAGGCTTCTGGCCGTCCCGACGCCTGATGTCTTTCCGCGACCGCCGACCGCTGGCCGCAGCCCCGCCAAAGGAGCTTCGATGAATTCGCCGACAGACTTCGAGCGCCTCGTGCGAGAGCCGGTGCCCCGGGGGCACGACGCCGTGATTCGCGCGACGTGGCCGTTGCGCGCGTTTCAGCGAGGAGAGGTGCTGCTTCTCGCGTGGCTCGCATCTCCACTGGTGATCGCGGTGTTCGTTGGCGGCGAGTCGGCGCCATCGGTCGGTGCGTTCCTGGTCGCTTCGACGGCCCTGACTGCCGCGCTCTGTGTCTTTTGGTTCGTTCGAGCGCGGATCTGGGCACGGGCCGCCCGCGCCCTCGCGGTCCGCGGCCGCGTGACGGAACTCGTCGTCGTGGCGCACCGCACGCCCGCGGGGAGCCGCTCGTGGCGCCGCCGCGCCGCGTTCGAACTGACGGACGCCTCGGGCCAGGTCTGGCGCGGAAGCCTGTATCTCGACCGCGGCGGGGCGCCCCCCGTGGGCGCGGTCCTGCCGGCGGTGCATGACTGGTCGCAGCCTCGGTTCTGTCTCGCGCCCGGGCCGGACGGTGCCATCGTCACCGTCCGACTCTGGGCGGTGGACGGAGACCCGGCTCTGTCGCGGGCGACGATCGCCGCGGTATTGGGTGGCACCGTTGCGATCATTTGTCTGTTGATCTGGTGGGTCGTCCGATGAGTTCAGCCCGTCAACACCCGCCGCAGGGCCTCGCCCTCCAGTGAGAAGAAGCTCTCGAGCGGCAGGCCGCCGGCGCCCACGATTACCGGTCGCGCGTTGGGAAAGCGTCGGCAGAACACACCGAGGCCGCCGATGGGGCGCGGGCGCCCGCTCTTGACCTCGATGGCGGCGACGGTGTCGCCCGCGACCGCGACGAAGTCGACCTCGTCGTGGCCGTCGCGCCACCAGTACAGCTCGACGTCGGTCTCGGTCAGCGCGTTGAGCAGGTGTGCGCCGACGGCGTTCTCGACGAGGCGTCCCCACGCGGCGGGGTCGGTCCGCAACGCTTCGGCCGGGCGCGGATCCAGGGCGGTGACGAGCGCGTTGTTCCAGACGATGAGCTTCGGGCTCGAGGCGCGGCGCGTGACCTCGCTGCCGGACCACCGGCGCAGGCCGCTGATGAGCCAGGTCTTCTCGAACAGGGCGAGGTAGTCGGCCAGCGTCGTGACGTTGCCGGCGTCGTGGAGTTGTCCGAGCATCTTGTTGAGCGACAGTTCCTGCGCGGGGTGGCGGCACGCGAGCCCGAACAGATTGCGCAAGAGGGCCGGTTTGGCCACGCGCTCCACCGCCAGGATGTCCCGCCCGAGCACGGGTTCGATGAGCGCGTCGCGGACGTATCGGCGCCAATGCGCCTCGCCCGCGCCGAGGACGTCGAGGGCGCCTGGGTATCCCCCGAACAGGATCCACTCGTCGAGGGACCGCCCGAAGACCCGCTGGCACTCCGGGGCGCTCCAGTGCAGGCAGGGCGTCCGCATGAAGCGGCCGGCGAGGCTCTCTTCGACCCCGCGGGCAAGGAGGAGCGCGGACGAACCCAGGACGAGCGGCACGATGGCGGTGCCCGTGCGGCGATCGTGGTCGTACAGTCCTTTGACCTGCTCGGACCAGCGGTCGATCTTCTGCACCTCGTCGAGGACGAGCAGGACCGGCGCCGCGGGCCCCTGCGCGGCCACCGAGGCCGCCCGGGCCCGCGCGAGCCCCCACTGCGCCGCGAGCCACTCCGGCCCCGGCGCGGCGAACTCGTCGGCCGCCGCGAACAGGGCCTCGCCCGGCCACTCCCCGCTGACGGCGAGCGCGGCCGTCGTCTTGCCGACTTGCCGCGGCCCGCTGAGCAGGTGGATCAGCCGGGGGAAACGCTCGAGGCGCTCACGCAGGCGCGGGACGATCGGGCGGGTGTACGACACGGGCCCGAGCATGGCATTTTACTCAGTGACCGACAAAATAATTCGTCAGTCACTGAGTAAAAATTCTTCACCCGCCGGGCAAAGCGGCGGTTCAGGTCCGCTCGATGAAGGCCTTGAGGGCCACGCGGTCCTTGGCGAGCAACTCGGCGACGCGCTCGCGGTTCACGTCGGCGACGATGATCTCGCCGACCTCGTTGGCGACGTTGGCGAAGATGCCGTTGGCCTTCATGCCGGCCGTCTGCGCCTGGTTGTCGTCCGTCGGGGTGACGTAGTGGATGGAGTCGCCCCGGTAGCGGTGGATGAGGAAGAGCTGCGCCAGGGTCATCAGGCGCTTCTTCCGCAGGCCGAGGTTGAAGGTGTTCTGGTCGCGGATGGAGATGATGTTCCGACCGCGGCGGTCTTGGATGGTCGCGAAGATGACGTTCGCGGCCTTCTCGTCGCCGAGCATGAGGCTGAGCTCGAGGAGCTCGGAGCCGGCGCTGTGCGGGCGCAGGACGACCTTCAGCCTGGCGCCGATGTCGTGGTGCTTGCGCCAGAGGTCGAGCCACTCCTCGAGGACCTTGGGCGGCACCTCGGTCTGGACGAGGTGCTGGAACTGCGTCGAGCCCTTGCCCATGGCCTTGGTGGTCGAGGTGCGGCCGCTGATGGACATGAGGCCGGCGTCGAGGCGCGGGCCGCCGACGAGCGTCTGCGGCGTGCGGTAGGGCGACTCGATGAGGCGGAACTTCCGCTGCAGGCGGGCGAGGGCGAGCATGCCGTCCTGCCGCAGTGCCATCGCGAACTCCTCGCCGACGAGGCCGTCGATCTGGTGGCCGCCGTAGGTGATGAAGTTGAAGACGAAGCCCATCTTGCCGAGCTCCACCGGGAACTGCCGCATCTGGTCGTCCGTCATGCCCGTCGTGTCCCAGTTGAAGCTGGGGGACAGGTTGTAGGCGAGCATCTTGTCCGGGAACTTCGCGTGGATGGCGTCGGCGAAGATCTTGGCCTCGTGGAGGTCCGCCGTCTTCGTCTCCATCCACAGAATGTCCGCGTAGGGTGCGGCCGCGAGGCTCTTGGCGATGGCATAGTCGATGCCACCGCGCACCTGGTAGTACCCGTCGGGCGTCTTGGCGTGCTCGCAGTCCCAGATGACGCTGATGCCCATGTTGCGGGCCTTCTCCTTGGCCGCGTAGAAGGACGCGGTCGAGGCGTAGGTCAGCCACTGCTCCTCGGTCATCGGGAACTGCACGCCCTCGCTGGCGCGGAAGCGCATCACGTCGGCGACGGCCTCGCCGTAGGTCTTCACGTTGGCTTCGGCCTGCCACATGTCCACGAAGCGGTTGAAGACCATGTCGAGCGCGGCGTCGACGCCGCCGGAGAGGCCCTTCTGGTAGGCGGCCACGGCCTCGGCGATCATGCCGTTGATGCCGGTGCGGTCAATCCAGGCGTCGGCGACGGCGTACTCTTCGTCGCAGACCGCGTACAGCTCGTGCCCGCTGAGCTCCTCGATGCCGGCCTTGTAGAACCGACGCAGGATGGCCAGGAAGGCGGCCTTGTAGGTGGGCAGGTTGATGTTCGTGACACCGAGCATGAACGGCTGATCGCGCTCGTCACTGCGGCCGTCGAGCAGGGTGGCGCTCTCGGCGTCCGTGCGGGCGACGATGAGACCGGGCACGCCCATGATGTCGAGCTGATAGCGCGCGGCGCTCAGACGCTTGATCTGTTCGTCCTCGGAGACGAGCACCTTGCCGCCCTGGTGGCCGCACTTCTTCACACCGGGCTTCTGATCCTCGATGTGATAGCCGGGCACGCCGACCTCGACGAACCGCCGCACGAGATTGCGCACCGCGGCGTCGCCGCCATGGCCGGTGTCCGCGTCGGCGATGATGAACGGGCGGAAGTCGACCTCGGGGGTGGACTTGCGCTGGTCGTCCGTCATGCGGGCGCGGGCGTGAAACTGGTTCTTGTCCGCCGTCAGCAGCGCGCGGACGATGGGCGCGGCCTCGTTGGGGACCTGGCTGAGCGGGTAGCTGGCGAGATCGGGACCGGGGTCCTCCTGCATCGAGCCCTTGGCGCTGGTGGCCCAGCCGCCGAGGTAGATGGCCTCGATGCCCACGCGCTTCATGGCGACGGCCTGCCCGGGCGAGTACGGCCCGAACGTGGTGACGCTCTTGCCCTCGGCGAACATGGCGCGCAGCCGCTCGTAGAAGGCCGCGGCAGTGTCGCGCGCAACGGCGTAATCCGGGCGGATGGTGCCGCGCTGCTCGACGACCTCACGGGCCGAATACAGGCGCTTGATGCCGGCGAACCGCGGGCTCTCGAACCAGGCCCGCATCTCTTTGACTTCTTGTTCGAACGAACGCATCGGGTGGGACTCCTCAGATCACGAAGTCGGGGTTGTCGGTCAGGCGCGTGCCATCGGCGCCGAAAGCGCTCAGGTATTGAGCGATGCGCCGACGGGCGGTCGGCAGGTCTTCATTGTCGAGGTTGAGGTTCAACAGATCCACGTACCAGGGGGTCTTCACGTCGCTGCGCACGATGGCATCGACGATGGCGGCCGCGATGGGCAGCGTGGTGCGCTTCGAGTCGTCGTGGACGTCCTTGTTGCTCGCGCGCTGGAGTTTCTCCATCTCTTCGGCGAGCAGGCGCTCGAACAGCGCCACGGTGAACACATCGCCGGCCTTCACGCCGGTCGCGGCGTCGTCCTCCGTGAAGCGCCCGCCCTTGTGCAGCCACTCCCAAAGGATGCTGACCCGGATTTCGCCCGTGGCCATGTCCTCCATGAGATAGAGCACGTCGTCGTTGCCGAAGAAGTCGGCGGGCTTGAGCGCGGCGGCCTGGAACCCGCGGCCGAAGGCGTTGCCGTATTGCAGCGCGACGCTCAGCAGATCGCGGGCGCCCCGCACCGTGCGGGGGGCCGGCTCGAGCGTCGTCAGACCGGCGGCGTCCTCGGGGGTGTAGGTCAGCGGCTCGAAGCGGCGGCCGAGCTGGTTGGCCTCGCCGGCCTTCTCCCAGATGGGCCGCACGATGTGGACCATCTTCCAGTGGGCCACCCACTTGCCGCTCGCCCCGGCGCGCTGCTCGCGCTCGCCGCCGGCCACGGCGCGCTTCATGCCGTCGCTGACGCCCTTCTCGCTGCCGACGGGGATGTTGGGCTCCATGCCCCCCTGCCACAGCGCGAAACGGCCGTTGCGGTCCGGGGTGTTGACGGCGCGGCGCACGCGGTCCTCGTAGGTCCGCATGTAGCCGTAGGTCATCGTGATCGCGTCGATGTTGGGGTTGATGATCTCGGGATCCCACGACATGGCGTCGGCCACGCTGTTGATGTAATCCCAGCGGCCGGTGTTGAAGCCCGCGAAACGACGCCCGAGCGCGGCGCGGCTCTCCAGCAACTGGAAGCTCGCCTCGAGCTGCTCGACGAGGACGTAGGTGCGGATGCTCGACGCCGGCAGGCCGACCTCGGCCTCGAGCGCGGAGAGCATCGCGTGCCAGTGGGCGGCCTCCTCGGCCGTCTGGATCTTGGGCAGGTACAGCACCACCGACCGGCCCTCGCTGCGCAGCCGCTCGGCGTTGTGGACGACATACAGGGCCGCGTCGACGATGGAGGCGGAGAAGCCGTCCCCGCCGGCCTCGCGGACGTGGCGGTCGTCGAGGTGCAGGCCGCGCGCCCGGAAGATGCGGGTGGTGAAGTCGAGCTGCGCGCGCCAGTCGCCGATGATCTCACGTCCGAAGAACCCGCGGCCCCAGGCGTTCATCTCACCGGCGACCTGCTCGGCGATGGCCATGAACTGCGGGTTGCGCGCGAAGGCCGTCTTCAACGTGCGCTGGTTGTCCAGCGACATCGTCTGCACCTGCCCGAGGGCGTCCTCGCCGTCGAACATCCAGCCGTCGGCCCCGGAGAGCAGGGCGTAGGCCACGTTGCGCAGGCTGGCGTCGAGCGTGGCCCGGGGCCGCGCCGCCGGGCCGGTGCCCTGGATCCACTGCCGCTGGAGGTCGGCGGGAATTTCGCCGCCTTCGAACTGCCCGGCCCGGATCTGCGCGACCGTCAGGCCCGTGCCCGGTACGACGGCGTCCGGCGGGAGGAAGTCGATGCGGCGGCGGTCGCGGATGCGGGCGGCGCGGCGCTCGATGCGCTCGCGCATGAGGCGGCGGCGCTCGGCGTTGAACGGCGCGAGCGCGTCGATCACGGCGAGGGCGCGCGGCGTGAGGACGTCCGGATACGCCTCGGCGACGCCCGGGCGCAGGACGACGCGCCGGCGCGATGCGTCGCTTCGGGGAGCGGAATTCAGGTCGGTCATCGAAGCCTCTCCAGCGGTTCGCGAAGAAGCTACGCCGCTGACGCGGTGCGTCAAGGGGGCGGCGTGACCCAGGACAAGCCGACCGCCCCGCGTGCGGCGCGCGGCGGTCGTGTAACGCGAGCGCGACGCGCGCGCGACCGCCCCCGGATGGCCCGCGAAGGGGCGCCGTCCCCTCCGGCTGCGTCAAAGGCGAGTGGTTTCGGACCACCCGGGTCGTCGTATGCTCGGTCCACACGGGGGTCACCATCCCCGAGGCGAAAAGAACGGGAGGACGACATGAACGGACGATGGTCTCGGGCGCTCGCGGGCGCCGTCGTGATCGGAGTGGGCGGCTTCGGCTGCGAAGGCGCCGAAGAGCGGCAGGCCGACGCCGGGGTCACCGGCGGATCGACCGGCGGTGATACCGGCGGGTCGACGGGCGGCAGCGGGGGCGCGGGCGGGCTGTCCGGCGGCAGCGGGGGCGCGGGCGGGCTGTCCGGCGGCACCGGCGGCGCGGGCGGCCAGGCCG
>JAKLJY010000225.1 GCA_023150895.1 Myxococcota bacterium | reverse complement strand
CCGACGGCGCGGTCCCGTCGCCCGAACCCGACGGCGCGGTCCCGTCGCCCGAACCCGACGGCGCGGTTCCGCCGCCGTCGCCCGATGGTGGCCCGTCGCCGGATCCCGACGCCGCTCCGCCGCCGCCGCCGCCTGCCGGCCGGCTCGCGCGGCCGAGCCGCTCGACGCCCGTCGATGTCGACCGCGACGACGCCTATGCCGCCATGGTCAACACCGACGACGGCTCGGTGTCCTTCTTCCGGATTGCCGAACGGGGCGCCGAGCAGCGCACGGCGCGGGTGCAGTCGAGCGCCCGGCCGGGGGCGGAGCCGATGTCCGTCGTGTTCGCGCCCGACGGGCTCTCGGTCTACGTCGCCAACCGCGCGGCGGGCACGGTCGCCCGCCTCGACGCCGTGCGCTCCGACGCGCCGCAGCTCGCCGCGGAGCTCGAGGTCGGTGACGAGCCCATGGGGCTTGCGCTCTCGCCCAGCGGACGCCGTCTGTACGTGACCGACTGGATCGGCGGCGAGGTGATCGTCGTCGACACGGAGACCATGAGCGTCCGCCGTCGCATCGCCGTGGGGGGCAGCCCGTTCGCGGTCGCCATCACCCACGACGGCGACGACGACGACGACGACGAGAAGGCGCTCGTGACCCAGTTCTACGGCCGCCCCGACGCCGAGGGGGTCGACACCGGGCGGACGGGTCTGGTCGACGTCATCCCGCTGGCCACGGAGTCGGTCTCCGGCACCATCGAGCTGCCGCCCCTCGCCGCGTGTTTCACCGGCGAGCTCGGCAACCCGCCGGCGCAGGTCACCACCGCATGCAGCCCGAACCAGCTCTACGCCATCACCGTGCATCCCCACGCCACCGGCACCCGCGCCTACGTGCTCTCCGTCGGCGCCTCGCCCGAGGGCCCCGTGGGCTTCAACCACAACGTCCAGGCGCTCGTCAGCGTGCTCGACGTCGACGCGGAGACGCTTCTGCCCGGCGGCACCCACAACCTGAACCAGCTCATCGCCGAGCAACAGATCGACGACGACGGCGACGTGAACGTCGGGCGCCGGTTCCTGAACGTCCCGAACGGGATCGCCTTCGTGAACCGACCCGAGGCGGCGATCGGGTACGTCACCTCGGCCGCGAGCGACATCGTGCTGCGGGTCGTTTTCGAGGACGACGGGCGGGTCACCGTCGGCTCCGCGGTGAACTTCAACATGCCCGTCGGTCAGAACCCGCAGGGCCTCGTCACCCGGCACGGCGCCACGGCTTCGGACGCCTTCGTCGCCCACCTGGTCTCCCGCGATCTGTCGGTCCTCTCGTTCCGCGATCAGACGCAGACCGCCGCGCTCCCGTCGAGCGACCGGCCGGACGCCGGCTCGCCCGCCTTCGATGCCTGGAAGGGCAAACGGTTCTTCAACACGTCGACGGGCATCTGGTCCCGCGAGGGCTGGGGGAGCTGCCAGGGGTGTCATCCCTTCGGATTGTCGGACAACATCACCTGGCGCTTCGGCGCGGGTCCGCGGCAGAGCACCTCGCTCGACGGTCAGTACGCCTCGGGGGATCCGAGCGACATGCGCGCCCTCAACTGGACGGCGATCTTCGACGAGACCCATGACTTCGAGAACAACACCCGGGGCACCTCGGGCGGACTCGGGGCGCTCCAGCGGGCGCCCGGCGAACGCCTCGTCAGCGCCATGGGACCTCCGTTCGCGGCGCTGCCCGTCGCCGACGGTCGCACCGAGAACCATCAGGCCCTCAACGGCTCGCTGACGGCGGTCGCCGAGGATCCGGCGCTGTGCGCCAACCCGGCGACCTGCCCCGATTGGGGACAGATCGACGCGTACATCCAGGGTATCCGGTCGCCGCGGGGGCGGTCGGCCGCCGAAGACACCCTCGCCCGCGGGCGGGCGCTCTTCGAAGAGGCCGGCTGCACCAAGTGTCACGCCGGGCCGAAGTGGACCATCAGCCGTACGTTCTACGACCCCGCCGCCTTCACCGAGGCGGAGGGCGTGCGGACGTTCGCCGCCAACGCGGCGGCGAGCGCGCCGATGGAGCCGGGCACGCTGCGAGGCCTGCCTCGGGACGTGAACGTGGACGCCACCCTGATCGCGGGCGACGACTCGGACGGCGGTACCCCGGCGCTCAAGCGGCAGGCGTGCAACGTCCGCGCGGTGGGGACGTTCGACGCGCCGGGGGGCGCGCCCGAGGTGCGCGACAACGGCACGCCCGCCCAGGGCCGCAATGGCTTCAACGTGCCCTCGCTGCTCGGCGTGGCGGCCGGGGCGCCCTACCTGCACCACGGCGCCTACGATACCCTGCCGGCGCTGCTCGCCGGGCAGCCGGAACACACCCGGGCGGGCAACCCGAACTTCCTGCCGACGGAGGGTGACGTCGCCGATCTGACGGCCTTCGTGCTGTCCATCGACGAACGGACGCCGGTGTTTCCCATCGAGCCCGGCACGGTGCTGTGTCCAGACGACTTCGCGCCCTGACCGGTTGCCGAAGAGGCAGCCTGCCGGGGCGCGATGTCTTCCGCCGAAGATGTGTTCGTCGGTCAGCGGCGGTCGGCGCGGGCGCGAACGGCCTCGCCGGTCGGCTCGGAGGCGGCGGCGCGGCGGCGAAGGGTGGCGCCCACGACGCGTCCGACCAGGGCGCCGATGGTCAGGAAGAAACCGAGCGTCAGAATGAACCCGACGACCATGCCGGAGCCCGTCATGATGCGGGTGCCGAGCTGCTCGCTGGTGCCGTGACCGAAGAAGGCGCCGCCGACCATCAGACCCGCGTAGCCGCCGTAAACCAGGCTCGGCACGGCGCCCGTCAGGAGAAAGAGCACGAAGGCGATGCCGGAGCCGATGAGGGTCGGGGACGGGGTGGCGCGAGACATGGGGTTCTCCTGCGGGTTCGAGTTCGAGTTCGGGTGCGGGTTCGGGTTCGGTCTCAGGTGTGGTCGGCGCTCTGCTTCTCGCCTTCGGTGACCTGCGGGGTGACCCGGCGGAGGGCCGCACCGGCGACGCTGCCGAAGAAGGCGCCGATGACCAGGTAGAGGAACATCGTGGCGACGAGGCCGAGGACCATGCCGCCGCCGGTGACGAAGCGGGCGGCGAGCATTTCGTTCGCGTCGTGGCCGAAGAGCACGCCAGAGAGCATCAGACCCATGTAGCCGCCGTAGACCAGGGCGGGGACCGCGCCGGTGAGCAGGAAGGCCACGAAAGCGACGCCGGCGCCAACGAGAGTCGAGGAAGAGTGCTTGCGAGACATGATGTGTTCCCTTTTGTTTCGAATCGTCTTGGGTTTCGGGGAGCGGCACCGTTTGTTTTCGGTGCCTCTCGGTTCACGCCCATTCCCTTGAGCATACGCCGTGCCAACATGCTGTCTCTTGTGATTTCAGGTGCTTAGGCCGCACGCACCTGGGCTGTCGCGAAAACCCGACAGCGGGAGACCCCGACACTGTCGGGATTTGTCGACAACGCCGTGCATTCGTCGGGAAGACCCGACGAGGGTCGGCGACGGGGGCGACGCGGGCGCGTCACTCGGGGTACCTTCCGTTCATATGAAGCCCGAGACCAAGCCAGAGAAGGAACGCCCGGCGTTCTATGTCGCCGGGGCCACCGGGTACACCGGTCAGGCCGTCGTCCGGGCCGCCCGCGCCCGCGGCCTGCACACCGTCGCGCACGTCCGGCCCGACTCGTCCTCGCTGCCCCGCTGGCGGGAGACCTTCGGCGCGATGGGGGCGACCGTCGATTCGACGCCGTGGGCCCTCGACGCGCTGACCGCGACGATGGCCCGCCTGTGCCCGACGGTCGTGTTCGGGTTGCTCGGGACGACGCGCAAGCGCGGGGCGAGCGACGGCGGGACGTACGCGACCGTGGATTACGGTCTCACCGCGATGCTGATCGACGCCGCCCTCGCCGCGGGCGTGCGCCCGAAGTTCGTCTACCTGTCGGCGCTCGGGGTGGCGCCGGGGCGGTCGCCCGAGGGCTACCTGGGGGTGCGCTACCGGCTCGAGCAGAAACTCGTCGCGTCGGGTCTGCCCTTCGTCATCGCGCGGCCGGCGATCATCACCGGCCCGGACCGCGGCGAGGACCGCCCGGCCGAACGGATCGGTGCCGTCGTGGGGGACGCGCTGCTCGGCGCGGTTTCCCGGCTCGGGGGCCGCGGCCTGGCCTCGAAGTACGCCTCGACGACGGCGGAGATCCTCGGCGGGGCCCTCGTGCGGCTCGCCGTCGACCCGAACGCGACGGCCCTTTTCGCCGAAGGCGCGGCCCTGCGCTGACGAGTCCGACTTCGGGTTTTCGGCATCGATCTTGCTCGACGGGGGGGCGTGCCGAGCGCACTTCCCCGCACTGCATCGACGCCCCGTACCGGGCAGTAACGTCAGGAGCAGATCGTGTCCACCAACGGTATCAGAAGCATCCGGAACATCGCCCTCCTCGGCCCCTCAGGGGCGGGGAAGACGACCATCGTCGAGGCCCTCCTGCATGCGGCCGGCGTCGTCGCTTCCCCCGGCACCGTCGAGGCCGGCACCACGGTCTCCGATCATGACGCCCTCTCCCAGAAGTACGGCCACTCGCTCTACTCGACGCCCGTCAGCTTCAACCACGACGGGCTGAACGTGAACGTCATCGACACCCCGGGGCTGGTGGATTTCACCGGCATGGCGCTGAGCGTCACCCCCGCCGTCGAGACGGTCGCCGTCGTCGTCAACGCGCAGACCGGCCTCGAGCCGCAGGCCCGCCGCTTCCTCGACTGGGCCGCCGAGCGCAAGTTCTGCCGGATGATCATCGTCAACCGCATCGACGCCGAGGGCGTCGACCTGCCGGCCCTCGTCGACGATCTCCGCGACACGTTCGGCTCCGAGGTCCTGCCCATCAACCTGCCGGCCAACGGCGGCAAGGACGTCGTCGACTGCTTCTTCCAGCCCGACGGCGCGTCCGACTTCAGCAGCGTGCCCGACGCGCACACCCGCATCATCGAGCAGATCGTCGAGATGGACGAGGCGCTCATGGCGCAGTACCTCGAGCAGGGCGAGTCGCTCGAGCCGGAGCAGCTCCACGACCCGTTCGAGAGCTGCATGCGCGCCGGGCACATCGTCCCGGTGTGCTTCACCAACGCCAAGGGCGGCGTCGGCGTCAAGGCGCTGCTCGAGGTCTTCGAGCGCCTGATGCCCAACCCGCTCGAGGGCAACCCCCGCCCGTTCCTCCTCGGCGAGGGCGAGGCCGCGCAGCCCTACTCGGTCGTCCCCGACGTGGAGAAACACGTCGTCGCGCACGTCTTCCGCGTCACCTCCGATCCCTTCCAGGGCAAGCTCGGCGTGTTGCGCGTGCACCAGGGTCTGCTGCGCAAGAACGCCCAGCTCTTCATCGGCGACGCGCGCAAGCCCATCAAGGTCGCCCACCTGTACCAGCTGCGGGGCAAAGAGCAGATCGAGGTCGAAGAGGCCTATCCCGGCGACATCGTGGCCCTCGCCAAGGTCGACGAGCTGCACCCGGACGTCGTGCTGCACGACTCCCACGACGAGGACTACATCCACCTCGAGCGTCTCTCGCTGCCCGTGCCGCTGTTCGGCCTGGCGCTGTCGGCCACCAACCGCAACGACGACCAGAAGCTGGCCGCGTCGATGATGCGGCTGACCGAGGAGGACCCCTGTCTGACGTTCGAGCACGACGCCGAACTCAACGAGGCCGTGCTCCGCGGTCTGGGCGATCTGCACCTGCGCATCGCCCTCGACCGGCTGCGCCACCGCTTCAAGATCGAGGTCGAGACGCGCACGCCGCGCATCGCCTATCGCGAGACCATCACCAAGAACGGTGAGGGTCACCACCGCCACAAGAAGCAGACGGGCGGCGCCGGCCAGTTCGGCGAGGTCTTCCTGCGCGTCATGCCCCGCGGTCGCGGCGAGGGCTTCGTCTTCCGCAGCGAGGTCGTCGGCGGCACCATCCCGACGCAGTACATCCCCGCGGTGGAGAAGGGCGTCCGGCAGGCGTTGACCCGCGGCGTCCTCGCCGGTTATCCCATCCAGGACGTCGAGGTCGTGGTCTACGACGGCAAGAGCCACCCCGTCGACTCCAAGGAGGTCGCGTTCATCACGGCCGGCAAGCGGGCGTTCATGGACGCCTTCATGAAGGCCGGGCCGGTCGTCCTCGAGCCCATCGCCGAGGTCGAGATCACGGCGCCGGCGGCCCAGATGGGCAACATCACCGGCGACCTCTCGAGCCGTCGGGGTCAGGTGCTCGGCACCGATACCCGGGGCGGCGGGCAGGTCATCGTGCGCGCGCAGGTGCCCATGTCGGAGTTGGCGAACTACGCCAACGAACTCAAGGCCATGACCGGTGGCAGCGGCGCCTACACGGCCACGCTCGACCACTATGGCGCTGCACCGTCGCAGGTGCAGCAGACCCTCGCCGCGGCCTTCCGCCCGGTCGAGGAAGACTGATAAGAGAGAGCAGCAGCTACTTTCGGACAACCTGGAATCTGGAGAAGGGAGCGCATCATGGAGTCCACCATTGCTCGCATGGCGAAGCGGCTCGGAGCCACCTCGATCGAGGCCATGGGTCACGACGCCCGCTTTGCCGTGGTCGGTGCCGCGGGGGATCGTCTGACGGTGTCCGTCGAGGGAGCGCAGCAGCGCTTCATGGCCGTCCTGACGGACGCCGCGGGGGTCGTCCGGACCTCCATCGACGTGGCGCCGGTCAATCGCGTGGTCGAAGACGAGGGCGCGGCCGGGCGCGTGACGGTTTACGTCCGCCGCATGGCCATCCAGATCGACAGCCAGCCCAGCCTGGCCGTCGAGATCAACACCGTCGAAGAGGACTGAGGCTCATTCGGGCGCCGGGCCTTCGGAGCCCCACAGCGCCTGCACGAGCCCCACGCCGAGGGCGACGGCCCCGGCCCCGACGAGCGCCCAGCCGGCGCCCCAGCGGAGTTCGGCGCGGTCGCGGAGATCGTCGTAGCGATCCGTCGAGGTCGTCGCGCGGGCGTCCTCGGCGAGCGCCGCCGCGCTCGCCAGCGCGAGGCCACCGCCGACCACGGCCAGTCCGCCGCCGGCGGCCACCCACCACGGCCACCTCGGGGGCGTCGACTCGGCCGGTGCGGGGGCGGGTCCGGCCTTGAACGGCGCTTCCGGCGACGGCACCGGGGCCGGCAGGCTCGCCGGGGTCGGCAGGCTCGCCGGGGCCGGCAGGCTCGCCGGGGGGGGCGCCGGACTCGACGGCCGCACCTCGACGAGCACGCGCGTCGGTGCCGGGCTCGGCAGGCGGACGCGGGCTTCGCCCCGGGCGGCGTCGTCGGCCGCGCGTGCGGTCAGCACGACCTCCATCGCCTGCGGCAGCCAGACGTCGGCCGGGGGCGTGACCGTCTCGTCCGGGGCGAACGTCGAGATCGTCACCGCCGCGGACTGCGGGGACGTCTCGATGCGCACCGGGGCGTAGGGCCCGGCGCGGAGCTGCGACAGCGTGGTCTCGAGCCGGGGGCCGACCCAGTCGGGCAGCGGTGCGGTCGCCCGGTGCCGGCAGCGCGACAAGAACCAGTGCGCCTGGGGCAGGCGGCCCAGGCGCGCGTAGGCGAGCCCGATGTTGCAGTCGTGCAGCGCCCGCGGGAAGCGGGCCTCGGCGGCCTTGAAGCGCAGAATGGCCTCTTCGAGGCGCCCCTCGCCACCGAGCCGGGCGCCCTCGGCGACCAGGGCGTCGGCCGCGACGGCCGGTGGCTCCTCGGACCGGGCCGGGCCCACGCCGCCGACCACGACGACGGCGGCGAGCGCGCACGCTCGCGACGGGTTCCAGGGGCTCGGAGCGGGTGGGGGCACGTCCGAAGCATCGTTCAGGGGCCGGCGGGCCGGCAACGTCTTTCCGGTCTTGCGGGGCCATTGTCCCCGGGGTCGGGGGCGATCTACCTTCGGCGCGTGGCGCATCCCGACGAAACGGCCAACGACCTGACGCAGACGCTCCCGCGACGCACGGCGGCGGGCGTGGCAGCGCCGCCCGCGCCCGCCCGGCTCGTCGTTCTGCATCCGCCGGCGCTCGCCGGAGCCCGGCCGCTGCCCATCCCGGGGACGCTCGCCGTCGGGCGGGCGTCGCTTTCCGAGCCGACCATCTCCCGGCAGCACGCCGAGCTCACCTGGGACGCGGCGGCGGGCAGCCATACCGTGCGGGACGCCGGCAGCCGGAACGGCACGGCGCTCGACGGCCGCCCGGTCGGCGAGACGCCCCGGCCCCTGAGCGACCAGGCGGTGCTGCGCTTCGGCGATGTCGTCGCGGTCTACGAGCGCGGGCGGGCCGTGGCGGACGCCGAAGCGGGCGCGCACCCGGACGTCGACCCCGACGCCATCCCCGGGCAATCGGCCGCCGCCGCGGCGCTCCGGCGCCAGGTCGCGCGCGCCGCCCCGGATCCGTCGCCCTGCCTGCTCCTCGGCGAGACGGGCACCGGCAAGGAGTCCGTCGTCGCCGAGCTGCACCGCCTCAGCGGTCGGCCGGGGGCGCTCGTGGCGCTGAACTGCGCCGCGCTCAGCCCGCAGCTCGTCGAGAGCCAGCTCTTCGGGCACGCGCGGGGGGCATTCACCGGCGCCGTGGGCCCGCAGACCGGGCTCTTCCGGGCGGCCGAGCGGGGCACGCTTTTCCTCGACGAGATCGGCGAGCTGCCGCTCGAGCTTCAGCCGAAGCTGCTGCGCGCCATCCAGGAGCGGCAGATTCAGCCCGTCGGCGAGACGCGGGCCGTCGCCGTGGACGTGCGCGTCGTCGCGGCGACGCACCGCGACCTCCCCGACATGGTCGAGCGCGTTCAGTTCCGGCGAGATCTGTACGCCCGGCTGGCGCTCTGGGAGATCCCCGTGCCGGCCCTGGCCGAGCGGCGCGCCGATCTGGTCGCGTGGCTGCACCGCCTGGAGGCCCGCTGGCGAACGGAGCGTCCCCGCGTGCAGACGCAGCCGCTCGCACCCGACGCCGACGTCGTGGAGGCCCTGCTCCTGGCCGCCTGGCCGGAGAATCTGCGGGGTCTCGACCGGGTCCTGCACCGCCTCGCGGCCGACGGCGGCGGACCCGTCACTCGGGCCCGGCTCGACAGCCTCGGGCTGGCGCTCGTCCCCGCGAGCGGGAAGGCGGCTTCGGTCGAGTCGGCCGGCGACGCGGCGCCGTCCGGCGGCGAGAGTGCTCGGCCCGGCATCCCCGACGCCGAGACGCTGGCGGCGCTGTTCGCCGAGTGCGGCGGCAGCGTGCGGGCCGTCGCGCGACGCCTCGGGCGCGATCGCAGGCAAATCTACCGTTGGGTCGAGCGTTACGGGCTACGGGTCGCCGCCGAGGGCGAGTCCGACGGCGAGTCCGAGACGGACGCGGAGCGCTGAAGTCGGCGCTCAGCGCGCCGAGGCCGGCGTCGGCAGGATGAAACCCTCGACCGGTGGAGCGGCGGACGGCGGT
>JAKLJY010000224.1 GCA_023150895.1 Myxococcota bacterium | reverse complement strand
CGTCCTCGCCTACTCTCCCAACGACTGGCAGGTCGACTCGCCACTCAGAAATGGAGTCTGCCTGTCAAAGTCGGGTCGGAGTGCGTCCGCGAGCCGACCTGGACCGTGGTGGCGCCGTTCAGACCCGGCGTGTCTCGCGGATCGATCCGCGTGTGGGTGTAGCAACCGCCGAACGTGGCGGCGGCGAGCATGATCAGGGTGTCGGTACGCATCTCGGGGGCTCCGTGCGGGTCGAGTCCGGGTGGTCGAAGGCTCATACTCGAAACCGACGGTCGGTCTTTCACGGGGCGTGCTTGTGCGCTCAGCCCTGCGAGACGAGGAGGATCTTGCCCTGCCGGCCGGGGCGCCCGTGGTGGCGCAGGGCGTCGGCGACCGCCTCGAGGGGGTAGCGCGCCTCGACGGGCGAGAGCAGCTCGCCCTTCACCATGGCGGCGACGACCTCTGCGCCGATGGCGCTGCGGCGGGCCGGCGTCAGCGCCGCATAGCCTCGGAGGCGGGAGTACCCCCGGACGGTGACGTCGCGGAACACGAGCTCGGCGGCCGGGAGGATGGCTCGATCGTCACTGAGCAGGCCGTAGACGATGAGATCACCCCCGTCGCCGACACATCGGTACAGACGCCCCGTGCCCTCGCCCGCCACGGCGTCGAGGCCTCGCCGCACGCCTGTACGCCCCGCGACGGCCCGCACTGCGGTCGGCAGGGCGTCGTCGTCGGGCAGAACGGCGCGGGCCCCCATGCGCAGGAGCGCGTCGGCCGCCTCCGGGCGGCGCACGGCCGCGATCACGTTCAGACCCCGCCGGACCGCGAGCTCGATGATCATCCGCCCGATGGCCGAGTGTGCGGCGTTGAGCGCGACCCAGTCCCCCGAGGCGAGTCCCTCGAGGAGACCGGCGGCGGTCATCGGGTTCACACAGAGCATCGCGCCTTGTTCGAGCGGAATCTCGTCGGCGAGGGGGACAACGACGTCGGCCGGCAGTGAGACGAGCTCGGCCCAGGTGCCGCCGTAGGGCAGGGCGACCCGCGTACCGACCGCGACGGTGGCCGCCGGCCCGGCCTCGACGACGACGCCCGCCCCCTCGATGCCGACGGGGGCGGGATAGGTCGGCTGGAACACATGGCGGCCCGTCAGGAGCAGTTCATCGGCCGGGTTGATGGGTCGGGCGAGGACGCGGACGAGGACATCGGCCTCGCCGACGGCGGGGGGGCGACCTCGACGAGGGCCACGCTCTCGGCCGGTGTGTCTCCGACATGGGTACAGACGACGCGTTTCATTCTCTGTCGACCTCAGGGCTTGCGGTGGAGGGAGGCGCCGAGCGCCGTCGGGCGCTTCGCGGGGGTACACATGTCGTTGTCGACCGGGCGGGCCCCAAAACGCAACGTGTCTCCCACCAGCGCGACGATGTCGTGATCCGTCGGGCACTCGGCGGGCGGGTAGGCGCCGAGCCCGGCACAGCCCGCGGTGATGTCCGTCGCCTTGCCGACCGCGAAAGTCCCGCCGCCGCAGGCCTGCGGCAGGAACCCGGCCGCGCCCTCGTTGTGCGGGGTGACGGTCTTGCGACCGAAGCCGAAGCTGCCCTCGCGTGCCTCGGGGACGGCGGTGGAGACGGCGCCGAGGCTGTAGGGACCCTCGATGCGGACGGTGAGGTTCGGCGTCGCGCAGGTCGCGTCGGCAAAGGCCGCGTAGTCCAGCGTCCAGGCCGACTCGGTCAGGTCGAAAGACAGGGTGAAGGCCTGTCCGTTGCCGGGGTCGATGCAGTCGCTCGCCCACTGCCCGGAGATCTCCTGCGCGGTGGGCGAAGGCTCGTCGTCCGTCGTTGCCGCACCACCGCAGCCGGCGGCGGTGAAGAAGCACGAGGCGGTCGCGAGGGCGAAGAGAGGGCGAACGAAGATGCGGCTCATGGGTACACTCCTGATGCACGGCGGCGGTTACCACCGTCGCGGGGGGATGGCTCCCGGGGGCGGAATTGCGCCGGAAGATGGACCCAGCATGCCGGTCGCCGAGTCCCGGAACCACGGGCGCCGGCGCAGCCTCATGTTGCGTTTTCGCACGGATTCGAATCACACTCTCGCATGCTCGACTGGAACGATCTCCGCACGTTCAGCGAGGTGGCGCGGCGCGGCTCGATGTCGGGCGCCGCCCGCGCGCTCGGCCTCCACCCCACCACCGTGGCCCGGCGCATCGAGGCGGCGGAGGCGGCGATCGGCGCCCCGCTGCTTCTGCGGTCCGGCCGGCGCTCCATCCCCTCGGCGGCCGGCGCCGCGCTGCTGGCCTCGCTCGAACCGCTCGTCGACGCCCTGGACGAGGCGGCGCGCCGCGCGGCCCGTGGTGGGGAGGGCCCGGTGCGGATCGCGACGACGGAGAACGGCGCGCGGGTCCTCGCGGCGCGGGTCGTGCCCCGACTGCTCGCCGAGCGGCCCCCCATCGAGGTGGACCTGCTCAGCTCGAACGCCGTGGTCGACCTCGCGCGTGGCGAGGCGGATCTGGCGATCCGGACCGTGGAGCCGACCGAACCGTCCCTGACGCGGCGCCGACTCGGGCAGACCTATTACGGACTCTACGCCGGCGGCACCTACACGCCCGGCGCGGCCGCGTCGAAGGGACACCTCGATGGTGAAGTGGTGCTGCTGCCGTCGGGAGAGCTGGCGCGCCTGCCGGAGGCGCGCTCCCTGGTCGCGGCGGGGGCCCGGACGCGGATCGGCCTGCGGTGCAACAGCCTGCTCGCGTTGGCGACCGCGGCCGAGGCGGGGGCGGGCCTGGTCGTCCTGCCGACGAACCTGGCGGTGCTCCACCCCGGCCTGCGCCTCGTGCGCATCCTCGACGAGATGCCCCCGCGCGCAGTCTGGCTGGTCTGGCACGCCGACGCCGCGAAGTCCCCCCGCATCCGGCGCGCGGCCGAGCTCGTCGCGGCCATCGTGACCGAGCAGCTCGCCGCGGCGGCGCCGGGAGCGCTGGCCGGGCGCCCCGCCGCCGGCGCTCGGTAAATCTTCCATCGAGTCGATGGCGTCTGCGCTGGCCACTGCATGGGCCATCGGCGGGTTGCGCACGGTCGGGCGGCGGCCGCCGACGCCGGGCGCCCGGTTCGTTCGAGGCCGGGGCGCCCCTCCGTAGCGGGTGCCGCCGGCGCGTGTTAGGGTCTCCTCCGGTCGGCCGGTCGGCCGGTCGGCCGGGGGAGGTCGAGCGTGCTGCACGGGATACGTCTGGCGATGTGCGTGGCGATGTCCACGCTTTGGGCCTGTGGCGGGCGCTCCGCCGCGGGCGACGACGCCGGGGCGACGACCGGCGGGGGGACCGAGAGTGCGGCGCTGGCCGAGTCGCTGGCCACGGTCCGCGCCGAGACCGGGGTGAGATCGATCAGCGCCATCGCCTGGCGCGACGGACAGATCGTCGCGCAAGCGGCGACCGGCACCGCGGACGCACGGACCGGCACGGCGGCGGCGCCGGACTCGATCTACATGATCGCCTCGTGCTCGAAGCCCGTGGTCGGGCTGGCGCTCGCGCTCCTGGCCGAGGAACAGCCCATCGAACTCGACGCCGACATCAACGTCTGGCTCGAGTGGCCCGAGCCGCCGCGCAACCCGGCGTATCCGGACGAACCGATCACGCTGCGCCAACTGGTGACGCATCAGTCGAGCCTGGTCGCCGACGACGACTCGGAGTACGACACCTACGCGCGCCCGGACCCCCCAGCGGACATGACCGCGTACTTCGAGGCCGAGCTGACGGACCCCGCGCGGTGGGCGGACTTCGCGCCAGGCGCACAGTCACTCTACTCGAACATCGGCGCCGCCCTCGTGGCCCACGTCATCGAGCAGGCTTCGGAGGTGCCGTTCTCCGAATACTGCCGGTCGCGCATCTTCGAGCCCCTCGGGCTGCGCGACACCGGATGGTTCTTCGGGGACTTCGACGCCGCGCAGGTCGCCCGGATGGCCCGACCGCACGACGAGGCGGGCGAGCCCCTGGAGCACTTCGGCTTCGCGAACTGGCCGAGCGGCCAGATCCGCACGACGACGGGCGATCTGGCCCGGTTGTGGCGGGCGGTGCAGGCCCGCCACGCGCCCTTCTCGGAGGCGAACCTCGCCGACTTCGAGGGGGTGTCGTTCTTCATCCAGGCGGATGCCGAGGCCTTGGTCTACGACCACGGGGGGAGCGAATACGGCGTGGGCGCCTACTTCACCTACGACCACGCCGGGAACGGCTACGCCTACCTGGTCAACCATGAGCAGCCAGAGGCGGACGCCGACGCCCTCGACGAGACCCTCGGCGAGGTGCTCGGCGCGCTCAGCGGCGTCGGGGAGTAAGCCGCCGCGCGGCCTCCCCCGGCATCGGGCACCCGTGGCCAGCGTTCGTCAACGAGTCGAAGCGTTCGTCACCGGGTTGCGAACGCCCGTCGACGGGTCCCAAACGCCCGTCGACGGCGCGCGAACGTCCGTCAACCGTGCGAAACCGTTCGACAACCAGGAAAAGTGCTCGTCATCGGCGGTCGGGCGTCCGTCGACGGTGAAAAGGCCCCTCGCGAGGGATCTCGGCTTGGCAAGCCGTTGCGGGACGTTCGCGCTCGTTGCACGGCGTTCGCGGGTGGTTGCCGAACGTTCGCCAGTGGTTGCCGGGCGTTCGTGAGTGGTTGCCGAACGTTCGCGAGTAGTTGACGAACGCTCGCGAGCGGTGACGAACGTTGCCGAGGCGGTGCGCGGCGTGGGTGGGGGTGGCGGGCCCCTTGACCCTCGTCGCAACCTCGCGTAGCCCCGAGACTCGATGCCCGCGACTACGACCGCGACTACGACCCTTCGCCGAGCCCTGACCGCGCTGCTGCTCTGCGTGTTCACGCTGCAGACGGTCGTGGGCCACGCGCTCGCCGGCGAGGTCGCTGCCTCCGACACCGCCGGGTACGGGGCGTTTCAGGTACCCGCACCGGATCCGCGACCCACGTGGGGGATTTCGGCGGCCGGCGGCCGGCGGGCAGGCGTTCCACGGCCTCGGCCGGCGCGTCCGGGATCAGGTGCCAGGCACCTCGCCCGCCTGAGCCTGCGGTCGCACGCCGCGGGACGGGGGTATGGATTCTCACACGCCCGAGCGCAGACACGTCCGTGGTAGGGTGACGCCATGGTTGCCGTCCGACTCGCCCGCATCGTCGCCCTCGTGTTCGTTCCCGTCGCCCTCGGCCTGATGTCGGGGGCCTGCCAGCGCGAGGCGGGCACGTCCGGGCCGAGCGTCTCCGGTGAGTCGCATTTTCTCATGCCGTGTGATCGAACCGGGGAGTGTGGCGCGGGCCTCGAGTGTCTGTGTGGCCTGTGTACCGTGGCGTGTGAAGCGGATGATGGCTGTGCGGCGATCGAGCTGGGATTGCGGTGTGTCGAACCCTCGACCTGCGCGGGCGGGGCCCGTGTCTGTCTGCAAGCCTGCACGACAGATGTCGATTGCATCACAGTCCGGCCGGACGACCTTCGCTGTCTCGCGGGGGCGTGTGTTGCGGCAGTCGGCGTCGACTGCGTCGGGGGCGACTGCCCGGTGCGCGCGCTGGTCGACAACCCCTACTGCGGGGCCGACTGCCCGGCCCTCGCCGACCTCAGCCGGGGCTGCCTCGGCTCCCATACCGAACAGGACTGCGTCTTCTGCGGGGACACCTATGTCCGCATCGGTGGGAACGACGGTGCGACGCTCTACTACCGCTCCACGGGGGAGGTCGCTGCGGTGAACGTGGTCGAGGGCGATCGCCTCTGTGACGACGCATGGTACGGCCTCGACCTCTCCACCTGTGTCGACCGGGGAGAGCAGCGCCGCGTGCCGTGCGAGGGCGGTGGCGAGCCGCCGAACGGGCCGCCGCTCCTGTCGCTCGCGGTGTCGTGGGGGTGGGGTCCCTGCGACCCGGCCCCGCTGCTCCCGGACGTGCCTCGCCGGCTCGGCGCCTGCGCGTATACGCTCGGGGTTCGCGCGCCCCGAACCCTCGTGCTCACGGACGACCTCGGCACGCTCGAGTTCGACCTGACGCCGGTCGAGTTCCGCAGCGTGGAGAGTGTCGCCCGGTCGCCCGGGTTTCAGGCGATCCTCGACCGCACCGAGCCTTGCCCCGGCCACCTCGAGGGCAGCGAAACGCTGACTCTCCAGCGCGAAGGCGAGGCGCCCGCCTCGGTCGCGAACTTCACCGGTTGCGAGCCCGAAGCCGCCGTGACGGCGGTCGTCGACGCGCTTCGGGCCCTGCTCGAGAAATACATGGTCTGTCCGGCGCCGACCCCGCCCGGGGTCGTGCCGCTGCCCGTGCGGCCGCTGTGTTTCGTGTGTGAAGACTGCCCCCGCACCGATTGTCAGGGTGTCATCGTCTCACGGGGGGCGACGTCATACTGCGTCGGGCCGGATTCGCCGCGGTTCACCTGCCCGGAGTCTCGCCCCAACCGCTCGCTCCTGAACGGAACGGCCATCTGTGCGGCCGAGCCGGGCCCCCTCGATGAACGCACGACCCGGCAGGTGGCCCGCGAAGCGCTCCAGACGGGGTTGATCCAGTCGCAGGCATCCATCGTGCACCTCGCGGTGCCGGCCGTCGCGACTCACTTTCCCGGCCTGGCCGGTGGCAGTCGCGTCGAAGGGACGGCCGTCGTTTCCGAGCCCGGCACGCCGTGGTTCAGCGGCGACGAGGGCCCGATTTCCTGCGGGACGTCGTTCTCGCATCTGGAGATCGCCCCCGCGAGCGAGGGCGTCGGCTTTTTCGTGACCGCCTGGGACGACGTCGTCGAGTGCGGGCAGCCGCAGCCGGCCCTTGCTTACGAGGTGACGTCCCCGGCGACGTTCACGCTCCCCGATCCGCCGGGACTCTACCCGGTCGTCCTCGGGCAGCCGTTCGGCACGACCGCCGGGCCGACGTTGCTCGTCGAACAGGACGTGGCCTGCCCCGCACAGTCGCCACCCCTGGACACCTGTTACACAGGGGCACTCTTCGCGGAGTGTGGCGGGGCGCTGCCGCCCGCCATCTTCTGCACCGCCGAAGACCGCCCCTGTCTCTGGTTCACGGGCGGTTGTCCCGCCGCGGGGTACACCCGACCCGTCGAGTGCAGCCCGGTGAATACGGAGTGTCCCGAGCCCGGCACCGGTTGGGGCCCGGAGCCCTGGGACCGCGCGCGCGACATGGTGCTGACCCTGAGCGTCGACCCCGCGTTCGAAGCCCCCGCGGCACCGAGCGTCGTCTGCACCTGTGACACCCCGCCTTGCCTCGGGGCACAGCACGGTTTCTGCAACGACGCGCTCGCCGAGCGATACTTCTTCCGCACGCCCGAGGCCACCGAGCCCGATGCGCCTCGGAACGGCCTCGTCGTCGCCCATCTCTTTGCGGACGGTGCCGGACTCGGCCTCACGCCGGATTGGCACCTGACACTCGAAGCAGACGTCGAGCGCGCGAGGGCTCGAATGTGTCTGTTTCAGGGGAGCGACGCCGGCAACGGGGGGCCGCCCGCCTGTGCCCGCACGGGCGAGGTCGTCTTCGACCGGGTGGTTCGCACCCGGGGCGACGTACAATCCCTGCACGGCCGCGCGCTCGGCTCGTTCGGCGAGCCCGGCACCTCGGGCGCCCTCGTGATCGACGCCCGATTCTGAACGAATTCAGAGGAAGACGAACGGGACGCCGACGAGACGCTCATCGTAGAGGCGTGGCGCGGTGTCGTTGTTCACGACGATCCCGAAGCGACAACTGCGCTCGGCGACGAAGTCCCGGATGCCCCGGAGGTTGCGCGGATCGACGGCCGAGCCACGTTTGATCTCAATCGGAACGAGCCCGAAGTCGCCCTCGAGTACGAGGTCCACTTCCGCCCCGGCGCTGGTTCGGTAGTAGTACGCCTCGAAGGGCTCACCCGTGCAGACCAACTGTCGATTGAACTCTTCAATGACCATGCCCTCCCAGGACAAGCCGTGCCGCGGGTGCCCCAGGAGCGCCTCGAGGTCCGGGATTCGCAGCAGGTGGTGGAGCAGACCGGAGTCGCGCAGGTGACCCCGCGCGACCTCCGAGTCGTTCACCACGTCGCCGGCGAGGCCCGCCAGGAGCTGAAGGAAGAGCAGGAACCGCGATGTGTCGAGGCGCGGGAACAGTCGGGCAACGTCGCGGTAGAGGTAGGTCCGGAAGTACTGCTCCATCCAGATCTTGCTGAACCGTTGCGAGCCGCGGAGCTAGGAGCTTGTCGCCGTAACCGAGCCGATGCGAGGGCGCTCGGGTCGAGGCGACCGCCGAGCGCGCCTGGAGCGACCGACCGAGCGCTACCCGTAGGTAGCGCGACCGAGGCCTGGGCGCCCCTTCTCGGGGGGCGCCCAGGTAGCCGAAAGCCGGCGGGCGTCCGACACGGGCGACCGCAGCCGGCGGGCGTCACGGCGACATGCTCCTAGGGCTCCGGATACCCTCCGCGAAACAAGTACTCGTGGGCCTGCTGAAGAGTGCCTCGTTGTGTCAGGCCATGGATGAGGTCGAGAGGGGTCGTCCTGCGGTCGACGAGACGCTCGACGACAGACGCGCCGGGCCTCGGCAAGACCTCCGACCAGGCGAGCGGGGCCCTCTCGATGACCGCCGCCCGCCCGGCGAGGCTCTCCGAAGGGGAAGGCGGCCAGATACTCGATCAGGAGCGGTTCATAGGCTCGGCGCATACCCGGCATTTCGAAAGTCTGCCTTTCAATCTGCAAGGGATGAGCACGTGTGATCTCCACTGAGCCAGCGTTCGTCAACGAGTTGCGGAGGCGGCGATACTCGGGACTTCATCCACGACCTGCATCTGCAGCAGGACCATCGGCAGGGCGTGGGAGAACGGCACGCGCCCGACGATCAGCTCGTACAGATTGACTCCGAGCGCGTAGACGTCGACCCGGCCGTCGAGATCCGCCACCGAGCGCGCCTGCTCCGGGGCCATGTAGCGCGGGGTGCCGGACACGAGACCGGCCTCGCTGCGCGCGGCGTCTTCGACGCGAGCGATGCCGAAGTCGATGACCTTGGCCAGGGTGCGGCCCTGGAGGTCGCTGAGCGGGAGTTGCAGGCCCCCATGGACCGCGCCGAACCCAACGGCGCCGACCACGGAGGTCAGCGCGTACTTCTCATCGAGCACATGCCCCAGGAGGGGGTGGTCCTCCAGGTGGGCCGCCTCGGACGCCGCGATCAGGAAGAGATCGTGCGTCGGGCACCGCACCGCGCCCTCCGTCGGGGGCTCGGCCGCGACGCCGCGTTCCGGGCGTCCGCCGGCTGAACCCGGCCCGCCACGGCGTCCCACGCGAAGAGGTGCGCGAGCAGCATGCCCAGCGTGAGGTCGGCGAAGTCCACCGTGAGCAGAATGCCGACGTGCATCGCGACGAGTGCGAAGAACACCGGACGGCGCGACGCCCGCCGCCTCATCGTCGAGGCCATGGCCCGGGCGAAGGCCGCGAAGGCCTGAACCGGGTCGCTCAGCCGCCGCGCAGGCGCTCGATCTCCGCGCGAAGTCGGGCGATCTCGGCCTCGGCGGCAGCGCGGGCCGCGGACTCGGCGGCGGCGCGCTCCGACAGCGCGGTCGCGCGCTCGGCCTCGGCGGTCGCGCGCTCCGACAGCGCGGTCGCGCGCTCGGCC
>JAKLJY010000223.1 GCA_023150895.1 Myxococcota bacterium | reverse complement strand
CCGTCTCACCGCCACGCCGCCCCAGGCACAGAGCGGGGCACGGGCGTCTCCTGGAATTCTTCACCGGGCGTTACTGCCGGGCGTGCGCCCCGCCGCGGGTTTCGTCGATCCCGGGTCCCCAGCCGGGCGTCGTCTCTTCCCGGACGCGTGCGCCCGCCGGATGGCGTACACTCGCCGCGACCGATGCTCGCCCTCCTGCCCCATCTGCTCGACCCCCTCCTGGAGCGCATCCCCCTGCGGGTCTTCTGGAAGGACCGCGACGGCCGCTACCTGGGCTGCAACCGGGCCTTCGCCCGCGATGCGGGCCTGAGCGAGCCGGCGGAGCTCGTCGGGCTGGACGACTTCGATCTCGGCTGGCACGCGCAGGCCGAGCTGTACCGGGCCGACGATCGGTCGGTGATGGACAGCGGACAGCCGCGACTCGCGTACCTCGAACCGCAGACGACCCCCACGGGCGACACCCTCTGGCTGCGGACCTCCAAAGTGCCGTTGACCGACGACACCGGTCGGGTCATCGGCATTCTCGGCCTGTACGAGGACGTCACGACCCAGGTCCGGACGGAGAGCGCGCTGCGCGAGAGCGAACGGCGCTTCCGCGATCTGTTCGAGCGCTCGCCCGATGCGGGCTGGATCGTCGACGACACGGGCCACTTCGCGCTCGCCAACCCGGCCGCGGCGCGCCTGCTGGGGTATGCGCGGCCCGAAGAGCTCGTCGGCCTGCATCCGGGGCAGGTCTCTCCCCCCACGCAGCCCGATGGACGGCCCTCCCCGGAGAAGGCCGCCGACATGATCGCCGCGGCCCACGCCCGGGGCGTGCATCGCTTCGACTGGGTGCACCGCCGCGCGGACGGCCGGGATGTCCCCGTGGAGATCACCCTCTCGCACGTGGAGATCGACGGGCGCCGCGCGCTTCTGGGCTTGGGACGCGACATCACGGAACGCATCGCCCAGGCGGAGGCCCTGCTCGAGTCCCGTCGCCTCCACGAGGAGGCCCAGCGGATCGGGCGCCTGGGTCATTGGCGCCTGGATCACACCCAGGGCGCGCTCGACTGGTCGAACGAGACGTTTCGCCTCTTCGGCATTGATCGCATCCGTTTCGGGGCGTCCTACGCCGCCTTCCTCGAGGCGGTTCACCCCGAGGACCGCGAGGCGGTCGACCGCGCCTACCGGACCTCCATCGAGCAGCGAACCGACTACGAACTCGAACACCGCATCGTGCTGCCCGACGGACAGATCCGCTGGGTCCAGGAGCGCTGCGAGACGTCCTACGGACCGGACGGGCAGCCGCTGGTCTCGACGGGCACCGTGGCGGACGTCACGGATCGCCGCCGCGCCGCCGAGCAAGAGGCGCGCCTGCGCGAGCAGCTCGACGCGACCCAACGCCTCGAGTCCGTCGGGCGGTTGGCGGGCGGCGTCGCGCACGACTTCAACAACATGCTGGGGGTCATCCTCGGCCGCAGCGCCCTCGCCCTCGAACGGGACACCCTCGATGGCCAGCTCCGGTCCGACCTCAAGGAAATCCAGGACGCGGCCCTGCGCTCCGCAGCACTGACCCGCCAGCTCCTCATGTTCGCCCGCCGCGACGCCGGCCGCCCCGTCGAACTCGATCTCGACGAGCGCATCGAGGGCCTGTGGACGATGCTGTCGCGGCTCGTGGGTCCCCGCATCGCGCTGACCTGGCGGCCCGGCGCCGGCGACGCACGGGTCCGGATGGACGCCAGCCAGGTGGACCAGATCCTGACCAACCTGTGCGTCAACGCGCGGGACGCCATCGTCGGCCCCGGGAACATCCGCATCGAGACGTCTCGCGTCATCCTCCGCCGCCCCGATCCAGCCGGCCACGACACGAGCCGCGGGTTTCTTTGCCTCAGCGTCACCGACGACGGCGCCGGGATGGAGCCCGAGGTCGTCGCCAAGCTGTTTCAGCCGTTCTTCACCACGAAGGGCGTCGGGGAGGGCACGGGACTCGGTCTGGCGACGGTCTACGGCATCGTCACCGGGCAGGGGGGGCACGTCGAGGTCGACACCGCGCCCGGGCGCGGCTCGTCGTTCCGGATCTACCTGCCCATCGTCGAGCCGCCCGAGCGTGACGGCCCGCAGGCGACGTCCGCGGCGCAGGCGTCGACGCCCCGGGTCCTGCTCGTCGACGACGACCCGGCCATGCTGCGCCTCGTGCGCCTCATGCTCGACCGCATGGGGCTCCACGTCGTCGCGCTGAGCTCGCCCCTCGAGGCCGTCGCCTATGGATCGGCGAACCCGACGAGCATCGACCTCCTGGTCGCCGACGTCGTGATGCCCGAGATGAGCGCGCTCGAGCTCGCCGAGGCCCTGCGCGGCACACAGACCCGCCTGCGCGTCGTCTTCATGTCCGGCCACCCGCCCCAGGTCCTCGCGCCGTACGGCGTGCTCGACGCGAATGCGGCGTTTCTCGCCAAGCCCTTCGACTTCGCGACCCTCGCACAGACGGTTCGACGGGCGCTCGTCTCACCCCCCGAAGACGACCCGAGCCGCTGACGACCCCATCGCCGGGTCACCCGCCCGCGAGGGCGCGCCGCACCCGGATCAGGAGATCCGGGAGGTTGAACGGCTTGGCGACGAGCGGGACGCCGGCGGTCCAAACACCGCGCGCGACCAGCATGTCCTCCGGGTGTCCCGAGAGGAAAAGGGCCGGCAGCCCCGGGCGGCGGGTGCGCAGTGCCGCAAGCACCTGCGCGCCGTCCATGCCGGGCATCACGACGTCGCTGAGGAGCAGCTCGACGGGGGCCCCCTCCGTGGAGGCGCGCTCGCAGAGTTCAATCGCCTCGGCACCGCCGCCGGCCGCCAGCACGCGATACCCGGCGCGCCGCAGGGCCCGGACGAGCACACCCCGGACGAGCGCCTCGTCCTCGACCACCAAGACCACCTCGCCGCGACCCGGAGGCGCCTCCGCGGCGGGCGGCGTCGCCGCGACCGTGCCCTTGTGCCGCGGGAGCTCGATGACGAAGCGCGCCCCGGCCCCGGGAGCGCTCTCGACCGTGATGGCGCCCTCCGCCTGCCGGACGATCCCGTGGACGGTGGCCAGGCCCAGGCCGGTGCCCTGCCCCGTCGGTTTGGTCGTGAAGAACGGCTCGAAGACGTGCGCTTGCACGTCCGCCGTCATGCCCTCCCCGTCGTCGACGACCTCGACGCGGACCCGGTCGCCGGCCGCCGCGCCGTCGCCGGCCGGGACGTTTCGCGTCGAGATGCGCAGCCGCCCGCCGAGTGGCATCGCGTCGCGCGCGTTGATGGCGAGATTCACCACGACCTGCTCGAACTGCCCCGGATCCATCCGCACCGGCCAGAGGTCGACGTCGAGGGCGGTCTCGACCCGGATGTGCTCACCGAGCAAGCGGGCGAGCATCTTCTGACTCGAAAGCACCAGCGCGTTGAGGTCGAGGACGACCGGCGCAACGACCTGCTTGCGCGCGAAGGCGAGGAGCTGCCGGGTGAGCGCCGCGGCCCGATCGCCCGACTCCCGGATCTGGACGACGTCCTCGACATCGGGCCGCCGCCCCTCGACGAGCGCGTCTCGCACCGCGTCCGCGCAGTTGATGATGACGGTGAGCAGGTTGTTGAAGTCGTGCGCGACGCCCCCGGCGAGACGGCCCAGGCTCTCGAGCTTCTGGGACTGCAGCAGCGCCTCCCGGAGGCGGCGGGCTTCGCGCTCTCCCGTCTGGTCGCGGAAGGCCAGGACCTGCCCGAGCGAAGCGCCGGACGCCGTGCGCAGGGGCGCGATGGTCTCGCCGATGGGACGACTGGAGCCGTCCCTCGCCAGGAGGCACGCCCCGGCCGCCGGGTCATCCGGGCGCGAGCCCTCGGTCCGGGTCCGGTAGACCTCTTCGAGGGGCCGCCCGACGGCCTCGGCGGCCGACCAGCCGGTCAGCGACTCGGCCATGGGGTTGACGAGGGTGATCCGGCCCGTCTCGTCCGTGGCGATGACGCCCTCGGCGACGCTCTGCAGCGTCACGGCGAGGCGCTCGGACGCGGCCGCCAAGTGGGCCTTCGCGTGCCACTCCTCGGTGATGTCCCGCGTCACGACGACGGCGAGGTCGACGGCGCCGCCCGCGTCGAAGACCGGCGCACCGGTCAAGCGCATCACCCACTGCTGCCCGGTGTCCACGCGCGTGACGTGGAGAATCTGGTCGTCGACCAGCCCGCGCAGCACCCGGGACACGGGCCACTCTTCCGGGGGCACGATGGGCCCATCGGGTCGGCGCAGCTCGTAGCGTTCTTCGTAGAAGGCCATCTCGCGCTGCATCGTCTCCGCATCGGGGAACCCGTTGATGCGGACCTGCGCCGCGTTGAGGTGGACGACCCGGCCGGTCCGGTCGAAGACCGCGATGCCGTCCTGAATCGCCCCGAACGCCGCTTCGAGCTGTCCCCGGGCCGTCTCGGCCGCTTGTCGGGCCAGCGTCTGCTGGGTGATGACCTCGGTGAAGAGGACGATGCCCCCGATCTCGCCCGCGGCGTCGCGCCAGGGGTGCGCCGACCAGCGGACCCAGTCGACCCGGCCGTCGAGGCGCGGAAACGGCGTGGCCTCGTCGCTCTCGACCGCACCCGCCAGACAGCGGCGGTGAATCGCGCGGAGATGCTCGGGCAGCTCGGGAAAGACCTCGTAGTGCGACCGCCCGACCAGGGAACCCTCGGGGAGCCCGTAGTCCTCGATGAACCGCCGGCTGTAGGCCAGGTACCGCATCTCCCGGTCGAAGAGGGCCACCGCCGCCGGCATGTGCTGGATGAGCAGCGCCAGATTCGCGGCCGAGGCCCGGGCCTCGTCGGTCGCCCGGAGCCCGGTCCGTCGACTCTCGCGCAGACGGACGACGAGCTCGATGATGCCGATGGCCGCGACGAAAAGCGTCGCGAGGCGCACCGCATCGGCCGTCGTGGCGACGACGAGAGTGCCGATCTCGGCGACGAGCAGGAGCTTGGCCAGGACGAGGGAGAGGACGAGAGCGAAATAGCCGCTGCGTCGACCGAGCGCCGCAGACGCTGCAATCGGAAAGATGAAGACCGCCAACTGCGGCGCGTCGCCCGGCTCGAAGTCGGCGGCCAGGCGCAGGGCCACCGTGAGCAAGACGAAGACCCCGGCGAGGGCGAACGGTACGACCCCGGCCAGGATCCGCCGGCGAGGCTCACGGGGCGGATTGCTGGGCACTTCGGGCGTCGACACCACGGCCTCGAGGACTCGCAGAGGCGTTGAGCCTCACGGTCGACGGGATCGCCCCGAAACTTGAGCCGCCGCGGGCCGGCACGTCAGCGCGCCAGCGCGCCGCGCAGCCACGACAGGACGAGGGGCAACGCGCGCAGGGGCACGAACCGGGCCTCGCCCCGCCGGACCGCGGCCACGCGCGCACGCACCCGCTCGCGCGAGACCCAGCCGTCGCTGCGCGGCAACGCGTCGCCCTTGGTCAGCACGCGGCCGGGCAGGCAGGCGACGACGCGGTGGATGACCCCGAAGGCGGTCCCCGGCCCGTCGACCCAGACGACGAGGCCGGGCGTGAGGCGCCCAGGCGGAGCAAGCGTCAGCACGTCGCCGGGCAGGAGGAACGGCCACATGGACCCCCCGCGGGCGACGACCTGCACGGACAGCCCCCGGGCGAGCTGCGCGCGGGCGAGGTCCGTGGCGACGGCGTCGAGGGTGCCCGCGTCGAGCGGGCCGGCTGGCGAGCTCACGAAGAACCGCGGGGCTCGCCGATCTGCACGAGCTCGCGCAGGCCGCTCGACGGCCGCGCGAACCCGGCCCGGCGGGCGGCGAGCTGCCGTTCGGCGAACGTCGGGCCGAAGTCTGCGAACATCTGCGCGGCCTCGGGCGTGTCCGGCGCGGGAATGGGCCGGCCGTCGTCGCGACAGGCTGCGACGTAGTCGATGGCGGCCATCGTCAGGTGCGTGCGCTCGCAGACGTAGGGGCTGCGCCGGCCGGCGTCGCCCGTCTCGGCGTGCGAGATGCCCGGGCAGTAGCCGCACTTGCCGTGGAACGCGCAGCCGCCGCAATCGTTCAGGTAGCTCGCCCGCCGGATGGCCCGCACCGCCGCCGTCTGGCGGCGCCCGGCCTCGCCCCACCACAGCTCGGCGAAGCCGTGTTCACGCAGGCTGCCGATGTCCTCGCGCCAGTTGATGCAGGGCTGCAATCGCCCGTCGGGCGTGATGTACGCGCTCGCCGTGCCCGCGCTGCAGGTGGGGCGGTGGCTCGGCGTGTCCTCCAGCGCGTGCACCGGCTTCACCTGGTCGAGCACGCCCTCGAACCCGCGCATGACGGCGAGAATGCGGTCCGTGCCGTGGGCGCCGATGCCGCACAGGCCGAAGTCGTTCTGGTCGTCGGCCATGATGTGCGCGTCGGACTCCCAGTCGCAGCCGAGCGCGCGGGCGATGGCCCCCACCCCCTGATACCCGCCCCGGTTGTGGGTCATCAGCGGCGTCTTGAACCCGACGGCGACGCCCCGGGCGCGCAGCCGGCGGGCGGCGTTGATCGTCTTCGCGTGACTGCCGGGGATGAGCGTGATGGCCTCGTGCTCGTCGGCGCGATCGGAGTAGAGCGACATCGCGACCTTCGAGACGCCGCAGGCGGCGAGGGCGTCGGCGAGGGCGTCGTCGATGAAGTTGCCATGCGTGTTGATCTTCACGTCGAACTGCCGGGCGCGGGCGGCCTCGACGATGGCCAGACCGTCCGGTCGCAGGAACGGATCACCACCGGAAATCAACAGAAACAGGGTGCCCGCCGCGGCGAGCTCGTCGAGGATGCGCGTGCCCTCCGCCAGGGTGAGCTCGGGCTGCCGGCGGTCGGTGAGGTAGCAGTGGACGCACTTGTGGTCGCACCGCCAGGTGAGATCCCACTGCACGAAGAGGGGGATGGACTGCTCTATCGCGCGGTCGAAGAACGAGCCCATCCGGCTCGCCTCTGCACCACCCCACTCAGCCATGGTCCCTCCTTCGGGAAACGCAGTGCGACACACTCGGCCGATGCCGCAGCGTCGCAGGCGGTTTCGAGGACGAGCGCGCGCGCCTGCGGATCGGCGTCGTGAAACATCACGCAGGCGAGCAGATCGGCGGCGGCCGAGGCGACCGGATGGCGCTCGGCCGAGGCCCCGGGGCCCGGCGCCTTGATCGGGCGCGCGAGCACGCCGAGGGGGGCGTCTCCGGTGTCGAGCGGCAGGCTGCGCCCCTCGGACCAGAAAGGCGTGCCATAGAGACGAAACCCGCCCGGACCGGGGGCGACGCGCCGCAGCACGACGGCCTCGTCGGCCAGGACGCGCGTGAAGCCGGCCGCCCGGGCGATGGTGCTCTTGCCCGCCCCGGAGCGCCCGGGGACGAGCCAGCCCGAGCCCGTTTCGTCGACGCCGGCCATGCCGTGCACCACGAGACCGCCCCGCCGCAGCAGCGCCCCTTGCAGCGTCAGCTCGACGACGGCCTCGAGCGCGCCCCGGCTGCCATCTACCGCTGCGCGGGCCGTGCGCCGCGCGGGCCCCATCTCGAAGCGGAGGTCGGTGCGCTGATAACACAGGCCGTCGGCCGGCACCGGCCCGACGTCGGGCAAGGTCAGCTCCGGCTCGACCGTCAGCAGCACCGGGACGAAATCTTCGTCGGGCCCGCGCTCGTCGGCGCTTCGGCCCGGCGCTCGAACGAAGGGCCCGAAGCTCTCACGCAGACACGCGATTGCGGCCTCGGCGTGCGTCGCCTCGGCGAAGCGCAGCTCGATGGTCAGGCCACCGAGGGCCAGGGTGAGCATGGGAAAGAAGCGCGCCCGGGGCGGCTCAGGAGCGCATCGAGCAGAGCGCGGGCGGCGCGGGCGCCAGGTTCAGGCAGCCGGCGCAGGAGAGGGCCTGTCGCTCGAACGCCGCGCTCGTGACGAAGCCCGGCTTGACGTACGGGCGGCGGGCGACGGGCGCCGGCGAGACGGCGGGCTCGGTCGCCGGCGAACGCGGGGTCGTCTGGTCTGACATGCGGGACTCCTCGGTTTCACGCGATGCGCACGCGCGGGGCTCGACTTCAATCGTCCCCGAAGGCGGGGAATCTAACTCAGATCACGGAACGCTCGCGCGGTTTTCCGGGCGAATCACGGCTCGACCCGCTCGATGAGCGCGGCACGCGACAGTTCATCCAGAAAGGACGCGACATCCGCCTCGGCGGTCGCCGCGTCGACGTCGAACGCCTCGACGACGGCCCGCGCGATGGCGCCGGCGGTGTGTCGACGCTCGCAGACGAGGCGCCACACGAGGGTGCCGACCTCGTTGGTCAGCTTGATCTCGTCCGCCTCGGGGTGAATCAGAAGCGCGCTGTCGCCCATCACGCGGGAGGCCACGGTCCGGGCGGGCACGAAGATGGGATCGGTCGGGTTCATGCGCAGGTGCATGATCCTCGGGTCCCGCAAACGGGGTCAATATTGCGATCGTCCGGCGCGTGATCGATCGCGGGGTGGCGCGCAACTTGTGAGAAGGCCGCCGAAATCGGAGACTGCGTGCCGGATTCCCCGCAACCCGACTCATGGCCGCCTCGACCCTGCCCCCACCGCCGCCCGAGCGCTCGCGCCCCGATCCCCTGATCGGGACGCCGCTGGGACCGTACACCCTGGAGTCCCGCATCGGCGAGGGCGGCCTCGGGCGCGTGTACCTGGGCGTCCAGCCCGACATCGGCCTGCGGGTGGCCATCAAGGTCCTCGGGACGACGGATGCCCCTCCCCCCGAGGGCTTCGTCGAGCGCTTCCAGAAAGAAGCCCAGGCCCTGGCGCGGGTGAGTCACCCCAACGTGGTGCGCATCCTGGGCTACTCCGCGGGGCCGCCGTTCCCCTACCTCGTCATGGAAGTGGTCGAGGGCGCCGTCCCGCTCAACGCGTTTCTCGTCCCCGAGACGACGCGCCCGGTGGCGATTCACCTGCTCCGCCAGCTCCTGTTCGCCCTCGAGGCCGTGCACGCGGCGCAGGTCGTCCACCGCGACCTCAAACCGAGCAACATTCTCGTGCAGTCCGTGCCGGGTGAGCCGCACCTGCTGCGCCTGCTGGACTTCGGGCTCGCCAAGTTTCTGGAAGGCGGGCACCAGACCCGCCTCGCCGGCGGCACGCCCGCGTACATGGCCCCCGAGCAGATGAGCAGCAGCCAGCCCGTCGGGCCGACCACGGATCTCTACGCCGTCGGGGTGCTCGCCGCCGAGCTGCTCACCGGGCGGCGGGTGTTCGGGCGCATGGCCGAGTCCGAGATTCTGCGCCTGAAGCGGCAGAGCGACTTCAGACCGCGGAGCCTGCTCGACGACGCCCCGATGTCGCCCGCCCTGGCCGGCGTCATCGACCGCGCCACGGCGTTCGATCCGGCCGCGCGTTTCGCGGACGCGCCGAGCCTGCGGGCCGCGCTGGAGGCGGCCCTGCTCGAACCGGGCGCCACCCCCCCGCCGAGCACACACGCCCCCGGGGCCCGCGTGACCCGGATCGAGGCGGGACGCCGAAGCGGGACGCGGGTCGATACGGGGCAGCCGGCCCTCTCGGTGCCGACGCTCGATCCCGGGCCGCCCGAGCCGTCGTCCATCGGGAGCCGGCCGGTCGTGGGGGCGCTGGAGGTCGAGCCGACACCCGGGCCACCACGACCCGCCGACGGTCAGCCCGACCGGCGGGCGCTCGCCTGGTGGGTCGTGGCCGGCCTCGCCGCCGCCGCCGTGCTCACGGCGCTGATCGTTCTTCAGGAGCCCGCGGTCGTCTCCGGCCCGCCCGCCCCGACCCTGCCGCCCCCCCGCCTGCTGGGCGACGAGCACCTGCCGACGGTCGCCCAGGTCCGCGCGCGCCCGGCGATTGAGGTCGAGGCCGTCCCCGTCCCGGAGGCCTCGCCCGCGACGCGCCCCGTCGCGTCCGCGCCGCCCACCCAGGCCGCCGCCGCCGCGCG
>JAKLJY010000222.1 GCA_023150895.1 Myxococcota bacterium | reverse complement strand
GCCCCGGCCGCCCCGGTCGCGCCGGCCGCCCCGCCGGCGGCCCGGCCCGCCACCGGCGGCCCCGTCATCCTCGAGGAGTTCGAGGTCGACGAGCGCAACGTCGTGCTCTCCGCCGCCCGGACGCGCACGAGCATTCAGGAGGCCCCGGGCATCATCACGGTCATCACGGCCGAAGAAATCGCCGAACGCGGCCACCGGACGGTCTCCGAGGCCCTGCAGATGGTCCCCGGCTGGGAGGGCCACCGCCTCGACTCGAACGGCTGGTTCGACGAGGCCGTCGTGCGCGGGCAACCCCGCACGCTGCTCATCCTCGTCAACGGCGTCAACGTCACCGAGCCGCTGCGCAACGGGCTCTCGCTCGACCACCGCATCCCCGTCGAGGCCATCAAACGCATCGAGGTCACCAGCGGCCCCGGCGGCGTGCTCTGGGGCAGCAACGCCCTCATGGGCATCGTCAACGTGATCCTGAAGGACGCGGCCGATCTCGACGGTGTGCAGGTCCTCGCCGGCGGTGGGCACGGGGCCAGCGCCCGCGCGGCGGCCCAGGGCGCCTTGGCCTACGGCGATCGTTTCCTGGACGGCGACGTCGAGCTCTTCACGTCGCTGAGCTACTACAGCGACGCGGGTGACGAGCTCACCGTCGACAGCCGCAAGATCGTCGGCGCCCTGCCCGCCCCGGAGCCGGACAGCACCTCCGCGTTCGTCCTCGAAAAGGACACGACGGACTGGAACAGCCGCGACTGGTGGCTGACGAGCACCGGCAACGTGAAGCTCTTTCAAGAGGTCACGCTGGACTGGCTCATCGAGTTCGAGCAGGACCACCGACAGCTCGCCACGGGCGGTGCCATCCTGCGGGGCGAGAAACCGCAGGCCGACGGTTCGACGAAGACCGTGACCGAGGAGACCGTCGGCAACGACGCCATGCAGACGGTGGGCCTGAGCTGGCGCCGCCGCTTCCTCGACGACACGCTCGGTCTGTCTACGAAGGCCTACGGGGTCCGGTTCACCCTGGACGAGGACCCCTTCTGGGCGTTCCCGCCGAGCGCGCTGCCCACCCTCGACGAGGGGGTCGTCATCGCGCTCAACGCCGGCCGCATCTACCGTTTCGGCCTCAACGTCGACGCCGATCTCGAGCTGCCCTTCGAGAACCACCTGCTGTTCGGCGCCGAGGGGTTCCGCGAAAGCCTCTCGAATGCCACCCGGCGCGACCGCCTGCGCAACCCGCGCGTCTTCCCGGACCTGGCCGTGGCCGGGGACGACGATCCGGGCGTGGCCGCGGGCGTGTTCCCGCGGTCGGTCGACGGCGGCACCCAGTGCCCCCCGGCGGGCGCGCACCGCGTGCTGGTGCGGGATGGCGAGACCACGGCCGACTTCGAGGCCGGCTGCGTCTTCACGGACACGCTGCTGCACGACACGACCCGCACCGTGGGCGCCGTCTACGTCAGCGACGAGTGGAAGGCCGCGAGCACGCTGGCGCTGCAACCCGGCTTCCGGATGCAGTTCTCGGACTCCTACGATCCCGTCGGCCTGTTCTCGGGCGCGCTCGTCTGGAACGTCTTCGCCAAACTCTTCGTCAAGCTGAACTACGCCGAGGGCTTCCGTCCGCCGGAGCTCCAGGCCACGCGGGTCAACAACCGCGCGGTCTCGAACGTGGGCTACGAGTCCAACCCCGACCTCCGGGTCGAACGGTCGCGCTCGACGGAGGCCGAAATCAACGCCGTCGTCGCCGAGGGGTACGGCGTCCTCGAACGCGTCTACCTGCGCGGCGACTACGCGTACACCGTCCTCAGCGACCTGGTCCGCAACGTGAGCGGACAGTTCGCCAACTCCGGGCAGCGGGGCATTCACGCCGTCGAGGCGCTCGCCCGGGCGGACTTCGTCGGCGGGCACGAACTCTGGCTCGGCGGGGCGTTCAACCGAGCGGAAGACTCCGTCCTGGGTCCGATCCGCAACTTCCCGAACGTGACCTTCACGGGGGGCGGCAAGGTGCAGATTCTGCCGAAGTACCTCGAGGCCATGACCGGCTTCACCTGGATCGGCCCGCAGGAAGATCTCAACCGCGATCCAAAGGCCGGGTACGCCGTTTTCGGCGGGCAATACACCGGGGTCGACTCGGCGGAGGTCGTCGTGGACGAGATCGGCGCTTCGATTCTGCTGCGCGCGGGGCTCCGGGCGACTCACCTCTGGGACGACCGCCTGACGCTCTCGGTGTTCGGGTACAACCTGCTCGACGACCGGACCGGTGATCCGGACTTCTATTTCGAGGACCGCGTCCAGAGCCGCCCCCAGCCCAAGGGCGGGTGGAGCGTCTTCGGCCAGGGGGTGGTGACGTTCTGATGGAACCCCGAACCCGATACCCGTTCGCCCGGCGGCACGCGTTCGCGGCCGCCGCCGTCGCCCTGAGCGCCCTGAGCGCCCTGAGCGCGCTGCCGGCCTGCGTCGAGATCAACCGGGGCGCCATCGTGCAGATGAACTTCCAGGCGCTCGACTCCAACGTCCCGGGGGAACACTACGAGCTGTTTGCCACGGTGAACGGCGGCGCGGTGTCCCTCGGCCACTTCAAGGTGCTCGACGCCATCGACAACACGGCGTTCCCCCCGGGCGACGGCCGCCCGCGGGCGCACTGCGGCGGCAATCCGCTCACGACCTCCAACGTGCAGCTCATCCAGCGCTGGGAGGCCGACTTCGACGCCGAGCGCCGCTGCGATCCGGATGAGCGCATCGGTACGGTGGACAAGTTCGCCGATGGCCTGCGCCCCATCCTGGCCGGCGGCGTGCGCCTCGACACCGCCATCGACCTCTCGGACGCCGACGGGCTCTTCATCACGCTCGAGCCGGACACGGACCTCGATCCGCGTCCCGGGCCTTCGGTGCTGCGAGCGGCGGTCGCGCGCAGTGTCGATCCCCTGACCTGTGCGTATCCCGAGCCGCGCCCACCCCGGCGCGGCGTGCTCCTCGGCACCTTCGTGAACGTCGACGACCCCAACGACTGCCCCTTCGCCAAAGGCCGCGTCGCCATCGTGCCCGCGGAGGACGAGACCGTTCTATGACCCATCCGACGCGCCCTCTGAAGTCTGACGCCCTGGTCGCCGGCCTGCTCCTGGCGGCCGTCGTCGCGAGCGCCCCGGGCTGCGACAGCCTCGAATGCGGCCCCGGCACCCACCGCGAACAGGACCGGTGCATCCCCAACATCCAGGTGCAATGCGGCGAGGGCACCGTCTATCTCGACGGCGCGTGCGTCCGGCCCGACGACGCCGGCGGCGGCGCGGGCGGTAGCGGCGGCGCGCCCGGGACGCTCACCTGCGGACCCGGCACCCGCGAGGTCGACGGCGTCTGCCTCCCCGATGGCTCGGGCGGCGGCACCGGAGGGACAATCGAGCCCGCGGGCGGCAGCGGCGGGGGTCCGTCGCCCGGTGGCGACCCGGGCGGCTCCGGCGGCTCCGGCGGCTCGGGCGGTGCCGGCGGCGCGGTCGTCTTGCCCGATGCCGGCCCCCCGGCCCCCCGGTGCCCCGAGGGGCGCGAACCCGGCACCATCCCGGCGGCCTGCGACATTCCGGCGGGGCAGAACTTCTGCGTCGTCGGCATCGCGCTCGACCTGCTGACGGGCTGCGCGGTCGAGGAGGGCACGGGCGTTCTGCTGACGGATCCGCTGGCGGTCGCGGCCGGCACGCCCCTCGCCGACGCCACCCGCGGTCGCACGCGCACGGGCCCCAACGGGGTCTTCACGGTGATCGGCAACGGCATGGCCGGCTCCGTCGGCATCACCCTCGACGACGAGGCCACGCTGACCGATCCCACGCCGGGGGCCGGCACGCTCATGCGGTCGTCCTCGGGCGTGCAGAGCACGCAGGCCGTCTTCGGCGAGACCTACCGCACCATCGCGTTTTCGACGACGCAGGCCCAGCAGGCCATCTGGAACGACGCCCTCGGCCGACCCGCAAACTTCCTCGAGACCAACGGCTTCATGATCGGCCGCGTCTTCTCCTACGGGCCCGAGGGCGCGTTGCTGCCCGTCGACGCCGCCCGGCCCGTCTTCACCATCAACTCGACGATGGCGAGCTGCGCCGAGGGGGGACACTGCCTGCGCTTTCTGGGCGACAGCCTCGCCCTCGACGACTTCCAGCCGGTCGGGGCGACGACGACGGGCGCTTCGGGGGTCTTCCTGGTCATCCGCGGGGGTGATCAGGCCTTCCGCGATCAGGTGCGCGTCGCCGTGCCCGAGGGCTACCCCGCCCGCGGCACGACGTGTGGCGCGGCCCCGGGCAGCGGCTTCCATCTGCCGCTGCTTCCATCTCCGCCGGCGGAGTGACGCGGTGACGGTCCCCGCCGAGCACGCCCGCCACATCAACGAGATCTCGCGCGTGCTCGCCGAGCTCGGTGGTGACTTTCAGGCCGTGCTCGAGCGATTGACGGCCGAGGTCGGGGAGCGTCTGAGCGGTGCGGCCCTGCTCGAGCTCATCGGGCAGGACGGTGTTTCGCTGGAGCCGACGAGCGTCCACCACCCGGACCCGCAGGCCCGGGCCGCCGCACGGCAACTGGCCGGTCGCACCCGCTCGCGGGTCGGCGAGGGTCTCACCGGGCAGGTGGCGGCCACCGGACGACCGCTGCTCGTCCCGACCATCGACCCGGAGCCCCTGCGGGCGATGCTGGCGCCCGGCATCCGGGACGCCCTCGAGCGGTTTCCGGTGTCGTCCGTCGTCTCCGTGCCGTTGACGACCCGCGACGGTCCCCTCGGCGTCCTGACCGTGTGGCGCGAACGCCCCGCGCCCGGCCTCGACCACACGGACCTCGAACTGTTGCGTTCGGTCGCCGATCACGCCGCCCTGGCGATCGCCAACGCGCGTCTCTACGACCGCCTGCGACAGACCAACGCGGCGCTCGCGGAACACACCACCGCGCTCGAACACGCGCTCGACGAGCTCGAGACGTTCGCCTGGTCCGTCTCACACGACCTGCGCGCGCCGCTGCACAGCATTCAGGGCTTTGCGCGCGTCCTCGACGAGGACTATCGGGACGTCCTCGACGACGTCGGCCGGGACCTGCTCGAGCGCATCGAGGCGAGCGCGGAGCGCATGAACGAACTCATCGAGGCGCTGCTCGACCTGTCGCGGCTGTCTCGACACGAGCTCGTGTGGGCCCCCGTGGACGTCAGCGCCCTCTGCCATGAGCTCGACGCCGGACTGCGGGCCACCTACCCCGACCGTCAGGTCGTGACCGAGATCGACGGGGGGCTGGTGGCGCGCGGAGACGTCGCGTTGCTGCGCGTCGCCCTCGGCCACCTGCTCAACAACGCCTGGAAGTTCAGCGCCCACCGGCAGCCCGCCCACGTCACCGTGCGAGGAGACCGGGACGGCGGCCGGCTGCACCTGCGGGTCATCGACGACGGGGTCGGCTTCGACATGGCTCACCAGGCGCGGCTGTTCGCGCCCTTTCAACGCCTGCACGCCCGGGTCGACTTCCCCGGGACGGGTGTCGGCCTCGCGACCGTCGCGCGCATCGTGCGGCGGCACAGCGGCCGCGTCGGCGCCACGGGCGCCCCGGGTCAGGGCGCCACGTTCGAGGTCTGGCTGCCGGACTGAGGGTCCAAAGCGCGCGACGCGTCGCCCGCCGCCGTGGTGCCAGGCACTTCGGCAAACGCCTCTGCCGCGTGCGCGTTGGCCGCACCGCCCCGGACGAAACTGAACAACCGCAGACCGCCGCGCCGCGCGAGGTCGTGCGCCAGCGTGCTCGCCGCGCCGACGGCCACCAGGGCGGGGATGCCCGCCACCAGGGCCTTCTGCACGATCTCGAACCCTGCCCGACCGCTGACGACGAGCACGCAGCGCAGCGGGTCGGGCAGACCCTCGGGGCGGCGCAACAACGCGCCGATGCACTTGTCCACGGCGTTGTGGCGGCCGACGTCCTCGCGGGCCACCCACAGGGCGCCGTCGGGGCCGAAGATGCCCGCACCGTGGCTGCCGCCGGTGTCGGCGAAGAGGCCTTGTTCGGCCCGCAGACGGTCCGGCAGCGTGGCCAGCCAAGCCGGCTCGGGCGCGAACGTCGGGTCCACCGGCCGCAGGCGCTGGTAGATGCGCTCGATGGTCTCCTTGCCGCAGAGCCCGCAGCTCGAGGCCGAGAAGAAGCTGCGCGCCGCCCGGTCGACGCGGTCGCCCTCGGGGCGAGTCCCGGGCGCGAGCCGCGCGAGCACGATGTTGCCGGCGTTCTCGCGCGCGGGGTCCGTGCAGTGCGCCAACGCGGCGAGATCATCCGCCGCCTCGACCACGCCTTCGGTCAGCAGAAACCCGGCGACGAGGTCCAGATCGTGCCCGGGCGTGCGCATGACCACGGCGACGGGCCGATCGTCGACGCGAATCTCCAGCGGTTCCTCGACCACCAGGCGGTCCTCGAAGGCCGCGCCGTCGCGGACGAGCGTCACGGTCCGCCGATCGGGTCCCGGCGCGCTCACGGGAAGCCCCCGAATCGGGTTTGCGCCGCGGCGAGGGTCTCTTCGAGGCGGGACAGGTGCCGTCGCACCCCGGCGGCCTCGGGTGCGTCCGGCTCGGCCCGGAGAAACGCCCGGAGCTCGCCGGCGGCATCCGACATCCGGCCCGCCCGCTCGTGGAGGCGCGCCAGCTCGAGGTGGGCACCCGGCACGGGCTCCGGCGCGATCAACGCCTCGCGCAGGTGAAACATCGCCCGGGAGACGTCGCGCTCGGCCAGGGCCCGGCCGAGGGCGAAGTGCGCGGCGGCGAAGTCCGGGCGGCGGGACAGCGCCTTGCGCAGAAAGGGCTCCGCGTCCACCGGGCGCCCCCCCGCCAGGTGGACCGCCCCGAGCTGATACAGCGTCCGGGCATGGTCGGGTCGGCGGGCGAGCGCCCGTTCGAAGGCCAGCCGGGCCGGCTCGAGCTCCCGGCGTTCGTAGTGCACGACCCCCTTGGTATACCAGGCGCGGCCGTCCTTGGGCGCCCGGGTCAGGAGACGGTCGAGCAGACCGAGCGCCTCCGCCGATCGACCCAACGCGCGCTCGAGCACGGCCAGGTTGAACAGGACGCGCGACTCGTCGGGTGCAATGGCCAGCACCTCCCGGTACTCGGCGGCGGCCTCCTCGTGCCGCTTCTCCTCATGCAGCGCCCACGCGAAGGCGAACCGGTACGTTGCGTCCTCGGGGGACAGCGCGACGGCGTGTGCGAACCGGACCCGGGCCTGGTCGAGCAGGCCTTTCTGTCGCGCGGCGCGCCCGGCCTCGAAGTGCAGGCGCGGCGTGCCCGGGTGCCGTTCCAGTGCGTCGTGGAGCAGCAGCATGGCCCGCTCGACCTGACCGGCGTCGACGCAGGCGCTCCCGAGCGCGGCGAGTCCGAGCGGACCGAGCCCGCCCTCGTTCAGGCCGAGCAGCCAGGCGCGCAGGCGTGCAATCGCCCGCATGCAGTCTCAGTCCGCCATGACCCGGCGGGCGGCGCGGCGGGCGGCCTCGGCGGCGGCCTCTTCGCCTCGGGCCGAGAGGACCCGGGCCAGCGTCTCGTAGTGCCGCGGCACCTGCGTACCGAGGTGCACCGCGATCTGCAGGAGTTCGTAGAGGGGGTCGACGAGGTCGAGCAGCTCGGCGAGTTCGATGCCCGCCGACACGATGGCGAGCTCGCGCAGCATCGCCGGATGAACCGTCGCCGTGTCGGTGAAGAACTTCCACGCGTCCGCGGGCCCGAGGAACTGCACGTAGAGTTCGAAGAACTCCAGCAGCGCGCCGACGGCCTCTCCGGGGGCGGTGTCGAGCATCGGTTCGAGCAGGGCCCAGGCTTCCTGCTGTTGCCCGAGGCCCAGGTAGGCGTCGATCATGTCCAGGTCGAGGCGCACGCGTTCGGGACCGAGCGGGACGCGGTCGCGCACCTTCACCCAGACCTTCAGCGCGTCGGCCGGGAGGTTCTGCACGCGCAGCGCCTGCCCGACGGCGAGTTCGGCGCGCCAGGCCCGGATGTCCGGATCGCTGAACGCCGTCAGCGCGAAGCCTTCGCTCGGTTTCATGGCCTCCCGGAAGAGGCCCTCGGCCTGCACGGGTCGACCGATGTCCAGGGCCGCCATGCCCGCCGCGTACCAGAGTTCGCTGTACTGCGGGTTCGCCCGGACACCGTTCATGGCCAGCGAGAGCGCCTCGGAGGAGCGCCCCGTGCTGCGCAGGCACTCGACGCCGAAGACGTAGGCGCTGAGCGCGAAGTTCAGGCCCGGCGCCTCGCGGATGACGCGCTGAAAGGCCTCCGCGGCGGCGGCGTCGTCCCCGAGCGCGTAGGCCTCCTTGGCACGGTAGAAGATGAGCCCCGGATCGTCGGGCCGCTCGGCGAACTCGAGGTCGAGCAGCGCGATGTTGCGCTGGTGCTTGCCCGTGTTGTGGGCATGCACCGGGTCGTAGCCGAGGTGGACGACCTTGAGGGCGTCTTCGATCGCGGTGCGCAGACCCGCCACGCCCACGCCCACCTGCTCGTGGATGCGACCGCGAAAGCGCAGCTCCGGTCGGGCGCGCCAGAGTCGAGGCATGTGATCGGCGCCGAGGGATGCCCCCGCGGCGTCGACGTTCAGGATCAGGGGGGCATAGATCGTCGGCGGGGCGTCCGCGGGCTCGGCCTCGACCAGGCGCCGCAGGACGCCCATCGAGGCGGGGTCGAGCCGCTCGTCGGCGTCGAGGAAGAACACCCACTCGCTCGTCGCGACCTCGAGCGCCGCGTTGCGGGCCGCCGAGAAGTCATGTCGCCAGGGGAAGTCCAGCACCCGCGCGCCGTGGGCGAGTGCGACCTCGACGGTGCGATCGGTGCTGCCCGTGTCGACGACGACAATCTCGTCGACCGCGCCCGCCACCGACTCGAGGCAGCCTGAGAGCATGGCCTCTTCGTTCTTGGCGATGACGCAGAGCGAGAGGGTGCGGGGCATGGGTCAGCGGGCTTTCGAAGCGCCCGCCGGCTCCGCCTTGCGCGCCTTGTTGCGCTCGCGACCGCGGCGGCCGATGACCGTCGCCAGGATGACCGAGGAGTTGTCCTCGCCGCCTCGCTCATTGGCGAGGCGAATCAGGATGCCGGGCACGCGGCGCCGGTCGTTGGTCTCGGTGAGCTGCAGGATCTCGTCGTCCTCCACGTGGCCGGTGAGGCCGTCGGAGCAGAGAACGAACTGGTCTCCGCGCTGCAGCGGGACGGCGCCGACATCGACCTTGACGTCGCGCTCGAACCCGATGCTGCGGGTGATGATGTTGCGCATCACCGAGACCTTGGCCTGCTCGGCGGTGATGAGCCCCGCGGCGACCTGCTCCTGGACGAGGGAGTGGTCTTCCGTGACCTGGTGAATCTTGCCGTCGCGAATGAGATACGCGCGGCTGTCGCCCACGTGGCCGAACCAGGCCTTGTCACCGTAGACGAGCATGGCCGTCACCGTGCTGCCCATGCCCGTCAACTCGGGTCGCTCGCGGGCCGTGTCGAAGACCTGCGCGCAGGCTTCGCGGACGGCCTCTTCCATCACCGCGGCGATGTTGACCGCGCCGCCCGGACCGGCCTTCTGTTCGGCCGCCGAGAGCCGCCGTACGAGGGCCCGCCCGACCGTGTCGACGGTGATCGTCGAGGCGTACTGGCCGCCTGCGTGACCGCCCATCCCGTCGGCGACGATGTAGATGTTCTGCGCCGCCAGGATCATGAACGAGTCTTCATTCACCTCCCGGCGCATGCCCACGTCCGTCTGGCCGTGGCCGGTGACCTTGAAGTCGGGCTGCCGGAGGGCGGTGTCCGGCATGCGCCGCTTCAGTTCCCGTCGATTCGTGTTGCTCATGGAAAGGTGCTCTGAAGACTCGGGTGCATCGGGGTCGGAGCATACTCAGGGCAACGCCGAGGCGCAATCTTGCAGTCCCGATCGGTGGGAGATTTGCCTACCCCCCCCCCATCCCCGTGAGGCCCCGGGGTTGAATTCGTGTACCGCC
>JAKLJY010000221.1 GCA_023150895.1 Myxococcota bacterium | reverse complement strand
GGCTCGCAGGGGCCCGCCGGGCCCGCCGGTCCGCAGGGCGCCGTGGGTCCCGTTGGTCCCGCCGGCCCGATGGGCCCCGCCGGCCCCGCGGGTGGGGGTGATCCGGGCGGCTGCGCGGTCCCCGAATACATCGACGTCGGCGCGGGCGAGTACTTCGCCTGCGGGCTCCGCACGGATGGCACGATCCGGTGTTGGGGCAACAACGGCTACGAGCAGCTTTCCGCCCCGCGGGGGCTCTTCGTGTCGCTCTCCGTCGGGAACCAGCACGCGTGCGCGCTCGACCTCGATGGCGTCGCGACGTGCTGGGGACAGGCCGCCAACCGCGAAACGGATCCACCCGCCGGGCTACGTTTCAGCGAGATCGCCGCGGGCAGCGCCGTCACCTGCGGCATCGTCGACCCCGGCGATACGGTCCAGTGCTGGGGCAGCGGGCTCTCGGGCGTGACGAACGAGCCGGCCGGTGAGTATCGCGCGCTGAGCCTCGCCACGACCACGGCCTGTGCCATTCGCCTCGCCGACGGCGTGACCGTGTGTTGGGGCTTCAACGGCACCATCGTCAACGTGCCCGCCGGCATCTCGAACACCATGGTTCGGCCCGAGCCGGGCTCGCAACACGCCTGCGGGCTGCGCGCGGACGGCATGGCCGTCTGCTGGGGCACCGGGAGCAACAGCTCGACGGTGCCCCACGCGGGGCCCTTCGTCGACCTGGAGTCGGACGTCGACACGACCTGCGGCCTGCGGGCCAACGGCTCGGGCACCTGCTGGGGCACGTACGGCGGCATGGTCGGCGACCTGAGCGACTTCGACCTCGGGTACGCGTTCGGTTGCGGCATCGATTCGGCCCGCCACATGCGGTGCTGGGGCTCGAACGGGTCGGAACAGGCGACGCCGCCCGCCTGCATGGACTGACCGCGCGCGTCATCGACGTGAACGATCCGGCCGCCTACGGCCGCAGGCGCGCGAAGCTCTCCAGAAAGTTGCGACCGAGGATGCCTTCGACCACCCGCTCGGAGACGCCCCGGTCGAGCAGGGCCTGCACGAGCCGCACGTAACTCGTGCCACAGCGCAGGTCCGCCGGCGGTGAGATGGCGCCGTCGTAGTCCGTCCCGAGGGCCGGGCAGGCCTCGCCGCCGACTCTGAGCACGTGGAGCAGGTGCTCGACCACCATGCCGACGTCCCGCGGGCCGCCGCGTCGGCTGAGAAACTGCGCGGCGAAGATGATGCCGACCACGCCGCCCGAGTCCGCGATGGCCCGGATCTGGCGATCATCCAGGTTGCGCCAGTGGGGGCGCACCCCGTCGACCCCGGTGTGCGTGGCGATCAGCGGCAGCGCGGGATCATGGGCGTCGACGGCCTGCCAGAAGGCATCCCGGCCGATGTGCGCGAGGTCCACGAAGACGCGCTCGGCGTCGAGCGCGGCGACGAGCGCCCGCCCCTGCTCCGTGAGGCCGCGCACCGGGTGCAGGCGCGCAAAGGGGCTGTTCGTCTCGCCATAGACCGAGCTGGTCAGGTGAACGAGCGTCACGCGGGTGAGAAGCCGGTCGGGCACGTCCGCGGGGCCGTGGGGGGCGGCCGCCAGGGCGTTGCCGCCCTGAATGGAGAGCAGCACGGCATGGGCCCCCCCGGCGCGAACCGCGCGGTATTCGGCGGCGTTGCGGGCGAACGCGAGCCGACCATTCGAGCCGTCGACCAGCGCGCGCAGGCGGGTGAGGTTCTTCTGAAAGACCCGCCACCGCGAGGCCGCCGTGCGGAACGGGTTGGTGGTGATGGACCACATCGCGCCCGTCAGGCCGCCCTCTTCCATGCGAGGGACGTCGAGGTGGCCGAAGAAGTGGCCCCGCAGAAGCCCCGGCCCGTGCCGTTCGAAGACGTCGTACCCCCAGAGTCGGGGCGGGATGAACGTGTCGATGTGGAGGTCCACGACATCCGAGGCCCGAAGAAGCGTCCACGCCGCAAGCGAGGCGCCGTGGCGGGCGAGGAGCGCCGACTCGGCGGCGGTCGGGCGGGTCGTGGGCATCGGGGGGGCGAGATCGGGCGCAGCGGCTTCCGTCGACATGGATCGCACGGTACAACCCCGCCGTGCACATCGTACACGTCTATGCCACGCTCGACCCCCGCGACGGGGGACCCCCGGCGGTCATCAAGGGCCTCGCCGGCGGCCAGGTCGCCGCGGGCCACCGCGTCACGCTCGTCACCGCGGACCCGCCCGACTGCCCCGCCGCGGACGATTTCCTGGCGGCCCACGTGCATCCCGTCCCTCCGCGGGTATCGGTCCGCCCGATCTGGCCGCACCCGCTCGATCCCGCCGCGGGCGCGCTGGCTCGGGTGCTCGCGAGCGCCGACGTCCTGCATGTGCACGGCCTCTGGCCGAAGGTCAACCTGCTCGCCGGCCGCCTCGCCCGCCGCCGCGGCCTGCCCTTCGTGCTCACCCTGCACGGCATGCTGCACCATGCGGCGCTGCACCAGAAGCGGCTCAAGAAGCTCGTCGGCATGTATCTCATCGGCTACCGCGAGCTGGTGACCGGGGCGGCCGCCGTGCACGTCCTCAACGCTGCGGAGCAACGCGAGGCGGAGGGGCCGCGCCTGCCCGCCCGCGTCGTCGAAGTCCCCAACGGCATCTTCCCCGAGGAGTTCGAGACGCTGCCGGCCCGGGGAGCCTTCCGGGCGAGCGTGCCCGGGCTCGGTGACGCGCCGTTCGTGCTCTCGCTCGCCCGCCTGCACGTACAGAAGGGCCCGGATCTGCTGCTCGAAGCGTTCGCGCGGCTCGCGGCGACCCATCCCGACCTCCACCTCGTCTTCGCAGGACCCGATCAGGGGGCCGGCGCTCTCCTGAGCACCGAGAGTGCGCGGCGCGGGCTGGCCGGGCGAGTGCACCTCGTCGGACCGCGTTACGGAGCGTCGCGCATCGAGGCCCTGGTCGACGCCACCGTCTTCTGCCTGCCGAGCCGCCAGGAAGGGTTCAGCATGGCCATCACCGAGGCCCTGGCCGCGGGCGCCCCTGCCGTCGTCACCGATCGGTGCCATTTCCCTGAGGTGGGGTCCGCCGGTTGCGGCCGGGTGACCACACTCGAGCCCGCCGATCTGGCGCGCGGCCTCGCCGAAGTGCTGGCGGAACCGGACGCCGGCCGCGCCCTGGGCGCTCGCGGGCGCACGCTGGTCTTCGAGCGCTACACGTGGCCCCGAATATGCACCCGAATGGAGGCGCTGTACGCGGAGGTCGCGCGGTGATGTCGCCCCGCTCTCGCTGGTTGCCCCGGTCCCGATTCGAGTGGGTGCGCCTCTGGACGCTGCTCCTCGGACCCGTCGTCCTCGTCGCCGTCTTCGTCCACGCCGTCGTCGGCATGCCGGGGGTCTCGCACGTCGGGCCGCCGGGCGACCTCGTCGGTCTCGACACGGGCCTCCCCGACCGCCTCACCCACCACGTCCACCACCTGGTGCGCATCGGCCCGCGCTGTGAAGATCGCCCGGGCAGCCTGGAGACGGCGGCGATCTACGTCACGCAGACGCTCGAGTCGTTCGGTCTGAACGTGGAACGGCAGACGTTCGACGGCCGCCTCGGCCCGGTCGCCAACCTGGTGGTCGAGGTCCGCGGCACGCAGTCCCCCCGCGAGGTGGTCATCGTGGGCGCGCACTACGACACCGTCGCGGAGAGTGCCGGCGCGGACGACAACGCGAGCGGGGTCGCCGTGCTGCTCGAACTCGGGCGGGCGCTGCACGGTTACCATCCGGCTCGAACGGTGCGCCTCATCGCGTTCGTCAACGAGGAGCCGCCGAGCTTCCGCGAGCCGACGATGGGCAGCCTGCACGCGGCGCGGGCGTCGGCGGCCGCGCAGGAGCGGGTGGTCGGCATGCTGAGCCTGGAGAGCCTCGGATACTACCGGACCGAGCCGGGCAGTCAGCAGTACCCCTGGCCCCTCGGGCACTTCTACCCGGACACCGGCGACTTCGTGGCGTTCGTCGGCAATCTGGCCTCCCGGCCGCTCGTTCAGCGGACGCTGGGGGCCTTTCGCGAGGTCGCGCGGATCCCCTCCGAGGGGACGGCGGCCCCGGGTGTCATTCCCGGTGTCGGCTGGTCCGACCACTGGGCCTACTGGCAGATGGGCTTCCCGGCGGTGATGGTCACGGGGACGGCGCCCTTCCGGAACCCCGGGTATCATGACGCGTCCGACCGCCCGGAGACGCTGGATCCGGTGCGCATGGCGTGGATCGTCGTCGGCCTGCGGGCCGTGGTGGAGATGCTGGCGAATGAGTGAAGCGCGTGAAACGAACGGGGGCGTGTTGTACTTCGGCGATCCACAGGGGGCGCTGTGTCTGCTGGACCGGGGCGTGTCCCTGGTCGGCGTCGTCCACGGACGCCGGGGTGGACCGGGCCGCGCCCGCCTGAATCCCCGCATCACGGGCCTCCCGCGCTTCACGCTGCCCGATCTGGGCGACGCCGCGATCGTCGACGCCCTGGCCGCCCTGCGCCCGGCGCTGCTCGTCGCGGCGTTCTACCCCCGCCGCATCCCGGCGAGCATCCTGGCCCTCGCGCCGGGTCTCAACGTGCACCCGAGCGACCTGCCTCGTTTCCGGGGGCCGGACCCCATCGCCTGCGCGTTGCGCGCGGGGGACGCCGAGACGGCCGTCTGCGTGCAGTTTCTGGCCGAGGGCCTCGACGAGGGCGACGTGCTCCTGCGCGAGCGGCACGCGATCGGCCCGCGGGAGACGGCCGGGGCGTTGGCGACCCGCCTGGAGGCGCGCGGTGCCGAACTCATCGCCGACGTCGCGGTCGCGTTTCTCGCGGGGCGTGCCCCGGTCGCGACGCCGCAGGTGGGCGACGTGACGTGGGCCCCGCTGCTCGGCCCCGACGACGCCGAGGTCGATTTCAGCCGCAGCGCGGTCGAGGTCGATCGATTCGTGCGCGCGGCCACCCCCTGGCCCGGTGCGTTCACGGGCATCGGCGAGGCCAACGAACTGCTCGTGCTGCACGCCGTCCGCCCGGTGCCCGTCGGCCGCTTTGCGGTGTTGCCGCCCGGCACGCCGTTCGTGCGGGACGGCGTCGCGCACATCCGCTGCGGCGAGGACGCCGTCCGCCTCGACCGCCTGACCCTGGGTCGTCGGCGCCTGACCGGTGCGCGCCTCGCCGAGCTGCTCGTCTGACGGCCCGAGCCGAGCCGCCCCGGCCTCGGCCTCAGCGCAGCCCGCAGACGAGCACCTGCGACTCCACGTCGGCCCGGAGCTCGCCCTGTTCGAAGTCCCCGTAGTGACACAGGACACGAAAGCCGTTGTAGTGCAGCAGCGCCTCGAGTTCCTGCGGGAAAAAGTACCGATGCGAGAGCTGCACGCTGTAGGACTCGGGGCCGGGTTCCGCCGGATCCGATCGCTCGTACAGAAATCGCATCTGGTTGAGCTGTGAGACCACGTCGAACGCCGTCTGCTCGGCGTAGGTGAAGTGGCAGCCGTGCCGGGGGTGTTTGAACCGCACGCCGGCGTAGGTCTTGAACGCCGGGCGATTCAGGTACTCCAGATCGGGCATCAGCACGTCGAGCAGGAACAGACCGCCCGGTTCCAGATGCGATCGCACGCCGGCCAGGCAACGTTCGGCGTCGTCGCGCGTGTACATGTGCTGAAACGCATTGAACGGGCACGAGACCAGCGGAAACCGCTCGGCGAACGCGAACTGCCGCATGTCGCCCTGCAAAAGCGTCACGCGATCGCGGGCCTTCTTCGGCAGCGCGGCGAGGCGCTCCGCGGCGTGGTGCAGCATCGTCGCCGAGAGGTCGAGGCCGACGACGTCCACCCCGGCCTTCGCCGCGCGCAACGCGATGCGGCCGGTGCCGACACCGAGCTCGAGGACCCGACCCCCCGCGCGCGTCGCCTCGGCGTACTGGTCGCAGTACCAGCGAACGTCCGCCGTGCGGTCCTTGTACTCGTAATCGTAATAGGTCGGGTCGACGTAGAGCGAGGTCGTCCCCGCTTCGAGGTCGAATTTCGGCAGGCGGGTGGCGGCGCACATGCCGGCCAGTGTGCCACAGCCTTGACTTCCGGCGGCGTTTCCATTTCAGTTCCCCGTCCGTCGGCTCGATGACGAGCCCCCTTGAAACGCCGAACGCGAGAGAGATTTCCCATGGCCCGTGGTGACAGCCGTCGTTCCTCCAAGATGCTCCGGATCAAGGCCCAGAAGGCGAAGAAGGCCCGCGCCAAGCGCGCCGCGGCCGCCAAGCGCGACGCCCGCAAGGCCTGAGGCCACTTGCGCCGCGCCCGCCTCGTCGCCGGCGCGTCGCTCCTCGCGGCGCTGAACGCCTGCCGCGAGCCGCCCCCCCGCCTGTCCGCGCCGGCCGCCGGTGCGCGCATCGGCAGGGACGCGCTGACGGTCACGGTCGAAGCGCCCGGTGTCTACACCGTCACGTTCGACGGCGTCGGCCATGGAACGGGACCCGTGCCCCTCGAACATGTCGGCGACGGTCCGCATCGGCTCGCCGTGCGGGACGCCGAGGGGCGCATTCACGACGAGCGCGAGATCTACATCGACCGCACGCCGCCGACGCTGCGCCTCCTGCGCCCCGGGCCCGTGCTGCCGTATGGGCTGGCGCCGGGCGCCGAGGTCGAGATCGTCGCGACGGTCGCCGACGCCTCGCCCCCGCTGACCGTGACGTCTGGCGCGAAGCCACTGAAACCCGACGCCGACGGGCGATACCGGCTGCGTGCGGTGCTCGGGCCGGGCCCCCTGATCGTCGAACTCGCCGCCCGGGACGCGGCCGGCAACGGGGCCACCGCGCGGCTGGAGGCCGCCCCCGGTCTGGTGCAGTGGCAGGCACCGATGCCCATCGAATCCGGGGCCTGGACCGGGGAGCGCACCGCCGACGACGCCGTGCTGCTCGGACTCGGCGAGGCCGCGGTCGTCATCGGCCCCGACGGGCGGGAGCGTTTCGGCGTCGAGGTCACCGGACACGTGCTCGCCGAAGCGCGCGCGCTGCCCGACGATGGGGCGCTCCTGCGCCTGCTGCACCCCGTCAATCCCGAGGCCGCCCGCGTGGAACGTGTCGAGGGCGACGGGCGCCGCACCGCCTGGAGCCGCTCGGGGGCCGTTCCCCTGGCGCTCGCGGCCGTCGGCGACGTGCCGTTCGTCGCCTGGCGCACGAACGACGGCCCGCAGCTCGCCCGGGCGCCGCTGCCCTGGCCGCCGGCGGGGCCGGTCTTCAGCCCCCTCCCCTGCGAGCCGCGCCGCCTGCAGCCGACACCGGGCGGTGATGCCCTGGTGGCGACGTGTGCAGACCGGGTCGTCGCGCTCTCCCTCGACGGCGCCGTCCTCGGCGACGCCCCCATCGGACCGGACGAGACCGTCGCCGTGGTGCGCGATACCGTGTCCCTGGGCAGCCCGACGACGGGCCTCCGGGTGTTGCCCGCGAAATCCGGCGCGACGGCCTCCACGGTCGACACGACGCCGGTGCGGGGCCTGTGTGCTCACTCGGGGCCGGTCGGTGGCTGGCTCGCGGTCGTGGGTGTCGACGGCACGGTGCGGCGCTTTCGGGACGCGCAACCGCTGGCGGGCGGGGTCACCCCCTGGCCCCGGGGCGTGCCCGTCGAGTTCGACGTCGAGGGGTGCGCGGGCCGTCGCGGCGCGACGCTGTACCCCGTCGACGCCCCGCCCCGGACGCTGCCGGGGCCGATCGCCGGGGTCGTGCGCGTCGGCGGTCGGCACCTGGCCGTGGTCGAAGGCGAGCCCCCACAGGCCTTCGTCGTCGGGCCGGGCGACGGCGACGGCCTGGAAGCCATGCCGCTGACGCCGCTCGCCGCCGTCAACCGGGTGGTCGTCGTGCCGGACGGCCTGCTCGTCGCCGGGCCCGCCGCGGCGCGGCCCGATCGCGGCCTCGTCCTGCGATTGACACTGGCAGGTGCATTTTCTCCGTAACGTCCGGCCGCTGCGACGCATTTGTGCGTCGGGACATCGAACCTGGCCCGAACGGGCCCAATTCACGTGCAGAGAGCAGGGAGCAGATCATGATTCAGAAGAAGTCCATCGCCACCCTCACCCAGAGCCTCACCCTCGGCGGCCTCGCCCTCGGCATGGCCGCCTGCGGCGGTGCCGCCCCGAGCGCCGCCACCGAGGGCAAGAAGTGCGGCGGCGAGGCGGCCTCGCAGCCCCTCGCGGCGCCCGGCGGCGAGGCCGCGGCCCCCGCCGGCGGCGAAAAGAAGTGCGGCGGCGAAAAGGGCTGCGGCGGCGAAAAGGGCTGCGGCGGCGCGCAGTGATCGAGCCCGGGTGCCACCCGTGAGCCCGACCGCTGCCCTCGGACACGGCGTCGGGCTGCGGCGGCCCCACTGGGCCGAGCTGTTGCAGCAACCGGAGCGGGTGGACTTCGTCGAGCTCCTCGCCGACAACTTCCTCGGTCGGGGCGGCGCGCCGGCCCGGATGGCCGACCGGGTCCGCGAGACCTGGCCGTGTGTCCTGCACGGCGTCGCCCTCTCCATCGGCGGTCCGGCCCCGCTGGACACGGACTACCTCGACGCGGTCGCCGCGTTGGCCCGCCGCACCGGCGCCCGCTGGTACACGGACCACGTCTGCTTCTCCAACGCCTTCGGGGTCGAGCTGCACGAGCTCGTCCCCCTGCCCTGCACCCGAGAGGCCGTGCGGCACGTCGTCGAGCGCGTGAAGCAGGTGCAGGCCCGCCTCGGGCCCGGGCTGCCCTTCGGCCTCGAGAACGCCACGACGTACCTGCGCTTCCCGCAGGACGAGCTCGGCGAGGCCGAGTTCCTGACCGAGATTCTGAATGGCGCCGACTGCGGGCTACTGCTCGACGTCAACAACGTCTACGTCAACAGCGTCAACCACGGCTTCGACCCCCGGGCGTTCATCGACGCCCTGCCGCTCCGCCGCGTGCTGCAGATCCACCTCGCGGGCCACGAGTGGGTCGACGGGACGATCATCGACACCCACGGGACGACGATGATCCCCGAAGTGCTCGACCTGTATGCCTACACGCTCGAGCGCACGGGCCCGGTCAGCACGCTCGTCGAGTGGGACAACCGCATCCCGCCCCTCGACGTGCTGCTCGCCGAGAACGATCGCGTCCGCGCGCGGGCCGCGGCGGTCCTGTGCGGTGGAGGGGCGGCGTGACGCTCCGCGAGACGCAGCGCGCCCTCGTCGCCTGTTTCCGGGGCGAGACGGCCATCGAGACCGCTGCCGGGGTGCTGGGGGTCGATCCGGCACGCCTGGCGATCTATGCCCGCATGGTCGAGGGGCACGTCCGGCAGGCCGTGGCGGCGATGTTCCCCGAGACGCTGTCCGCGCTCGACCCGAGCGTGCAGCCGGCGCTGGACGCCGCCTTCTACACCGCGCACCCGCCCTCCGGGTGGTCCCTCGACGCCGCCGCGGGCCCGTTCCCGGCGTTCCTCGAGGGCTACCTGCCGGACCGCGTCTCCGAGACCGACGCGGCGTTCCTGGTCGAGCTCGCCCGGTTCGAGGCGCTGCTCGCCGAGGTCGCGCTGGACGCGACGGTCGAGGCGGAGGGCACGCCCCCCGTCGGGCATGGCCCGTACGTCCTCAACCCGACGCTGATCGCGGTCGAGGTCGAACACCCGATCGTCGAGTGGCTCGTCGCCGCGCCCCGCCCGGCGACCCTGCCGCCGCGCGGCCCCGCCCGCACCGTCCTCGTCTTCCGGCACCCCGAGCGCGACACGGCCTGCTTTCAGGCCGCGACGGACGACCTGCTCTTTGCGGTCAAGATCGCCGCCGACGGCCTCGATCCGGACGACGCCGCGCGCGCCGCCGGGTTGCCGACCGACGCCGCGCGCGCCGCCATGACGAACGCGCTTGCGCTCGGTCTCGTCACCGGCGCCTGACCGACCACCGCCGGCGCCGGACCGGCAGCCGCGATGTCGGCCGCAGCCCGACGTAGACCAGCTCGAACACGAAGCCGCCGACGTGCGCCCACCGGGCCACGCCGTCCGTCGCGCCGCCGACGAGCTCCGCCGTGCCGCGGAAGAACTGCATCAACGCCCAGAAACCGAGGA
>JAKLJY010000220.1 GCA_023150895.1 Myxococcota bacterium | reverse complement strand
CCCGCATGCGCGGGTAGTCGCCCAGGCGTTCGGCCATCAACGCCGCCGCCCGCAGACAGCGCGCCGCCTCCGAGCCGAGCCCGGCGGACGTCGCCGACTCGGCCGCCGCCACCCAGGCCTGCACCACGGCCGCGTCGATGCCCGCGGCCTGCTGCGCCCGCGCGCGCTCCACGTCGAGCCAATGCCGAAGGGCCGGCCCGGCCGCCGCGCGCAGCTCGGTGGCGCGGGTGCGCGCCTCTTCGAACCGCCCGGCCTTGCGCAGCGCCACGATCTCGTCGACGGGCGGCAGACTCTCCGGGGGCAGGGCCAGCTCGACCGAGAGGGGCGCACCGTCGGGCAGGACGACGAGCGTCGCCCGACCGGACGCCGGCGCGGGCTCCGGCCAGGGCAGGGCGTGAAAGACGGCGCCGTGCGCGACCTCGGGTCGGGACACGACCTCCATCGTCGCCCCCGCCGCGTCTGTGATGCGCACGCGGAGCGGCTCCGCGGGGGCGCCCGGGCGGCCGGCGGCCAGGCGAAGCACCGGTCGCGATTCGCGGTCGAAGACGGGCACCCACAGATCGACGTCGTCCGCCGGACCGGCCAGGTAGCGGTGCCCGAGCAGGAACGGGGGGGGCGCCTTGCGCACGCTCGTCGCGCTCTGCGGGTTCGCGGGGTCGAGGGTGTCCCAATCGAGCGCCCCCTCGAACCGATGCGTCACGGTGCCCGCGGCATCGACGAAAAAGGTGACCGGCAACGTCGTGGCCTTCTGGGCCGCCGCCCAGTCCGTCGACCGCTGCCGATACACCCACGGCGGCACGCCGGCCTCGCCGAAGTGCGCGCGCAGCGGGCCCCAGTGCGTCTCGTTGGCCGCGGCGTAGATCCGCACGCCGGCGGCCTCGATGCGGCCGATGTTGCGTTGCAACACGGGCAGTTCTTCGAGGCAGGGCAGGCACCATGTCGCCCACAGGTGGTAGATGCGCGGGGTCGCGGCGGGCACGGCGACCGCCCCGTCCGCGGACTCGAGCGCGAGGTCCGACGCGCGCCGGTCACACCCGACGTGCGGGCCCCACAGGCCCAGCACCAGCGCCAGCGTCACCCACCCGAGAGCCGCCCGCGGTCTCCAGGGCGTGCGCCTCACGGCGCGGGCAGGCGCATCGCGTCGATGGCGGTGATCGGGCCCGGACAGCTCTGCTGATGGCACGCCTTGCACGCGTCGAGGACGGCGGTGAACGCCGCGGCGCGGCCCTCGGCGGGCGCCGCATCGAGCGCGGCGACGTTGGCCAGATATCCCTGCGCGAAGGCGTCGAACGTCGGGTTCCGGTCGCTCGCCGCCGTCGGCCAGGCGCACCGCATCTTGCGATGGCGGGCGTGCATCGGCGCGACGGGCGTGCCGGCGAGCACAGCCTCCCGGGCCGCCGTGAGGTCGCGCTGCATGGTGCGCATCATCTCGGCGAGTTCGCTGCTGCCGTTGGGGTTGATGTCCGACGGGATCAGGTGCCCCGGGCTACCGGGCACGCCCGGGACGAGCGGCGTCTCGAGCGTGCAGTCGTCGACGGGCGCCGGGGCCGACACCACCGCCGCGGTCGACACCGCAGCCGGCGTGCCCGCCGGGGCACCGCAGCCGGTCAGCGCGAAGGCCAGGGTCGCCGCGAGGGCAAAAGCGGCCGCACCGCGGGAGAACATCGAACGGGGAGAGTCCGTATCCATGCCGCGCGGGATACCACAGGCACCCGGTCGCGCGGTAGACTGGCGCCGCCGTTTCCCGGAGCCCGCTTGACCTCGATCGATACCGCCCCGGTCCGCAGCCGCGTCGCCGACCGCTACACCGTCCTCTCCCTGCTCGGCGTCGGCGGCATGGGCAGCGTGTACCGCGTGCGCGACGACGCCCTCGACGAGATCGTCGCGCTCAAACTCCTGCGGCGCGAGGCGCTCGACGACCCCCGGGAACGCGCGCGTTTCCGGCAGGAAGTCAAGCTCGCCCGGCGCGTCGCCCACCCGAACGTGGCACGCGTCTTCGACTTGGGCGAGGCCGACGGCGAAGTCTTCCTGACGATGGAGTACGTCGACGGCGCGACGCTCGCGACCCGCATCGGCCGGGAGGCCCCCCTGCCCGTCGCGGAGGTCGCCGCGCTCGGGCTCGCCCTCTGCGCCGGCCTCGGCGCCGTGCACGACGCGGGCATCGTCCACCGCGACTTCAAGCCCGAGAACGTTCTGCTCGGGGCGGGCGGCCGAATCGCCCTGACGGATTTCGGCATCGCCCGGACGCCGAGCCGCGAGGGCGCCCAGGTGCAGACGCAGGGCCTCATCCTGGGGACGCCGGACTACATGGCCCCCGAGCAGGTCGAAGACCAGACCCACCTCGACGCCCGCACGGATCTGTACGCGCTCGGCATCGTGCTGTTCGAGATGGCCACCGGGCAGCGGCCGTTCCGGGCCGCGACCCCGCTCGCGACCGCCGTGGCCCGCCTGACGACACCCCCGCCGGACCCGCGGGCGGTGCGCCCGGGCCTGACGCCGCTGCTCGCGGACCTGATCAACGACTGCCTGCAGCGCGACCGCGCGCGGCGCCCGGAGAGCACCCGCGCCGTCGCGATCCGCCTCGAAGCGCTCGGCACGGGCCGCACATTGCCCATGGCGCCGCCGACCGTGGCCGTCTCCCTCCCCGCGCCCCGCCCCCTGCCCGACCCCGAGCTGCAGACCACGGCCCCGGGCGAGAAGAAGATCGCCGTCCTGCCGTTCCGCAACCTGGGCGCGCCCGAGGACGCCTACCTGGCCGACGGGCTCGCCGACGACGTCACCGACACCCTCGCCGGCCTGCCGGGTCTGCGTGTGCGGCCTCGCGCCACCGTCGCTCGGGCCGCGCACGAGCACGATGAACCCATGGCACTCGGCCGCGCGCTCGAGGTGGACGTCGTCGTCGAGGGCACGGTGCGGCGGCAGGGCGACGTCGTCCGCGTCTCGGCCCGCCTCTTCTGCACCCTCAACGGTTTCGCGTTGTGGGCGCAGCGGTTCGAGGGCGGCGTCGCGGATGTCTTCGGCCTGACGGATCGCGTCGCGGAGGGCGTCGCCGGGGCGCTTTCGGTGCGCCCGGCCGAAGCCCGGACTCCGGTGCAGGACGCGCAGGCGATGGAGCTCTATCTTCGCGGACGTCGCGCCTATCACACCTTCTGGCGCGAAGCCGCCGCCGAGGCGGTCGAGCTCCTCGCGGAGGCCGCGCGGCGCGCCCCGGAGAACGCGACGATTCTGTCCGCCTATGCGATGGCGCTCGCCCGCGCCTACGCCATGGACGCCGCCGGACCGGACCTCCACGAACGTCTCGCGGCAGCCTGTGATGCGGTGCTCGCCCGCGCACCGGACCTCGCCGGCCCGCACGTCGCCCGCGCGAGCCTGCACTTCCAGAACGGCGACCCCGTCACGGCCGGGCGCGAGCTGCGCGCCGCCCTGCTCGCCAAGGCCGACCTCGCGGACGGTCGCGAGCTGCTCGGACGCATGCTGACGGAGCTCGGCGAACTCGATGCCGGCATCGGCCACCTCCACGTCGCCCGCGCCCTCGAGCCGGCCATGCACCACACCACGCTCAGCGTCGCGCGGGCCGAGGCGCTGCGCGGGCAGCCGGACCTCGCCGACGCGCTGCTCTCCGGCCCGCAGGCCGCCGGGGTGACCCCCAACCTGCTCTGGGTCGCCCGTGCCCGGCTCGCGATGTGGCGGCGGGACACCGGCACGGCCGACCGCATCGAGGCCGAGATGGGCAGCGTCGAGTTTCCGCTGCGTTCGCAGGTGCAGGGCACGCTGGCGGTCATCCGCGCCCCGCACCTCGCGCCCGCGGCCATCGCGACGCTCGAGCAGTTCACGGTGGCGCGCACCGGCGCCACGCCCCGCTTGCGGACGTTCTTCGCGCAGCTCACCGCCGAGTTCCGCGCCCTGGCCGGCGAGCGCACCGCGGCCATCGCCGCCCTCGTCGAGGCCGACGCCCTCGGTCTCGTGGACATCGCCTGGCTCGACCGCTGCCCCCTTTTCGCCGGGTTCGACGACGACCCCGCGTTCGTCGCCGTCCGCGAGCGCGTTCGCGCCCGTGCGCACGCGACGCTCGACGCCCTCGCGGGCCGCTGATCCGCGACTCGAACCCTCACGTATGGGTACGATTTCTCTTTTCACGCGAAGCCGTTTTGTGGTTTCTCGCGTCTCCCTTGCGCCGCGCCCGCGGTGCCCCGTCGGCCCCGGCGGTGGCACGGCCGGGCGCCCAAAGCCCCCAAGTGAACCGCCGTGAACGAGAAAGCCCCCCCGACGCCCCCGCAGGATGCCGCGCTCGACGCCGCGCTGAACCGTGATTACGAGCACGGTTTCGTCACGCAGATCGAGTCGGAGCTCGCGCCGAAGGGCCTCAACGAGGACATCATCCGGCTCATCTCGGCCAAGAAGAGCGAGCCCGAGTGGCTGCTCGAATGGCGCCTCGCCGCCTACCGGCGCTGGCTCACGATGACCGAGCCCCGCTGGCAGAACGTGACGTACCCGCCCATCGACTATCAGGACGCGCACTACTACGCCGCACCGAAGTCGAAGAAAGACGCCCCGAAGAGCCTCGAAGAGGTCGATCCGGAGCTGCTGCGCACCTACGAGAAGCTCGGCGTGCCCCTGCACGAGCGCGCCCGCCTCGCCGGCGTGGCCGTCGACGCCGTGTTCGACAGCGTCAGCGTCGCGACGACCTACCGCAAGCAGCTCGCCGAGAAGGGCATCATTTTCGGCTCGTTTTCGGAGGCGGTGAAGGAACACCCCGAGCTCGTGCGCAAGTACCTCGGCTCCGTCGTGCCCGTGTCGGACAACTACTTCGCGGCGCTGAATTCGGCGGTCTTCACGGACGGCTCGTTCGTCTACATCCCCAAGGGCGTGCGGTGCCCGATGGAGCTGTCGACCTACTTCCGCATCAACGAGAAGAACACCGGGCAATTCGAGCGCACGCTGATCATCGCCGAAGAGGGCAGCTATGTGAGCTACCTCGAGGGCTGCACCGCCCCGATGCGCGACGAGAACCAGCTGCACGCGGCCGTCGTCGAGCTCGTCGCGCACGACGACGCGACGATCAAATACAGCACCGTCCAGAACTGGTACCCGGGTGACAAGGACGGCAAGGGCGGCATCTACAACTTCGTGACGAAGCGCGGCAAGTGCGCGGGTCGGCGCTCGAAGATCTCCTGGACGCAGGTGGAGACGGGCTCGGCCATCACCTGGAAGTACCCGAGCTGCCTGCTCGTCGGGGACGAGTCGGTCGGCGAGTTCTACAGCGTCGCACTCACGAACCACCGCCAGCAGGCCGACACCGGCACCAAGATGATCCACATCGGCAAGAACACCCGGAGCACCATCGTCTCCAAGGGCATCTCGGCCGGTCACGGACAGAACGCCTACCGCGGTCAGGTGCGCATCCAGGCGTCGGCCGAGGGCGCGCGCAACTACAGTCAGTGCGACTCGCTGCTCATCGGCGACCAGTGCGGGGCGCACACGTTCCCGTACCTCGAAGTCCACACGCCGTCGGCCACCGTCGAGCACGAAGCGACGACGTCCCGCATCGGAGAAGACCAGCTCTTCTATTGCCGGCAGCGCGGTCTGTCGACGGAGGACGCCGTCTCGATGATCGTCACCGGGTTCTGCAAACAAGTGTTCAAGGAACTGCCCATGGAGTTCGCCGTCGAGGCCACCAAGCTCCTGGGCGTCAGTCTGGAAGGAAGCGTCGGATGAGTGCTGCGAGCGCGCCGCTCCTGGAGATTCACGACCTGCACGTGCGGGTGGAAGACAAGCCCATCCTCAAGGGCCTCACGCTGACCCTGCGCGCGGGTGAGATGCACGCCATCATGGGCCCGAACGGCGCGGGCAAGAGCACGCTCGCGCACTTCCTCGCCGGGCGCGAAGGGTACGTCCACACCGGCGGCACCGTGCGCTACAAGGGCGAGGATCTGTTGGCGCTGGCCCCCGAGGACCGCGCCCGCGCCGGTGTCTTCCTGGCCTTTCAGTACCCCGTCGAGATCCCGGGCATCGGCAATCAGTACTTCCTGCGCACCGCCCTCAACGCCATCCGCAAGAGCCGGGGCGAGGAAGAGATCGACGCCGCCGACTTCATCGCCCTCGTGCGCAAGAAGGCGAAGCTCGTCGAGATCGACGACGCGATGCTCAAGCGCGCCGTGAACGACGGCTTCTCCGGTGGCGAAAAGAAGCGCAACGAAATCCTGCAGATGGCCGTGCTCGAGCCCGCCCTGTGCCTGCTCGACGAGACGGACTCGGGTCTGGACATCGACGCCCTCGCCCTGGTGTCGAAGGGCGTCAACGCCCTGCGCGACGCCACCCGGGCCTTTCTGGTGATCACCCACTACGACCGTCTGTTGTCCCACCTCGAACCGGACTTCGTGCACGTCCTCGCCGCGGGCCGCATCGTCAAGAGCGGCGGCCGCGAGCTCGCACAAGAGCTCGAGGCGCGCGGGTACGGCTGGCTGGAGGGCGCCCCGTGAGCGTCTCTTTCGACGCGGACCGCGCCGCCTTTCGGGCGGCGGCCGCCGCGCGGGCCGAGCTGCTCGGGCTCCCCCGCCGCGGGGACGAAGCCTGGAAGTACACGCCGACCGCCGCGCTCGTCGAGGGCGGTTTCGCCCCGCCGACGACCGACACACCGCGGCCGAGCGCGCCGGAGCGACACATTGCCGGCCTGGTGGCCGACCGCGTCTTCGTCAACGGCGCGAGCGTCGGGGGCGCCGACGGCCCGGCCGTGTCCCTCTCCGATGCGCCCGCGCACCCCGGGTGGGCGACGCTCGGCACCCTGGCGGCTTTCGATCACATCGAGCGCGACGAAGGCGGGGGTCTCATCGCCCTCAACGCCGCGCGCGCGACGGACGCGGCGCTCGTCTCGGTGCCCGCCGGCGCCCGGCTCGAGACGCCCGTCTACCTGCAGTTTCACACCTCGGCCCGGGCACACCTGCAGGTCTCGCCGCGGGTCGTCGTCACCGTCGGTCGCGGTGCGTCTCTCACACTCGTCGAGCATCACACCGGCGCGGGGCCGTGCTGGAACAACGCGGTCACCGAGATCGTGCTCGAGGACGGCGCGAGCCTGAAGCTCGTCCGCATTCAGGAGCAGGACGCCGGCAGCCATCACACCGGCGCGACGTTCGCCCGGCTCGGGCGCGACGCGACACTCGAAACGCACGACTTCGCCTGCGGCGGTCGACTTTCGCGCAGTGACATCCGGGTGCGGCTCGCCGGCACCGGCGCGTCCGTGAACCTGCGGGGGCTCTGCCTCGCCGACGGCGAGCGGCACGCCGATCAACACACCGTCGTCTTCCACGACGCGCATCACACCCACAGCCTGGAGCTCTACAAGGGTGTCCTGCTCGACGACGCGCGCGGTGTGTTCACCGGGCGCATCCTCGTCGAGCCGGGCGTGCGCGGCTGCACCACCCGTCAGGAGAACCCGAACCTGCTGCTCTCCGAGGCCGCCCGCATCTTCACGCGGCCGCAGCTCGAGATCCGCAACAACGACGTCAAGGCCTACCACGGCGCCACCGTGGGGCGGCTCTCGCCCGAGGCGCTCTTCTACCTGCGCTCCCGTGGCCTCGACCTCGAACACGCGCGCCGGGTGCTGACCGCCGCGTTCGCTGCCGAGATCGTGGACGCCGTGCCGAGCGAGCCCGTCCGCGAGCACCTGCACCGCTGGCTCGAGCACGCCCTCGGCGGCACCGGCGCCGGCCCCGCGGGGGACGCCAAACGATGAGCGCCTTCGACGCGGCGGCCCTGCGCGCCGAGTTCCCGGTCTTCGAACAGACCATCCGGGGCAAGGCCCTCGCCTACCTCGACAACGGCGCGACGACGCAGAAGCCCCGGGCCGTCATCGACGCGGTCACGCGTTTCTACGCGCACGACAACGCCAACATCCACCGCGCCGTTCACACCCTCGGCGAGCGCGCCACGGCCGGCTACGAGGGCGCCCGGGCCATCGCCGCGCGCTTTCTGAACGCCCCGTCGCCGAACGAGATCATCTTCACGCGCGGCACGACCGAGGGCATCAACCTCGTCGCCCGCAGCTTCGTCGAGCCCCGCCTGCAGCCGGGGGACGAAATCCTCGTCACGGGCATGGAGCACCACGCGAACCTCGTGCCGTGGCACATGGTCTGTCAGGCGCGCGGCGCGCGGGTCACGCACGTGCCACTGCTCGACGACGGCAGCCTCGACCTCGACGCCCTGCCCGGTCTGTTGACGGATCGCGTGCGTCTGTTCGCCGTGACACAGGTCTCCAACGCCCTCGGCACGGTCAACCCCATCCGCGCCCTCGTCGCGCAGGCCCATGCGCGGGGCATTCCGGTGCTCGTCGACGCGGCGCAGGCCGTCGCGCACCTGCCCGCGGCCGCGCTCGACGTGCAGGCGACGGGCGCCGACTTCGTCGCCTTCTCCGGACACAAGATCTACGGCCCGACGGGCATCGGCGTGCTCTACGGCCGCAGCGAACACCTGAGCGCCATGCCGCCCATCATGGGCGGCGGGGACATGATCCGCGAGGTCTTCCTCGACCGTTCGACCTACGCCGAGCCCCCCGCCCGCTTCGAGGCGGGCACGCCGCCCATCGCCGAAGCCATCGGCCTCGGCGCGGCCCTGACGTGGTTCATGGGCCTCGACCGCGAGGCCGCCCTCGCGCACGAGGACGCCCTGCTCGCCCGCGCGACGGCCGCCCTCGCCGCGCAGCCCGGCGTCCGCCTCATCGGCACCGCCCGCGAGAAGGTCACCGTGCTGAGCTTCGTGCTCGACTTCGCGCACCCGCACGACGCCGCCACCTTCTTCGACTTCGAGGGCGTCGCCGTGCGCGCGGGGCATCACTGCGCGCAGCCGGTGATGGCGCGGTTCGGCGTCCCGGCCACGCTGCGGGCGACGTTTGCGCCCTACAACACCGAGGCCGACGTCGAGGCCTTGTTGCGGGCCGTCGCGCGCGTGCGGCGCGTCTTTACGGAGTAAGCCATGTCGGACGACGCCGAGCTCGACGAGCTGTATCAGGAACTCATCATGGATCACGGTCGCCGCCCCCGGAACACGGGCGTCGCCGAGCCGTGCAGTCATCGCGCGCACGGGCACAACCCCCTGTGCGGCGACAAACTCGCGCTGACGCTCCGCGTCGACGGGGATGTCATCGCCGACGTGAAGTTTCTGGGTGAAGGCTGCGCCATCAGCACAGCGAGCGCGTCGCTCATGACACAGGCCGTCAAAGGGCGGCCCGTGACCGAGGTCCTCGACCTCTACCATCGCTTTCACGCGCTGGTGACGGCCGACGCCGGCGAGACCGCCCCCCCGGACGCCGAGGCGCTCGGCAAGCTCGCCGCATTTGCCGGCGTGCGGCGGTTCCCGACGCGCGTCAAGTGTGCGTCGCTGGCTTGGCACACCCTCGAAGCCGCCCTGCGCCCCGAGGGCGCGAGCACCGTGACGACGGAGTGAGACCCATGAGCGGCCCCCTCACCGAGACCCCCCTGCCCTCGCTGTTGCGCCCGCGCATCCACGCGGCCCTCGACGCCGAGATCGTCGCCGCGTTCAAAAGCGTCTACGACCCCGAGATCCCCGTCGACGTCTACGAGCTCGGCCTCATCTATGGCTACGAGATCCGGGAGAACGGGCACGTCGACATTCAGATGACACTGACCGCCCCCGCCTGCCCCGAGGCCGGCACCCTCCCGGGCATGGTCGAGAGCCGCGTCACCGAGATCGAGGGCGTCGACAGCGCCACCGTCGAGCTCGTCTGGGATCCCCCCTGGACCCCCGCGCGGATGAGTGAGGCGGCGCGCCTCAGCCTCGGCTTCGACATGGATTACTGACCCCGCGGTCCGTTCGGCCGTCGCACGACGGGTCGGAATGCCGCGCCGAGGTCGACCGTCCAGCTTCTTCCCGGCGCTGGAGGGCTGAAGGGCGCAGGGCTCAGAGCGTTCGCGCGGGCCGGAGACCGACGAAATCGGGGCCTCATAGGATATCCGTGGGTCAAGACAGACGGGGCCGAGCGGGCAGGTTGATGGCGAGACCGCTCAGTTTGA
>JAKLJY010000021.1 GCA_023150895.1 Myxococcota bacterium | reverse complement strand
GCCGCCTCCGCCGCTACCCGCTCCGCCTCCGCACGCGCCGCGTCCGCCGCAGCCTGCTTCTCCAGCGCCGCTCGAATCGCCGCGTCGAACCCGCCGCCGCTGCTGCCCTCACCGGTCCCCGGCGCCGCGCCGGAGCCCGTCCCCAGGTTCATCGCGATCAGATCGGGCCCGCGCTCGCCACCGCTCTTGGCGAGCACGAAGGGCGCGCCGCCGAGCCCACCGTCCAGGCCCGGCCCGGAGAGGTCCGGGACCTGGGTACGGTTGCCGGCCAGCAGCGTCTGCAGGGCGTCACGGGCGTAGGCCACGGCCTCCTGCGCAGAGACGGCCCCGTCGGGGGCGCCGAGCGCCCCGTCCGCCCAACCGCGCAGTCCGCCGAGCACCAGGTAGCTGAACGCGGGGCGGACCATCGTCCCGGCCTTGGGCAACGGGCCCGCCGCCTGATCGGCCTTGGCCGCGGCGAGCTCGACGGCCGTCGTCGGCGCCGCGAGCGCCATGTTCAAGACGGGCTGCAGGTCCTTCGCGAGCGCGTCGCCGCTGGCCGTGCGGCCGCTGAAACACGCGTCGAGGATGACCACCGGCCGCGCCCGCCGCGCCGCCGCGGCCTCGCCCACGGTGCGCATCAGCTCGCCGCGGCCCAGGCTGCGGCTCGTCAGGCTGATCTCGCGGGCCTGCGCGTCGACCCCGACGAGGCCGCCGTCGCGTCGGCGCGCGTCGCCCGCGCTCACCGGCGTCCCGTGGCCGATGAAAACGACCCAGAGCGTGCCCCCGGCGCCCACGGCGTTGCCGGCATCGGCGAGCGCGGCCCGCATGTCCTCGAGGGTGGCCTCCTTGTTGCGCAGCAGCCTGAGGTTGCGCGCCGGCACCTGCCGCGCCTTGGCCAGCCACGTGTACCACGCGTTGGCGTTGGCGATGGCACCACGCACGGGCGGCAGGTTGTCGTAGGCCTCGACCCCTACGATGACCGCCGCGTCGGCCCCACCCCCGCCCACGACGGGCGCTGCCTCGGCCTCGAGCGCGGGCCAGGTCGTCGGCGCGGGCTGGCCACCGGCCGCCGAGACGGCGGACGGGGCAAACATCGCCAGCCCGGCCGCGACACTCACCGCCGACACCGCGGCCGCGCCGATGCTTCGCGATCGCCCGTTCCATGGCCGTCTGTCTTTCGTCGAGAACATCCGAACACCCCCACACACCGGGTTTCACGAACGCTGCTGTCGCATCGACGCACACGGGCACCCGGAATTCAAGGTCGCGAGGTCCGAGCGACTGCCGTGCCTCGCGATCGAGCCCGCTGGCGCTGCATGCACCCCTTGCGGCCGCCGGCGCAGTGGCGAGCCGCCGGAGTCGATCCTCACCGACTTCCCCGACCTCGAACGGCCGACATCCCGGCGTTTCCGGCCGATGCCGCCCGTCGGGTCGACCATCCACGGCTGGCGGCCTGACCCTCGGCGGGGGCCATCCGGGTGGACGCCCAACGGCCGCCGCGACTGGCGCGGTGGCTGAACGGACGCGGCGAACGCCAGGCGCTTCACGTCTTCGATGAGCCGCTCTCGATGATCAGCTCCTCGGACGTGGCGATCTTCGAGCGCCGCTGGTCCGCCGTCCAGGCGCTACTGGTCGAATCGGGCTGAGGCGACTCCCCCACGGAAGTCGGCCAAACGCCCCGCCCCGCGCTACTTCCCGGCCTTGGCGGCCTTCTTGCCGTTACCGCCCTTGCGCGCGAGCTCGGCGGTGATGATGGCCTCGAAGGCCTCGGCGGGCTGTGCGCCGCTCAGGCTCACGCCGTTGATGAAGAAGGCCGGGGTGCCTTCGACGCCCGCGGCCTCGCCGGCGGCGGTGTCTTTGCGGACGGCTGCCGCGTGGGCGGGATCGCTCTGACACTTGCCGAACTTCGCGGCGTCGAGCTTCAGCTCGCCCGCGAGGCGAGTGTAGAGCGCGGGGCCGAGGTCTCGCTGTCCGGCGAACAGGGCGTCGTGCATCTCCCAGAACTTGCCCTGCTCGCCCGCGCAGCGGGCCGCGATGGCGGCCGGCACGGCCTTGGCGTGGAAGCCTAAGGGGTAGTCCTTGAAGACGAGGCGGACCTTGTCGCCGTGTTTGCGGCGGACCTCTTCGACCGTCGCCGCGCCGCGCGCGCAGAACGGGCACTCGAAGTCGCCGAACGCGACGATGGTCACGGGGGCGTTCGCGGGGCCGCGCGAGGGGCCCGAGGCGTCGACGGGGGTGCGAATGGGCTCCATCAACACGGCCGCGCTGCTCTTGGCCCGCAGCTCGTCGAGCAGCGCGCCGCGGACCTGCGCCGCGGCCTCCTGCGCGAGCGAGCCGAGGATGCGCTCGCGCAACGCCTCGTAGGGCTGCCCGTCGACGCGATCTTTGTTCTCCTCGTAGAGCTGGCGGGCGACGGACTCGTCGACCTTGGGCGCGCTCGCGGCGAGCTGCGCTTCGAGGGCGGCGACGTCTTTCAGGCCCCGGCGCTTGGCCTCGGCGGCGAGCAGGCGCTCCTCGATCAGCGTGTTCGCGGCCCGCTCGCGCAGTTCGTGCACGCGGCGCGCGAGGTCCGTGCGGGCCTTGCAGAGTTCGTCGGCGATCTCGGCGTCGACGTCGGCGCGGGTGATGGGCTTGCCGTCGACGACGGCGAGGCGGGCGCCCGGCGCGGGCTCGGCGATCTTCGGGCACGCGGCGGGCGGCGCGGCCAGCAACAGCGCCGCGGGGAGGGCAAAGACGGCGAACGACATGGCGGTTCTTTCTGGTTGGCGAACGTCGTCCGCCCCGTACCGCGGAATCGCCGGCGCGCGCAACCGCGCGTTGACGGGTCGCAGAGCTTTGCGGCACAAGCGGGGCATGCCACCCCTCCGCATCGCCTACGCCCGCGTCAATCAGGAGACCAACTGCTTCTGCCCGGTGCCGACGACGCTCGAGGACTTCGAGCGCACGCACTTCCTCACGGGCGACGCGCTGCACCGCGCCTGCGCACCGGGCGGGTTCGAGGTGCCCGGCATGTTCCGGCGTGTCGAGCTCGCGGGGTTTCGCGCAGCCGTGGACGAGGCCCGAGACGTCGAGGCCGTCCCCGTCCTGTCGGCGTGGGCGGTGGCCTCCGGGCCGCTCGACCGGCCGTGCTTCGACACGCTCGTCGCGCGCCTGCGGGACGGCCTGCGCGCGGCCGGGCGGCTCGACGGCGTGTATCTGGCCCTGCACGGGGCGATGGGTGTCGAGGGGCTGCGCGACCCCGAGGCGCGCCTCATCGAGGCCGCCGCCGAGGCCGCGGGCGCGCCGGTCATGGTGACGCACGACCTGCATGCGAATCTGACGGAGGCCCGCGTGCGCGCGGCCCTCGCCGTGATTTCGTACAAGACGAACCCGCATCGCGATCACTTCGCCCGCGGGCGGCAGGCCGGGCGCGTGCTCATCCGGGCGCTGCGGGGCGAGGTCCGGCCGGTGACGGCCTGGCGGTCTCTGCCCATGTATCTCGGGGGTGGCACGACGCTGGATGTGTTGCCGCCGATGCTGGCGGTGTATGCGCGGCTGCACCTCGAAGAAGGTCGCGGACGCGCGCTGGCGGCCAGCGTGAACATGTGTCACCCCTTCAACGACGACCCCGGCCTGGGGTGGTCGACGTGTGTCACGACGGATGGAGACCCGGACGGCGCGGAACGTCTGGCCGACGCGCTGGCCGAGATGTGTTGGCAGCGTCGTCATGCCATGCCGCCGACGTTCGCGACGGCGTCGGAGGCCATCGCCGAGGCCCGCGGCGCGCGTCTGGCCCGGCGGCTGGGGGCCGTGGTGCTCGCCGACGCCTCGGACGTCGTCACCGCGGGCGCCTCGGGTGAGAACACGGCGCTGATCGACGCGCTCCTGCGCGAGGCCCCCACCCTGCGCAGCTATGTGCCGCTGCGAGATCCCGCGACGGTCGAGGTGTGTTGGCCCCGCGCCTGTGGCGAGACGCTCGACGTCGTGCTCGGCGGCCGCCTCGACCCCGCGCACAGCCGCCCGCTGCCCGTGCGCGCCCGTCTGTTGCACAAGCGCGAGAACCCCGGCTTCCGCCGGACGGTGGTGCTCGCCGTCGAGGGCGTACACGTCGTCGTCACCGAAGGTCCGGCGGTGACGATCAAACCCGACTTCTTCACGCAGGCGGGGCTGGATCCCTGGAAGGCCGACGTGCTGGTCGTCAAGAACTTCTTCCCGTTCCGTCTGTTCTTCGCGCCGCTCGCGCGCAAGACGATCTATGTGAAGACACACGGCGCGACGGATTTCGACGCGGCCGCGCGCATCACGTTCGATGGTCCGATGCACCCGCGGGATGCCGTCGCCGACTGGCGCCCGGCGGACGCGCGGCGGCGCGGGCGTCCCCTTGCCTGACGCGGCCCAGGCGCCCGTCCCGACCAAAGGCCTGCGGCACCCGTGGCTGCGGACGCCATTCGTGGGCCGCGAAACCGAGTGTGCGGCGCTGCGGATGGCCCTGGCCGCGAGCCCCTTCGTCTGTGTCGTCGGTGCGCCGGGCATCGGCAAGTCCCGGCTGGTGGTGCAGGTGGCCGCCGAGGCCGCGGTGGCCGCGCGGTTCGGGCCGTTGCGCATGTGTTCACTCACGGGTGCGCGGGGCCTCGACGACGCCGCGGCGGCGTTTGTGCGGGCGACGGCGCTGGCCGTCGGGGCGGGTCCGGCCGAGCTGGTGTGTGCGCGGGCGGTGGCCGCGGCAGGTCCGGCGGTGTGGCTGCTCGACGACGCCGACGCGCTCGGTCCCGCGCTCGCCCCGCTCCTCGAGCGCCTCGCCTTTGCCGCCCCCGAGGCCCGTTTCGTCTTCACCGCGCGCACGGCGGACGGGCCCGTGGGCGTGCGGATCGTGCGCGTCGGCCCCCTGCCGACGCCGGCGACCGACACCGACGAGGCCACGGTGCGAGCGTCCGCGGCGGTCGTGCTGCTGTGTGCGCACCTCGACGCGGCCGGGCTCGGCGAACGGACCGCGCCGTGGCCGGCGCTCTCGGCCATCGCGCGCGCCGTCGAGGGTGTCCCGCTCGCGCTGGAGCTGGCCGCCGCCCGCCTGCGGACGATGACACCCGCGGCGCTGGCGGCGGAGCTCGAGGCGCACCGGGCGATGCTCGGCGACGGTCTGACGAAACACATCGCTTGGGCGTGGGCGCACCTCGACACCCCGCTGCGCGACGCGATGGGCGCGCTGTCGGTCTGTCGAGGCGGGTGTGATCGGGCGCTGGCCCGGGCCGTCGTCGGCGGTCCGGCGGCGGACGCCGACCGTCTCATCGACGCGCTGGTGGAACACTCGTGGCTGCGTCCGACCGGCGCCGGGAACGTGGACGGCGCCGATCGCCTGGCGCCGTTCGAGTCGATGCGCGCCTTCGCGGCACAGGCGACGCCCGAGGACGCCCTCGCCGCGGCGCGGGACCGCCACGCCCGCGCGCTGGCACAGGCCTGGGTCGACGCCCCGATCCGCGCCCGCTCACCCGAGGGGCTCGCCGCGGTGGCCGTGGAACTGCCGAATCTGGAGGCCGCCTTCGCCTGGGTCGCGGGGCCCGGAGGGGCGCGCGGCGCGGTGCATGAGATGCTCACGGCGCTCACGCCGCTGACCCTCGCGCTCGACGGCGTCCTGACGATCCGGGGACCCGCCGACCGCCTGGAGGCGATTCTCACCGCGGCCCGCGGAGCCCGCGCAACACTCGGGCCCGCCGACGCCGCTCGCCTCGCCGACGCCGAGGGCCGCCATGCCATCAACCGCGGCGAGCTCGACCGGGCGGTCCGCACACTGGACGAGGCCGTGGCGCAAGCCCGCACGGCCGGCGACGAAGCCCTGCTCGGCCGCGCCCTCGACCACCGGGCCTGCGCCGAGATGCTGCGCCACCCCGCCGCCGCCGTGCCCCTGCTGGAGGAGGCGCTGCGGCGGTCGCGGACGGCCGGAGATCGCGCCGGCGAGGGCCGGACGCTGAGCAATCTGGGCATCTGTCGGCACGCCGAGGGGCGCATGGACGAGGCCCGCGCGCTGCTCGAAGAGGCGCTCGTCCGCCTGCGGGCCGGGGGCGATGCGCTCGGTGCGGCGAACACATGGTCCGTTCTGGGGGCGCTGTATCACGACGCGCCGGGGCAGGATCTGGCGCGCGCCTGTTATGCCTCGGCGCTGGAGATCTACCGCGCGGCGGGCAACGTGCGCCGCGAGGGCGCGGTGACGGGCAGCCTGGCCCTGCTGGAGCAAGAGGCCGGGCACCTCGACCGCGCGGCGGCCCTGCACGACGCGGCGATCGCACGCCTGCGGCAGGTGGACGCCCATCTGTTCGCCGCCGTGTACGCGGGTTACCGCGGGACGGTCGAGCACGAGCGCGGGGCGTATCTCGCCGCGCGGCTCGCCTATCGCGACGCGATCGCGCGACTGCGGACCTGCGGCGACGTGCGGTTCACCGCGCTGTTCACCGCTTGCCTGTCGGCCGCGGAGGCCGCCGACGGGCACACCGAGGTCGGGGTCGGGGCCGGGGCCGATGCCGAGGCTGCTCGGCCGACGACCGGCGACCGCACCATCGACACGGCCGTCGCGGTGCTGCGGGCGGCGGCGGGCGCCGTCACGCGGGCCGAGGGTGCACACGAGGCGCCGACGACCACGGCGGCCGATCGGGCCGGTCTCATCGCACTGGCCGCACCGGCGCGCGCCGCGTACGACGTCCGCCTCGCCCTGCGCCTGGCGCGGCCCCTGCTGACCCCCGAGGCCGAGTCGAATGGCATCGAAGCGGTCCGGCCTCGTGCGTCGACCGACGCCCTGCTCGTGACCCGCGATGGCACGGCGTTTCGCGCCCCCGGCAGCGACGTGGCCGATCTGGGCCGGCGTATGACCCAGCGACGTCTGTTGCAGCGCCTGGTCGCCGAGCGCGTGAAGACGCCCGGGCGCCCCCTCTCACCGGAGGTCCTGTTCGAGGCGGGCTGGCCGGGGGATCGCAGTCGCCGCACGGCGGCCCTCAACCGGGTTCACGTCGCGCTTGCGACGCTGCGCACCCTGGGGCTGCGATCGTTGCTGATCCGGCGCGGGGGCGGGTACCTGCTCGATCCGGACGTCCCGCTGACCCTCGTGGACGCACTGGAAGGCCCGCGGGCGCAGATTTAAGAATTTCGTAATCGCGCGTCATGGAACATGCCCGGCATCGTCCCCGGAGGTTCGCCATGTTCGTCGTCCGCTCGCGCTCTATCGCCCGAACCCTCGCCGTCACCGTCGCCTGCATGGCGGCCGGACTCATCGCCTGCTCGGAGGCCGACGATCCGGCGCTCGTCGAGGACGGGCCGGCGTATGGCGCGCCGCCCGCCGAAGCCGATCCGACGCCCGGTGTGACACTCGACCTGCCCCCGGAGGGCGCGGCGGTCCCGGCGGCCGAGGGGGACGCCGGGACCTCTGCGCCCGATCTGGCCTTCATCGACGTGGGCACGGCGCCCGAACCGGCCGCGACCGATGACACGCCCGCGGCGGCCGACGCGCCGGCCGGGTCCGCCGAGCCCGCGCCGGAGTCCGAGCGCGACGACGAGCCGGCCCCGCCCCTGCCGCCCCCCGGCGAGCCCGCTGGCGACGACGAACCGGCCCCGCCCCTGCCGCCGCCGGGAGACCCCTCGGGCGACGACGCCCCGGGCCCGCCCGCCGTGGACCTCAACGGGCCGTGGCAGGGGTATTACACCTGCCTGCAAGGGGACACCGCGGTGGCGCTGACGCTGGTGCACGACCCGCTCAGCGGCGCCCTGAGCGCCGAGTTCGCCTTCGGGCCGTCCCCGGAGAACCCGGACGTCCCGGCCGGGCGGTTCGCGCTGCAGGGTGTGTTCGACCCGCTCTTCATGGCCGCGACCCTGACGCCCGACCGCTGGATCGAGCGCCCCGAGGGTTACGGCATGGTGGGCGTCGAGGCGTTCTACGACCCGTTCGGCGACCGCCTCGACGGCTGGCTCGACGACCCGAACTGTTCAGACTTCGCCGTCACGCGGGGGTGGTAAGACCCCGCGTCACCCGTCGGCGAGGCCGAGCATGACGTCGAACAGCACGCCGACGCCGGCCGCGCATGCCTCGGGGGTCGAGTACTCGCGCGGGTTGTGGCTGATGCCCTCGTACAGACCCGGCACGAAGACCATGCCGGCGGGGCAGAGGCGCGCCATCTCCTGACAGTCGTGCCCCGCGCCCGAGATGATGGGCGCGTGCCGCAGGCCGTGCGCCGTCGCGGCCTCTGCGACCCGTCGCTGCACGTCGACGGCGAACGCGACACTCTCGGTGCGTGCCGTCTGTCGCCAGGTGATCTCGACTTTCTCCTCGCCGGCGACCTGCGCGTAGAAGCGCAGGACCTCGGCCTCGGCGGCGCGCATGTGTTCGTCCTCGGGGTTGCGCAGGTCGACCGTACACACGACGCGCCCCGGCACGATGTTCACGAGCCCGGGGTGCGGCACGATGGCCCCCATCGTGGCCCGCATGCCCGCCCCGAAGCGCCCGCTGCCGATCATCTCGCGCAGGTGCAAGTTGATGCGCGCGGCCGCCACGCCCGCATCGCGGCGCAGCTCCATCGGCGTCGTCCCGGCGTGCGCTGCCCGGCCGGAGATCGTGACCTCGTGCCACGAGATTGCCTGCACCCCCGTCACCACGCCGATCTCCAGGCCCGCCGCCTCGAGCACCGGCCCCTGCTCGATGTGGCACTCGAGATAGGCGTGCGGCGGGGTCAGGCGTTCGTCGACCTCGCCGACGAACCCGATGGCCGTCAGCGCTTCGAAAACGCTCACACCGTCGCGATCGCGCAGCGCGTAGGCGTCCGCGAGGGCGAGGCGGCCCGTGGCGACGGCGCTGCCGAGCATGTCGGTGCCGAAGCGCGCGCCCTCTTCGTCGGTGAAGAACGCGGCGACGACGGGCCGGCGCGTGGTGTGCCCGCGGTCGTTCAGCGTGGCGATGCATTCCAGCGCACCGAGCACGCCGAGGCAGCCGTCGAAGCGGCCGGCGGTGGGCACGGAGTCGATGTGCGAGCCCATCATGACCGGCGCGAGGGTGTCGTCGCGGCCGGCGCGGCGCCCGTAGACGTTGCCGATGCGGTCGATGGTCACGGTCAGGCCGAGGGCCCGCATGCGCTCGACCACGTGGCGGCGGCCCTCGCCGTCGGCGGGGGTCAGGGCGAGGCGGTTCACGCCCCGCAGGCCGGTGCGCTCTTCGGTGTAGGCGCCGACCTCGCCGAGGGTCTCGAGTGCGCGGAAGAGGCGGTCGCCGTCGATGTTCCGGATGAGTGATGTGTTCATGTTCAGGTGGGGAGCACGGGTTTCAGCGCAGCCAGGCGGTCCTGAAGCGTCTTGAAGCCGCTGCGCAGGGCCACGGTACCGATGTCGATGCCGAACGCCCAGGCAAACGCCTGTGCATAGACGGCCCAGCCCTGGGCCTGCGCGTACAATGTGTCGAGGAAGACGACGCCGAGCGTCACCGTCAGCGCCGCGGAGAAGAAGAGTCGCATGCCTTGCGCCGTACCGATGCCGGCGAATAGACCGGCGTCGGGGTTGCCCCGGACGCGGACCGTGACGGCGATGGCGTCGCGGACGGCGGGCGCGAGCGGTTGAGGCGCGTCGAAGCGCCCGGTGAGCGGATCGCGGAACGAGACGGCGACGGGCGCGACCGTGAACGCCGCCTTGCAGGTGTGCGGGTGCTCCTTGCCCACGAAGGCGGTCGCGCGGGCGCTCGCGCACTCGAAGGACCAGGCCCGGCGCCCGTCCTTGTCCTTGGCCTCGGCGACCGGCTGCGCGCCGGCGAACCGCAGAATATCCTCGTCGAGGTGACCGGAAAGGTGGCGAACCCGCCACGTGACCTTGATGTTCTGTCGCCAGACGTAGCTGTGGCGGAGCTTATGATTCAGTCGCAGCTCGAGGGAGACGGGCTCGTAGACGCGCCACTCCGCCGGCGCCTCGACCGAGAGCAACGACCGGGTGACCGGCGGGCTCGCGGGTACGGCAGGCACGGCGGGCACGGCGGGCGGTGTCACCTCTCCGCTCAGGTGACCGCCCAGGACGGAAGCGAGCTTGTCGAGCGAGTGACGGTTCTCGGGGTTCCAGGCGAGCACCCGCAACGCCGGGAGGTCCGGGCGACCCCGGATGGCCGTCGTGAGGTCCTGCCGGCGCCACTCCTCGAGGCCACGTTCGAGCACCCCGAGGGCGTCGGCGGACTCGACCGAGGTCTCGCCGGTGTCGAGACGCACGAGCCACGAGACGGCCGCGCGCCAGACATTCAGCCGCGTGTCGAGGGCGCGTACCGTGCGGGGCGCCAGCGCCTGAAGTGTGGCCCCGGTGGCGGTGGCGTACGGGGCGAGCGCCGCGATCTGTTCGTCCCGCAGCGCGCGCACCAGGAAACGCGCACGCGCCGCGGGTGCGACGGCCCCGGACGCTCCGGCGGGCGCCGCGGCGACCGGCCCCTGCGTGACCTCGGCCTCGGCGGTGCGAACGGCCTGCACCACGGCCGCGGCGAGGTTGTCGTAGTACCCCTTCAGCGGGGCCTGCAAGCGCGCAAAGGCATCGCGCAACGGCTGGGGGAACCAGGGCTGCGGCCCCGAGACCGGCGTGCCCTGCGTCGCGGCGCCCCGCACCGGGAGGTCGAGCAGGAAGACCTCGGCGTCGAACTGCCGCAACAGATCGGCGATCTCGTCCTCGACCGTCGGGGGCAGATCGGACTGCTGCGAGGCCTGCCAGCAACGGGTCTTTTCTTCGGACAGCGTGAGCAGTTGCGCGGCTTCGAGCAGCCGATCGTCGAGCAGGCCCTCGTCGAAGACGAGCACACCCGCGGGCGCCCACCAGCTCTCCAGGCGGTCGCGACACATCGCGAGCAGGGCATCGACCCGGTTCAGCAGGGGCATGAAGTCCTCGCCGCTGTGCGCGCGCCGTACGGTCAGTTGCCGCAGGCGGCGCCGGCGCTCGCGGAGTCCGGCCAGCTTCGGCCCCCACAACGTCACGAGGAAGGACCCCGCGAGGCCGGCGGCGAGCGAGAGCAAGAGGTACCACCACTCCGGCGGTCGGTGCAGCACCAGGGTCAGCGGCTCGGCGCGCCCCGGCAGGCGCAGCAGCGCGGGGACCCGCCCGGGGGTGTCCTCGGGGGTCGGTACGCCCACGAAGCGCAGGCAGGCGCCGGGGGCGGTGGCACGAACGCACGCGGCGACCGTGACCCGGTGAAATCGTCCCGGCTGCGGCGGACGCACAGGCGGCACCTGCGCGGCCCCCCCGGCCGTCGGCGTCAGCCCCGACTCCGCCGTCTGTCCAGCCGCGGGCTCGAGCCAGAGGCAGGCCTCGGTGCCCTCTGCCACGCTCCCCGAGGGGCCCGCGGCACCGCCGGCCGCCGGCAGCAGCAGCTCGAATGCCCCGTCCTGCACGCGCACGGGCAGCGGGGCGCCTGGGGCGGCGGCGGGCCACGGCGACGTCTCGCAGTCCGCCGCACGGGCCGGTGTCGGCCGGGCGAGGGTCGCGACGACGAGACCCAGGACGAGGCCCGCGGCGAGGCTCAGGCGACAGGGTATCTTCGAAGCGCGCATGCGCGCAGAACGCCGCCAAATGCCGCCGGCGTCAAGTTTCCGCGCGTGGCCCGGGTCCGTCCGGGCGAGCGGCGCCGACCCACGCGTCGACCGCCGCCCAGCACGCGTCGAGCTGCGCAAGACGGGCCGCCGGGTCCGCCGGCCACGCGTGCGCCGGCGTTCGCCAGATCCGGACGCGGATCTCCGCGCCGATCAGGACGCCCCGCCAGAGGTCGGCAAAGCGGTGAACCGGCTCGAACCCGACGTGCCCCACGCAGACCACGTCCAGCTCGGGGCGCTCGGCGAGCACCGCCAGCGCGCCCCCCGGCCGGATGGGCAGCAGGTGCGCCAGGTCCGCCGCCGCCGGGCGGGCCGTCTCCGGCGGGGCCGCGTTCAGGTGCGCGCGGGCCGCCGCCCGCTTCTCCGGCGTCGCGCGCGTGCCCTCGGGGAAGATCAGCAGCCCCTCGCCCGGGCCGACGTCCCGCGTCAGCGCCGCCACCGCCGCGAGCTCGGCCGCGGTGTCGCGCCCCCCGCGCCGCACGAAGAGGTTGGGCAGCCGGTGCCCCACGACGTCCAGACAGGGCACCGACAAGAGTTCACGCTTCATCACGTAGCGCAATTTCAGCCCGTGCGGGACTTGCAACACGAACGCCGGCAGCAGCGTATCCGCCGTGCTGACGTGGCGGAACAGCGCGAGACAGGGCGTCTGCGGGTCGAGGGTGTCGGAGGCCGGGTCCAGCGTGATCCGCAGGTCGAACGTCCGCGTCAGGGCCCGCATCAGCCCGCCGGCCCACCAGCGCTGTAGCGCGGCGTGGGCCGCCTCGTCGCGCGACCGACCCGCGCAGAAGAGCCCGAAGGCCGCCCAAACGCCGGCCATCTCGTAGACGAGATACACGGTCAGAAAACGGAAGAAGCGCAGACGACGGCCCGCCCCGGGCAACCCCGGCACGAGCGCCGGCGCTGCGAACACCCAAAGGACCGGCAGCAACGCCGCAGCGAGGTGCAGGACCGGCAGGGTCACGCACCGGCGGCGCCAGCGGCCGAAGGCGGTCTCTCCGAGGACGGTGGGGGGTCGGTGCGTCACGTCCCGAGTCGACGCGGCGACGCCCCGGTCGGTTTCCGCGCGCGGGCCCACGCGATCGGATCTATGTTTCCGTCCCGCGGATCTCGCAGGAGCAGAGCCCCATGTCAGCGTCCACCCTCCAACCGGCCCCGCAGACCCCGCCGGCCCTCGCCCTCGTCGGGCAGGGCGTCGTGCGCACGGACGGTCACGCCAAGGTCACCGGACAGGCCCTCTACGTCGACGACGTGCGCCCCGAGGGCTGCCTCTACGGGGCCACGATCCGGTCCACCGTCGCCCACGCCCGCGTCACGCGCCTCGCGCTGCACCCCGATGACGCCGCGGCCGGCGTCGTGCTCGTCACCGCCGCGGACATCCCCGGCGAGAACGTCGTCGCGCTGATGACGGACGACCAGCCCGCCCTCGCGAGCGCGTACACCAAACACGTCGCCGAGGCCGTCGCGCTCGTCGCCGCGCCCAATCGGGAGCAGGCCCTCGCGGCGGCGCAGCGGGCCGTCGTCGAGTACGACGTCCTGCCCGCCCTCTTCGATCCGGAGGTCTCCCGCGGCCACGAGATCCGGTTGTTCGGGGCGGACAACGTCTTCTCGCACCTGACGATCCGCCACGGGGACGCCACGGGCGCGTTCGCCAACCCGCCCGCCGGCAGCCGGGTGGTCGAGGGCGTGTACCGCTGCGGCCACCAGGAGCAGCTCTACATCGAGACCCAGGGCATGATCGCCACGCCGCGCCCGGGCGGCGGTCTCACGCTCTTCGGGTCGATGCAGTGCCCCTACTACGTCCACAAGGCCCTCAAGCGCGTCCTCGGCCACACGGATTTCAACGTCGTGCAGGCGGTCACCGGCGGCGGGTTCGGCGGCAAGGAGGAGTACCCCTCCCTCGTCGCCATCCACGCGGCGCTGCTCGCGCTGAAGACGGGGCGTCCGGTGAAGCTCATCTACCGCCGCGACGAGGACCTGCGGGCGACGACGAAGCGCCACCCCATGCGGGCCCGGTATCGCACGCTCGTCGACGCGGGCACGGGTCGTTTGCTCGCCGCGGAGGCCGAGCTGCTGTTCGACGGCGGGGCGTACAACACGCTCTCGCCGGTGGTGAACAGCCGGGGCGCCATCCACGCCCTCGGGCCGTATCGTTGTGATCACGCGGTCATCGACGCGCTGATGGTCGCGACCCACACCCCGCCCAACGGCGCGTTCCGCGGGTTCGGCGCGCCGCAGGCCCACTGGAGCGCCGAGCGACACATCGATCGCATCGCGCGTGTTCTCGGGCTCGACCCCCTCGCCGTCCGCCGGACGAACATGTATCGCGACGGGGATCGCACGCCGACGGGTCAGGTGCTCAGAGACGTCGGCATCGGCATCGTGCTCGAACGCGCGCTCGAACGCGCCGAGAAGCCCCTGCCCCCCCGCCTCGCCGCCACCCGCCCCGGCGGCGGTGGCCCGGCCGCGCGTCTCGTGCCGAGCCGCGGCCTCGCGCTGGCCTGGCACGGCTGCGGCTTCACGGGCAACGGCGAGGCCGCGCTCAAGGGCAAGGCCGACGTCGCGCTCGAAGGCCGCGACGTCGTCATCTACATCGCCAGCACGGACATCGGGCAGGGCCCGGAGACGATCTTCCCGCAGATTGTCGCCGAGACGCTCGGTCTGCCGCTCGCGCGCGTGCGCAACGCGCCCCATGACACCGCGCAGGTGCCGGACAGCGGGCCGACGGTCGCGAGCCGCACCACGATGGTCGTCGGCGGCGTGGCGCAGAAGGCGGCGCGCAAACTCAGAGACGCCCTCGCGGCCGAGGTCGGCTTCGACGGTGACTTCGACCGCATGCTCGCCGCCCGGAAGAGCACGGCGAACCTGCGCGTGCAGGCCGAATACACCGACGACGGCTCGCTCGTCTGGGATCCCAAGACCTACCAGGGCGACGCCTACCCCGCCTTCGGGTGGGCCTGTGTCATCGTCGACCTCGACGTCGACGCGGACACGGGCGAAGTGTTCTATCGCCGCCTCGTACAAGCCACGGACGTCGGTCGGGCCATCAACCCGGTCCTGTGTTCGGGGCAGCTCGAGGGCGGCGCGCTGCAGGCGCTCGGTTTCGCCACCAGCGAGGAGCTCGTGCTCGACGCACAGCACGGCATGCGCAACAACCGCCTGACCAATTACATCATCCCGACCGCGCTCGACGCGCCCGAGATGGAGACCGTGCTCGTCGAGATCCCCTTCGCCGGCGGCCCGTTCGGGGCCAAAGGCATCGGCGAGATTCCCCACGACGTCCCGCACGCGGCCGTCGCCCAGGCCATCGAACGGGCCACGGGCGCCGTGCTCGACCGCCTGCCCATGACACCCGAGCGGGTCCTCGCCGCGCTCGACACCGCCGCGGAGCCTTCGGCATGAAGATCGAATTCACCCTGAACGAACGCCCCGTCCGCGTCGACGTTGCGCCCATGGCGCGCCTGCTCGACGTGCTGCGCGAAGACCTGCGCGTCACGGGCACCAAGGAGGGCTGCGGCGAGGGCGAATGCGGCGCGTGCACCGTGCTCGTCGACGGCCGCGCCGTGAACGCCTGTCTCATCCCGGCGATTCAGTTGCGCGGCGCGCAGGTGCAAACGGTCGAGGGCCTCGCCCGCAGCGAGCGTCTGCACCCCATTCAGCAGGCGTTTCTCGAGCACGGCGGGGCGCAGTGTGGCATCTGCACGCCGGGCTTTCTGATGGCCGCCGCCGAGCTTCTGCACCGCGAGCCGCACCCCAGCCGGGCGCAGGTGCGCGAGGCCCTCGCCGGCAACCTGTGTCGCTGCACCGGCTATCAGAAGATCGTCGACGCCGTCGCGGAGGCGCTGTCATGAGCCTGCACATCAGCGCGGCCCCCGTCCTCGAACCCCGCACCCTCGCCGAGGCCCTCGACCTGCGGGCCAGCCACCCGGAAGCCATGCCCCTCGCCGGCGGCACGGATGTCATGGTGTATCTCGAGGGCGGTGTCATCGACCCCCCCCGGTTTCTGAACCTGTGGGGCATTGCCGAGCTCGGCGGTCTCTCCCGCACGGGCGATGCCCTGCGCATCGGCGCACTCGTCACCCACACCGACGTCGTGCGCAGCCCCGACGCACAGGCCCTCGCGCCGGCGCTCGTCGAAGCCTGCCGCACCGTCGGCGCCGTGCAGATCCAGAACCGCGGTACGATCGGCGGCAACGTCGTCAACGCCAGTCCTGCGGGCGACACCCTGCCCGTGCTGCTCGCCCTCGACGCCGAGTTCGAGCTCCACAGCGCCGCCCGAGGGCAGCGCCGCGTCCCGGCCGCGCAGTTCTGGCAGGGCTACCGCAGGATGGATCTCGCCCCGGACGAGCTGCTCGTGGCGGTACACGTGCCGGCCCCGTCGCCCGGCGACCGCACCTTCTTCCGCAAGGTCGGCACGCGGCAGGCGCAGTCCATCAGCAAGGTCGTGCTCGGCGCGCGGGTCCGGCTCGACGCTGCCACCGGCACGGTGACCGAGGCGCGCATCGCCTACGGCAGCGTGGCCGCGACGCCGGTGCGCTGTCCCGCCACCGAGGCCGCGCTCATCGGCCGCCGCAGGGGCGACCTCGCCGCCGCGGCCGACACCGTCGCCACCGAAATCCGACCCATCGACGACGTGCGCAGCACCGCGGAGTACCGCCTCGCCGTCGCCGTGCGCGTCCTGCGCGGGTGGCTCGCCGCCGTGTGACGCCGCGACGCCGGCTGCGCCGGCATGCTACCGTGTGTCCATGCGTCCCCTCTTCGCCGATCCCAAGACCGACGTCGTCTTCAAGCGCATCTTCGGCGCGGAGGGCCACAAGGACCTCCTGATCGCCCTGCTCAACTCGTTGCTCAAGCTCGACGAGTCCCGCCGCATCGTCGATCTGACCCACCTGACGCCCGAGCAGACCCCGGTTGTGCGGGATCTCAAGAGCAGCATCGTGGACGTCAAGTGCCTCGACGCCCAGGGCACGCGCTACGTCGTCGAGATGCAGGTCCTCCAGGTCGAGGGGTTCGAGAAGCGCGTCGTCTACAACCTCTGCAAGGCCTACTCGACGCAGCTCGCCGGCGGGGACGACTACCCTGAACTCAACGACGTCGTCGCCGTCACCATTTGCGACTTCGAACTCTGGCCCGAGGCCGAGCCTCCGCATGTTCCCATGCTCAGCCGCTGGGCCATGCGCGAGGAGAGCACCGGCGCCCGCCGCCTGCAGCAGCTCCGCTTCGTTTTCCTCGAGTTGCCCAAGTATCGCGCCGGAGACGCCCCGCAGACGCCGGAAGACAAGTGGGCCTACTTCTTCCGCGAGACCCGCCACCTGCGGGCCATCCCCGCGCCGCTCGCCGCCGAGCCCTACCACCGGGCCCTCGAGGTCGCCCGTTCCGCCGGCTTCACCCCGGAGGAGTGGGAGGCCTACGACCGCGCCAAGGTCGCCGAGCAGGACGCCCGGGGTGCCCTCGCATTCGCGACACGGCAAGGCCGCCAGGAAGGCCGCGCCGAGGGCCGCGCCGAGGGCCGCGCCGAGGGCCGCCAGGAAGGCCGCGCCGAGGGCCAGCGGGCGTTGCTCGTCCGGGCGTTCGAGCTCCGGTTTGGTGAACTCGATCCCGCGACGCGGACGGCCCTCGAAACGCTCCCCACCGAACGGATCGAACGCTGCCTCGTGCGCGCCATGACTGCGACCTCGGCCGCCGAGGCGCTCGCCGCCGTGTGACGCCGCGACGCCGGCTGCGCCCCGCCCCTCAGAACTGGAAATACACGAAGGGCACCTGCGTCGTCGGGGTGAGCAGCAGGAGCACGAGCGCGGCCGCCGCGTACCCGACCGAACGCAAGGGCCAGGGGATGCGCGGGTACCAGGTCGCAAAGCGGAAGCGCGCGTCGAGCAGCGTCGCGGCGGCGAACACGAAGATCGGCACGACCGCCCCGAGGTCGACGAGGCGCCGGCCGCCCTGCGCGGTGAACAGACCGGCGAAGTAGTCGAGGGCATGTCCGAACGTCGTCGTGCGGAAGAGCACGAAACACAGGCAGACGAACAGGAACGTCGACAGACCCGCAAAGGCGCGCCAGCCGAGCGTCTCCCGCGCACGAGCCATCCCCGGGCGCCCCGCGAAGCGTTCGAGGAAGACCTTGTGCACCGCCAGCGCGGCGCCGTGCAGGCCGCCCCACACGACGAACGTCCAGTTGGCGCCGTGCCACAACCCGCCGAGCAGCATCGTCAGGAAGAGGTTGATCCAGGTGCGATGCCGACCCTTCCGGTTGCCGCCGAGCGAGATGTACAGGTAATCGCGCAACCAGCTCGACAGGCTCATGTGCCACCGCCGCCAGAACTCGGTGATGCTCAGCGAGCGGTAGGGTGTGTCGAAGTTCAACGGCAGCTCGTATCCCAGCATGCGGGCCGAGCCTCGCGCCATGTCGCTGTACCCGGAGAAGTCGGCGTAAATCTGCAGCGAATAGGCCAACGCTCCGATCCACAACGTCGGCGTGTCGAAGTCCGCCGGGGCGGCGAAGACGATGTCGACACATCGCACGGCGACGAGGTCCGCAAAGATGTTCTTCTTCCACAGGCCCCAGGCGAAGAGCTTCGCACCGCTCTTGAAACGCCCGATCTCGAAGTCGGCCGGCGCCTCGAGTTGATGGACCAGATGGCGTGCGCGCACGATGGGACCCGCGACGAGCTGCGGGAAGAACGACACGAACGCGACGTAGTGCAACGGATTGTGAACGGGCTTCTCGACGCCGCGATAGACGTCGATGGTGTAACTCATGGACTGAAACGTGTAGAAAGAGACCCCGACAGGCAACAGAAGCTCGAGCGTCGTCAGATGCACGTTCAGGCCGACGGCCTCGCCGAGTGCGACGAGGCTGTGGGCGAAGAAGCCGTAGTACTTGAAGACGGCCAGGATGCCGAGGTTCGCGCTCAGACTGCCGACGAGCCAGGCTTTACGCACCCTCGCCGATGTGTTGCGGTCGATCTGGATCGCCGAGAAGTAATCGAGCCCGGTCGTCGCCAAGAGCAGCAGCAGGTACTTGAAGTTCCAGGTGCCGTAGAACAACAGACTCGCGGGCACGAGCACCCAGAGACGGGCGCGCCGCGGCACCGCCCAGTACAGCGTGAAGACGATGCCGAAGAACCAGAAGTACTCGATCTGACTGAAGATCACGGCTGCATCTCCAGGCGCCCGGCGCTGAAGCCGATGGGTTCACCGGCGGTACGTCGCGCCCACAGGGGGGCGACGACCAGGCGCCCGAGGGCGTCCGCGAAGCGTTCTCTGCCCTCCACGGAGGCGATGTGATGCCCGTCGAAGCGTCCGGCCTCGACGAAGTAGTCGGCTTCGGTGAGTCCCCATTCGGCGAGCGGCAACGCGAACGCAGGCACGTCCTCGGCCTCGGCGAACGCCCGCAGGTGAGCCAGATAGGCGGCCTCCTCGCCGTGGATCATGCCACTGCGGTACCAGGCGGAGAGGGGGGCGTCGACGAGCACGGGCGCCGCCCCCGCTGCGCGCAGCCGACGCACGAGACCGCGCAGGGCTTCGGTCTGCGTTCCGCCGAGGTGAAAGTCCCGCACGTAGGCGCCGCCGACCGGCGGGGGGACGTCGGCGAGGCCCCTGACCCCGGCGCCGGCGCGTTGTGCCTCTGCGTTGTCGAGCACGTCGCGCTCACTCGATGTCGCCAGCGTGCCCGGTTTCGCAGCGGGTACCCGCGCGGTCAGGCGCAGCGCCAGGTCCCGCAGCTCGGCGCGCAGGAGCTTCTGCCGGTAGGCGGTCAGCAGTGCGGACTCACTTGCCGGCGGAACGGAGAATAGATAGGCCCGCGTGTCTTCGTCCGTCCCATCGGAGAAGACGTGCGCGAACAGATCCCGTGGGCCCCAGAGGCGGGAAGCCACCATGGGGTTCTTGTAACCATCGTTGGCATCCATGACACCACTGCCGATGAGCACGAGCCGCGGGCCGCGCGTCAGGCGTTCGTCCGGCGCGAACACATCGAGCAAGCGGGCGGTGGCGTCCCACGTCCCACCGTTGAACGAGGCATTGACGACGCGCAGCGCCGGGGAACCGGGCTCGGCCGTCGCCCCGGCGGCAACCCGCTCGGCGGAGACCGGGCGAAAGCGGGACGAGCCGATGATCATCACATCGGTCGGCGGTGTGTCGGGTGCTTCGGTCGACCACGTCTCGAGGGCGGCGAGCGAACTCGGCGCGTCCTTGAAGACGTGACCGCGCAGGGCAAGATCGGCCACTCCGAGAAGGAGGAGCGTCAGCCAGAGGACGCGAAGTTCAGCGAGGGCGTGCATGGCGGTATTCTGCCCGCCCCCCGCGCGATCGTCACGGCCCGAGGTGCCCGCCCCGCGCGAAGAAGTCGTGTACCTGGGGCAGAAGGCGCTTCAACGCCGCGGGATCGGCCCGGAAGAGGGAGTAGCTCTCCGCAAAGGACTCCTTTGCGGAGGTCTCTGCGTAGGCGGTCGGGGGCGAGGCCTTGCCGAGGACCTTGCCGTAGGCCTCGAGCACCGGACCTCGGTCCACGGCTTTGCGCGCCTCCTTGACCTGTTGCTCGAAAGCGGACTTCTCGGTCTCGAGCGCCTTCTGCTCTGCCTTGATGGCGCCGAGTTCGCGCTCGCGATCCTTCGCGGACAGCCTGCCCTGCCCCCGATTGAAGGCCTGACCCCGCTTGTTCAACGCCTCCACCCGCTCCCGCAGTGCCCGCTCCTTGCGCTCGACGGCACACCAGGCCAGGCGACCCGGACGCTGGTGGATGGCATGTCCCACCTCGTGCAGCAGGGTGCGGACCGACGTCGCGACGGGGGCCTCGGGCTCGCCGACGAACTGGTCCGAGTCCGAGCGCAGCGCAGTGTCGAAGAGAAAGATCTCCGCCTTGCAGTCCGTCTGTTTGTAGAGCGCGCCATGCGACGCGTCGTCACCGCGCACCCGACGGATGAACGGGATCGCTGCGAGGACCTTTCGCTCCCGGTCATCGAGCGCGTCGAGCGCGATGTCGAGGACCTCGCGCGCGCGCGGCGTCCACTCGGCCCCCTGCTCGACGAGGTTGCCGATCCCGTAGCGCTGCGGCAGATCCTTGCCTTGCCCACGCGCGAGCTTCTCGCCGACGTCCCCCTGACGAACGACGAAACCACCGCCGGGGGCGCGCCGCACCGTGACCGGGACGCGACGATTATCGGCGAGTCGCACGCGCAGGTCCCACTCCTGCGACGCTTTGCTGCCCGTCTCGAGCACGATGTAGAGCGCCTGTTGGGCGGCCGCGCTGAGCTTCTCGGCGGTCGTCGGCGACTGTCTTCCGGCGGCGTCCTCGACCACGATCGGCTGTTTGCCGAGCCGTTTGGGCAATTCGACCTTCAGGGCCTGGAAGTGCTGGGGGCTGAGGTCGCGCTGGGCCACCACCGCCGCCTCATAGTAGCGCGCATTGCTCCGCCCGCCCCGCCCGCCGCCGCAGCCCGCAAGGGCCAGCGCACACACGGCCAAGACTCCCGCGAGGCGCAGCCGCGGGATGATGGTGTGCTCCATCGATGTCTTCCTCCTGGTCATGTGGCCTTCGACGCGCCCGGGAAACCGGCATTCACGGGGAGAAACCCTGATGATCACTCGCTTCGCTTTGCCGGAGGTCCCCCGGGCCACCCGCCCCGTCGATCTCCGGGCCGTGCGCCACGCCCGAGACGAGCGAGAGCAGCTCGGCCACGATGCGATGTGCGGCCGGCTCCAGGTGGTCCGGCACCCGCGGGCGCTCGCCCTCGGGGTGCATGATCCAGTCGAGAAACGGCGCCATGGTGGCCTCGGGCACCTGCGTGGCCCGGACGAGGTATCCCATCTCGCTTGCGACGTGTAGCAGATGGCGGAGGCGTCCGGCGCGCCACCAGATGCTCTGGATGAGGCGAAACTTCTCCCAGTTCTGTCGCCACCGTAGCTCCTCGAGCGCGAGTGAGAGTTCGTCTTGGAGCTGTGCGATGAGGTTGAAGCCCGCCTGCGCGGCCTCGGGTCCCCGCAGGGCGGCGCCCGGCAGAAGCCGGAAGACCTGGGCCTCGAGCAGACGCACGCGCCGCCCGAAGATCTCTTCGTAGGCCATGCCCGAGACCAGGAGGTTCACCACGAACCCGCTGACCGCGGCGACGAAGACCGCGATGAGCCGCGAATCGAGCGTCTGCAGGGGCGTCCCCTGCGGCACGAGCTGCACGAGGATGGCCGAGAACGCGGCCACCTGATGCCCGTTCGAGACGTTCAACAAGAACGCCCCCCGGATGGCGAGCGCCACCGTGATGGGTACGCCAATCCAGGGTTCGACCTCCAGCGCGAGACAGACGACGCCGAGCACGCCGCCAATGATGCTGCCGGCGAACTGCGTCAGCGCGCGACGGAGCCCGATGAGCACCGTCGGAGAGGTGCACAGCACGGCGATGAAGGCCGCCGAGACGTGGTCGCTGTTGCCCATCATCGCACCGAGCACGAGGGCGAGCAGCGACGCGAGGCCGGCCTTGACCGCCAGGAAGAACGGGTTGGCGAGCAATGGCTACTTGCGCTTGGGCGCGGACTTCTTCGCGCCGCCCTTGCCGGCGGCGGCGCTCGGCGCGCTCGACGCACTCGACGCTGCGGCAGGGATGGACGGCACCTTCTTCCAGTCGTCGAGGAACTTCTGGAGGCCGATGTCGGTCAGCGGGTGCTTCACGAGCTGATTGATGACACTGAAGGGCATGGTGCAGACGTCCGCCCCCATGCGGGCCGCTTCGACGACGTGCAGCGGGTGGCGCACGCTCGCGACGAGGACCTCGGTCTCATAGTCGTAGGCGTTGTAGATCTCGATGATCTGGGCGACGAGATCCATGCCCTCATGGGAGATGTCGTCGAGCCGCCCGACGAACGGGCTGATGTAGGTCGCCCCGGCCTTCGCGGCGAGCAAGGCCTGCGTCGGCGAGAAGCAGAGCGTGACGTTGGTGTCGATGTCGTTTTCGTAGCACCACCGGACACACTTCAACCCCTCCATGATGAGAGGGATCTTCACGACGATGTTCTCGTGGATGTCGGCGAGCTGCCCCGCCTCGCGCTTCATGCCCTCGAAGTCGAGCGAGGTGACCTCGGCAGAGATCGGCCCGTCGACGACCTCGCAGATCTCCCGCAGGACCTGCAGGAACGGCTTCCCGGTCCGGGCGACGAGGGTGGGGTTGGTCGTGACGCCGTCGAGGAGGCCATAGCTGGCCGCTTCGCGGATCTCGTTGATGTCGGCGGTGTCGATGAAGAATTTCATGGCGGACGCTCCGGTCGGCGCAGTTGCTCGGGACGATTCGGGCGCGCAAGATAGCAAGTCCCACGCGCCGGGAGAACCGCAGATGCCTGATCACGATCCGCTGCGTCTCGTCATCGATCGCATCGTCGGCGGCGTCGCGGTGCTCACCGATGGGACACGCACCGTGGACCTCCCGCTCGAGTGGCTCCCCCCAGGCATCGCCGAGGGCGCCCACCTGCTCGTGCGCTTCACGCCCGATCCCGACGGGGAGGCGGCCGCCCGGGCGCAGGTCGCGGCGCGCATCGAGCGGCTGAGCGCGGACGACGACGGCGGCGACTTCTCGCTCTGAGCCGGGCGCCCGCGCGGCGACGCCTCAGAGCTCCTTCGGCGGCAGCGCGTTGCGGCAGGTGTTGACGATGTGGCTCGCCCCCTGCGCCCCCGGGGCGACCTCGACGACCGGCCCGAGCAACCGCAGCGCCGTCACGCAGTCATCGCGATCGAACGCCTTGCGCCCCTTCGCGAGCGCCTCGCGCGTCTTGCGGACCTGGTCCCGGAAGCCCTTGTACTCGGCGTCACCGGGGAACACTTCGAGCAGGCGCGTCGCTCGGCGGTCGGCCTCGTCGAACTGACCGCTGCGGAGGAACTTGCGCGCGTCGGCGAATGCGGTCTTGCGGGCCTTCTGCGTCATGGCCGGTGGCGCCGGCGCTTTCGGCGGGGGCTTGACCGCGGGCGCGGACTTCGGCGCCGGCCGGGGCGCGATCTCGGGCGCCGCCGAGACCGGTGAAAGTGGGGTGACCGTGGCCGGGGCGGGCGCGGCGACGGAGGGCGGCGCCAAGGGACCACCCACGGCGGGGGCGGGCGGGGGTTCGACGTCGGGCTCGCCACCACCGAAGACCATGGCCGCCCCGACCGCCGCCGTGAAGACGCCGGCGACCACGCCGACGCCCAACCAGTGCCGGGGCGCCGGCGTGCGCACGGGGGGCGGCGTGAAGCGCGCGCTGACCTGCCCGTTGTGGATGGTCGGCGTCTTCGTCGGTTGTTCTTTGGGCGGCGGGGGCAGCGGCGGCGCGTTCGGCGCTTCGATGCCGAGCGCAGCCTCGAGTGCTTCGATCAACGCCACCGCGTTGGGGAAGCGGTCTTCGGCGCTCTTCTCGAGGCAGCGCAGCACGACCGCCTCCACCGCGAGCGGAACGTCCATCAGCGCCGAGGGCGGCGTCGGGGGTTCGCTCGCCTGACGGTGCATGACGTTCATCTTGTTCGTGCCCGTGAACGGCGGTTTGCCCGTCAGGAGCTCGTACAGGATGGTGCCGAGCGCGTAGATGTCCGTGCGTTCGTCGACCCGCTCGCCACGGGCCTGCTCGGGCGACATGTATTCGGGCGTCCCGAAGACCATGCCGGCCTGCGTGAGCGTCGGGTACTCCTCGTCGAGATTCTTGGCGATGCCGAAGTCGAGCAGCTTGACGTGGTACTTGCCCGGCCGCGACTCCATGAGCATCACGTTGTCGGGCTTGAGGTCGCGGTGAACGAAACCGGCGTTGTGGGCGGCCGTCAGCCCCTGCGCGACCTGCGTGACGATGTCGACGCCGAGCTTGCAGGGCAGCGTTTTGCGCTCGCGGACGAGCACCGAGAGCATCGTGCCCGGGCAATACTCCATGACCATGAAGAGCGTGCCGTCGGCGGCGGTGCCCGAGTCGTGGAGCTGCACGAGGTTGGGGTGCGAGAGCTTGCTGTAGGTGCGCGCCTCGTTTTCGAAGCGCTGCTTGAGCTGCGTATCGCGGTTGAAGCGCTCGTGCAGCACCTTGACCGCGACACGGTGGCCGAGGGCGTGATGCGTGCCGAGGTAGACGGTGCCCATGCCACCGACACCGATGCGACGCTCAATCGTGTAGCGACCGGCGATGACGAGGCCGACGAGCGGGTCGACCGACGAGCCGTCCGTCGTGCGCGCAAGCCCGCAGCGACCGCAGAAACGGTCCGTATCGGGGTAGTCGTGGTCGCAACGCGCGCACTTCATTGCGCACCATGTAACCCCAACGCCTACATCGGCGTCAACTCAGAATTCACCAAAAAGCTGGGTCAACTTGACACCGAGCGCGGCTGCAATCTTGTAGAGCGAGCTGACCGACGCGCTGCTCTCCGCGCGCTCGATCTGGCTGAGCAAACTGACCGAGAGGCCCGTCCGGCGCGCGAGCTGCTTGAGCGTCAGATCGCGCTCCTTGCGGAAGTTGCGAATCTGGACCCCGATGGTCTTGTGCAGCTCTTCCTCCGGGTTGAGGTGCACGCCCTTCTTGCGCAGGATCTCGGCAATCTTGTCGCGCAGCTCGTCGGGCTCGAACGGCTTCTTGACGTAGTCCGAGACATTGAGCTTGAGCGCGGAGACGGCCGTGTCGAGGGACGGGTAGCCCGTGAACACCACGATGGCGACGTCGTTGTCGAACTTGCGGATCTGCTGGATGAGCGCGATGCCGTCGAGCTTCGGCATCATCAGGTCGATGATCAGGACGTGGAACTCGCTGCGCTTGACGAGGTCGGCGGCGAGGGTGGGGTCCGACAGCGTCGCGACGCTGTACCCGCTCGCCTCCAGCAGCGTCCGGACGAACTCGCAGATGTCGCGATCGTCGTCGACGACGAGGATGTTGACCTGTACCGCCATGCGTTGAGGCTCCGGGGAGGATTCCGGGGTGCTTAACACGCCTGCGGGGGCGCCGCAATCGAGCCGATGCGGTGTCAGCGCGGGGCGTCGGGTTCGAGGTCCGCCTCTCGGGCCGCCGTGCAGGCGGCGTCGGCGGCCGCGCGGTCCGCCCCGATCCCCCAGTAGATGCGGGGGCGGTCGGCCCCGCTCGCGGCCCGGGCGGCGTGGCAGAGGGTGTGTAATTCCGCGGCCGCACGCCGGGCCGAGAGGGCGTCCTTCTCCCAGACGAAGCTCTGGCGCCGCCCGAAGCGTTTGAAGAGGCGCACCTCCGGCAGATGCGCGCGGACGGCAGCCATGACCGCCTCGACGACCTCCGGAGCGCCGTCGTTCGAGAAGTCCACGCTGACGACCTGGTGGAGCGTCCCCGCGCCGCGGCAGATCTCGAGCGCCTGGTCGAGCGCCGCCGTGTCGTCCGGGGGCAGCTGCGGCCGGACGCGCCCGGCCGGCGGGGTCAGGTCCCGGGTGAGTTGACGCTTGAACGCCCGCATCTGCGCCGCGGCACGGATCCGTTGCTGAAGTTCGACGAGCTTGAACGGCTTGGCGACCCAGTCGTCGGCCCCCAGGTCGATGGCGCGCGCCCGGGCCTCCCGATCCTGCACCGCCGTGACCAGAATGACCGGCAGGTCCGCGGTATCGGGATGGGCGCGCAGGCGCTCGAGCACGCCGTATCCGTCGAGCCCGGGGATCATCAGGTCGAGCAGGACCAGGTCCGGCCGATCGCGCTCGATGGCCGCCAGCGCCTCGAGCCCGTCCATGACGACATCGGCGGTGTACCCCGAGCTGCGGCAGACCTCACTGAGGAGCCTGACGTTGAAGCGGTCGTCCTCGACGATCAGGATCCGGGTGATCTGCGGCATGCGCTCAGCCTTCGGCGGCCAGGTTTTCGAAGCGGGTCCACTCGTTGAAGAAGCGGAGCTTCACCGTGCCCACCGGACCGTTCCGGTGTTTGGCGATGATCACCTCGGCGATGCCCTGATCTTCGGTGTCGGGGTGATAGTACTCGTCCCGGTAGATGAACATGATGATGTCGGCGTCCTGTTCGATGGCGCCGGACTCACGGAGGTCGCTGTTGATCGGTCGTTTGTTCGGCCGGCTCTCGAGGCTTCGGGAGAGCTGCGACAGCGCCACGACGGGCACGTTGAGCTCCTTGGCGAGCCCCTTCAGGCCGCGGCTGATCTCGCTGATCTCCTGCTCGCGGCTTTGCGGGTTCGGGCTGCCGCGCATGAGCTGCAGGTAGTCGATGACGATCATGCCGAGTTCGCCCGCGCTCTTGTCGGCGGCCAGGCGGCGGCACTTCGAGCGCGCCTCCATCACCGTCAGGCCCGGGGTGTCGTCGAGCTGGACGCGCCACCCGCTCATGCGGTTGACCGCCTCGATGACCTTGGCGACGTCGCCGCCGTCCATGTGGCCGGTGCGCATGGCCGTCGAGGCCACGCGCGCTTCGCTGGAGAGCATGCGGGTGACGAGCTGCACCGTGGGCATCTCGAGCGAGAAGACCGCCACGGCCTTGCCCGACCGGAACGCCGCATTGGTCGCGAGATTCAGCGCGAACGACGTCTTGCCCATCGCGGGGCGCGCGCCGAGGATGATGAGGTCGCCGGCCTGCAGACCGGCCGTCATCGCGTCGAGTTCCACGAACCCGGTGGGCAGACCCGTGACCGCCAGCTTGGTGGCGTACGCCTCTTTGACCTTGTCGATGGCCGCCTTGAGCGCGTTCGACAGGGGCACGAACCCGCGGGCGCTTTTCTGCTGGCCGATCTCGTAGACGAGCTGTTGCGCCTCGTCGATCAAGCGTCCGGTTTCGTCGTACTCGCCGGAGTTGGCCTTCTCGATGATGCCGACGCACGCCCCGATGAGGCGGCGCACCTCGGCCTTGTCGTGCACGATGTGGGCGTGATGCTCGAGGTTGACCGCGGTGAGCACCGACTCGAACAACGCGACGATGTAGTCGAGCCCGCCGGCGTTCTCGAGATCGCCCTGTTGTTCGAGCGCCGAGCCGACGGTGACGACGTCGATGGGCATCCGCGCCTCGGCGAGGGCGAGCATGCGCTCGTACACCAGCCGGTGGCGCGGGGCGGCGAAGTCGTCGGGGCGCAGCAGGGCCGCGACCCGGTCGAGGGCCGTGTTGTCGAGGAGGATGCCGCCGAGCACGGCCTGCTCGGCGGACTGCGCCTCGAGATGACGAGCATTGCCGGCCAAACGAACGCCTCCATTCGGCCGGCGCCGGGCCTCAGGCCTTGGCGGTGACCACGACCTTGATGGTGGCGGTGACGTCGCGGTGGAGCTTGATGCCCACCTCGTGCGTGCCGAGGGCCTTGATGTGGTCCGCGAGCTGGATCTGCTTGCGGGAGACCTCGAAGCCCTTGTCCTTCAGGAGGGCCTCGACGTCCATGGCGGTCACGGAGCCGAAGAGCTTCTCGTTCTCGCCCGCGGCCTTTGCGATGGAGATCGTCACGGCGTCGAGCTTGTTCTTGAGCTCGTCCGCGCCCTTGCGGAGCTTGGCGAGGCGGCTCTCGAGGACCTTCTTCTCGTGCTCGACGCGGTTCTTCTGGCGGTCGCTGGCGACCACGGCGAGGCCGCGGGGGAGCAGGAAGTTGCGGGCGAAGCCGGGCTTCACGGAGACGAGGTCCCCGATGTGACCGACGTGCGCGACGTCTTCGCGGAGGATGACCTGAACGTTCATGGTGGGTCCCCTCAGTTCGCCTTCACGGTGGTGAAGGGCATGAGGGCCAGCATGCGGGCGCGCTTGATGGCGCGGGTGATCTTGCGCTGGTTGCGCGCGACCAGACCCGACACGCGGCGGGGCACGATCTTGCCACGCTCGGTGATGAAGTACTTCAGGGTCGACGGATCCTTGTAGTCGATGACCATGGTCTTGTCGGCCAGGAAGCGGTCCACCTTGCGGCGGGAGCGACGCCGGCCGCCTTCCACGCGGAAATCACGCATCGTCTTCCTCCTCGGCGAGGGGCTCGTCCCCTTCGGTCAGCGCGTCGTCGTCGTCGTCGTCCTTGGGCATCTGGGCCATGCGCGCGCGGGCGGCGGCACGGGCCTCTTCCTCGGCGGCGATCTCGGCCTTGGCGGCCTCGAGCGAGATGTCCTTGTCGAGGCAGATCGTCAGGTAGCGCAGGACGGCGTCGAGCTGGCGCAGGTTGCGCTCGATCTCGGCCGGGACCGCGGAGGGCGCAGCAAACACGAAGTACATGTAGTACCCCTTGTTGCTCTTCTTGATCTCGTAGGCGAGCTTGCGCTTGCCCCAGTCTTCCTTCTTCAGGACGTGCGCCGACATCTTCTCGCAGATGTGGCTGACGCGCTCTTCGATCTTGGCGCGCTCGTCGTCCGTGGCCTCGGGCTGGACGATGTAGACCAGCTCGTAGCGCCGCAGTTTGTCACTCATCGACTCTCTCCCCGTGGATTGGGAAAAGCCCGCGGCCATCGGTCGCGAGCAGGGAGTGGAGCGCACCATGCGCTCCGTGGACCGCGCACTCTAGGAGAGGGGCCCGTCGGGTGTCAAGTCGACCCGCGCGGAGAATGCCCGGTCAGCGCAGGATCTCGTTGAGCTTGGTATTGAGGTCGCTGATGCCGGAGCGGTCGCCGTAGAAGTACTCGAACGTGCCGCCCTGGATGAGCGCGTTCCACGGCAGGCTGAACTCGCCCGCGTCGCTGATGTACGGCCAGATGTACTGGAACGTCGTCGCGAAGCTCGCGCGGCCGTCGTGGTCCACGTAGAAGATGCCGGGATCGGCCCCATAGTGCCGGGCGTACCGCCGGCAGAACTCCGTGGTGGGTTCGTTGTAGTTGGAGTCCTCGCCGATGATGATCATGGGCACGAGGACGCCCGCCCCCAGATCGCCGTCGATCTGCGCCATCGCGTCGAACGCCGCCGGCAGGAACTGCGCGCAGGCCGAGCACCAGCCGGCGGCGGCGATGAGCCAGAGGCCCTTCGCCTCGGCGCCGAGGCTGTAGATGTCCACGAACTCCTCGGTGTCGCAGTTCTGCAACGAGAAGTTCCGGACCGTTTCGCCCACCTCGACCGGCGTCGGCAGGACCTCGACGTCGATGGTCTGCCCCTGATTGCACCAGATCTCGCCCTCGGCGACCGGGGTCGAATGGGCGGTGTTCGGGTCGACCTCGACCTCCTCGAACTCGATGCCGTGCAACGTCGCGGTGAACTGCTCGCCGACATCGCCGTAGCTCGTGATCTCGACGACGCCCGCCCGCGGATAGAAGACCTTGCCGCACCGGCCGGTGGCGGGGTCGCAGCCCTTCAACCCGGCGAGGCAGATCTCGCAGTCGTCGAGGTTCGTGCCGGCGAGGTCGTAGAAGCCGGGCATCAGACGGCGCGCGGGATCCTTGATGTCGAGCAGGATGGCGTCGAGGGGGTTGGTCTCGCCGCTGAGACCCTGATAGCGGAGTCCGAACTCGTCGTCGTAGCTCATGCGCTCGTTGAGCGCCGTGAAGGCCTCGCCCGTGCAGCTCGGGACCGGATAGGCGTCGGGCTCGGGTGGCGCGGCGTCGGGGGGAGGCGCAGGCGCAGCGTCGGGCGTCTCGACGGGCGGGGCCGCCGCATCGGGGTTCGTCCCCGAACCGTTCTCGCCGGCCGCGGTGGCGTCGGGCCCGCGGGAAGCCGACCCTCCGGCTGCGCCGCCCGCACCGTCGATCGGCGTGGGGTCGTCGCTCCCCCCACCACCGCACGCGACGAGCGAAATCAGGACGACGGCAGACAGACCCCACGAACGACCGCGCATGCGATCCTCCCACGTAGAAACACGGAAACGGACGGATATCGGCTGGTGATTACACCACACCGGCGCGCGACGGCGCCACTCCGACGCGTCAGGCCTTCTTCGGCTCCTGATTCACCGTGTTCATCGCCTTGGCGACGCCCTGCTGCAACGCGAGGCGCAGGGCGGCCGTCCCCCGCTCGAGCAGGTCACCGAGCCAGGGCTTCTGATCGGCGGCGAAGTCCTGCAGGACGAAATCGACCACCTCGCCCTTGAGCGGTCGACCGATCCCGACCCGCAGGCGGGCGAAGTCCCCCGTGCCGAGCTCGGCCATGATGGAGCGCAGCCCGTTGTGGCCGGCGTGTCCGCCGCCCATCTTGAGGCGCAGCGTGCCGAAGGGCAGGTCGAGCTCGTCGTGAATGACCAGAATGCGCGCCGGCTCGACGTCGAAGAAGCTGCGGGCCTGCGAGACCGCCTGGCCGCTCAGATTCATGAACGTCTGCGGTTCGAGCAGCACGAGGCTCTGCCCGTCGAAGTCCCCGGTGCCATAGAGGCCCTTGAACTTGCTGCGGGTAATCGCGATGCCCGCCGCGCCGGCGAGGTGCTCGAGCACCATGAAGCCGACGTTGTGGCGGTTGCCCGCGTAGCGCAGGCCCGGGTTCCCCAGGCCCACGAAGAGGAAGCGGTCGCCCAAGGCGCCTTACTTCTCGGCGTCCTTGCCCTTCGGCGCGAGGATCTTGGCGATGACGAAGTCGCGGTCGTAGACGACCTTCACGCCCTCACCGAGGTTCAGGTTGGACGCCATGATCGCGTCGTTGAGGTCGAGCGCGGTGATGTCGACCGTGATCTCCGATGGGATCTTCTCGGGCGTCGTCTTGACGCGAACCTCGCGGTAGGGCTGGCGCAGCTTGCCGCCCGTCGAGACGCCGATGGACTTGCCCGTGATGTTCAGCGGCACCCACACGGTCACGTCCTTCTTCGGGTTGGGCACCACGAAGTCGATGTGGCGGATGGCGCGGGAGATCGGGTTGCGCTGGACCTCGCGGCACATGGCCTTGACCGTCTGCCCGCCGACCTGCAGGTTGAGCACGAGGTTCTGACCCCAGGCGGTGCGGAGCGCCTTGAGGGTCTCCTTCGGATCGACCGTGACGTTGATGGGCTTCTCGACGCCGTGGCCGTAGACGACCGCGGGGATGCGCCCGGCCGCGCGGAGCTTGCGCGTGACGCTCTTGCCGGCGCCGTCGCGCGCTTCAGTGTTGAGGGTGACTTCCTGCATGGCTTCCCTGGCTTTCTCGGCCGTCGTGGCCGAACGGTGCTGGACCCGGTGAGCGTATAACCGCTTTCAAGTGAAAAGACTGCTGACCGAGTCCAGGTCGTGAATGCGCTTGATCGCTTCGCCGAAGAGGTTGGCCGCCGAGAGCACCTTGAGCTTCGGACAGGCCCGCCCCGCCGGCGTCAGCGGGATGGTGTTGGAGGTGATGAGCGACTCGATGTTGCTCTCGTTGAGCCGGGTGATGGCCGGACCCGAGAGGACGGAGTGCGTCGCGAGGGCGAAGACGCGCCGGGCGCCGTGCTCGGCGAGCGCGCGGGCGCCCTGGCAGAGCGTGCCCGCGGTATCGACCATGTCGTCGACGAGGATGGCGTCGCAGTCGCGCACGTCGCCGACGATGTGCATGATCTCGGCCACGTTGGGGGCGGCGCGCCGCTTGTCGATGATGGCGAGACCGGCGTTGAGGCGCTTGCCGTAGGCCCGCGCCCGCTCGACGCCGCCGGCGTCCGGAGAGACGATCACCGGGTTGTGCAGGTCGAGGCTCGCGATGTAGTCGAGCATGACCGGCGAGCAGTAGAGGTGATCGACCGGGCCGTTGAAAAAGCCCTGAATCTGCCCGGCGTGGAGCTCCATCGTGATGATGCGCTGCGCGCCGGCCGCGCTGATGAGATCCGTCACGAGCCGCGCCGAAATCGGTGCCCGGGGCGCCGCCTTGCGGTCCTGCCGCGCATATCCGAAGTACGGCACGACCGCGGAGATGCTGCCCGCCGACGCCCGCTTCAGGGCGTCGAGCATGATGAGCAGCTCCATGATGTGCTCGTTGACCGGCGCACACGTGCTCTGGATGACGTAGACGTCCGCACCGCGGACCGACTCGTTGATCTCGACCCGGATCTCGCCGTCCGAGAAGCGGCCGACCTTCGCATCGCCGAGATCCGTCCCGAGGTAGGCGCAGATTTCACGGGCCAACTCGGGGTTCGAGTTTCCGGCGAAAATCTTGTAAGGGCGCACGATTTCCTCCGAAGGTCACGACGGTCAGGCAAACTGGGGCGGTAGGATTCGAACCTACACCGCAAGGATCCAAAGTCCCGCGTCCTGCCGTTAGACGACGCCCCAATCGGGTCGGCGGGGCCCGGAGCGGCGGCGTGAGCCGTCGTTCGGGGCCGCAGTGGGTAGCACACCACGCCGTCGGTGTCAATGCGGGGCCGGGCATCCGGGGAGAACCGCGACGCGCCAGTCCCGGAAGGCGGCTCGGTTTCCGCGGTCCGGCTGCGCCCCGCGCGTGTCGTCACCCGTGACGTCACCGCAGGGCTGTGACGGCCGCCACGCCCCGCGCCCGGACGATGATTCGGGGCTTCGCGGACCGGCACGAAAGGTGCAACCGCCCCCGGTCAGACCTGAACCGAGGAGTCCGACCATGAAATCCCGCACGCTGTCCCCCATCCTGATGGCCTTGATGAGCATCGCCTGCTTCGCCTGTGAAACCAGCGGTGACGCGGCACACTCCGAGAACCCTGCGTTCGAGCCGGACGTGACGCCGGTCGAGAGCGACGGGGGCGCGGGCGCCCGCCACCCGCCCGACGCGGCACTGGACACGTCGCCCGATGCGGAGGCCGCGGACGCCTGGGTCGCGCCGCGTCGCCCGGAGGACGACTGCGTGAGCGACGCGGACTGTCCGGAAGGGCAGCTGTGCCACGACGCCGAGTTCTGCGGCTCCGAACACGGGTACGGGTGCCCGCGCGTCTGCAGCGTCCGCCTGGCCGGCTGCTTCGAGGCGGGTTGCTCGGCGGACGAGTTCTGCCACGAGGAGCTCTTCCTCCGCGAGCGTCCGACGGCCTGGTGCGCGCCGCGCCTGCCGGCGGGCGAAGTCTGTGACGCCATCTCCTCCCAGGACCGGGCCACCAACGTCTGCGTGGACGGATACGTCTGCGCCGGCGATTCGCCGTCGCGCTGCGTGCCGGGGACCGTCGATGTGGGCGGTGCGCCCGGCGACCCGTGCCGTCGCCCGGGCGATTGTGGTCCGACGGCCTACTGCGACGTGGGCGAAGGGCTCTGTCGCGAGCGCGGGGGACCGGGGACCCCCTGTTCCGTGAACCAGAGCATCGACGGCCTCAACCGGTCGGATGCCTGCGCCCCGGGTCTCTTCTGCGTCTTCTCGCCAGACGACGAATGCCACGGTTGGCTCGAATGTCGGAGCGCCGGGTCGCGCGCCTGTTGCCGGACCGACGAGGGGGCCCGGTGCTTCGACGCGACGCCGGCCGACTGCGTCGAGCCGCTGGGCCGGTGCGCGACGCTCTGACGCGGCGGTGCGACGGGAACGCGTCCGGTCGGGGTACGGGGCGACGAGCATGGTAGACTCCCGCCATGCCCGCTGCCGCCGCCCCGGAACGCACGCCCTTCAAAGAGTATCTGGACGCCCGCGCGGTGCGCCGGCTGGCGACCCTCGTCCGAACGGCGCATCCGCCCTTCGACGCAGACGCGTTCTGCGCCGACGCCACCGCCGGGCTCGCGGGGCTGGCCCTGTCCGCGCGGGTCGCACAGGTCGGGGATGCCCTCGTGCGGCATCTGCCCGCCCCGTTCGACGCGACCGCACAGGTGCTCGATGCCGTCGCCGCTCGATGGCCGCGCGGCGTCCCGGGCGAGACCCCCGGCGACTTCGCGGCCTGGCCCTTGTTTCACGTCGTGCCCGCCGCGGGCCTCGACGACTTCGAGCGCGGCTTCGAACTGCTGCGCCGCCTGACACCGCTCTTCTCGGCGGAGATGGCCATCCGGCCGTTTCTCGATCGCTACGGCGACCGCGCTTTCGAGCGCCTGCATCAGTGGGTCGACGATCCGGACGAACACGTCCGAAGGCTCGTCAGCGAGGGCACCCGGCCCCGCCTGCCCTGGGCGACGCGGGTGCCCCGGCTCTCGGCCGATCCCGGGCCGGGGCTGGCACTGCTCGACCGCCTCGTCGACGACCCGTCGCTCTACGTCCGGCGCTCCGTCGCCAATCACCTCAACGACGTGAGCCGTGACCATCCTGCGCTCGCCGTTGCGGCGGCGACCCGCTGGCTCGAACGGCCCTCGGCGGCCCGACGGTGGGTCGTTCGCCACGGCCTGCGGACACTCGTCAAAGCGGGCCATCCGGCCGCGTTCGCCCTCCTCGGGCACGCCGATGCGCCGGCGGTCTCGCAGGCCAGGTTGGTGATCACACCCGATCCCGTGCCCTTCGGCGGCCGTGCCGCGGTGGCGGCGAGCCTCACGGCGGCCGCCGACGACCCTGCCGGGGCGTGGGTCGTGGACTTTGCGGTGAGCTACATGGGCGCGCGCGGACCCGGTCGGCGCAAAGTCTTCAAGGGCTCGACCGTCCACGTCGAGCCCGGCGCGACGTGCGTCGTCCGTTTCGCCCTGGACTTCCGGCCCATCACCACGCGCCGGTACTACCCCGGCCCGCACGAGGTCGCCGTGCAGGTCAATGGGACGGTGCTCGCGCGGGTGGCCTTCGAACTCGCGGGTCCGGCGTGACCCACCCGGTGCTCGGCAAGGCGGTGGCGCCGCTTCTGCTCGCGCTCGTCGCCGCGCTCGTTTTCGTCGCCGGACTCGCCCCGGGCGTGACCTGGCTCGACGCCGGCGAGCTCGGCGCCGCCGCCTGGGAGCTGGGCATTGCGCATCCCCCCGGCTTCCCCGCCGCGATGCTCGTTCACAAGGCCGTGATGCTCGTCCTGCCCGCGGGAGATGCCGGCTTCCGGGGCAACGTCGCGTCCGCGCTCCTCGGCGCGGGGGCGTTGGGGTTCGCCGCCGCCGCCGCCGGTCGCTGGGGACTCGGGCCGCTGGCGACGCTGGCCGCCCTCGCCCCGGTCGCGTTCGCTCCGGCCTTCGCGCGCCACGCGGTCACCATCGAGGTCTACACGGGGGTCGGGTTCCTGACCGGCGTCGGGCTCTTCCTGGTCGCCCGCCCCACAGGGGCCCCGCCGGATCGCCGACGGACGCTGGCGCTCGGCCTCCTCGCGGGGCTCGCGCTCGGGCACCACGCCGAGCTGTGGCTTTTGCTGGGGTCGCTGACGGTCGTCCACCTGGCGACGGATCGCCCGGAGATCCGCGCCACCGGACGTGCGCTGGCGGCGGCAGCCGTCGGGGCGGCCGTGGTCGCCTACCTGCCGTTGCGCGCCGCCGCGGACCCCTGGCGGGACTGGGGCCACCCGGCCTCACCGGGCACCCTGCTCGAGCACCTCACCGGCGCCCGGATCCGGGCCGCGTACGGCGGGGAGATGGGGCTGCCGACGGTCGAGAACCTGTTCCGCTTCGCCGAGGACGTGGTGTTTCCGCTGGGTCCGGCTTTCGCCGTCTGTCTTCCGGGCCTCGTGCGCCTGGCCCGACGCCCGGGCGGCGCGGCGGTCGCCGTCTTGCTGCTCGTCGATTTCGTCTACGCCACGACGCTGAATCCGATGGGGCTTCGCGACGGGCAGAACGGCCTCGTGACCCCGCTCCTGTTCGGCGTGGGGCTCACCGCGACGCTTCACTGGGCGACGCACGAGGCGCCGTCGCGCCTGTTGCCCTTCGCCCGCGTCGCGGCGGGGCTCACCGCCTTCGTGCTGCTCTGGGGGGCGTCCCCGTTCGACCGCAGCGACGACCGCGGGGCCCCGGCCCTGACGGCGCGGGCCCTGGAGGATGTTCCCCCGCGCGGCGCGGCCCTCGTCGCCTCCGACACCCTCGCGGCCGGGGCTGCGTTCGCGCAGGTGGTCGAGGGCGCCCGGCCCGACGTCGCCGTCCTCGTTCGCCAACACCTCTGGGACCCGTCCTCCGTCGAGCCCGTCCGACGCCGGCGGCCCGACGCTTTCGGCGACTGGCGCGCAGGCGACGCCCCGGCGGCGCTCCCCTTCCTGGCCGACGCCGCCCGACGCCGGACCCTCCGCTGGGAGGTGGCGGGCGGTCTCGACGGCGAATGGGCACCGGGCCCGTTCACCCCCGGTTTTCCCCTGTTCGCGCCGGTCTCGGGCAGTGGACCGGGCGACGGAGCGCAAGCGGCACTGGCAGCCTCGTCGCGGTTCGTGCGCGACCTCGCCGACCGGGCTGGTCTGGTCGAACCCCAGGCCCGACGGACGCTCTCACTCTGGTACGAGGACGTTTCGCAGAGCGCCGCCTCGGGCCCCGTCGACAGCGCCGACGCGTACGCCCGCGCCCTCGCACTCCGACCCGAGGGCGCCGCGGCCATCCATGGTCGCCGGGCCGCCTTCTTCGCCGCCCGGGGCGAGCCGGCGACGGCCCTCGGGCTCGCCCACCGGGCCCTGGCGGCGGATCCGGAGGATCCCGCGCGCAGCCGCGACGTCGCGCGCTACGCGCTCAATGCCGGTGACCCGGCGATGGCCCTCGGTTTCGCCGACGCGGCGGTCGAACTCGGGCCCGGCGACGCCGAAGCCCTGGGCCTGCGGGGCATGGCCCGGGCTCGGCTCGGTCGCTTCGACGAGGCGGAGGCCGACTTTCGTGCGGCCCTCGTCCTCGATCCCGCACAGCCGGAGGCCGTGGTGGGGATGAAACGACTCGGTGAGATGCGGTGAAGGGCTGCCCGGGGTCACCCCCGGGCGGGCATCACAGCGCGCCCTTGAGGGCGGTGGCAGCCTTGAAACCGACCGTCTTGGTGGCGGCGATCTTGATGGGCTTCTTGGTGCGCGGGTTGCGACCCGTGCGGGCGGCGCGCTCCTTGAGCTGGAACGTGCCGAAGGCCGGCATGTAGAACTTGCCGTCGTCCTTGATGGACGCCTTGACGGCCTCGAACACGGCCTCGACCACCTCGCCGGTGGCCTTGCGGGTCAACTCGCCACCCGCCTTGGCGTGAACGGCCTCGATGAGCTCCTGCTTCGTCATTTCGATGTCTCCTGTGCGTCGAGGGTGATCAGCCCAGGCTCTTCTTGAGCTCGGGGGCGGGCTTGAAGGCGACGGTCTTGCTCTCGGCGATCTCGATCGGCTTGTTCGTGCGGGGGTTGCGGCCGGTGCGAGCGGCGCGCTTGCGCACGGTCAGGGTGCCGAAGTCGGGGTAGGAGAACCGGGCGTCCTTCTTGAGCGCCTCGGCGATCACCTCGAACGTGGCCTCGGCGAGCTCAGAGACCTGCTTCTTCGTCAGGTCCTTGCCAGCGCCTTCCTGGATCGCGGAGATGAGTTCTTTCTTGGTCATGGTCGTATCCCTCCAGACTGAGATTGATACAGGTCTTAGGACAGGTGGTAACCGGTGGGTCCGATTCGCGCGGAGAGTAGCGCCGCGTTTTTTTGAGTGTCAATCCGGAAAATGCGTCGCCGAACGGCCCAGCGACTTGAGAAAACGGATCTTTCGACCCGAGATCGGGTGATACAGGTTCTTCGTCATCGAAATCAGGTTCACCCGACTTCGATTCCATGATTCAACTGGCAGGTGACGCGGATTCGTTGTCGCCGCGTCGCCCCCCTCACCGCTCGACCCTGGAGAGCCTCGACCGCCATGCGCATCCTCGTGACCGGCGCCGCCGGCTTCATCGGCTCGAATTTCACCGACCGCCTGCTGGCCAGCGGGCACGAAGTGCTCGGGCTGGACGACTTCAACGACTTCTATGACCCGGCACTCAAAGCGCGCAACCTGAAAAGCGCCTCCCGGCACGCAAATTTCGAACTGGTGCGCGGCGACATCCTCGACGCCCCCCTCCTGGAGGCCCTGTTCGCCCGCTTTCGGCCGGAGCGGGTGGTCCACCTGGCGGCGTGGGCCGGCGTCCGCCCGTCGATCGCCCGGCCGGCGCTGTATCAGAAGGTCAACGTCGAGGGCACGACGAACCTGCTGGAGCGCTGCCGTCTCGACGGGGTGCGGCACTTCGTCTTCGCCTCGTCCTCCTCGGTCTACGGCGACCGGGAGCAGGTGCCGTTTCGCGAGACGGACGAGGTCGACCACCCGATCTCCCCCTACGCCGCCACCAAGAAGGCGGGCGAGCTGCTCTGCTACACCTGGCACCACCTCTTCGGACTGAACACCGCGTGCCTGCGCTTTTTCACGGTCTACGGCCCCCGCCAGCGTCCGGAGATGGCGATTCACCAGTTCATCCGGCGGATCGATGCCGGCGAGCCGGTCCAGATGTTCGGGGACGGCTCGACCTCGCGCGACTATACGTTCGTCGACGACATCGTCGACGGCATCGAAGCCGCCCTCTTCCGGAGCGAGGGCTATCGCATCTACAACCTCGGTGAGTCGAAGACGATCACGCTGCGCGACCTGATCGCCCTGATCGGACGCCACGTCGGCCGGGAGCCGCTCGTCGAGCGCCGGCCGCTGCAGCCCGGGGACGTCACCCGGACCTTCGCGGACGTGGCGCGCGCGCGGGCCGAACTCGGGTACGACCCGAAGGTGAACATCGACGAGGGCATCCGCCGGATGGTCGAGTGGTTCCGGGCCGACCGCGCGGACGCCGGGACCTGAGCGCGCCGTCGCCTCAGACGGGCAGCGCCACGCCTCGCCCGATGGCGTAGTACGTGAAGCCCCGGGCGGCGACGCGCTCGGGCTCGTAGAGGTTGCGGCCGTCGAAGATCACCGGGGCCTTCAGCGTCCGGTGGATGAGATCGAAGTCCGGGCTGCGGAAGGCGCTCCACTCGGTGACGATGACGAGCGCGTCGGACCCTTCGAGGCAGGCGTCCTTGCCGTCGCAGTAGGTGATGCGATCCTCGAAGTAGTACCGCGCGTTGGCGGCCGCCTCCGGGTCGTAGGCCCGCACCTTCGCGCCCGCCGCCAGCAGGCCGGTGATCAGGTCGATGGAGGGCGCATCCCGCATGTCGTCCGTGCGGGGCTTGAAGGCGAGCCCCCACACGGCGAACGTCTTGCCGGTGAGGTCTTCGGTCGCGTAGTGGGCGATGATCTTGCGCAGCAGGATGCGCTTCTGGTCCTTGTTGACCGCATCGACGGCCGCCAGCAGGCGCAAGGGGTGACCGCTGACCTCGGACGTGTGCAGCAGGGCTTTGACGTCCTTCGGGAAACAGGAGCCGCCGTACCCCGTCCCCGGGAAGAGGAACTGGTATCCGATGCGGGGATCGGAGCCGATGCCCACGCGCACGCGCTCGATGTCCGCCCCCACGCGCTCGGCGAGGTTGGCGAGGTCGTTCATGAAGGTGATCTTCGTCGCGAGGAGGGCGTTGGCGGCGTACTTCGTGAGTTCGCTGGAGCGCACGTCCATGAAGAGCATGCGGTCGTGCGTGCGGTTGAAGGGCTCGAAGAGCTCGTGCAGCGCACGACGGGCGACGGTGCCCTCGGGCGTCTCGGGCGTGCCGATGACGATGCGGTCCGGCTTGAGGAAGTCGTTGACCGCGTCGCCCTCTTTGAGGAACTCGGGGTTCGAGCAGACGACGAACGGCTGCTTCGCATTGCGCCCGATGATCTCGCGGATGCGATCCGACGTGCCGACGGGGACGGTGCTCTTCGTCAGGACGATCTTGAGGCCGTCGATGAGGACGTTCTCCCCGCCGCCGAGCGCCTGACCGATGGTGTCGGCCACCGCGTCGACGTAGCGCATCTCGGCGCTGCCGTCGTCGCCCTGCGGCGTCCCCACCGCGATGAAGATGACGCCGCCGTCGCGGATGGCCCGCTCGACGTCGGTGGTGAAGCGCAACCGCCGCTGCTGGACGTTGCGCAGGACGATGTCGTCGAGGCCGGGTTCGAAGAACGGAACCTCGCCCTTCCAGAGCTTCTCGACCTTGCGCTCGTCGACGTCGGCGCAGACCACCTCGTTGCCCGAGTCTGCCAGGCAGGCACCCACCACGAGACCGACGTACCCGCTTCCGATGACCGTGATACGCATTTCAGCACTCCGCAGATTCGCGTTGACCGTCGCGCGCCCCTTGTAAGACATGAAGGCGCGCTTCGCATCAGTTTCGATTCGATTCCGAAAGATCCGGCCCCGAGCGAGACCCCATGTCGATCATCGTCCAGAAGTACGGCGGCAGCTCCGTCGCCACCCCCGAAAAGCTCAAGCAGGTGGCCGCGCGCATCGTCGCGACGCGCCGACTCGGTCACCGGGTGGTGGTCGTGGTCTCGGCCATGGGCAATACCACCAACGAGCTGCTCGCCCTCGCCCGCTCGGTGAGCCCGAACCCGCAGCGGCGCGAGCTGGACATGCTCATCACGACGGGTGAGCGCATCTCGATGGCGCTCCTGTCGATGGCCATCCAGGATCAGGGCTACCCGGCCGTCTCCTTCACGGGCTCACAGAGCGGCATCATCACGACGGACAATCACACCAACGCCCGGATCGTGCGGATTACGCCGTTTCGGATCCTGCAGGCGCTCGATCAGGACCGCATCGTCATCGTGGCGGGCTTCCAGGGCGTGAGCGAGCGTCGGGAGATCACCAGCCTCGGGCGCGGCGGCTCCGACACGACGGCGGTGGCCCTCGCAGCGGCCCTCGGGGCGGAGTACGCCGAGATCTGCTCGGACGTGGACGGCGTCTACTCCGCCGATCCCCGTGTGGTCCCGGAGGCCCGTCGCCTCGAAGGGATCGAGTACGGCGAGATGCAGGTGCTCGCCGACGCGGGCGCCAAGGTCCTCAACGCCGAGGCCGTCGAGTGGGCGCGGCGGGAGAACATCGAAATCCGATGCGTCGCGACCGCCGGCGACGCCAGCGTCGGCACCCCCGTCCACGCGGGCAGCCCGGGCCTCTCGCACCCGCGGGTCGTCGCGATCACCGCGCACCCCGGCCTCTTCGTGCTCGAGCCCGAGACCCCGGGCGCGCCCGCGCCGGCGGACCTCGAGTCGACGCTCGCGGCGCACGGGGCGGCCGAATCGGAGCTGTTCATGCACCCCGGGGGGTGGGGGGCGCTGGTGCCCAAGCAGAACGTCCACGGTCTCGTGGCGTTTCGGGAGGCCGTCGCCAACCTCGGCAACGTCCGCGTTCGCGAGGACCTCACCGTCGTCACGGTGGTCGGACGGGCGCTGGCCGCCCCCCCCGGGCTCGCGCGCACCGCGGCGTCGACGCTCGCCGAGCACGGCATCGCCCTGCGGGGTCACATCATCGACGCCGGACGCGCCGCGTTCCTCGTGGACGCGGACCGAAGCAACGAGGCGGTCCGCGTCCTGCACGCCCGGCTCCTCGCCCCCACCGGGACCTGAGCCCGTGACGGCGCGCCGCGCCCGGAACGGGGGCGGGCGGTGGGCCGGGCTCCTGCTGGCGCCGCCGCTGCTCGCCCCGCCCGGATTGCCCGGGAACCCGCAACCGTGGCGGGAAGAGCGCGCCGTGATCTATTTCGTGCCCCAGCTGCTCGGCGCTTTGAGCTTCGACCTCGCGGCGGGTCAACGATTCGATGGCCTCGTGGATTCGTACGACCTCGGCTGGCCGTCGGCGGCGTTCGAGGTCGCGGCGGGGTGGCGTCATTACCTCGATCCCTGGGGGCAGGCCGCGCTCGGGCTCAATCTGGGATACGCGTTCCAGCCCTCCGGTGACGCGGACGCGCCCACCGTCCACCACCCGCGGCTCCAGCTCACCGGCCGCATCCGGGGCTTCTCCGAGACCTTCACGGGGTTCTCGATGGGCGCCTTCGCGGACATCGGACCCGTGTTTCTCTCCGGCGGACGCGCGCCCGCCGACTTTCCGGCGCTGGCGGGCGAGTCCACGGGCCTTTCCTGGTCGGTGGGCGTCGAGACGGGCCCGGGCAAGCTCGTCGGCATGGGACCCTATGTTTTCGGTGAAATCACGGCCCGGATCGGGCTCGAGGTCGCCGATGTGGGCGGCATTCAGACGCGATCCGTCGTCGCGGGCCTTCGCCTGGGGTTCGACTGGGCGTTCCTCGACCCGGAGCCGCCCGGCGACCCGAGCGATTGACGCGGCCACGGGGCCGCGCGCAAGATGCCGCCCATGCTGGAGGAGTCCCTCGAAGTCGCGCTCCGACTCGCCCGCGAGGCCGCGCGCGAGGTCATGAAGGTCTACGCGTCCGACGACTTCGGGGTCGAGACGAAGGCGGACGGCTCGCCCGTGACGCGGGCCGACAAGGCCGCGAACGCGACCATCCTGCGCGGGCTGAGCCGCTACTTTCCGGCCGACACGGTGCTGAGCGAAGAGACGCCGTTCGATCCCAGGCAGCCGCTCGGTCGGCGCGTCTGGATGGTCGATCCGGTCGACGGCACGCAGGATTTCGTTCAGCGCACGGGGGACTTTGCGGTCATGATCGGCCTGTGCATCGCCGGTCGGCCCGCGCTCGGGGTCATCGCCGCACCCGCGCTCGAGCGAACGTGGGCGGGCGGCCCCGGCCTGACCCCCTTCGAGGACGGCCCGGGCGGACGGCGGACGCTTCGGTGTGCGCCCCCCGCCGAGACCGGCCCCCTTCGAGCGCTGGTGAGCCGCACCCACCGGCCTCGCACGCTCGAGACGGTGCTCGAAGGCGTCGTCCGTGAGCTCGGTCGGCCCGTGGAGGTCACCCCGCGGGGCGGCGTCGGCGTCAAGATCGGCCTGCTGCTCGCCGGCGAGGCGGACTTCTACCTGCACCCCGCCCCCGGCACGCATCTCTGGGATTGCTGCGCTCCGGAAGCGCTGCTCGCCGCGGCGGGGGGGGTCTTCACGGACGCCACCGGCCACCCGATCCGGTACGACGTCTCGGCGACGGCCAACCCGCGCGGCGTGCTCGCCGCCGGCCCCGAGCTGCACCCGCGTCTCGCGACGCTCGCCGGCGCGGTCACGCCGACGCCGAAGGCAGGTCGCGGTTGAGAAACCCCACCCGTCGCGGTGCCCTGACCGCCTTCGCCGCCGTCGCCGGGGCGCTCGCCGCGCGACCTGCCGGCGCCATCGGCCCGGACGACGAGACCGGCATTGCCCTCCTGCGACACGGGGCCGGCGCCACGCTTCGGCCCGGGGCCGTCGAACAGCTTCTCTGGGAGGCCACGAAACGCACGAGCATCGACGCCCGCGAGCGCCCGGCGGTGGTCGAGCCCGAATCCCCGGAGGTCTTCCGGCACCCGCTGATCGCCTGGCTCGGCGAGGAAGCCTGCCCCCCCTTGTCCGACGCGGCCGTCGCGCGCCTCGGACGCTACCTGCGGGCCGGCGGATGCCTCTACATCGACGACGCGAGCCCGCCGGGGGTGGACGGTTTCGACCAATCCGTGCGGCGCGAGGTCGAACGCCTCCTGCCCGGCCGCGTGCTCTCCCGCGTCAGCAACGATCACACGATCTACCGCAGCTTCTTTCTTCTCGAGCGACCCTTCGGTCGGACCGCGCGTCAGAACTTCCTGGAGGGTGTGGAACTCGATGACCGGACGGCCGTCTTCTACGGTCGCAACGACCTCTTCGGGGCCTTCGGGCGCGACGCGGGCGGGAGCTGGCGCCTGCCCGTGGAGCCCGGCGGAGACGAGCAGCGCGAGATGGCGTTCCGGATGGGCATCAATCTGCTGATGTACGCGACCTGCCTCAGCTACAAGCGCGATCAGGTGCACGTCACCGAGATCCTGCGGCGCCGCAAGTGGCGGGTCGACGAGGGCGGCGTAGTCAAGTGAGCCGACCGGCACCATGACCGAGGCCGCCGAATTCAATGCCAGCCGCTGGGTCCTCCTCTCGGACTGGAGCGCGGGCACGATTGCGTTCGTCGCGGTCGTCGCGCTGCTGGTCCTGGGGCTCGCGTGGCACAACGGACGCGGACTGTCACCACGCCGGCGGCGGGTCCTGCTCGGGCTGCGGGCGGTCTCCGTCGCGGTGCTCTTCGCGCTGTTTCTGGAGCCCGGACTGCGACTCGAGAACGTGACCCGCGTGCGCAACGCGCTGGTGATGCTCGTCGACGCCTCCCGGAGCATGGCGTTGCCGGGGGAAGGCGACGGGACCCGGCTCGAGGGCGTTCGCCGGATGCTCGAACGGCACGAGGGGACGCTCGAAGCCTGGCGGGCACTCCACAACATCGAGTTCTACGCCGTGTCCGATCACGCGCGCCCCGTGGGCGGGCCTGCGGAACTGACCGCTTCGGGCGACGCGACACGCCTGGCCGTGGCGCTGGCGGACATCGCCGCGCGGCACCGGCCGGAGGATCTCGCGGGCGTCGTCCTCTTCAGCGACGGGGCCGACAACGGGGCGCTCGGGGCCCTGCGCGCGGGCGAGGGGCTCCCGGCGGCGGCCCGCGAGGCGGTCGCGCGCCTGGCCACGCCGATCGAGACGGTCTTCACGGGACCCCGTTCCCCGGTGAAGGACGTGGCCATCACCGACGTGCAGTACGACGCGTTTGCGTTCGTCCACAACGCGGTGAGCATCGAGGCCGACGTCCGGGTGCAGGGGTACGACGAGGTTTCCCTGCCGGTGACGCTGCGCCGCGACGACACCCTCCTCGGAACGCGCGTGCTGCAGGTCTCGAAGGGCCCGGACGGTACCGCGCAGAGCCACTTCACCTTCGACTTCGTGCCGGACAAGACCGGGAAGGCCATCTTCACGCTCGAGGTCGGCACCGCGCCGGGCGAACAGATCACCGTCAACAATCGGCGTCAGTTCGTCGTGCGCATCATCCGCGACAAGATTCGCGTGTTGCAGGTCGTCGGCCGGCCGAGCTGGGACCAACGCTTCCTGAGACAACTCCTCAAGAAGAATCCGAACGTCGATCTGATCAGCTTCTTCATCCTGCGCACCAATTCGAATCTCACCATGGCCTCTCAGAGCGAGCTCTCGCTCATTCCATTCCCGACCGAAGAGCTCTTCAAGGAGCAACTCGGCAGCTTCGACCTCATCGTCTTCCAGAACTTCACCTATCGCGGTTACAACATGGAGGCCTATCTGCCCCTGATTCGCGATTTCGTCCGCAACGGGGGTGGGTTCGTCATGATCGGGGGCGATCTCAGTTATACCAACGGGGGATACGCCGGGACGGCCATCGAAGAGTTCTTGCCGATGAACCTGCGTGCCGGGCGGGGGGAGCTTTCGACCGAGACCTTCTCGCCCGTCCTCACCGACGCGGGGCGCCGCCACCCCGTCACGACGCTGAGCGTCGTACCCGAGGACAACACCGCGCTCTGGGCGGGTTTGCCGCCCCTCAACGGTTACAATCGGGTCGGGGCGCTGCGGCCCGGGGCCGTGGTATTGCTCGAGACGCCCGCCCCGGAGCGCGCGCCGGTCGTCGTGGCCCACGAGTTCGGCGAAGGGCGGGTCCTGGCGGTCACCACGGACAGCGCCTGGCACTGGGATCTGCACGCCGCCGAGTCCGGGGACAACCGCCACTACTACAAATTCTGGGGCAACGCGATCCGCTGGCTCATCAAGGATCCGGCGCTGCAACCCGTTCGCATCCAGGCCGACCGGGACCGCTATCCGCAAGGCGCGGAGGCCAGCCTGACCGTGCGGGTCTCCGGTCGAGATTCCTTGCCTGCCGCCGGTGCCGACGTCGCGGTGGACGTCGAACGCGTCTCGCTGGACGCGGAGGGCCGGACGCAGACCGAGGTCGTCCACCACCAGTCCGGGACGACGAACGAACAGGGCGAGCTCGTGCTGCGGTTCACCCCCCCCGGGGATGGCGGCTATCGCGCGCGCGCCCGGGCCCTGGTCGGCACGAGCGAGGGCACGGACGAGGACCCCTTCATCGTGGCCGCGGATCCGATCGAGCTGCGCGAGACGCGGGCCCGGCCGGAGACCCTCGCGGCCCTGTCGGAGGCCTCCGGGGGACGCGCGCGGACGCTCTCCGATGGTCTCGACGACCTCGTCCGCCGTGAGCCGCAGGTGTCGCGCGTCAACCGCCGCAAGGACGTCCCCCTCTGGTCGAGCGCGTGGTGGTTGCTGCTCGCCATCCTGTTCCCGAGCGCCGAGTGGTACCTGCGGCGGCGGTGGGGCCTGCTCTGAGGCGCCGCCTCAGCGCGGGAACAGCGCCTCCATCGACAGGTACTTGTCCCCCCGGTCGGGGGCGATGAAGACGACGACGCTGCCGCTCGGCGCCTCCTGCGCCAGGGCGAGCGCCGCAAACGCGGCCCCGCCCGCGGACATGCCGACGAAAAGCCCCTCTTCGCGGGCGAGGCGCCGGGTCGTCTCGAGGGCCGCCGCCTCCGGACAGTCGAAGAGGCGGTCGACGCGCGCCGGCTCGTAGATGCGGGGCAAGTACGCGGCCGGCCAGCGCCGGATGCCGGGGATGCGGGCCTCGTCCGTCGGCTGGACCCCGCAGATCGTGATGTCGGGGCGCTGCGCCTTGAGAAAGCGCGACACCCCCATGATCGTGCCCGTCGTGCCCATGGCGCTGACGAAGTGCGTCACGCGGCCGTGCGTGGCGGCCCAGATTTCGGGACCCGTCGTCCGGAAGTGCGCCTCGGGGTTGGCCGGGTTGGAGAACTGGTCGAGCATGTGGTACCGGCCGGTCTCGACGAGCCCGCGGGCGTGGTCGATGGCCGCCTCCATGCTGCCCGCCGCGGGGGTCAGCACGACCTCGGCCCCGTAGGCCTTCATGATCGCGACGCGCTCGGGCGTCGAGTTTTCCGGCATGACCAGGGTGATCGGCAGCCGTTCGAGCGCCGCGATCATCGCCAGGGCGATGCCCGTGTTGCCGCTCGTCGCTTCCACGAGGCGCCGCCCCTCGAGGCGGCCTTCGGCCAGGGCGTCCCGAATCATCGAGAGGGCGGCGCGGTCCTTCACGGAGCCGCCGGCGTTGTTGCCCTCGAGTTTGACGAGGACGGACACGTCCGGGCGACCGGGGAGGCGGGTCAGCCGGTGGAGCGGGGTGCCGCCCACCAGGGCGTCGAGATCGGCGGGGGATGCGGTCGCGTTCATTCTACGGCCATCCGACCGGATTTTGCTGGAGAGCGCAAGTCCGCCGTGTCCATCAGGGGGGCGACCACAGGCTCTCCCGGAGGCGCTGCACGTGTCGGTCGATCCACGCGACGTCCTGGGACTCGGCGACGCGCCAGATACCGATCGTGGGACCATCCGGCGGGACGCTCCAGACACTCCGCCACGTGGGGCTCTCGGGCGACGGCGGTTGCAGGCCACTGCGAATCCACGCTCGCCCGTCGATGACGGGCGGCTCGGGCGGCGTCTCGCAGCCGAGCCACGCGCCCGCCGCCGCGGGCTCGTCCGGCAGGATGCAGACCGTCGCGAGGCCGTTGGTCTGGCACTCGGCCGCCTCGCGCGTGGGTGCGTTGCGTGTACGGGCCCATCCCGGCGCGACGGGCCACCGCGAGTCGGGGTTCGACGGAGAGGGTGGAGGCGCGTCGAGCGTGGCCAGGAGACCGTCGTGCGCCCGCTCGGCCGACACGACGAGGAGCACGCAGACGACGAGCGCCAGGCGGGGCAGGTGGAGCGCCGCCATCCGACCGGGCGGCACGGCCCGCTCGGCGCGCCCGAGAGGGAGTCCGGCAGCAAAACCGAAGACCAGCCCGCCGGCATGGGCTGCCGTGTCGGCCGAAGGACTGGCGAGCGCGATCTGCGCCCCGACGAGCGCCGCCGCAAACGCCAGCATCACCTGGGCGCGGCGTGCCCGTAGCCAGGGTCCGGCGGCCAGCGCCCCGACGAGCGCGCCGATGAGCGCGTAGGCCCCAGCGCTCGCCCCGAGGGACCAGCTCTGGGGATTGATCCAGACGCTGACGGCCGTGCCGGCCCACGCGCCCGTCAGGAAGACGAGCGCGGCCCGCGTCGCCCCCGCAAAACGGGCGAAGAGACCCCCAAACATCGCGACCACGGCCACGTTGAGCAGGAAATGGGCCACCTCGAGGTGGTGCAGCGGGGCGATGACCACGCGCCACCATTGACCCGCCTCCACCAGCGGGCTGACCTTGGCGCCGGCCCGCCACGCGGCCTCGAGCGGGCGACGACCGGCCGGCTCGGCCAGCGTGAGCGCCCGGACGAATCCCGCCGTCAACACGATGGCGGCCACCCCGGCCGCCGTCCACGCCGCTGCACCGCCGGGAGGCTTGTCTGGGGCCTTCGCGACCCGTAGGGTGGGGCCGTGCCTGCGCCCTCCGTCTCGCCCCTTCGCATCGGCCCCCGCGGGTTCACCGGCCTCATCGGGTGGACGTTCTTCGATCCGGCCAACCTGATCTCGGTCGCCCTCCTGCTCCTCAGCGCCGGTCTGTGTGTCTACGCGCTTCATGCTCGCGACGCCTCGGACTGGTACATGCCGATCGGGCTGTATGCGTGTCTGGCGGCTTTTCTACGCGGGTACTTCTTCCAGTACTACCACGGCGGGCGTTTCGGGCGCCTCATTGTCCTCGGACTGTTGCTTCTCGGCCTCGTCGCGTCTGCGCTGTTGTGGGAGGACCGAAGCCGCCCTTACCGCGTGCGCGAGGGGGAGCAGTTCGTACGGGTCGACGGCGCCCCGCCCTTCCACTGGGCCGCGTTGCTGCACGGCGTCGTGGGCGTGACGTTGCTGATTCACGCGGTGCTGCCCCGGCGTTGGCTGGTGCGCGCGACGGACGAGATGGCCGACCGCGCGGACATGGACACGGCGCCCGATGCGCCGGTCGCGACCATCTCGGACCCGGTGGAACGGGAGCGGCGCGAGCGCGAGACGGGCGAGACGCCGCTGGCCGGGGGCTGAACGCGCCGCCGGCGCGGGTTCACCGGAGGGCGAGGCTCTCGACCGAGCGGCGGGCCATTTCGACGTAGCCGTCGGGGAACAGGCCGAGCAAGAGGACCGCCGCGAGCGCGACGATCATCACCGCCACGGCGCCCTTGCTCTCGAAGGCCGGCACCTCGCGGGTCGGCTCCTTCATGTAGAGGAAGACGATCACGCGCAGGTAGTAGTACAGCGCGATCATGCTGTTGACGATGGCGAGCAACGTCAGCCAGACCATCTCCGGCTTCTGCAGGGCCATGGCCTCGCGGAAGAGGTAGAATTTCGCAAAGAAGCCGCCGAGGGGCGGGATGCCGGCGAGCGAGAGCAGGCCGAGCGTCAGGGCCAAGGCCACGAACGGGCGCTTGAAGCCGAAGCCGGCGAAGTCGCTGATGTGGACGAACTCCTCGCCGTCCTTGCCGAAGAGGCTGATGGCGGCGAGCACGAGGAACGTCGAGAACGCATAGGTCAGCAGATAGTACAACACGGCGCTGTTGCCGCCGATGGCGGTCGCCGCCGAGGTCGCGCTCCCGAGGTCGCCGAATGCACCCGTGATGATGCCCACGAGCAGGTAACCGGCGTGCGCGATGCTCGAGTAGGCGAGCATGCGCTTCACGTTGACCTGCGGAATGGCCGCCAGGTTGCCCGCGAACATCGTGGCGACCGCGAGGGCGTAGAAGAGGCCGACCCAACCCTTGCCGTCGGCGCCGAACTCGAGGGCGTCGAAACCGAAGGTCACGGCGAAGACCCGGACCATGACGGCGAACCCGGCCGCTTTGACCCCCGCCGCCATGAAGGCCGTGACGGGCGTCGGCGCGCCGTCGTAGACGTCCGGCGTCCAGAGGTGGAACGGCGCGAGGGCGACTTTGAAGGCGAGTCCGCCGAGCAGGAAGACCATGCCCACCTTGACGAGCAGGGACGTCCCGAGGGCCTTGTCCGCATCGAACGCCTCGCGCATCGCAACGAGGTCCGTGCTGCCGGTCATGCCGTAGAGAAACGCGACGCCATAGAGGAGCACCGCGCTGGCGACGGAGCCCATGAGGAAGTACTTGAGTGCCGACTCGGCGCCCCGGCGGTTCTTTCGGACGAAGCCGCTCAGCACGTAGATCGGAATCGACATGATCTCGAGGTTGACGAACATGACCACGAGGTCCCGGCTCTGGACCATGAGGCCCATGCCGGCGGCGGCGAAGAGCACGAGCGCGGTGTATTCGCCGAAGTCGGCCTTGTGCTCGCGCAGGTAGCGCCCGCCGAGGAGGCACGCGAGCAGCGCGCCGACCGCGAAGATGCCGTTGAAGAACGTGCTGAAGGCGTCCATGACGAGCATCTTGCCGAACAGGGGCACCTGATAGGCGCCCTCGATCCCGGTCCATTGCCATATGGACACGGCGAGGGCCACGAGGCTCCCGATCGCGCCGAAGCCCGCGATGAACCCGCGGCTCTGGTCCGGGCGGGCGAAGACCTCCATCAGCGCGGCCACGGAGGCGAACGCGATGAGGATCAGGGCGGGCAGGATGCCCCAGAGGTCCGAGGCCTGGAACGTGATTTCCATCAGTGGGCCTCCCCCGGCCCGTGGCCATGGCCGGCGTGGTCGTCGGCGGGCAGGTTGGGCTTGATCACCTGGACGGGTTTGATGGGCGCGCCGAGGTTCTTCAGGTTCGGCACCGGCAGCGTCGTGCGCGTCCCGGACCCCGTGGCGGTCGTCGACGCGGTCGAGCCGATCGTGCCGCGCCCGGTCGTCGTCGCGGTGGTGGTCGTGGCCTTCGGGCTCTTCACCTGGGCGATGAATTTCTCCACCGAGGGCTCCATGCGCTCGAGCATGAACTGCGGCTTCACACCCATCACGAAGATGGCCACGATGAGGGGCAGCATCACCACCCACTCACGCAGGTTCAGGTCTTTGAGCGTCTTGTTCTTCTCGTTGGTCAGGGGCCCGAACATGACCCGCTGGAACATCCACAGCATGTAGAACGCCCCCAGGATGACCCCCGTGGCGGCCACGGCGACGTGCCAGCGCAGGTCGAAGTCGCCCTTCGCCGTGAAGGCCCCGACGAAGACCAGGAACTCGCCGACGAACCCGTTGGTGCCCGGCAGACCGATGGAGGAGAGCGTCACCACCATGAACATCACCGCGAACCAGGGCATGACCTTGGTGATGCCGCCGAAGTCGGCCATCTGCCGCGTGTGGCGACGCTCGTAGATGACGCCGACCAGGAGGAAGAGCGCGCCGGTGCTGATGCCGTGGTTGAGCATCTGCAGCATGCCGCCCTGCACGCCCGCGACGCTGAGCGACGCGAGGCCGAGCATGACGAAGCCCAAGTGGCTGACCGAGGAGTAGGCGACCAGTTTCTTGACGTCGTTCTGCGCCAGCGCCAGGAGCGCGCCGTAGACGATGCCGAAGGTGGCGAGGCCGGCAATGTAGGGGATGGCCTCGGTGACCGCCTCCGGGAAGAGCGGCATGGCAAAGCGGACGAAACCGTAGGTGCCCATCTTCAGGAGGACACCGGCCAGGACCACGGAGCCGGCCGTCGGCGCCTCGGTGTGGGCGCGCGGCAACCAGGTGTGGAACGGCACCATCGGGACCTTGATCGCGAAGGCCAGCGCGAAGGCGGCGAAGAGCCAGAGCTGCTCGGTCTTGGTGAGATCCAGACCGATGTAGTCCGACAGCAGCATGCTCGGGGGGGCGTCACCGGGGCGCTTGAAGTACAGGTAGAAGATGGCGACCAGCATCAGGAGCGAGCCGACCGCGGTCATCAGGAAGAACTTGATGGTGGCGGCGATGCGGTTGCTGCCACCCCAGACCCCGATGAGCAGGTACATCGGGATGAGCATGAGCTCCCAGAAGACGTAGAACAGGAAGATGTCGAGGGCGACCAAGGCACCGATCATGGCCGTCTCGAGCACGAGGAAGCAGATCAGGAACTCCTTGACCCGCTTCTCGATGGCCGTCCACGAACCGAGCAGGATGATGGGCGTCAGGAACGTGGAGAGCAGGACCAGGAAAAGGCTGATCCCGTCGACGCCGACGGCGTACTTGATGCCGAAGGACGTGATCCACTCGTGCGTCTCGGTGAGCTGGAAGTCCGGGTTGCCCTTCTCGAAGCTCGTGTAGACGCCGAGCGAGATCAGGAAGACCACGATGCTCCAGCCCAGCGCGAGACCCTTGAGGAGCGTCTCGTGGACGCGGGGCACGCTCGTCAGCGCCAGCGCCCCGAGGAGGGGCAGGAACGTGATGAGCGAGAGCCAGGGGAAGGCGGTGGCGGTGGCCTGAGCGGCGACGTTCGCGTCCATGGGTTCTTACTCCGCCAGCCAGACCACGACGAGCAGCCAGACGCCGCCGAGCACGAAGAACGCGTAGCGCTGCACGTCACCCGTGGTGAAGAGGCGCACGAGTCGGCCCGTGAGGTGGACGAGGTTGGCCGGTCCGTTGACGAGGACGCCGTCGATGAGGCCGTCGTCGATCACGCGCCAGGAGAAGCGCGCAAAGGCCTTGATGGGCCGGACGATGACCGCGGCGTAGAGTTCGTCGACGTAGTACTTGTTGAAAACGAGGGTGTAGACCGGGCGGATGCGCTCCGCGATCTGGCCGGGCAGGTGCTTGCCCTTGCCGGCGTACATGTGCCAGGCGACGAGGGCCGAGAGCGCCGCGAGGCCGACGCTGACGGCCATGAGGCCGAGCTCGAGGCTGGTATTGTCCAGGAACTTCAGCCCGTGCGCGGCCCCGAAGACCGGCTCGAGCCAGTGGTCGAATTGATTGGTCGGGTGCCCGGGCATCCAGTGGGGCAGCCCGAGCAGACCGCCGAAGACCGCGCCGAACGCCAGCACGACCAGGGGCAGCGTCATCGTCCAGGGCGACTCGTGGATGTCGTCGTACTTCACGCCGCCGTGGTGGTGGCCGTGGTCGTCGTGGCCGTGTGCGTCGTGCCCGTGTTTTTCTTCGGGTTCGCCGCGGTAGGTGCCAGTAAACGTCAGCGCGTAGACGCGGACCATGTAGAAGGCCGTGCACATCGCGCCGGCCACGCCGACGAGCCAGAAGACCCAACCGGGGATGAGCGTCGTCTGGTTGCTGAAGACCTTCCAGAGAATCTCGTCCTTCGAGAAGAAGCCCGAGAGCAGCGGGAGGCCGGCGATGGCGGCCGTCGAGAGGGCGAACGTCCAGCCGGTGATGGGCATCTTCTTCAGCAGGCCGCCCATCTTGCGGGTGTCCTGCTCGTGGTGCAGCGCGTGGATGACCGAGCCGGACCCGAGGAAGAGGCAGGCCTTGAAGAAGGCGTGGGTGATGACGTGGAAGAGGCCGGCCGCGTAGGCGCCGACGCCGACGCCCATGAACATGTACCCGAGCTGGCTGACCGTGGAGTAGGCCAGGACCTTCTTGATGTCGTTCTGGGCAAAGCCCATCGTCGCGGCGAACAGGGCGGTGATGGCGCCAATGGCGGTCACGACCGTCATGGCCATCGGCGACTGCACGTAGATGAAGTTCATGCGGGCGACCATGTAGATGCCCGCCGTCACCATCGTCGCGGCGTGGATGAGCGCCGAGACAGGCGTGGGACCGGCCATGGCGTCCGGCAGCCAGACGTAGAGGGGCACCTGCGCCGACTTGCCGGCGGCGCCGACGAAGAGGAGCAGGCCGATGATCGTCGCGAGCTCGGAGAACTGGCCGGCGTTCGCCTGGAGGTCCTCGAAGCTGAGCGACATCGGCAGGCCCTGCGAGTTCAGGGCGTACAGGATGAAGAACATGCCGAGCAGGAAGCCGAAGTCACCGATGCGGTTGGTGATGAAAGCCTTCTTGCCGGCGTCCGCGTTGGCGTGGTCCGTGTACCAGAAACCGATGAGCAGGTACGAACAGAGGCCGACGCCCTCCCACCCGACGAACATGAGCAGCAGGTTCTCGCCCATGATCAGCATGAGCATGCTGAACAGGAACAGGTTCAGGTAGCTCATGAACTTGAAGTAGCCCTCGTCCTCCTTCATGTAGGCCGAGGAATACATGTGAATCAGAAAGCCGATGCCCGTGACGTTCAGGCAGAAGATCGCCGTCAGGCGGTCAATCGTGAACCCGAGGTCGACGCTGAAGGTGCCCGTCGCGAACCAGGTGAAGAGGGGCACCTGCCGCAGGACCTCGGCGCCGGTCTCCCGCATGTGGAAGAACGCCTGCACCGAGAGGATGAAGGGCACGAGCGACGCCATGCACGCGATGGCGGTGATGGTCGTCCACGAGAAACGACGGCCGAGGAGTCCGTTGATCGCCGCGCCCAGCAAGGGCAGGAAGACGATGAGGTGGATCGGGAGATTGGTTTCCACGGACCCCTCTCAGTGCCGCATCAGGTTGGCCTCGTCCACATTGAGCGACTTGCGCGTGCGGAAGAGGTGAAGAATGATCGCCAGACCCACGGCGGCTTCTGCCGCCGCCACGGCCATGACGAAGAAGGCGATGACGTGGCCGTCCATCGTGCCGCGGAATCGGCTGAACGCGATGAACGTCAGGTTCACGGCGTTGAGCATCAGCTCGATGCACATGAAGACCACGATGGCGTTTCGTCGCACCAGAACGCCGATGCTGCCGATGCCGAAGAGCACGGCGGCGAGCACCAGATAGTGGGTGAGTCCGATGGTCATCAGTGGTGGTCTCCCGCGTTGGACGGGGGCGATACCCGCGTAGCCTTGGTGCTGCCCTCGTGCACCGTCTTGCCGTGGCGCTGACGGTAGAGCTGCTGCTTGAGGGCCTCGGGCATGAACGTCGAGCGGGGATCGCGCTTGGCGATGATGACCGCGCCGATCATGGCGACGAGGAGCAGGATCGACGTGAGCTCGAAGGGCAGCAGGTAGCGGTTGAAGAGCAGCTTCGCGACCGTGTCGATGTTGCCGTAGGTCTTCGGATCGGCGAGGGCCTCGACGAGCTGCGCGTTGATGGGGTCGAGCGCCTCGGGCGCCCGCAGGCGGGTCACGACGCCGAAGGTCGTGCTGAACGCGAGCGCCCCGCCGAGGACCTTCATGAACTTGATCTGAATCTCTTCCTTCTCGTCCTGCTCGATGTTGAGCAGCATGATCACGAAGATGAAGAGGACCATGATGGCGCCGGCGTAGACGAGCACCTGCAGAATGGCGAGCAGGTGCGCGGAGAGCATCGCGTAAAGGGCCGCCACGAAGAAGAAGCAGACGACCATGGAGATGGCGCTGTGGATGGGCGCCCGGGCGTTGGGGAAGGGCGGGAAGACCACGAAGAACGCCGAGAGAACGGCACCGGTGGCGAAGAGCCAGAAGAGGAACGTCTCCATCGCCTACCCCTGGATCGGACAGCGGCCGGCGCCGAGGTGGGCCGCCCACTCGTCTCCGAAGCGCTGGATGAAGCCCTGAATGGGCATGGCCGCCGCATCACCGAGGGCACAGATCGTGTTGCCCAGGATGCGGTTGCAGATGCTCTCGAGCAGACCGAGGCCCCCTTCGAGGGCGTCGCCGTGCTCGAGGCGCTTCACGTTGCGGTAGAGCCAACCCGTACCTTCGCGGCAGGGCGTGCACTGCCCGCAGCTCTCGTGCTCGTAGAAGTGGGCGATGCGCTGCGCGAGGCGCACGGTGCAGATGCCCTCTTCGAAGACCGTCACGCAGCCCGTGCCGAGCATGGAGCCGGCCTTCTTGATGCTCTCGATGTCGAGGGCGACGTCGATCTCGCGGGCGAGCATCGGCGGGCAGGACGAACCGCCCGGGATGACACCCTTCATGACCTTGCCGTCCTTCATGCCGCCCGCGCACTCCTCGATGAGGTAGCGCATCGGGATGCCCATCGGGAGCTCCCAGAGGCCCGGTCGCTTGACGCTGCCCGAGACGCCCCAGATCTTGAGGCCGCCGTTGCGGTCGCTGCCGAGGTCCGAGTAGGCCTGACCACCGTTTTCGACGATCCACGGCACGTAGGCGATCGTCTCGACGTTGTTGACGATCGTCGGGCAGCCGAAGAGGCCGACGTGCGCCGGGAAGGGCGGTTTGTTGCGCGGCTGGCCGGGCTTGCCCTCGAGGGACTCGATGAGCGCCATCTCTTCGCCGCAGATGTACGCGCCGGCGCCGGGGTGCGCGACGATCTCGCACCTGAAGCCGGTGCCGAGCACGTTCGGGCCGACGTAGCCCTTCGCGCGGGCCTCTTCGATGGCCTGCTCGATGCGCTTGATGGCCTTGAAGAGCTCACCGCGGATGTAGATGAAGCAGTGGTTCGCTTTGAGGGCGAAGCAAGAAAGAATGCAGCCCTCGATCAGGGAGTGCGGGTTGCGCTCCATGATGAGGCGATCCTTGAACGTCCCCGGCTCGCCCTCGTCGGCGTTGATGACGAGGTACACGGGCTTTTCGGTCTGCTTGGGCAGGAAGCCCCACTTGATGCCGGTGGGAAAACCCGCGCCCCCGCGACCGCGGAGGTTGGAGGCCTTGACCTCCTCGTGGATCTTCTCGGGGGTCATGCCCCCCTTCAACGCCTTGCGCAGCGCCCCGTAGCCGCCGTGGCGCTCGTAGGCGGCCAGGGTGTGAAGCTCGGGGTCGTCGAGGTGCTTCGTGAGAATCTTGACGTCGAGATTCTTCATGGCGACGCGCTCGCCTTCTTGCGCAGGTCGGCGATGAGTGCGTCGACCTTCGCGACGGTCTGGTCCTCGTGGTAGACGATGGGCCACTCGTGGTCGTGCTTGTCGTTCACCTGGATGGCCGGCGCGTTGCCGCACGCGGCGAGGCACTCGACCTCCTCGAGGGTGAAGACGCCGTCCGCGGTGGTGCCCTTGTTCTCGACCCCCAGCTTGCGCTTCAGGTGGGCGAAGATCTCCGGTCCACCGGTGAGGTAGCAGGCGATGTTCGTGCACACCTGAACGTGGAACCGGCCCACGGGCTTCAGGTTGTACATCGTGTAGAACGTCGCGACGTGCTGCACCTTGATGGGGGGCACGCCGAGGAGGGCGCCGACGTACTCCATGGCCTCGGGCGGCACGTAGCCGAACTCTTCCTGGGCGAGGTGCAAGACGGGCAGCAGGGCAGCCTGCTTGTTCGGATAACGGGAGACGATCTTCTCGAAGCGCCGCATGGCGGCGTCGGAGAAAGCGAGGCTCATGGGCTGTACCTGCGGATGCGGGGTTCCCCTGGGGGCGGGATTTGGCCGCGCTTACGTATTGCGTTTCAGGTATCGGGTCAAGGAAAAAGCCGGCACGGCCGATGGCTGAAAAGGGCCGTTCGGGCCGCAGTTGAGCGGTTCCGGACGCGTTCGAGGAGACCTTTCGATGAGCATCGAGCGACGCATTCACGCGCGAGCCCCGGTCCACTTGCGCATCGCCTACGCCTCGGCGGGCGTGTTGAAGACGGACTATTCCGAGAACATCTCGCGGGGCGGGCTCTTCGTCGCGACGGAGGACCACTTCGAGCTCGGTCAGCGCGTCGCTCTCGAGCTCTTCTGCGCCGGCACCCGCGTCAGCGTGCCGGTCGATGCCACGGTGCGCTGGTGCGGCGCACAGTCGCCGGGCCCGGATCTGCCGCCCATCCTCGGCATCGGTCTCGAGTTCGACACGCTTACGGATCCGGTCAAGCGCTCGCACTTCGAGGCCCTCATCGACGCCGCCTTCGAGCCGGCGCGCGCGGTCGACCCGCGCGACCAGCTTCGCATCCTCATCGTCGACCCCAATCGTTATGCCCGTGAACTCTTCCGGAACGGTCTGACGGCCATGGCCCGCGACGTCTTCGAGGTCGACGGTTACCTCGACGTCCTCGAGGCGGCGGATGGCCTCGAAGCGCTCGAGCTCGCGCGGGGCGTCCGATTCGATCTGTACATGGTCGAGCTGCGCACCCCGGAGGTCGACGGCAGCGAGATCATCCGCCGCATCCGCCGGCAGGTGACGCAACAGACGCCCATCTTCGCCTTGTCGCGCCCGTTCCCCGGGGACAAGGCCGAGGCCATCGCGGCCGGCGCGGACGTCTTTCTGCGCAAGCCCGTTCAGCTCAAGCCGCTGTTCAACACGCTGAAAGTGCTGCTGAAGTTCGACGAGCGACGAGCGGGCGCCGCGCCGTGATGCGGGCGCTGCGCCTCGAAAGCGGCGGCCCGGTAATCTCGACCGCGCCGGCCGGCCCCCGCCCGGGCGAAGCCTGGCTCCGGGTCCGGCTCGCCGGAATCTGCGCCACGGATCTCGAGCTCTTGCGGGGGTACATGGGCTTCGAGGGCACCCTCGGGCACGAGTTCGTCGGCGAGGTCGTCGACGCGCCGGGCACGAGCGGGCCGACGTCGTGGGCGGGACGCCGCGTCGTGGCCGACATCAATTGCCCATGCGGGACCTGCCCGACCTGCCGGGCCGGTCGACCGACGCATTGCCCGCACCGGACCGTGCTCGGCATCGCGGGCCGTGATGGCGCCTTCGCCGAGTTCGTCTCGCTGCCGGTCGCGAACCTGCACCCGGTCCCCGACGGGGTGCCGGACGAGGCCGCCGTCTTCGTGGAACCGCTGGCGGCCGCCTGCCAGCTCGCCGAGCAGATCCACGTCCGGCCGTCCGCACGCGTGGTCGTGCTCGGGGCCGGACGCCTCGGACAGCTCTGTGCGCGGGTGCTCGCGCTCACGGGTGCCGAGGTCATCGCGATCACCCGCAGCCCGGAGAAGCGCGCCCTGTTGCCGCGCGGCGTGACGGCGCTCTCGCCCGAGTCCGCCGCGGAAGCCGCGGGCGCCGACGTCGTGGTGGAGTGCACCGGTTCGGCCGCGGGCCTCTCGCAGGCCGCCGCGCTGGTCCGCCCCCGGGGGACGATCGCGCTGAAATCGACCGTTCACCGCCCGCCGGGGGCCTCGACCGATCTCCCGGATCTCAACGGCTGGGTCATCGACGAGGTCACCGTCGTCGGCTCGCGCTGCGGTCCCTTCGAGCCCGCGCTTCGCCTCCTCGCGTCGGGCGCCGTCGACGTGGCCGGCCTCGTGACGGCGCGCTACGGCCTGTCGGACGGCCGCGCGGCCCTCGCGCATGCCGCGCGACCCGGCGCCGTCAAGGTGCTGCTCGATCCCGCCGGCTGATCGCCTCAGGGCGCCGCGCAGCGCGCGCCGATCAGGGCGCCGCGCAGCGCGCGCCGATCAGGGCGCCGCGCAGCGCGCGCCGGTCAGATCAATAGTGAACTGACCGGGGTTGGCCGGATCGGGGTAGATGGCCATCACGCCGGGGTAGAGCTTGCCGTTGAAGGCGCCGCGCACGTCGTTCGAGAGCCCGCGGGTGGTGTGCCACAGGGCGTTCTGAACCCCCGGCAGCGTCACCGAAGCCGAGGGAGACCACAGGTTCGTGCCCCCATCACCGCCGAGGCTGAGCGTCCAGAAGCCGAAACCGCTGCCGTCGGGCAGAGGTCCACCGCCGATGAGCTGGTTGTTCAGATCGGCGAGCTCGTAGCGCTCGACCGTCGCCGACGTGACGACGTTGGACCAGACCCAGCCCTGCCCGTCGGCCACGAGGCCCCGCGCCTCGGCGGGCCCCGTGAGCTGGACGTACGCCGTGTTGGAGACGCTCCAGTGGATGGGCCACGCGCGGTCGGCGGCGGGCACGGAAGCCAACGCACCGCCGCCGACGGCCTGGGGCGCAATGCCGGAGGGCGCCCCGACGCCGGGCGCGGGCGAGACCTGCCAGCGCAGGAACTGCAGATCGCCCGCCTCGGTGCGGTAGGCCACGATGACGATCAGGATCTCCGGGCTGAAGCGCGTGATCGTCGCCCACTCCGCCCGCACGGGGATGTCACCGGGGGCGGCGATGGGCACGACCTGCGTCTCGCCGTCCGTGTAGCGAGGCGGCACCCGCAAGATGCGGTCCGGGCAGACTGCGATGGCCGCGATCTCGCCCGGGATGGCCGGATCGCCGACCACGCGGTCGAAAGCCAGGACGGACTCGCAGCCATCGAGCGGGCTGAAGACCCGGGTGTTCTGCTGCGTCGCGCCGGCGGACGGCGGGTTCCAGAAGACGCCGATCTGGTTCTGCGCGTCGCGGGCGAGCGTCGCGCGCCACGAGCTGACGTTCACATAGCCGAGCAGATCATGCGCCCCCCGGAGGTCGTACGCGGGCTCGTTCATGCGCGGCGCGTCCTGCATGTCCGTCACGAAGGCCGAGGCCTCGCTGACGTTGCCGTCGCGATCGGTGAAGTCCACGAAATAGGGACGGATCTGACCATCCTGGAGCTCGGCGGCGACGAAGTAGACGTCGCGGTTCGGTGCCTCGCCGAAGAAAAACTTCGTGATGGGCGCGGGCGGGGTGATGTTGCGGCGCCAGCGCAGGGCGTCGAGACCACAACACAGACCGTTGTTGGGCAAGTCGTCGCAGTCGAGATCGACGGCGCTGCAGTCCTCGAGGGTCGGAACGCAGGCCGGATCGATGTTGGGCGGCGGGCTGAAGCCGTAGGCGGGCCCCTCGAATCGTCGCTCGGTGACGGGCTCGATCGTCAGCCGGGGCGCGTCGTCGTACCCGAAGCGCACGTGGACCGCCTGTTCGCCGCGGCGCACCAGCGCCCGGGTGCCGATCTCCGGCCAGACCTCGAAGAGCGGGCCCTTGTAGAGGTGGTCGACCTCGGGGAAAAACGCCGCCATCTTGCCCTCGTCGGCGGCGCTGTTGGAGCGCAGGATGACCGGCCGGTTGCCGTTGTCCGCCGGGAAGGGATTCTCGATCGTCTCGCCGACCTCGGCCCCGAGGATGAACGGCGTGTGGACGCCCGCGCCCAGGATGGGCAACACCTGGCTGACCAGATCACCGCGGCGCAGGGAGGTGAAGATCAACCGGCCGCCGAGCCCGTCGCTCGACAGGAAGCCCGGATTGCCGTCGCGGCAGAGGAAGTTGCCGATGGCGACGCCGCTCGGGTCGAGGAAGAGGCACTGCCCCGTCGTGCCGAACCGGAGGATGGCGGCATCCGCCAGGCTCGCGACGGCGTCCGGCGGCTGATTCGGGCCCGCAAACGACTCGGGGGGCAGCGCGGCCCCAAAGGCCGGATCGACGATCTGCCAGGCGATCGGGCGATCGGCCTCGACCCCCGACGCGCGCCCGACGACCAGGAGCTGCCCCTGAATCTGGCTGACCAGCGGGCGGCCCGTGACCTCGAGGGGGATGGGCGCGGCACCGGCGTCGAACGCCCCGATGAACTGGATCGGGCCATCGTCGCCTTCGGACCAGAGCAGGTACGGGATCTCGGAGACGGTGTAGGCCGCCACCCGGGCGCGCGCCGCCGGCGCGCCGGTGACGGCGACGGCCTCTCCCGTCCAGGTCAGATCGGCGCCGAAGCTGCGCAGCCAGAGGCCGTCCGCGTCCGCCCAGAAGACGTACGTCGTATCGCCGGCCGTCGTGATGGCGACCTGATCGAAGTCGGGCAGCGGCCCGTCCGGGGGGGGCTCGCTGCCCCCGCCGCCGGCGCCACCGGTCTCACCCCCGGCGCCGCCGGCCCCGCCGACCTCGCCGCCGGCACCGCCCGTCTCGCCGCCGGCACCGCCCGTCTCGCCGCCGGCACCGCCCGTCTCGCCGCCGGCGCCGCCCGTTTCACCGCCGGCACCGCCGACGCTGCCGCCGGCACCGCCCGCTGAACCGCCCACCGGGCCGAGGTCGGGCTCGACCGGGTTGCCACCCTCACCGCCCGTCGGCGGCTGAACCTGGCCGCCCGTGCTGGCGTCGAACGCGGGGAACGTGGCGACCTTGCCGTCGTCGCAGCCCGCGCCGAGGATCACCCCGACGGTGGCCATCGTGCCGGAGAGCCAGCGCGCCGTCATTGCGCGCGTCGCCGTGGGTCTGTTCATGCGGGGCCTGCTTTCTGATGCGGCGCCGCGCGTCGCGGCACCGGGGATGGGGTGGTCTGGCTTCGGAGACTTCTGGTGTCGATTGACCGGCATCCTAGACCCACCCGCGCTTTTCTCTCAACTCGCCGCACCGGTCGGGCGATGGTTGGGAACATGGAAACCCCCGACGGCCTCGAAGAACACGTCCGGGCGCTCGTGCGCAGCCCTTCGCCGCGCAAACGCGTCGTCGGCCTCGTCCATGCGGCGCGGCGGCGGCTACCGTGCGCCGTCTCGGTCGCGCTGCGGGCGCTCGAGACCGATCCCGACGAGGACGTGCGCTCGACGGCGGCCTGGGTGCTCGACGTCGTGGGCGCCGCGGAGGCCTTGCCCGCCCTGGTCCGGGCCCTCTACGACGACACGTTCACGGTCCGTTCGAGCGCCGGCTGGGCGCTCGTTCATCTGGGCCAGAACGGACACGAGTCGTCGGTCGTCACGGAGATGGACACCGTCCTGCGCTCGGCCCGTCGCCCGCCCCCCCGCGAGATGGCCCGGCTCGTCCTGGGGTACCTGGGGACGCCGTCCGCGAAGTCGACCCTGGCGGACGCGCCGCTGGAGCCGTGCCTGCACTGACGGAGGCCGTCGACCCGCTCGCCGACGCTTGGCCCCGCCCCCCGCGTTCCGGTACAACGTCAGGCCATGCGCCTCTCACCCCGCCGACTTCGCCCGACCGCGCAGCCCGGCCTCGCCCTCGTCGGCCTCCTCGCGCTCGCCGGGTGCGCCGAGGCCATCAGCGCCGATCCGGACCTGGGCCCGGTCGACGCGCAGACCCGGTTCGGGGCCGTCGACCTGACCTCGCTCGTGCCGGGGCAGACGCCGCGGCTCGACGCCGGCCTCGAGCCGCCGGGGCCGCCGACGGCCTCGCCGACCAAGCCGCCCGGGGGTGGACCCGACGCGGGTGGGGTGCCGCCGACGGCCGCGCCGACGGCCCCCCCCACGGCCGGCCCGACGGCACCGCCGAACGATCGCCCCGACGCGGGACCGGCCCCACCCACGGCCGCCCCGACCGCCCCCCCGACCCAACCCCCGCCCCGCGAGGACGAGTGCCAGACGGACGAGGACTGCGGCGCTTCGGACATGCTGTGTTTCGGCGGGTTCTGCGTGGTGGATCCCGCCGCGCCCCAACAGGTCGGGGACGGCGCCTGCACGAACCCCGCCGACGACGACGTCCTGCGCGGGGATCCGTCGTTCCGGGACATCTCGGCGGCCTGTGGCCTCACCTGCCTCGGTCAGATGCCCGCGCAACCGTGCGTCGACGGCTGTGTCGCCCAGCAGACAGGCTTCTCGTCGGCGTGCGCGGCCTGTTACGGCGCCTGGATGGCGTGCGTCGGGTCGCTCTGCCTCATCCCCTGCGTGTTCAACGACGACCAGGCGGACTGTGCGGACTGCCGGGACGCCCTGTGCGACGTCGCACTCGAGACGTGCGGCGGCTACCGCGCCCCGGTGGACTGGTAGGCGCCCCGGCTCAGGCCCCCGCGCGCGTGAGCAGCACGCACAGCGCGCCACTGAACCCGAGCAGCACGGCGCTGATGCGGCGTCCCGTCAACGGCTCCCCGAGCATCACCCGCGCGAGCAGCAAGGTGAAGACCGTGGTCGTCTGGTTCAGCACGGCCGCGGTCGCGGCGTCCGTGTACTTGAATCCGCCCACCCAGAGCAGCATCGACAGCCAGGAGCCGAGAACCGCGGCGGGGATCATGGCCCGCCATGCGGGGGACGGCCGCAGCACGGCAAGTTCGGCGCGGCGGGTCCGGCTCGGCAACGTGAACAGCATGAGCGCGACGGCCCCCGAGACCAGACGGATGAGCGCGACCTCGACGAGGCCCCCGCTCTCGAACGCCGGCTTCGCGACGATGATCGCCGCCGCGACCGTGAGCATCGCGCCGAGGCCGAAGAGGGCCCCGGCGATGGGCGAGGCCTCCGGCTCGCCGGCAGCCCCGCGACCGCCCGGAGACGGGCGCCCGGTGGCCATGACGAGCATCCCGGCGGCGACGAGGCCGGCACCGAGTGCGTCGCCCGCCGTCGGCACTTCGCCGAGCATGAGCATGCCGAAGAGCGCGACCGACGGGGCGTATGCGCACTCGACGACCGTCAGGCGACCCGCACCGAGCCGCCGCAGCGCGTGGAAGAAGAGCAGATCGGAGATCGCGATGCCGAGGACCCCGCTCGCGATCAGGCGAATCCAGTCTTCGGCGGTTCGGGCGGTGTTCACGGACTCGCCCAGGACCAGGAGCGTCGCCGTCATGAGCAGAATCGCCACGACGTTCTTGAAGAGATTCAACGCGAAAGGCGAGACCGGCGCCTCGCCCGCGAACACGCGGCGAAAGAGCACCACGGCCACGGACCAGGAGAGCGCGCTCGCGAGCGAGAGGGCCTCACCCAGCATGGCGGGCACGTCGTTCGGGCGGAGAGCGGCTCATCGGGCGCGCCAGGATGCCAAAGCGAGGCCGCGGGTACCAGGGGGCCGAAGGAGAGTTGATCCCGCCTGCCCGCGTCCGTAGCCTGCGCGGCCCATGGCTGCCACTGTGAATGAGGGCGTGCTCCCCTGCCCGCCCGCCTCGGTCTTCGTCATCGTCCCCTGCTACAACGAAGGGCCGGTGATCGCCGACGTGCTCGCGGGGCTGTGCGCGCACTTTCCCAACGTGGTGGCCGTGGACGACGGCTCCACCGACGCCACCTGGGACCGATTGCGCGAGAGCCCGGCCATCGCGCTGCGCCACGTCGTGAACCTCGGTCAGGGGGCGGCGCTGCAGACCGGGCTGACCTACGCACTGCGCGCCGGGGCGAAGTATCTCGTCACGTTCGACGCCGACGGGCAGCATCAGGTCGAGGACCTCGCGCGCCTGCTCGCCCCGGTCGTGGAAGGGCGCGCCGACATCGCCCTCGGGAGCCGCTTCCTGGGCGCGGCGGTCGACATGCCGCTGAGCAAACGCCTCGTCCTGCGGGCCGCCGTCGCCTTCACGCGGGTGGCCGGCGGCATCCGGCTGACGGATACCCACAACGGCCTGCGAGCGCTCTCGGCGGACGCGGCCCGGGCATTGCCGATCACCCAGAACCGCATGGCCCATGCCTCGGAGATCCTCCACAACATCGTCGAGCGCGAGCTGCGCTACGTGGAGGTTCCGGTCACCATTCGCTACACGGAGTGGTCGCGCGCCAAGGGGCAGAGCGTCTTCAACGCGGTGAACATCCTGTTCGACCTCGCCGTGCGGCGTCTGCTTTCGCCCTGAGGTCTCTCAGGGCTTGGAGGCCGGCCCGGGCTTGGGGGCCGGCCCGGGCTTCGTGGCCGGCCCGGGCTTCGGGACCGCCGCCCCCGGGCGCTTCGCCCCGGTGAGCGCGGGCCGCTTCGGTGCAACGGGGGGCTTTCGCAGCTTGAAGTCCTTGCGACGGTAAAGGCTGATGGCCGTCGTCCCCGTGTCCGGGACCGCGACGTACTGTGTCGCGAGGAGGTCCTTGAAGGCCTTGAACTCCCGGTAGTCCTCGTTGCGGGAGATCGCGATGAAGGCCGGCCGGACCCGCTTCAGATCGGCGATGACCGCCTGCCACGGGCCGTCGTGACGGAACCGGACGGGTTTCGTCGGGCGGCGCCACGTGTTCGTCAGCGTCGTCGTCAGGAGCTCGAGGACCTTGTAGTACGGCGTCCCGGCGACGCGGTCGGCGTGATAGTAGACCGGCCACGCCCAGCGGCCCCAGACCCAGACCCGCTCCCCGGGGCCGGAGTTCTCCCGGATGATGCGCCCGATCTTCTGCGCCTCGGGGTCGCGCGCCGTGCGCCGCTCGCGACGGATCTGCCCGAGATCGCCGAGGTCGAGCGCCAGGGCCGGCCCCGCGAGGCAGAGGGTCAGGATGGCCGGCAGCGCCCGACGCCGCCAGAGCTGCACCGGCGCACGCCAGAAGGCGGGGTCGAAGAGGCGCTCCGCGGGACCGCCGGGCATCGCGGCCAGCAGCGCGACGGCGGGGACGACCTGCAGATAGTAGGACTTGAAGTACCGAAACCCGATCGACGTGCCCAGGAACGAGAAGACCAGGTGCAGACCGAGCAACACCCCGCGCAACGTCGGTCGGCGATCCGAACGGAGCGCGACGACGACGGCGAGGCCGGCCAGGACGGTGGGGAGCGCCAGGAACTCCCAGAAGCCCCAGAGCCCCTCGCCGACCCGCAGGAGCTTGTCGTCCCAGCCGATGGTCCCGGCCACGTAGTGCCAGCCGGCCTCGGCCATGAAGTACGTGCGCAGGTAGGCGCCGAGAGCGCCGCGCCCGATGTAGTACAGGCCGAGCAGGGCGAACGCCGCAAGCCCGCCCCCTGCCATCGCGACGAGGGCGGCCACGGGCCGCGGACGGGCCCAGCCTTCGGGCCGCGACAGGCGCGGCCACAGAACGAGCACGGCCCCGAGCGCCGGCGCGAGCGTGAACGCCTGATGTTTGATCAGCGCCGCCAGACCGAGTACGAACCCCGAGGCGACGAAGACGGGCACGCTCCCCCTCCTGAGCCCGAGGATGAAGAGCAACGTCGCGCCGACGTACGGGAGGCTGAGCCACGCATGATAGTTGAAGTCGATGCTGTCGATGCTCGGAGACACGAGCGTGTAGAGCAACGCGGCGACGGCCCCTGCGCGGACGCCGTACAGGGCGCGCCCGGTCAGGTACAGCAGCGCGGTGCAGGCGACCGACCAGAGCGCGACCGCGACGGCCAGCATCGGCAGGGAGCGGCCGAACGCCGCGAAGAGCGCCCACACGATGTAGAACGCGCCGGGCCCCTTGAACTCGACGCTGTCCTCGAGGGGCAACAGCCCGCGCAGCAGGAGATCCGCGTTGTAGGTGATGCCGGCGGCGTCCTCGTTGTGGAACCCCGGGTTGCCGAACGAGGGGCTGCGCAGCACCACGGCGGCGAGCGCCAGTGCGAGGACGTACGTGATCTCGCGCGCGAGCGCGGGGCGCGACGCGGCGACGACGGGGCTGGGGGGGGCGTGCGACACGGGGCCGGCATGAGAAGTCGGGGCGCGGCGGTTGTCAAGCCGCTGGCCGGCCGCCGGGGCCGCGTCGTGCGCGCGTTCGCCCTCGGCCTCGCCGGCACCGTCGCCGTCGCGTGCCGGGGCGGCGACGGGTTCGTCGACCGCTCCATCGGCGGCTTCCGCCACCCGGAGACCGTCCTTCACGATCCCGTCGGCGACACCTACCTCGTCTCGAACATCAACGAGAACCCGCAGGGGCGCGACGGCAACGGGTTCATCAGCCGACTGAGCCCGAACGGCCGCATCCTCGCGCGCCGGTTCGTAGACGGGGCGCGGCCCGGGGTCGAGCTGCACGCGCCGAAGGGCATGGCGCTGTCGGGGGCGCACCTCTTCGTCGCGGACCTCGACGTCGTCCGGGTGTTCGACCGCGAGAGTGGCGCCCCCCGCGGGCATCTGTCGCCGCCCGGGGCGCGGACCCTCAACGGCATGGCCAGCGGGCCGGACGGCGCGGTCTATGTCACCGATCCGTCGTGGAACGAGGACGCGACGGCCAGCACCGGCTCGGATACCGTCTTCCGGATCGGGCTCACACCCGGCACCGCGCCCGAGACCTGGGGGGTCGAGGTGCTGTGTCGAGGTCGGGCGCTGGCACAGCCGAACGGGATCTACGTCGACGCGTCCGGCATCTACCTGGCGAGCTGGAGCACCGGCGAGGTCAGCCGCCTCCGGCCGGACTGCACGCGCGACGTGCTCGGGCGCGTCGAGCGCGGCGGCAACGACGGCCTCGTCCGGCGCCCGGACGGGGGATTCTTCGTGTCGGCGTGGCACGCGCGCGGCGTCTTCTCCCTGGACGCCGACGGGACGACGACCCGCATCTACGAGCACCGGGCGATTCCGGGCATCGGCTGGGACGCCGCTCGACGGCGCCTGCTCGTGCCGTACTACGAGCTCGGGCGCGTGGGGTTTCGCGACGTCCCGTGAGCGTCACGCCGGACGGCGCTCACCGGCCGCGCGAGAAGTGCAGGCCGATGGCCAGCAGGCGGCTGCGCGTGTCCGGAGACGGGAAGTGATGCCAGAGCGTACACAGGGCGTCCGCGAGGGTCAGATTGTGGACGTCGTTGCGCTCACCGAGGCTCAGGGCGACGACCATCTCTTCCATGCTGGCGGGGGCCTTGGCGCCGACCGGCAGACGCTCGTGGTCTTCGGCGTCCGGATACAGGCGCGCGGTGGCGGCAAGCTGCGCCCAGGCCAGCGCGCGCCACTCTTCGCGTTCGAAACGCTCCCCGTGACGCACGAGCGCCGCCAGGGACAACAGCGCGTGACCGAAGTACCCAGGGCGCGAAAGCGCAGCCGACATCAGCTCCTCGCGCGTGATTTCGGGGAGCGCGGTCGGCGGTGAGCTCTTCGGCGGCCCGTCGGGCGGGTCGGCCGGAAAGGCGCGCACGACGAACTCGCAGAACCGCTCGGTGGCCCATGGGACGAACGCCTGGTTGCGCTCGAGGAGCGCCGCGAGCTCGAGGAAACTGCACCAGACCGTGAACCCGTGACCGAGATAGCCGGCCTCCCGGGCCGCCCGGCCGCGGTAGTGCAAGACCACCGCTTCGAAACCCGCCTCCGCGACCCAGGCCTGAAAAGCCGGATAGGCGAGCGGCAGGTGGCCCTGAGCGGCCAGCCCCGCGGCACGTTCCGGAGTCGCCGGCGCGCCGGACCCGGGGAGGCCGACCGTCTCCGAGAAGAGCCCCACGGCGCGGGGACCGCCGTCGAGGCCCGCCAGGCGCCAGGCCTCGCGCCAATGCTCGGCCGACAGGTTCGGAAACCGCGCCGCCAGACGCAGCACCGAGAGGACGGCCTTCGGTGCGTGGGGTGCGGTCAGCGTCGTCAGCTGGCTGACCGCAGACTCGAGCAGCTCGCCCTCGTCGAGATCGTCGGTCATCGCGGTCACGTTCCTGGGGCCTTCGAGGCAGTCGTGGGAATCTTCATGGCCTGCCTTGCGTTGTTGCGCGGGGCGGGCCGAGACTCTAAGATGCCCTGCCCATCGCGTCAACGGACACAACATCCTGATCTGGAAGCGCTTTTTGCAGTCACTCCGCCCTGGCATCGACTCCGTGTTGCGTCCTCTCGGCCGGTTCGGCGCGTGCGCGCTGGTCGCGACCGCCGCGCCCGCCGCCGCGCAAACGTTCAACGAACCGCGCGCGCAAGGCATGGGGGGGGCCGTCCACGCGGATCCACTCGGCAACTCGGCCATGTTCGGCAACCCCGCCGGGCTCGCACGAGCGTACCTGTACGGGTTCGAGGCCAACTTCTTCCGCACGGGGCCGGGCGACGTCAACGCCATGGGCCTGAACATCGTCGACTCCAAGACGCAGCCCTCGCTCGCGATGGGCATCGCCTACGCCTACGAGTTCTCCGATCCCAAGACGAAGCCCGGCGTCGAGGGGCACGACGCCCGCATGGCGTTCGGTCACCCGCTCATCCCCAACCAGCTCGCGCTCGGCGTCGGCCTGCACTACATGCACCTCAACCGGACGGGCGGCCCGCCGGATCTCAAGGCCTTCACGCTCGATGCGGGCCTCAGTTTCAGCATGACGTCGGCGCTGCACCTCGGCATCGCCGGGCAGAACCTGATTCAGACCGACGATCCGGCCGCACCGATGCTGGCGGGCGGCGGCATCGCCTACACCGGCTCCATCGCGACCATCGCGTTCGACACCATGACGGACTTCACCACCCAGGATGCACCGAAGCCGGTCTTCCAGGGCGGTCTCGAGATCTTCCTCGGGAAGGTCGTGCCGGTCCGCCTGGGCTTCGAGCGCAATCAGGCGCAGGAGGTGACGCGCATCAGCGGCGGCCTCGGGTTCACCACCGCCGACGAGCAGAGCCAGGGCAGCCAGCTCAACATCGCGTTCACCAAGGCCGTCGAGATCTCCGAAGACTACAAGTTCGGCGCGGGTTTCACGCTGTTCTTGTGAGCCGCGCGCGTCAGCGAGTGTAAACCACCCGCTCGAAGGTGCCGTCGAAGATGACGTCGCCCCCGCACCGGAACCCCGACGAGAGGCGCCCGGCGTTGGTGTGCCAGCACATGCGCTCGGGCGTGGTCGCGTCGTCCGCGCCCCCGATGCCGCCCTGCCACTCCGAGGTCGCGAGGTAATCGCAGGAGTTGCGGTCGATGGTCGCCCCGACGGGGGCGAAACCGATGCTGCTCAGCTCGTCGAAATAGAACTGCACTCCGTTGTGCACGGTGCTCGCGACCCGCCCGGCGCCCACGTCCCGGAAGACCTCGGCCCGCGCCCCGCCGGCCGCCACCTGCAGACGCTCGGCCCCCACGGGGCGGCACCCGAGCAGGACCTCGTCCCCGTTGCACGCGGCGAGCAGCTGCGCGACCGTGATCGCCGAGTCGTCGTAGCCGTCCTGGTGACAGATCCGCCAGTCGGACAAGAGCCCGACGTCCAGGTCCCGCATGATGCCGACGGGCGCGAAGTCGTCGGGGGACTCGTCGTCGTCGGTATAGGCCTGGCAGTCCGGATCGCCCGGGTAGTCCACCGGCGAGCGCCCGTCGTGCGAGTACCCGTCGCCGCAGGCCAGCGTGCGGCCCTCCTGGGTCTCGGTCGTGTCCCCCGCGCCGGCACACCCCGGATCCGCCGGGAAGTCGATGAACCCGTCGGCGTCGTCGTCGCGGCCGTTGGCGCAAAGGGGCACCGCGGCCGGCCGGGCCTCGGTGGCGTCGCCGGCGGCGCGGCAGCCGGGGTCGAACGGGAAGTCGGCGAGGCCGTTGGCGTCGTTGTCCCGACCGTCGACGCACTGCCCGGCGGGCCCGATCGGTGCATCGCCCTCCGTCTCGTCGCCGGGGCTGTCGCAGCCGGTGTCGTTGACGTCGAAGCGCCCGTCGAGGTCGTCGTCGAAGCCGTTCTGGCATTGCGGCAGGACGACCTGCACCCATCCGGCAATCATGTGCGCCATGAGGTCGAGGCTGCCGGCGGTGAACTGTGGTCGGTCGACGTCGTGCCAGTCGGCCTCGACGAGCCAAATCCGGCCGGCGCCGAAGTCGATGTACCCCAGGCTCACCTCATGCGGCGTCCAGCCGCCGAGAGGCACGAAACCGAACCACGACAGGGTCTCGGCATCCAGGGGATACCCGCAGCCGGCCTCGGCTTCCCGCGGGCCGGCCGCCGCCCCGAGCGCCGTCCACACCGGATCCTCGAGGTGCATGCGGCGGGGCGGGAGCGGTTCGTCCATGCACGGCCCGTTCAATGGGCCGGCGAAGAACACCGCGGCCCCGACGATGTCCTCGACGAGCTTCATGGACACGCCGTTCTCCCCGACGACGGCGCCGCCGTTGATCACGAAGGTCTGGAGCGCCACCCCGTCGTAGGTGGGCTCGTCGATGCCGGTGCGCGTGACCAGCACCGCGCGGGTCCGGGCGTCCGGTGCGCACCCGGCGACGAGCCGCAGACCTGCCGCGGGGCCGCGCAGGAACGTCGAGACGTCCCGGTCGGCGCGCCCGCAGAGCAATACGGTATCGCGTCCGCCGCACGAGCCGTTGCGGCACTCCACGCCGGCGTCGCACCGCTGCCCGCAGCGGCCGCAGTTGGCTTCGTCCGTCAGCAGGTCGAAGCCGTCGTCGATTCGGCCGTCGCAGTCGTCGTCCTGCGCATTGCACGTCTCCGGCGCGGCGCCCGCCATCGGGTCGCAGAACCCCGGCGCGCCGGCTTCGCAGCTCGCGACGGGGTGGGCGCACCGGCCGACGCCGCAGGTCACGACCCCGAGCCCGTCGTCGGTCTGCCCATCGCAGTCGTCGTCGGCGCCGTTGCAGACCTCGTCGGACGGGCCACGCCCGTCGCACGGCCCCCAGCTCCGGTCGGCCCGACAGACCTGCACGCCGGCACGGCACAGGCCGACGTCGGCGCCGCAGGCCTGCGTCTCCTCCGGTTCGCAGCACCCGACGAGGCCTTCGTCGATTTGTCCGTCACAGTCGTCGTCGACGTCATTGCAGCTCTCGGCGACGGGGCGACCCGGCTGGGCGCTGCAGGCCGTCGTCCCCGCGTCGAGGCAGTAGAAGGCCCCGAGGCGCTCGCAGGCGCCCTGCCCGACCCGACATTCGGCGCCGACCTCGGGCCAGGCGTCGTCGGCCCGGCCCGTACAGTCGTCGTCCACGCCGTTGCACGTCTCCGGGACGCCGGGGCGCACGAAGGCGTCGTCGTCGGCGCAGTCCCCGGCGCAGGCCGGCGTGCCATCCCGGTCGAGATCGTCGTGATCGTCGCCCACACGCGGGGCGTCCGGGCAAGGGTCGCACGCGTCCCCGATGCCGTCTTCGTCCCGGTCGCGCTGCGAAAAATCCGGTGCGGCGGGGCAATCGTCGCAGGGGTCGCCCACGCCGTCCTCGTCGGCGTCCGCCTGGTCGACGTTGGGCGCACGGGGGCAGTTGTCGTCGGCGTCGAGCACGCCGTCTTCGTCCTGATCGGGGATTTCACAGGCGTCGCCGGTGCCGTCGCCGTCGGCGTCGGCCTGATCGCGATCGGCGACGGCCGGGCAGACATCGCACTGGTCCCCCACCCCGTCGCCGTCGGCGTCGACGGGCCGAACGTCCAACAACGGACAGAGGTCCTCCCCGTCCGGGATGCCGTCGCGATCCGTGTCGTCGGCATCGCAGGCGTCGCCCGTCCCGTCCGCGTCCGCGTCGCGCTGCGAGGGATTGTCGCGGCCGGGGCAGTTGTCGCGCTCGTCGGGGATGCCGTCGGCGTCGGCATCACCGACCGGACCCATCCCGCCGCTGCCGCCCGAGCCACCGGCCGCGCCGCCTTCACCGCCCGAGCCTCCCGGCGCGCTGCCCCCGGCCCCCCCGAGGTCGCCACCGGGTCCCGAGCCGCCGGGCGCGCTGCCCCCGGACCCGCCGAGGTCGCCACCGGGCCCCGCGCCGCCGGGTCCTGCGCCGCCCGTGCCCCCCGGGCTCGGCGTGCCACCGCTCGGGCCGGCGGCATCCGGTCCGGCGGGGCCGGGCTCGCCCGCGTCCGCCGCCGTCGACTCACCGGACAGGCAACCGCTCGCCAACAGGGGGATTGCGATCAGCGCAACCAGACGAAGCGCGGGTACGTGCACAGAACGAACCATCGGGCACTCCACGGTCGGAATCGCCGCAGTGTACCCGGGCCCGAGGTTCCGTTCACGGGTCGAGCGTGCAGACGAGATCGTCGAGCTGAATGTGCCCGTGGGCCGGCGTGGTGTTGCTGGCGTAGAAGATGAACCGCAGGTCGCGAAGATTGCCCTGCAGGGCGAAGTGGACGGGCTGCCAGACGTCGGTTTCGACCGGGAAGCGGTCCTGTTGCGGGCCCCACCCGTTGCCGCTGTACCACCGGAACTGGAAGTCGCCGCTGCCGCGGACCCAGAAGCCGCACGTGTAGCGCCCGACGGGCAGGGCGAACGGCTCGGTCACGAAGCGGTCGGCGGGGATGCCCGGCTCGGTGATGCGGCAGGCGTGCGCGCCGCTGTGACCCTCGTCGAGGCGCTCCAGGTTGTCCGGATCGATCTCCGTGTCCGCCGGCGTCGCGAGGCCGTACCAGGCGTCGGGGACCAGGTTGTCCCCGTGGAACGGGATGGCACGCACGGACCACGCCTCGAGTCCGCCATTGGGCACGACGTTGACCGGAGCGTCCGCGGCGACGCAGGTGGCGGTCGCCCGGTCGCAGGCCGGCAGCGCGCCGAGGCAATCGGCCGACGTGCGGCACCGATCCGGCGCGGCGACGCAGGCCCCGGCCTCGCAGACCTGCCACAAGCGGCACTCGACGCCGGCACATGGATCGCCGTCGACGCAGGTGTTCGTGTCGCGGTCGCACAGCGGGGTGGCGGGCGAGGCCGCGCAGTCGGCGTCGTCGCTGCATCGCCCGGGGCGCGGCGCGCAGCGGTGATCGGCGTCGCAGGCGGCGAAGGCCGGGCAGTCGGCCTCGTCGGCGCAGCGATCGAAGCGGGGCACGCAGGCGCCGCGCTGCGCGTCGCACTCAGCCCAGTCTTCGCAGACGACGTCGTCGCAGGCGCCGGCGGCCCGCACGAGCGAGGCGTCGTCGATCTGCAGGTGGTCGCGATCCGCTGCGGTGTTGCGCACGGAAAACACGACCTCGATCCCCCGCGGCAGGCCCTCGGGCACGGTGAAGGCGTACTCGACGGGGCGCCAGTCGTCGCTGTCGATGGCGTGGTACCCGGCGGGGGTGTAGCTGGAGTAATCGACCCCGTACCAGGCGTTGCGGATCTCGCCGTGCCCGCGGACGAAGTAGCGCAGCGTGTGTCGGCCCGGGGTGGGGTTCGGCACCGCGACCGTCACGCGGCGGTGCCCGTCGTTCGGGTTCTCGAGGCGCAGCGCCGCGCGCCCGCACCGCGGGTGCTCCAGATCCTGCGCGAGGGCGTCCGTCGACAGATTCGACTCGGCGCCGTACCAGCCGTCGGGCAGGCCGTCCGTGAAGACCTCGAACCCGCCGTTCGGGAGCAGGTCCCCGGGCACGGGGTCGCAGGTGACGGGGGCGGGGCCCGCGGCGTCGGGGCGCGGCGGCGGCTCGCCCGCATCGGCGGGAGGCGGGGGCGCGACGCCGTCGTCGGGATCGGGATCGGGACCGGGGGCCGCATCGGGCGGGAGCACCTGCCCGCCGGTCGCGCCCGCGTCCGCTTCCGGGCCGACCAAGGCGTCGGGCGGCGTCTCGCGACCGCCCCCGCCACCGCCACCGGTCAGTGCATCCGCGGGCGGCGCGTCGCCCCCGTTCGATGCGCCATCGGGCAGGGTCTCGCGGCCGCCCGTGCCCCCGTTGACCTGGCCGCCGACGGGCACACCCATGTCGCGAATGCCCGCCAGGCCGCCGGCGCCGGTCGCACCGCCCCCGCCGCCGGCCTCACTGCAGGCGGCGACGAACAAGGTGAGTGAAACGAACGAGGTCGAAGGGAAGGGCAGGCGGGGCCGGCGGGGCCGGCGGGAAAGAAGCACGGGCGGGGCCATGGCGGGATCTCCAGCGAAACAGCGCGCCGGAGGATAGCGGAAACTCCGGGGTCAGGGCTTGAGGACCTTGAACGCGTGGACCCAGTCGTTGCGCAGGAAGCCCGGCGCGCACCAGAGCTGGCAGAGGGGCTCGATGGCCCGGGCGCCCTTTGCGCCGCCGACGTCCTCGGCGTCCCACTCGAACGTGTCGAGGAGCGCCGTGACCATCGCCTTCGCACCGGCGTCGTCGCCCGCGATGAACATCGTCGGACGCCCGCCGGGCAGCTTGGGGTGCACCATCAGGTGGTTGCCGACGCAGGAGAAGGCCTTGACGAAGCGCGCCGTCGGGGCGAGGGCCTGCAGGCGCTCCATGAGCGAGTCGTTCGGCCCCGTGAAGAAGCGCAGGATGCCGCCCTCGGGCGGCGCGTCCTCGATGGGGTTGGTGGCGTCGAGCACGATCTTGCCCGAGAGCGCGGCGGCGTTCTCGCGGACGACGGCCTCGGCGGCGGTGCCCTTCACGGCGAGCACGACGATCTCGGACTCGGCGGCCACGGACGTGAACGTGCCGTGCCCGATCTTGGCCTCCGTGGCGAACGCGGCGAGCTTATCCGCGTCGCGGCTGCCGATGCGGACCGAGTGTCCCTCACCGGCGAAGCCCCGGGCGAGCACCTGCGCCACCTGCCCGGAGCCGAGCACGCCGACGCGGCGCGGCTGCCGGACGAGGAGCCCGGCGAGCACGGTCTCGAGCGAGGTCGTCCCCTCGACGTTGCGGATGCCCGCCCCCTGCTCCCAGCCGACGCGGCCGGCCAGCATCGCCTCGGTCATTTCCTGGTACAGCCCCGCGAGCTCCGCGGGGAACCCGTAGCTCTGCAGCGTGGCCGCCATCGCGAACGTCGGGGCCTCGACGGCCTGGATGGGACGCCCGAGCAGGCGCGTCAGGGCCGCCGCTGCATCCGCCGGCGTGCGGACGGGCCCGCCGAGCTGAATCGTCTGCAGGCCCTTGCCGCCCTCACGCAGCAACGAGGCCGCGGTGCGCCCGATGTCGGCGGTGGCGATCATCGGGATGGGCGCGTCCACCGGCGTGAAACCCGGCAGGATGCCGTCACCGAGCGCGGCGAAGGAGCCGGCGAGGTTCTCCATGAAGTACCCGGCGCGCAGGAAGGTCACGTTGACCCCCGGGTGCGCCGCCTGCACCGCCCGCAGGCCCTGCTCGACCGGATACAGACCGGCGATGGGGCCGGTGCCCTCGGGGATGTGCGCGCCGACGCTGGAGAGCAGCACGACGTGGGCGGGCTTCGCCTGGGCGACCGCGGCGACGAGCGCCTTGCCCGTCTCTTGCTGATAGGCCCGGAAACCGGGCGCCACGCGCGGCGGCAGGAGCAGGTACACCCCGTCGGCGCCCTTCAGGGCCGCGGCGAGCTGCTCGGCGTTGCCGAGATCGGCGACGGCCACCTCGGCGCCCCGGGCGCGCCAGCTCTCGGCTTTCGCGGCATCGCGCACGATGACCCGCACCTTCTCGCCCGCGTTCAACAGGGTCTCCGCGGCGACCCGACCCGTGTTCCCACTCACTCCGGCGATGGCGTACAGCATGGCACTTCTCCTTGGGGTGTGCCGGGGGTCGTCCCCGGCGTGGTGTGTCTGGATTCTCGCCGGGCCCCCCGCGTTTCGCGGTCTCGGGCCGGCTGACGAAGTGGACGATAGTCACGGACATTCAATGCTGGAAGTGCATTGGCATCACTCACACAATGCACGCCATGCATTACCCCCAGACCTCCCTGGCCGAGCTGGACCTGAATCTGCTGCGCGTCCTCGACGCCGTGCTGGCCACCCGTCACGTCACCCAGGCCGCGCGGCGCCTCGGTCTGTCGCAAAGCGCGACGAGCCATGCGCTGGCCCGACTCCGCGAAGCGCTCGGGGACGAGCTTCTGGTGCGCGGCCCGGACGGCCTCGTGCCCACCGCGCGAGGCGCTGCCCTGCAGGGGCCGCTGCGGGAGATCATGGAGCGGTTGACGCAGGCCCTGGCCCCGCCGACGCCGTTCGACCCCGCCACGGCGCGGCGGACGTTCCGGCTGGGGGCGGCCGACTACGCACAGTTCGTTCTGCTGCCGCCCGTCCTCACCCACCTCGCGGCGCACGCCCCCGGGGTCGACCTCTGGGTCCTGCCCGCGCCCCCGGCCGAGGCGGTCCCGGCGGCGTTGGCCGACGGCGAGCTCGACCTCATGGTGGGTGCGACGACGGCGCCCCTGGCCGGGGCCGGGCTGTTCGAGCGCGCGCTCTTCGAGGAGCAGTTCGTCTGCGTCGTCCGCGAGGGGCACCCCGTCGTCCGCGCGGCCGAGGACCTCGACCTCGAGACGTTCTGCACGTTGCCGCACGCGTTCATCGCCCCGCGGGGCCGCAGCGGGGGCGCGGTCGACAGTGCGCTGGAGCGCATCGGCCGCGCCCGCCGCATCGCGCTCGCGGTCCCGCACTTCCTGGTCATTCCGCACGTCATCGCCGGTTCGGACCTGATCGTCACGCTCGCCGCGCGGGTGGCATGGCACTTCGCCCACACCCTGCCCCTGCGCGTGCTGCCGCCCCCGTTGCCCCTGCCTGCCTTCGGCATCGGCCTCGCCTGGCACGAACGACAGCACCGCGACCCCGGCCACGTCTGGTTGCGCGACCTGCTCGCGCGGGTGGGGGCGGGGGTGTGATGGCCGACGCCGGGCCGCCACCCGGTGTCGTCGTGCCGTTGATCGATTGTCGGGCGACCCCGGGGCGTGCCATCTTGCCGCGCACCGGCTCAGAGGCGCCCGCCCATGCCCTTTCGCAAACGCGCCCCCACCCTCACCGGCCGACTCCGGTGGGACATCATCATCATCTTCTGCGTGCTCCTGGTGGTCGGCGCCATCGGCACGCTGGAGTTCGTCGCCCGGAACGTCTCCGCGACGCTGCACCAGTACATCGAGGAACGGGGCGCGCTCCTGGCCGATGTCCTCGCCGATCAGCTCGAAGACCCGCTGAAGCGGGGCGACCACGAGACGGTCCACTTTCTCGTCACGACCGAGAGCGAACACTGCGCCTACCTTCTTCTGACCACGCCGGGGGGCCATCGTTTCGCCGCCGCGGGGCACGAATCCCCGGCACCGCCGGCCCTGCTGGCGATTGCCCCGACCCAGGCCCCGATCCCCGTGACGTTCGAAGGGGAGCCGATGCTCGACGTCTCGGCCGCCCTGCCGGAGGGTCAGGGCGTCGTTCGGGTCGGTGTGTCTCTGGCCCCGGTCACCTCGGCCCGCCAGTCGGTCGTCATCGCCGTCCTGGAGAGTACGGCCGTGGTGCTGGTGCTCGGCCTTTCGTTCGTCTTCTGGCTGGCCGGGCTCATCACACGGCCGCTCTCGCTGTTGGGCGACGCGGCGACGCGGTTGTCCCGGGGCGAGACGAGCGTCACCGCCCCGCTCGGGGGACACGCCGAGTTGCAGACCCTGGCCGAGACGTTCAACGACATGGCCACGCAAATCCGCCTGCGGATGGCCCAGAGCGAGGCGATGCGCCGCCTGACGCACGAAACGCTGGAAGGCCTGCCGGTGGCCGTCCTCGTGTGCGCCCCGGACGGGGAGGTCCGGTTCGCCAATGATCGCGCGCGCCCCCTCACCGCCTTCGCGCTCGACGCGCTTTTTCCCGGTGGCCACCCGGTTCACCCGCGTCCCCGGGCCCTGCAGAGCCCGGAGGGTCGTCACTTCGACGTGACGACGGCCGAGGTCGAGGTCGACGGGGCCCCCGGCGTCCTCGTCGCCCTCGCGGACGTCACCGAGGTGCACCAGCTCTCGGCGAGGCTTCACCGTGTCGAGCGCTTGGCGGTCGCCGGAGAGGTCTCGGCGGGCATCGTGCATGCGATCAACAATCCGCTCGACGGCATGCGCCGTGCGTTGGACCTCGCGCGCCGACAACCGGAGAACGCGGAGCGCGTCGCCCACATGCTCGAGCTCGCCACCGAAGGTGCAGACCGCATCGGACAAATCACCCGCACCCTGCTCGACTTCGCGCGCGCCGACGACCGGCCGGTCCGCCGCGCCGTGCCGGCCGCCGACCTGATCAGCGAGGCTGTCGCGCTCGTCAGCCTGCGCGCCGAGGCGCGACGAATCGTCATCGAACGCCGGGTCGACCCCGAGAGCCCGCTCGCGTTCGTCGATCCGCGCAGTTTCACCGAGGTACTGGTGAACCTGCTCGTCAACGCCCTCGACGCCGTCCCGTCTGGCGAGGGCCGGATCGAGATCACCGCGCGGGCGAGCACGACCGGCGGTGTGACCGGTGCGCTCGAGTTCGGTGTCTCGGACAACGGCCCGGGCATGTCGCCCGACGTGGCCGCCCAGGTCTTCGAGCCGTTCTTCACGACGAAGGCCGTCGGCCGGGGCACGGGTCTCGGTCTCTCGGTGGCCCGGCGCATCGTCGGCGCGCACGGGGGCGAGCTGACCGTCGAGTCGGCATCGGGCACGGGCTCGCGTTTCATTGTGAAGCTGCCGCCGCAGCCCGATGAACCGAACGGGACGGAGGTCTGACCGATGCTCGGCCGCGTGCTCGTCGTCGACGACGAGAAACTGACCCGCGAGACGCTCGCGCTCGCGCTCGGGGACGAACAGTTCGAGGTCGTCACGGCGACCAACGGCTTCGAAGCCATCGCCCGCATGGAGGAAACCCCCGCGGACGTCGTCGTGACGGATCTGCGCATGCCCTCGATGGACGGCCTGACGTTTCAGGGCATCGTTCGCGAGCGCTGGCCCGAGGTGGCCGTCGTCTTCATGACCGCGTACGGCTCGGTTTCGAGCGCCGTCTCCGCCATGCGGGCGGGCGCCGCCGACTACCTGACCAAACCGCTGAACGCAGACGAACTGGTGATCCGGGTGCGCCGCCTGGTCGAACGGCGACGGGACCGCGAGGAGATCGCCCGCCTGCGAGCCGCCTCGAGCGCGGCGGCGCGCACGCCCGGCCCCGTCTTCCGGTCGGCCGCGATGGTGGCGGTCTTCGAGCAGGCGGCCGCAGTCGCGCCAACGGACGCGACGGTGCTCATCGAGGGCGAAACGGGCTGCGGCAAGGACGTGCTCGCGAGGCACATTCACCAGAGCAGCGAGCGCGCGGCCGGGCCCTACGTCGCGGTCAACTGCGCCGAACTCAACCCCAACCTCATCGAGAGCGAACTCTTCGGGCACGAGGCCGGGGCGTTCACGGGGGCGGCCCGGGCGCGGCAAGGCCGCTTCGAAGCGGCCGCCGGCGGGACGCTCCTCATCGACGAGGTCGACGATCTGCCCCGCGAGATTCAGGTCCGGCTGTTGCGGTTCCTGCACGATCGCAGCTTCGAGCGGGTCGGCTCGAGCAAAACGCAGCGGGGAGACGTGCGGGTCATCTGCGCGACCAAACAGTCGCTGGACGCTTTGGTCCGGGCCGGACAGTTCCGCGCCGACCTCTACTATCGCATCCACACCATTCACCTCACGCTGCCCCCCCTGCGGGGCCGTCGCGAAGACATCCTGCCGCTGGCCGAGCACTTCCTGCAGCGTTTCTCCGCGCAGCGCAAGGCCGCGACGCCCGAGATGACACCGGAGGCGCTCGAGTGCCTGTGGGCCCACGACTGGCCCGGCAACGTGCGCGAGCTCGAACATGCCATCGAGCACGCGGTCATGTTCGCCCGAGGGGGGCGCATCGAGCCCGCGCACCTGCCGCAGCACGTGCGCGGGGCGGCCGCACCGCCACTCGTCGAGCTGCACCTCGAGGGCGTCGAACGCGTGGACATGAACGCGTTGCTTCAGGACACCGAGCGGCGACTCTTCGATTGGGCGCTGTCGCGCACGGCGGGCAATCAGGCGCGGGCGGCGGATCGCCTCGCCCTCTCGCGAACGACGCTGCGCAGTCGGATTGCCGCGCTCCGCGGGGCGGCCGCCGTGGACGACGTCGCCAGCGAGACCGCCGACTGACCTGACGAGAACTCGTCACCGACGGCGCTGCAATGGACGAGATTTCGTCCGTCCCCCGCGGGATCCGACCGGAAACGGGCCCGCGCGACGAGGTGCAGTGGCACTTCGATGCTGGCGCGTTCCTTGCTCTAGGGACGCGAAGGCGCCGGCCCCCGGGGGAGCGGGACGAAGGCGCGAAGCATCGAGAAAGGACCCACCATGCGTGGTCATTTGAAGGCTCTGTTCTGCCTCGCGACGCTCGTCGCCGCTGGCTGTGATGGCGCGGCCGGCCCCAAGGGCGAACCCGGTGATCCGGGCGCCACCGGTCCCGCCGGCGACGCTGGCCCGCAGGGCCCGCAGGGCGATCCCGGCGAACCCGGAGATCCCGGCCCGCAGGGCGAGCCCGGCGAGCCCGGAGACCCCGGTCCGCAGGGTGAACCCGGTGCCCCCGGCTCCGACGGTGCGCCCGGCGCCCCGGGCTCCGATGGCGCGCCGGGTGCGCAGGGTGTTCAGGGCGAGCCCGGTGTTCCGGGCGCTCCGGGCGCCGACGGAGCCGAGGGCCCTCAGGGCGAGCCGGGCGCCGACGGCGCCGACGGCGCCGAGGGACCGCAGGGCGAACAGGGTGAACCCGGCTCGCCCGGTCCGCAGGGCGAACAGGGCGAGCCGGGCCTCGGGTACATCCGGCTCGATCCCGACGGTCTGATCGGCAAGGTCATGGACACCGCCGACGACCCGGTGGTCGGCGCGCGTGTCATCCTGGTGCCCACCGCCGCCATCAACCGCAGCCCGCTCGTCGTCGCCGAGTTCGCCGCGGACGCGGTCAACGACGAACCCCTCGAAGACGCCATCCGGGTCGACGACGCGCTGCCCGGCGGTCCGACGTTCGTCCAGGCGGTGAGCGATCACGACGGCATCTACCACTTCGACACCGTGCCCGCGGGCAACTACTTCGTCACGGTCGTCCCCGGCCCGAACGACACCGAGCACCTGCCCGGCGGTCAGCTCTGCCGTGACGCCACGGACGTCTCGACGCTCGTCGGCGGCCGCGTCGACCTCAACGTCACGTTCCGCATCCCGGACGACGCCGAATACGTCGGCTCGACCGTGTGTACCAACTGCCACGGCCGGACGCATCAGGCCGAGACCCTGATGGCCAACGGCTTCCGCAGCATGCACGGCGACATCGGCCGTCAGCGCCTCGACGAGGGCGCCTGGCCCGCCTTCGAGGCCGCCCGTCAGAAGTTCGCCGCCGGCACCCGCATCTGGTTCTACGCCTACGACGGCACCCGCTCGATGGACAAGTACCGGACCTCCGAGACCGATCCCGGCCCCGGCCCCGGCCCCGGTGATCAGCGCCGCGTGGTGATGCAGCTTCACCGCAACGGTGATCAGTACGCCATCAGCCTGGTCAACCTCGCCAACGCGATCGACCCCCTGAACAACCGGCAGTACCCCGTCGAGTTCTCGTACGGCGGCGGCATCTACAAGCAGCGCTACGCGACCGTGATCAACGGCTCGCGCTACATTCTGCCCGTGCAGTTCCAGGACGAGGGCAACGAGTCCTATCCGCGCACGTCGAAGGTCTGGCGCGACTACCACATGGCCACGAGCTGGTACGACGAGGCGAACGGCGCCCTCAAGCTGCCGGTCACCGGCAAGTCCTTCGACAAGAACTGCGCCGGCTGTCACTTCAACGGATACTCGCTGACCGGCTCGGCCGAGGCCGGATACTTCGCGCACGCCGTCGAAGACCCCAACGGTCTTCTGGACTACGACGGCAACGGCCGCGTCGAAGAGATGAACATCGGCTGCGAGAGCTGCCACGGCGCGGGTTCCGAGCACTGGGCGGCCGCCGGTCAGGGCAAACACATCGTCAGCCCGCGGCTGCTCACCCCCGAGCGCGAGAACATGCTGTGCGGCGGCTGCCACAGCCGGTCCCTCGGCAAGGATGGCAGCGAGAACCCGGTCGACGTGAACAACCGCATGCCGATGCCCGGCATCGACCGCGGGACCTTCATCGCCAATCACACCAGCCGCCCCGACGCCGCCGCGAGCGACCTGTGGACGGATCCGGCGCAGCACAGCAAGAGCCACCACCAGCAGTACACGGACTTCATCCGCAGCGGCCACTACCGCAACGAGACCCGTCTGCTGACCTGCTCCTCCTGCCACGATCCGCACGGCTCGGACGAACTCTACCTGCTGCGCATGCCGCTCGGCGGCAACGCGCTGTGCGACGAGTGCCACGACGTCGACCTCGGCGCGCACACGACCGCCGCCGTCGGCTTCGATCACGGCCTCGCCAACGCGCTCTGCACCGACTGCCACATGGTCCCCACCGCCAAGACCGGCGCGGGCCGTCCGGGCCGCCTGAACGGCGCGGATCAGTACTGGCAGAACGACATTCGCAGCCACATGTTCGACGTGCCGCGCAAGGCGGCCATCCAGGGTGTCGCCGCCGCCAGCGCGATGCCCATCCCCTACACGGACGCCTGCGGCGCCTGCCACGCGCAGTTCCCGCCCGTCCAGTGACCCTCGTCCTGTCCCGCTGACTCGACCGGGGCCGCGCCCGTCCTCGCGGTCTCGATTCGGCACCCGGCGCGCGCCCGTACTTCCCCGGTCGGCTGCGTGCCGGGTGCCGATCTCTTACCCCCGCACGACCCCCAGAACCGCACACACGACCGCCCCGACCGCGGCGAGCGTTCCGCCGACGCCCATGACCTTCGCAGAGGTCTCGGCGCTGCCGCGGAGCGCCTGACGGGTCCGGGTCGAGACGATGAAGCCGTGGTCCGCGCCCTTGCGGACCGTGAGCGCGCCGCCGGCGTCCGTGGCCTCGCCGATGAGGGTGACCGGGCGGTCGACGGGGAAGATCTGCTCGGTGTAGCGATAGCCGAGGGTTCGCCGCCGGCCGCTGCCGAGCCCGCCGGGGATCGAAAGGCTGAAGTTGCCGAGGCGCAGTGTGGTGCCCGCCTCGCCCCGCTCGAACTTCGAGACGGACTCGACCATGCCATCGAAGTCCGCTCCGACCGGGCTGACGGGCAGGACCCCGGTCGCGTCGCGCAGCGCGAACGGACACTGGCGGTCGTCACTCTGAAGGGTCTCGGACCCGCGCTGCGTGCGGCGCGTGACCTTGCCCTGTGCGTCGCGTTCCTCGATGTCTTCTTCGTATTCGCGCACGACGCGCATCGTGTAGGCCACACAACGGGCCTGCCCGAGCGGGGAGACGAGGGGCTCGGGGCACTCGATGGCGCCGACGAGTTCGACGAGCTCCCGGAAGCCGCCGGCCCCGATCTCCCGGCCGACGGCGGTCGCCGTCTCCGTCAGCTCCGCGGTGGTCTTCGATTTGGCGATGATCAGGGTGGCGAGGCGCTTGCGCGAGAAGTGAACCCCGACGAACAGACCGGCGGAGAGGAGCGCAAGCAGGACGGCGGCGATGAACATCTCGGGTTCTCCGGACAGGGACCCGCGCACTCAACCCCCGCCGACGGGTGGTGTCAATCTTCGCGGGGCGCGCGCGCGACGGTCGTCGCCCTTCAGAGGGTGTCGACATATTAACACCCCCTCTCCAGCGTCATCTTAGGAGACGGGGCCGGCAAGCACCAGCACGAGTGCGCTGGCGATCTCCCCGTGAGGCGCCGACCGTTGTGGTGGTGCCGGGGCCTCGCCACGCTACCCGGGTCCCCCTCGGGGGGAGCAGCCCGCTTCCGCGGGC
>JAKLJY010000219.1 GCA_023150895.1 Myxococcota bacterium | reverse complement strand
GCCGCCCACCTGCGCCATCCTCGCGCCCCCCCCGGAAGACGACGGCCTGGTGCTGGCGACCGAGACGGTCACGCTCACCGTGCGGGTCACCGATCCCGACACCCCGCCGGACCGGCTGACGGTCTCCCTCAACGGCCAGGTCCTGACGCTGGCGGCCGACAACACCGCCACGGTGGACCTGCCCCTCGCCGAGGGCGCCAACGCCTTCATCCTCGAGGGTCGCGACCCCGAAGGTCAGCGCTGCATGGCGCGCCGGCAGCTCGTCGGCGACCGCACCGGCCCCACGATGGAGGTCACCGCGGGCGACGGCGCGCCCATCGGCAACGAGCTGCAGACGGGTGACAGCCCGCTCGTGCTGCGGATTGCCGCGGACGACCCCCATGGCATGACGACGGTGGAAGCCACCGCCCGCGGCCTCCCGGTGGCCGAGATCGACGGCCCGCAGGACGGCGTCTGGACGGCGGAGATCATCCTCTCCGACGGCACGAACCCCATCACGGTGACGGCCATCGACGCGCTCGGCAACCAGACGGACCGGGCATTGTCGGTGTTCTTCGACGGTCAGGCGCCGGAGCTGGCGCTCAGCTTCCCGATCGATGGCCAGCTCGTCGAGGCGAACACCATCGACGTGCGTGGCACGGTCACCGACAACCTCGACGTCACGGCCGTTCGGCTCACGGCCGAGGTCACGGCCCCCGGCCAGCGGCCGGCGATGGTCCCGCTTCAGCGGCCGGACCCCGACGGTGCGTTCCGCTTTGCCGCGGTCCCGCTCTACAACGGCGACAACACGATCACCGTGACGGCCCGCGACGCGGTGCGATCCTCGACGGCGGCGGTTCACCTGCGGGTCGAGCCGGGGGCGCCCGTGGTCGACATCACCGAGCCGGACCCCGCGGTCAGGCTCATCACGGGGCAGCCCGTCGTGCACCTCGAGGGCTCTGCGAGCCGCTCGGTGACGGAGGTGGACGTCGGTCCCCAGGGCAATCCGGTGACGGTCGTCCCCGAGGACGGCGTGTGGACGGCGGACATCCGGCTCCCGGCGCAGGGCACCTACGAACTCTCCGCCGTCGGTCGTACACCCGGCGGACGGACGAGCGCCCCGGCGACGTTGACGGTGCTTTACGACGACAGCCCGCCCGTCATCCGGATCACCTCGCCGGCCGACGGCTTCTGCACCGCCGCCCAGATGATCCAGGTCGAAGGCGACGCCGTCGACATCGAGACCCGGGTGCCGACGGTCACCGTCAACGGCACGCCCTTCGCGGTGCAGGCCGGGACGAACCGATTCCGCGGGGACGTCGCCGTCATGGCCGGCCTCGATCAGCGCCTGGTCGCCCGCGGCGAGAACGCGGCGCGCATCCCGGGTGAGACCTCGATCGGGTTCAGCGTCGACCGTACCGGCCCGATCCTGGCGCTCGCGCTCCAGCAGGATCAGTGGGTGGCCGCCGACGAGGCCGGCAACATCGAGATTCGCGGGACCGTGTCCGACGCGGGTTGCGGCCTTGCCCCGGTGCCGCTGCTCGTCAACGCCGTGCCCACCCTGACGACGCCCGAGGGCGAGTTCGTCACTCGACAGAACCGCGGCCTGAACCCGCACATCACGGTCGTGGCATCGGACGTCGTCGGCAACCAGACGCGTCGGGAAATCGACGTCCGCGTGGACGCCGAGCCGCCGACCATCACGGAGGTCGATCCCGAGGCCGATCTCGCCATCGGCGGCGTCAACCTGCGGGTCTCGGCCGTGGTGGCGGATGCGCAGTCCGGCCTGGCGTCGGTCTCGATCAGCGGTGCACCGGCCCAACTGCAGAACGGGCGCTACTTCCGCGACGTGGCGCTGATCCCCGGCCCGAACCCGATCGCGATCGTCGCGCGCGACAACGTCGGCCTCGAGCGGACGCACACCGTGAACATCAACCGGGACGTGACGGCCCCCAGCGTGACCATCACCAGCCCGGTGGCCAACGCGTTCGTCGAGGACAAGCTGATCATCGAGGGCACGACGGCCGACAACGACGACGGCAGCGGCGTCGCGACGGTGACGGTGAACAACGTGCCCGTGACGCCGGACGAGAACGGGCGCTGGCGCCACGTCGGTCTGGCGATGCTCGCCGGGCAGCAGAACATCAGCGTTTTCGCGACCGACAACGCCGGGAATCGCAGCCCGGTCAGCGCGCTCACGGTCACGGTGCGGGACTTCGCGTTCACCGCGTCGACGCTGAACGGGCTCGATGGCGCCGCCCACACCCGCTTCCTCGGCCGCGCCGACGTCAACGCCGACGGGCGTCTCGACCTCATCGCCCTGACGGACCACCCCGACGGCATCAACCGCATCTTCACCCAGCAGGCCAACGGCACCTTCGTCGGCCAGGCGGTCTCGGCCTTCGGCCTCCCGGACGACCTGCGGGTCAACGACGCCGGCCTCGCCGACTTCAACGGCGACGGCCTCGTCGACCTGATCGTGGCCGCCCCGGCGGGCGCCAGCACGGCCTACCTCGGCGACCGCGCCCAAGGATTCGTCCGGAGCATCGATCCGGGATTCCCGGTCGCCGGTGATGCCACGGGCCTCGCCCTCGGCGACATCGACCGCGACGGCTTCCTCGACCTGCTGTTCGTGGCCGGTGCGGACTCCACCGTCCGCTTCGGCGCGCTCGGCGGGGGCGCCGTCCCGGCAACCCTCGTCGACATCGGCAGCCCGGACCTGACGGGCATGACGCAGGCCCTCCTCGTCGACCTCGACACGGATGGCGTCGCCGAGCTCATCGTCTCGGGGCCCGGTGGCGCCCGGGCGCACCACGGCGAGCTCGATGGCACCTTCACGGATTACGCCGATGGCGCGATCGACTTCGGGAGCACGCCGGCGTCCCACCTCTTCGCGCTCGACGCCGACCGCGACCGGGACCTCGACGTCATCACCGTCGGCGCCTCGCATGCGGTGCACGCCACCGGCCTCGCCGCCGCGGCCGTCACCGAGTTCACCACCGGTGCCCTGGGGCTGACGGCCACCGCGGGCGACCGAAAGGGGGCCGGTGCGGACCTCGACGGGGACGCCCGCGAGGACGTCGTCGTCTTCGGCGACGCGGGCATCACCGTCTTCGGCGGGGGCGCAGCGGGCTTCGCGCTGCGGGATCTGGCCGCGCTGGGGCTCGTCGGCGTCCCGGCCGCCACCACCGGAGCGGTGACGGACATCGACGGTGACGGCGATCACGACATCCTCGTCGGCGGACCGGCGGGCGTCGCGCTCCTCCGCTCGAACGTCACGACCACCCGGGCGCCGGCTTATACGTACATGCGAGTGCTCGCCTATCGCGCACTCAACGGCGAGTCGCCCCGGGACGCGATCGGGACGGTCGTTTTCGTCGACCTTCAGGGCGCCAACCCGGCGGCGAGCCGGGCCATCGTTCACCCCGCCACGGGGCCGTTGGTCGTCACGTTCGGCGGCGCCGCGCGGGTCGACCTCGAAATCCAGTGGACCGAGCGCGACGGTGGCTCGGAGAACCTCACGACCGTGCCGGCCCAGCGCCCCCAGGCGGCGGGTGCCAACCCCGTCGTGCGCTCGCCCCTCGAGTAGGTCGGGTTTCCTGGGGAGAAACCCCGGGCCGCGTCAGCCCTCGACGTCTTCCAGAACCGCGTCGGTGAGGTCTTCCTCGACCGCGACGGGGGGCGGCGGCGGCACGTTCGGCCGACGGATGGCACGCACGACGACCTCGTACCCGACGTCGATCAGGTGCAACGGGTGCAGCAACTGGACGTCGATGCCCGTGGCGTCGACGGAGACGACCTCGAGCGTGACCGGCTGCGCGTGACCGGCCTCTTTGGCCGTGAAACGGTCGCCGACCTTGGGCGAGGCCCCCGCGGGCAGCTCCGCCTTCGGCACGTGCCGCTTGCCGAGCGCGTCCCGCGGTACGAGCTGACCGGCGGGGATCTTGCCGGTGCGGGTCTCGCCGACCTTCATGCCCTCGATGGTCTTCGCCAGACCGGGCAGGATGGAGCGCGTGCCGAACTGAAAGGTGATGGGCTCCGCGCCGGAGGTCGTCTCGATGACCTGTCCGGCGGGATCGGTGAGGGTGAAATCCAGGACGACGACGAGGCCTTCGGTGACTTCCACGGGGACTCCGGCAGCTGGGGGAAAAATGACGCCGGGAGTATACCGGAAGCGAAGGCCCGGTCCGTCAGGGATTCTCGCAGGCCGGGTCCTGCTCGGGGACCTGCTCCGGCTCGCGGGCGGGGTTGTTGTCATTGAGCGTGATCGGCAGCGCGTCGATCTCGATGGTGAAGAAGTACTCGTTCTCGATGCCGTCGCCGTCCGCGTCGACGATGGGCTCGTTCTCGAGGAACTGCGAGAGCGGGATGGGCTGCGCGCCGACGTAGAAGACGATCTCGTTGGCGTCGGTGACGCTCATGAAGCCGTCGGCGATGGCCCGCACGTAGAGGTCGCCCGCGTCGTCGAAGCGGGGCTCGACGCTCACCTGCACCGTCGCGCCGATTTCGTTCCAGCAGGTGACGTTCTGGCCCGCGCCGTTCTGGATCGTCCGTCCGGGGGCGAAGATCGTGAAGCGCCCGGTGCCGTTCTGCTCGTAGCGCAGGGTCCCCATGTCGTTGAGCCAGGTGCCGTAGACGTTCTGGATGGGCAACTGGTGGTTGAAGACGAAGCCCGCCTCCGGGTTGCCGGCGACCAGCGGCCGGCCGTTGCCCACGTTGAAGCGATACCCGGCTTCGGCGTAGCCGGCGGGCTCGATCAGGAAGTTGATCGCGGGCGGGCTCGTGCTGAGCGCCACCTGAATCGCCGCCGTGAGGGCGTCCGACGCCGTCGCCGGGGCGAGGATATTGGCGCTGGCCATGCGGAAGACGCCGGGGGTGATGTCGGGGCGGCAGACCGCGTCCAGGCACTGACTGAAGGGTCCGCAGAGCTGGTCGGGATCGCCGGGCTCGCAGGCCGCACCGGCGTCCGCGGGCGTCGGCACGTACGCGTCCGGGATGGCCGCGTCCAGGGCCGCGTCCGGCACCGCGACATTCATGTCAGGGAGGGCCGCATCGAGTTCAGCCGCGTCGGGCACGCTCGCGTCCGGGACGCTCCCGCCGGTCTGGCCACCGGCCCCGCCGGTCTGACCACCGGTTCCGCCCGTGCCGCCCGTCTCCCCGCCCGCGCCGCCGCTCCCGCCGACGTCCCCGCCCGAGCCACCCACCGAGCCACCGCTGGCGTCGGGGGCCGTGCCGCCCGTGGGCCCCGCGTCGGGCGTCTTGCCACCGCCCGTGGCGCCGTCGTCGCCGCACGCCGCGGCGAGCAGGGCGATGTAAAGCAGAGCGCTGTGCGCGCGCATCGTGGTCCGAGGGGTCTTGGCCATGGGAGAAGGTCCTCTCTTCGAAGTGAATCTCTGGAATCTCTGTTCAGCGGACGCCGACGGCGTACACCCTATTCAAAGAGCGTTCCAGGGGGCAATGGCGGCGGGTCGTTCAGTTGCAGGCGGGGCTGATGGGGGCGGACTCATACCGTGCGGGGTCGTCGCCGAACTCGACGGGCTGCATCTGCGCGAAGACCTCGATGGGCCAGCCGTCGGGGTCTTCATCTCCGTTGCTGTCGCAGAGGGGCTCGGAGATGGTCTCGAGGAACCCGGAGAGCGTCGTTGCGCCGCCCACGGAGCCGCCGAGCGGGATGTTGGCGCGGGCGGCGCCGAGGCACGTCTTCAGGATGGCGCCGAGCTTGTGATGGGTGTCGTCGATGGGGAGGAGCACCGTGACGATGCCGATGACGGTCGTCATGCGCCAGAAGCAGGGCTCGCCGTTGCGCACGAAGGGCACGGTGAGCGTGAAGTCACCGCGCTGCGTGCGCAGTTGCCCCCCCGCCGCCACCGTGACGGTGGTGTCCACCTGCGGCCACATGTACCAGGCGGCGATCGCCCCGGACTCATCGTCATTCGTGGACTCGGGCGCATCGAGAATGACGCGGGCCCGCGTCGACGTCGTCAGGTTCTGCATGCCGCGATACCTGCGTCCGCTGACCTGCTGCGCACCCTGGACGAGGTGGTTGCTGAAGTCGAGCGCGCTGAAGCCGCGGCTGGCCGCCCCCTGCGCCGGGAAGACCAGCATGAACTTGTAGCTGAAGTCGTTGAGGACGACCGAGATGACCTCCTCGGCGAGGTCGGCCTGGGGGTAGTCCCGCAGAAAGCCGGCGAGGCGGAAGTTGTTGGCCAGGTAAGCCTTGCCGCGCACGTCGGGCACGCAGCGGGGCTTCTCGGTGCTGTCTTCGCCGGGGCTGGTGACGCACATCTGCGCGAGACCATGCTTCTCAGGGCACTGGAACTGCGCGCAGGGGTCGCCGGGCGGCTCGGAGGGCGGCTCGGTCGGGGGCGCGGGTTCACCCCCTTCCGGGGGCTCCTCCGGCGGCGGCGGTTCGGTCGCTGGGGACGGCGGAGGTGGCGGCTCCGGGGGAAACTGGTTGATGGGGGGGGGCGGATCGGGGGCCCCGAGGCTCCCGCCGGCCGCCGGCGCAGGGGTTCCGCCCGTGTTGGCAGGCGGCGCATCGCCCACTTCGGACTCGGTCCGGGGACCCGTCGGGATGTTGTCGATGAGGCGCTGAAGCGCCCCGGGATCGACCTCGGTGCCGTCCGTGAGGCTCGTGAGCTCGGCCCGCGGCAGGCTGCGCTTAAAGCCCTCGCCCCCGGCGGGCGCCGCGACCCGTCCGCGCTCGAGCTTGACGCCGCCGTTCTTCGGATCGACGACGACGGACCAGATGGCCTCATTGAGCCCGATGACCACCACCCCGCCGCGCGTCTTCGTGTCCTCCCAGACCAGCCAGGCCGTGCCCGACTCGAGCGCGCCGACGTCGGTGACCTCGACCCCGAGGATGCGCACCGGCGCCTTGATGCGGTCGGGCTTGACGCGTTCGTCCTCGCGCCAGGCGAGGTCCGAGATGCGGGCGCCCATCGTCGCGACTTCGCGGTGATAGGCGCCGTCGTCGAACACGAAGGCCACGCGCACGGCGCCTTCCGTCATCTTGGCATCGCCGCCGGCCCGCTCGAGGTAGGCGGCGAGCTTCTCGGCCTCGAGCTTGACCCGACGGTCGTCGCTCGGAAAGACGAACGCCACGACGACGGCCACGATGAGCCCGAGCAGCGCCACCACCGTGAGCAGCTCGATCATCGTCAGGCCGCGCGCGGAGCGGCGCTGGAACCACGTTTCGGTGTGCATCGGGAACACAGTATCTGGAATCCCGACTTGCGGCCAATCAAGCCGAGCGGGGATCCGGGCGATTGACAAGAACGGGTGTTTGGGCCTACCGTGATTTTGAGAACCGCTTTCATTTTCGCTTCTTTCCCGAGATCACATGCCCGCCCGCACCATCGCAGAGCTCTCCCCCAGCGAATCCGGCATCGTCACCCGCATCGGCGGCGAGCGCGCGTTTCGGCGCCGCCTGATGGAGCTCGGCCTCGTCCCCGGCACGCCCGTCGTCCTGTGTCAGGTCGCTCCGCTCGGGGACCCCCTCGAGCTCGAGGTACGGGGTTGCCGCCTCTCCATCCGCCGCCGAGACGCCTCGGCGGTCTCGCTGAGCGCCTGACCGCGCGCGCGGTCCCCCAATGAGCGAACCTGGAAACGACTGCCATGGGACGACGGCCACCAGACGTCCACCCCGCGGCCCCGGCCGGCGCCTGATTGCCATCGCCGGCAATCCGAATACGGGCAAGACGACGCTCTTCAACCGACTGACGGGTGCCAACGCCCGCGTCGGCAACTACCCGGGCATCACGGTCGAACGAACGCTCGGGCAACTCACGCTCGAGGCCGAGACCTTCGACGTCCTCGACATCCCGGGCACTTACAGCCTCGTGTCGCGCAGCCCGGAGGAGCAGATCGCCATCGACGCGCTGCTCGGGCGGCACGGACACCCGCGCCCGGACCTCGTGGTGCTCGTGCTCGACGCGACGAACCTCGGGCGCAACCTGTACATGGTGCTGCAGGTCCTCGAGTTCGGGCTGCCGCTGATCCTGGCCCTGAACATGATGGACGCGGCGGGCGCGGCCGGTCTGCACATCGACGTGGGTGCGCTCGAGCGCCGTCTGGGCATCCCGGTCGTGCCGACGACGGCGAGCAAGGCGCATGGTCTCGACGCCCTGCGCACGCAGATCGCGGACGCGCTCGACGACGATCCGCTGTACCCGCCGCCCGGCTGGCGTTGGACGCCGACGCCCGCGCTCGAAGCCGATCTGGCGACCCTCGTGCCACACCTCGGGACGGAGCGGCCCGACGACCTCGGGCCCGACGCGACGCGGGCCGTGGCGCTCTGGGCGCTGATGAGCATCGACGCCGACGACGAGCTCGAGGGCGTCCCGGCCGGGCTGCGCCTCGCGGTGCTCGACCGCCTCAGACGCGCGCGCGAGACGGGGCGCGATCCCGACGCCGAGGCCGTCTCCGCGCGGTACGCCTGGATCGACAAGCTCGTCGCCGAGGTGCTGCACCGCGATCCGCCGCCCGGTCGCTCCTGGACGGAGCGGCTCGACGCGGTCCTGATTCATCCGGTCGCCGGGTTCGCCGTCTTTCTGGCGCTGATGTTCGTGGTCTTTCAGGCGTTGTTCGCCTGGTCCGATCCGGCCATCACGGCCATCGAGGCGCTGTTCGCGGCCACGGGCGAGGCGCTGCGCGGCACGCTGACCCCCGGGATGACCGCCGATTTCCTCGTCGACGGTCTCATCGGGGGCGTCGGCAGCGTGATCGTCTTTCTGCCGCAGATCGTCCTGCTCTTCCTGTTCATCGGTCTGCTCGAGGACAGCGGATACATGGCACGCGCGGCCTTCCTGATGGACCGCGTGATGAACAAGGTCGGCCTTCACGGTCGGGCGTTCGTGCCGCTGCTCTCGGGTTTCGCGTGCGCGGTGCCGGCCATCATGGCCACGCGCACCATGGAGCGCCGGCGGGACCGCTTTCTCACCATGATGGTCGTGCCGCTGACGACGTGCTCGGCGCGTCTGCCGGTCTACACGCTGATCATCGGTTCACTCTTCCCCGCAGGCGACGTCTTCGGGCTGCCCGTCGCCGGGCTCCTGATGATTGCCATGTATCTCTTCGGCACCCTCATGGCGTTGATCGCCGCGGCCGTCATCGGGCGCACGGTCCTGAAGGGCCCGCGCGTGCCGCTGCTGATGGAGCTGCCGCCCTACCGGGCCCCGGATCCCCGCAGCGTCGCGCGGTTGCTCCTCGGGCGCGTCCGGACGTTCCTCACCGAGGCCGGCACGGTCATTCTCGCCTGCTCGATCGTGCTGTGGGGGCTGCTCTACTTTCCCCGCGAGTCGAGCGAAGCGGCGGTCGTCGAGGCACGCATCGCCGCCCTCCCCGCCGAGGACGCGCCGGACGCCGATCCGGAGGCTCGCGCCGCCCTCGAGGCGGAGCTGGCCGGCGCGCGCCTGCGCAACAGCCTCGGTGGCCGCCTCGGGCGCCTCATCGAGCCGGCCATCGAGCCGCTCGGCTTCGACTGGAAGATCGGCGTCGGGTTGGTGGGCGCATTCGCGGCGCGCGAGGTCTTCGTCAGCACCCTCGGCGTGGTCTACGGCGTCGGCGGGGACGTCGACGAAGAGAGCGCCACGCTGCGCGAGCGCATGCGCGCGGAGCACCACGCCGACGGCCGGCCGGTCTATTCACCGCTCGCGGGTCTGTCGCTGCTGGTCTTCTTCGCGCTGGCGGCGCAATGCATGAGCACCCTGGCGGCGGTCAAACGCGAGACGCGCTCGTGGCGGTGGCCGTCCTTCGTGTTCGGGTACATGACCGCCCTGGCCTGGGGTGCGTCCTTCCTGGTCTGGCAGGTGGGCCGGGCGCTGGGGTACTGAGACGCCGTCGCCCGGCCGCGGCCAAGGCGGTTTCAGGGCACCTTGAGCACGTTGCCCGATGCGCCCGCGTTGCCGGCGGTACCGAGCCCGTTGACGACGTTCAGCGAGCCGCCGCCTTCGCCGCGCGCACCGCCGGTGGCCGTCGCCGCCGCGAGGCCGAAGGCGTTGGTCGCGCTGTAGTCGGGCGACGTCCCGTTGTCGTTGTTGACGTAGATGTCATAGCTGATGCCGCCATTGCCACCACCGCCGCCGCCGCCATGGCCACCGCGGCCGCCCTTGCCGCCCTTGCCGCCCTGGTACGAGCAGAAGTTGTAGTTCAGCGCGCCCTGGCCGCCGGCGCCACCGTTGGCACCATCGCCGCCGTCGCCACCCGGACCGCCGGTGCCGCCGTTGCCGCCGTTGCCGCCGAGCCCGCGGGTGACCTCGTTGTTGCTCAGCACGGGGTTGCCCGCGGCGTTGTTCGGCCCGGCGCCGGTGAAGG
>JAKLJY010000218.1 GCA_023150895.1 Myxococcota bacterium | reverse complement strand
GCGCTCGTATCGGTGGCCGAGAACGGGGAGACCGCAACGACGCTGACTTACGACGAGGCCGGGCGCCCGGTGCGCGCAACGCTCGCCCGGGGCGAGGCCGCGTTCGCCTACGACCCCGCCACGGGCGCGCTGAGCCGCGCCACGTCTGCGGATGGATACACGACTGCCCTCGAGCGCGACGGTCCGCTCATCCGCGCCCGCGAGCTGTACCGCCCCGATGGCGCGCGTGTGGCGCGGGTCGAGGTCGACACCGACGTCGAAGGCGGGCTGCGGCCCTCGGCGGTGCGGCTCACCGACGCCGCGGGGCGCGTTTCCGAGGTGCGTCCGCGCTTCGACGCCGACGGGCTGCTCGTCGGCGCCGGGCCGCTGGAACTCGACCGCGACGGACCCGATGGCATCGGCCTGCCGGCGTCGCTTCGCGTGGGCGGGCTCGTCGTGCAACACACCTACGACGCGCACGGACACCCGGCGCAGATGACGGTGACGCACGACGGCGCGCAGATCTGGACGGTCGAGACGACCCGCGACGCCATCGGCCGCATCGCCTCGCAGCGCGAGCGCGTTCTCGGCGAGGCGCGCGTTGTCGCCTACGCCTACGACGGCCTCGGCCGGCTCGCGAGCGTGGTCAGCGCACAGGGACCGCCGGAGAGATGGCTCTACGACGGCAACGGGGTCCGGCTGGTGGCCGCCGGGGATCCCGCGGGGGACGTGCTCACGCGGCACGACGCGCGGGACCGCCTGCTTGCACAGGGCGACATCGAGTTCGAGCACGACGCGGCGGGACGGCGCACGGCGCGCCTCGACCCCGCCGGCGAGGCGCTCTCCTACACCTACGACCGCACGGGCGAGCTGCTGAGCGTCACGGGTGGCGCCGCAGGGGACGTGACCTACGCCTACGACGCCGCGGGTCGGCGGGTCGAGCGCCGCGTCGCCGGCGTCGTCACCGACCGCTTCGTCTACGGCGCCGGGGGCGTGCCGCTCGCGCGCCTCGACGCCGACGGCCGGCTCGTGCAGCGGTTCATCGGCGGGTCCCGGGCGCACGTGTCCGATCTCGTCCTGATGGGCGAGCGGCGCCTCGCGCTGCTGACCGACCACCGGGGCAGCGTGCGCCTCGTCATCGACGCCGACACGGGCGAGATCGCACAGCGCCTCGACTACGACGCCTGGGGCCGCGTACTGACCGACACGCAGCCGGGCTTTCAGCCGTTCGGTTTCGCGGGCGGCCTGTACGACCCGGCGACCGGCCTCGTGCAGATGGGCGGCCGTACGTACGACCCCGAGACGGGGCGCTTCCTGACGCCCGACCGGGCGGGGTTCGGCGGCGGCGACCCCAACCTTTACGCCTACGCCGGCAACGACCCCGTCAACCGCATCGACCCCTCGGGCTACGCCTGGGAAGAAGACGTCGCGAGCTTCGCGAGCGGCCTGGGCAACGTGCTCAGCTTCGGCGTCGGCGGCTGGCTCGCCGACGAACTCGGCGTCGACGACCTCGTCGAGCGCTGCTCCCGGGCCTATGGCACGGGTGAGCTCACCGGGGCGGTGATCGACATCGCGCTGCCGGCCGGGAAACTCAAGGCGCTCGGCGAGGGCTGGCGGCTGGGGCGGGGGGTCGAACGCGGGGTGGAGGTGGTGGGGAAGGGGGGCTCGGCGGCCGTCCGCACCGGGCAAGCGGGCGAGGCCGCCGTCCGTAGGGCCTTCGACATTGGCTCCAAGGCCCGGATCAACATCAACGGTCGGTGGCGCGTCCCTGACGGGATGACGACGACCACGCTCTCGGAGGTCAAGAACGTTCGCTCGCTGGGGTTCACCCGCCAACTGCGTGACTACGCAGACTACGCAACGAGCAAAGGACTAGACTTCGACCTGTACGTCCGGCCGGACACACAGCTCAGCCAGCCGCTCGTCGATGCAGTGCAGCAGGGCGTTCTCAACTTGAGGTACATCCCGCAATGAACGACAAACGCAGGGGCGGCGGAATGACGGCTGCCGAGTTGATGGAGAAGCTCAGCAAGGACAAGGAGTACCAGGCCCGGGCGGCCGACAGAGAGAAGCAACGCCTGGCGAAGGAGGCGGCGAGCCGGGAGGAGCAGCGCCAGCTTGCCGCCGATCTGGCTCGTGTCGGCGTCCCTGTTCACTCTGCTTGGGAACTCGTGAATACCGCCGACCCTTATCCGGCAGCGATTCCGGTGCTGCTCAACCATCTGCGAAGGCCCTACTCGGAGCGTACGAAGGAGGGCATCGCCAGGGCGCTTGCCGTGCCGGAAGCGAAGGACGGATGGAACATCCTCCTGGAGGAGTTCGAGAAGAATCCCGACACGCATCCGAACGGGTACAAGTGGGCGGTAGGGGTTGCTCTCGGCGTCGTCGCTCGGGAGACAGGCCGCCACGAAGAGGCGCTCCGGCTGCTACGTGACAAGCGGCACGGCGAGAACCGCTCCGCCCTGCTGGAGGCCATCGCCTTCAGCAACGACAAGTCCGTGAGGCCGCTCATCGCGGAGTTCGCCGATGACCCGGAGCTTGGGGAGCAAGTCCGCTGGCAACTCAGCCACCCTGGTCGTCGGCGTCGGTGAGGTGGTGTAGCCCCCACGCCCCCCGTCCCTCTGGGCGCGTATCTCGCCCAACTCACGCGTCGCGTCATAGAACGGCCAGCGGCGGATCTCGGTTCAATCACGGACCGCAACGCCCGAAGGGGCGCCCGCCGGGACGATCTACTTGGCGGTGAAACTCTCGGCGGGCGCCGGGAGATACGGCAACCGCGGCCGGAGTCGATCACCAAGCCTTTCCGTCCGCGTTCGTAGGCGCGGGGCCGGAGAGGCGCGCGCGGCTCCCGCGGTGCCCGTCGCCGGGCTGCGGTGCGGCAATGCGGCCGCATGCGTTCTACCAGCGCTACCTGGGCGGCGAGCTGATGCGCATCCTGAGGGTGCGCTGCGAGTCCTGCGGGGTCACCCACGCGGTGCTGCCCGCGGACGTGTGCGCGAGGTGCTGCGCGAGGTGCCAGGCACTTCGGCCGGGGCGGCGCACGGCGCGGCTCGACCCACGACGTTTGCACTCGGCCATCGGTTTCCTTTCACCCGTCGACTTCGAGAGGCATCATGCCCGGCAGCCCGACTGCCCTACTCCCTGACTGTCCACGGAAGTGTGGGAACTCCAAACACCGTCCTCGGCAGTCAGGTGTCCATCAGAACCGCGGCGGGGCTACGCAGGGTGGACCACCTCATCCAGACACCGAGCGGCCAGATCTTCGCCGTGGAGGTGAAGTCCGGCGGGGCCGTTCGTAGCGCATCCCAGTTGGCGAAGGACGCCCTTCTCGGTACAGAGGGTGGCGTCCTCGTTGGGAAGAACGCCCCGGCTGCGCTCCGAGGGCAACAACTCATCATCCAGACGATCGAGAGGGTCTACTGATGAACCTGCCGGAGGCGCGGAACACGTTGCTCTCGGAGCTTGGGAAGAGACTGAAGCAACACGGATTCAAGCCCCGTGCAGTGGGTCAGACGTTCACCCGTGATAGCCAGCACGGTCGGCACGCCGTTCATGTCACCTTCATTGACCACGACAGCGACTTCGACGTGACCTGCGATGTGGCGGTACGCTTCGACCAAGTCGAGGATATCGTTCATCGTTCCAACCCATTGCTGTCGAAGGCAGAGAAGGCAAGGACGTACACGTTGGGCGCTGAACTCGGGAACATCGAGCGTGGCGAACCTCACCGTTGGACAGCGACCGGTTCCGCAGACATCACCCGTGTTGCTGAGCAGATTGAACACAGCCTGATCGAGACGGGCCTCCCGTACCTCACCACGTATGGAGACCCCGCCGAGGCCCTCGCCGTCCTCCTTCGTGATGACCGAAGGGCGTGGCTGCACTCGCCGATCCATGCCGAGCGAGCGAAGCGTGCATTGGCGCTGCTCGTCGTGCTGGGACGAAATGAGCAGGTCGAGGAGGTGGGCCAGGCCAAGGTGGACTTCCTATCCTCCATCAGGGACCCGGCAGCGACCGTCGTTCAGCGATTCATCGGAACGCTAACAGGCTCAGAGCCGAAAGGCTGAGCGCGCGCCCCGCCGGGTGGCCGCCGGTACACTCCGGCTGCGGGTGCCGGTTTTGTTCTCCATGCAGGTTGAACCTGCCCATAAAGGGTGACCTGGCCGCATCGGCGAAGTTCTCGAATCCGTTCTGATACTTCGGCTCGAAAGCCGTGGCTCAGTACGCTCCGTCAGCGAGTGGGTCTGCTCGATGCCGACCAGCGCACCGACCACACGTCCGAGGACGCTGCTCTACGCCCGCGTGAGCACCACCGGCCACGGTCAGGACGTTGGGCTGCAGCTCGACGAACTGCGAGCCGTCGCCCGTCAGTGAGGATGGAACGTCGTCGTCGAGCACGTCGATGACGGCGTGAGCGGAGCGACGACGAGCCGCCCGGCGCTCGACCGGCTGATGGACGTCACACGACCGCGACGTGGGAGGCCGAGAGCCGCACCGCGACGCGCGTCACGGCCGCCGGGCGCGTCGAGACGCTGTCGCTCGACGAGGCAGGGCGCGTCGTATCGACGACCTCCGGGGCGCTGGCGCCGCTGACCATCCGCTACGACGACGAGGGCCGGCTCGTCGAATCCGGGGCCGGGGAGCGCCGCGTCACCTACCGTTACGATGCACGGGATCGCCTCGTCGAGCAGCGGGACGCGGCGGGCCACGTCGAGCGCCGCACCTACGACGACGCCGACCGTCCCACGACGGTGACCGTCAGCGGTCCGGACGAAGCGAGCGCGACGCTCTCGCTGTCGTTCGGGCTCACGGGGCTTCCGACGGAGGTCATCCCGCCCGGGCGCCCGGCACATCGACTCGCGCACGACCCCCGCGGACGGTTCGCCGGACGCACGCCGCCCGCCGTGCCCGACGACCCATCACCCGACGGCATGCGGCTGGCCTACGACCGCGACGGGGCGCTCGTATCGGTGGCCGAGAACGGGGAGACCGCAACGACGCTGACTTACGACGAGGCCGGGCGCCCGGTGCGCGCGACGCTCGCCCGCGGCGAGGCCGTGTTCGCCTACGATCCCGGCACGGGCGCGCTGAGCCGCGCCACGTCTGCGGATGGCTACACGACCGCCGTCGAGCGCAACGGCCCGCTCGTCCGCGCCCGCGAGCTGTACCGCCCCGATGGCGCGCGTGTGGCGCGGGTCGAGGTCGACACCGACGTCGAGGGCGGGCTGCGGCCTTCGGCGGTGCGGCTCACCGACGGCGCGGGGAGCGTCTCCGAGGTTCGCCCGCGCTTCGACGCCGACGGGCTGCTCGTCGGTGCCGGGCCGCTCGAACTCGACCGCGACGGTCCCGATGGCATCGGCCTGCCGGCGGCGCTGCGCGTGGGCGGGCTCGTCGTGCAACACACCTACGACGCGCACGGCCACCCGGCGCAGATGACGGTGACGCACGACGGCGCGGAGATCTGGACGATCGAAACGACCCGCGACGCCATCGGGCGCATCGCCGCACAGCGCGAGCGCATACTCGGCGAGGCGCGCGAGGTCGCCTACGCCTACGACGGCCTCGGCCGGCTCGCGAGCGTGGTCAGCGCGCAGGGGCCGCCCGAGCGCTGGCTCTACGACGGCAACGGGGTCCGGCTGGTGGCCGCCGGTGATCCCGCGGGGGACGTGCTCACACGGCACGATGCGCGGGACCGGCTGCTTGCGCAGGGCGAGGTCGAGTTCGAGCACGACGCGGCGGGGCGGCGTACGGCGCGGCTCGACCCCGCCGGCGAGGCGCTCTCCTACACCTACGACCGCACGGGGGAGCTGCTGGGGGTCACGGGCGCCGCAGCCGGGGACGTGACCTACGCCTACGACGCCGCGGGCCGGCGGGTCGAGCGCCGCGTCGCCGGCGTCGTCACCGACCGCTTCGTCTACGGCGCCGGGGGCGTGCCGCTCGCGCGCCTCGACGCCGATGGGCGGCTCGCGCAGCGGTTCATCGGCGGGTCGAGGGCGCACGTCCCCGATGTGATGTTGATGGGCGAGCGGCGCCTCGCGCTGTTGACCGACCACCGGGGCAGCGTGCGCCTCGTCGTCGACGCCGACACCGGCGAGATCGCGCAGCGCCTCGACTACGACGCCTGGGGCCGCGTGCTGACCGACACGCAGCCGGGCTTCCAGCCGTTCGGCTTCGCGGGCGGCCTCTACGAGCCCGCGACCGGCCTCGTGCAGCTGGGCGGCCGGTGGTACGACCCCGAGACGGGGCGCTTCCTGACGCCCGACCGGGCGGGGTTCGGCGGCGGCGACCCCAACCTCTACGCCTACGCGGGCAACGACCCCGTCAACCGCATCGACCCCTCGGGCTACGCCTGGGAGGAGGACGTCGCGAGCTTCGCGAGCGGCCTGGGCAACGTGCTCAGCTTCGGCCTCGGCGGCTGGCTCGCCGATGAACTCGGCGTCGACGACCTCGTCGAGCGCTGCTCCCGGGCCTACGGCACGGGTGAGCTCACCGGGGCGGTGATCGACATCGCCCTGCCCGCCGGCAAGTTCAAGGCGCTCGGCGACGGCTGGCGGCTGGGGCGGGGGGTCGAACGCGGGGTGGAGGTCGTGGGGAAGGGGGGCGTTCGAGGCGGTGAGACGGCGGCGACTGCAGCGGGAAGGGCCGCGCACAAGGCGTGGAAGCCGCCGCCCGGCTTCCGGAAGGAGTACCGGCTCCCCAGCGGTCGGCGGGCGGACGCCGTGAATGAGGCGACCCGGGAGGTCATCGAGTTGAAGCCCAACAACCCTCGCGCGATCCGAGATGGTCACAGGCAGTTGCAGCGGTACATTGACGAACTTCAGGAGACCACGGGGCAACCCTGGACCGGACGGGTGGAGACCTACGATCGATGAAGACCGACAACCCAATCAAGCTCGGGGTCGAAGCGGCCATGAAGGACATGAAGTTCGTTCGGAAGTCGAGCACTTGGCATCGTGAACTCGATGAGACCTTCCTCGTCGTCGATCTCCAGATGTCGAACTTCGGCCAGCAGTACTACGTGAATCTCGGCATCCTCGTGAAGGGGCTTCCGTTGGTTCGAGACAGGCTGCCCCCGAAGGAGAACGAGTGCCACATCCGCCTGAGAATCGAAGCCCTCAAGCCCGGGGAAGAGGAATCGTTGCGGCGTCTCCTTGACCTGGAGGATCCATCAATCGGAGCCGACGAACGCCGGGAGCAAGTGAGGGCCGTGGTTGCCGACGTGGCCGCGCCGTTTCTGGCCGGTTGTGGCACTCGTGTGGGGATTTCCGATGCATTTCGGCAAGGGCGACTGAATCATGCGCTCATCCACCGGGTCGTTCGGGAATCGCTCCTGGTCTGATTGAACCGCCCCGGTTTTGCCGGAGACCCCACAGCGTGAGAGCATGGGGTCATAAGCGAGACGAGACAGAAGTTTTCACCTGAGGTCCGGGAGCGGGCGGTACGCCGGGTCCGGGAAGCGCGCGGGAAGCACCCATCGGAGTGGGCGACCATCTGCGCCATCGCCGCGAAGCTGGGCTGTACGTCCGAGACGCTTCGCAAGTGGGTGCGGCAGGCCGAGCGTGACGGCAGCAAACGGGCGGCGTCGGCGACGGACGACCGGCAGCGCCTGCTCGAACGCGAGAACCGCAAACGGCGGCGCGCTCTCCACGGACCGCCGAACCGTGATCCGCGATGTCTCGAGCGACGCGGCCCGCTGCCCGCATCGACTCGCCACGCGCCATCCGGCGCCGAATCTCCGTCCGGTCGTCCATCGTATGCATCCTCCCGGTTTGGCGGACTCGTGCCGGTCGGGAAAGGGGCTGCCCGGTGGTTCAGTTTCAGAGCGATGGGATTACGAACAGTCGGCGGATGCGCCCCACTGACCGCGAAGGGACCCTATGCGCATGGTGAATGCGCATATTTTCCGTGGAGGTCGTCTCGCTGGAGTTCGACCGAGGCGCCCCGAAGCGGGCCACCAACTTGAGGTTCAACTCCGATCTGCTCCGGCGGGCCAAGGCGTTGGGCATCATTCTCGAGCCCCTCGCAAGAAGTCTCGCGCGCGCACGCGAGGGGATCGACGCCGTCGCCTCGGCGTGAGAGCCTGGCCCGGCACATGTAGACGAGCCGAGGCCCGATTTGCGCGGTGCTGCCAATCGCCCCGTCGACGGATTACGCTTGGCTGCGGCACCGTCGCGACCCGGCGAGCCGGGGGGCGCGTGTGCAGCGGGACGACGTCCCCCGGGCGGCCATCCGGCGCTCCTGGGCGGCCAGCCGGCGGCTCTACGGCGCGCGCAAGGTCTGGCGCGAGTTGCCGCGCACGGCCCCGACCTGCTCGGTGTCGACGGCCGGGTGGCTCGCTGCACGGTGGAGCGCCTCATGCGCCAGGAGGGCCTCGCCGGGTTTGTCCGGGGCCGACGTGTGCGAACGGCGGTGTCGGCCGACGTCGCCGACTGGAGTTGGAGTTCCCCTGCTTGCGTGGAGTCGAACGGCGCAGACGCCCATTCCGCATCCTGAAGAACGGGCGTCTGCGCGGAACGACGCGTTGCCCTTTGTTCCAGAGAACGCTATGTTCCGCGACATGCGGAACGTTCAGAGTAGCGGAACATGCGTTCGCCAGGCACTCGAACGCCTGCGACGCCGCCTTCCGCCCGGCTGGAGCGCCGAGGAAGAGGGCAGCCCGCGCACGCCCATCCTCCGGCTTTCTGGTCCGGACAAGAGCCGCGTCGAGCTGGCCATCATCACGCGCAACGGGCTCGTCCCCCGCGATGTTCCGGCGCTGCTCGCGAGGACGCAGCCGCCCTTTCTGGTCGTCTCTTCGTACCTCGGCGGCCGTGCGCGCGAGCTGCTGGCGCAGGGGGGCGCGAGCTATGCCGATGCCACCGGCAACGTCCGGGTCGTCGTCAGCCGCCCGGCGATCTTCCTCGAGGGCATGGGCGCCGAGCAGGATCCCGAGCGAACGCCGCGACCGCTTCACAGCTTGCGAGGGGCCGCCGCCGCCCGCGTCGTCCGCGCACTCGTCGAACTCGACCTTCCCCAAGGAACGCGCGCGCTCGCGACCGCCGCGGCGACGCCGCTCGGGACCGTCTCTCGCGTCGTGACGTTCCTCGAGACCGAGGCGCTGCTCACGCGCGACGAAAAGAAGCGGGTCGCGACGGTCGACTGGCCGGCGCTCCTCGTGCGCTGGGCGAAGGACTACGAGCTGACGCGGTCGAACGATCTGCGTACGTTCCTCGAACCACGCGGGCTCCCGGCGCTCTGGCCGAAGCTGGAGCGCCTGCCCCGCTACGCCGCGACGGGCTCGACGGCGGGGCCCGGTATCGCTCCGACCCGCATCGCAATGCTGTATGTCGACGAACCCGACGAGGCCGCGCGAACGCTCGGCCTCGTGCCCGCCGATGCCGGCGCGAACGTCTGGCTGCTGCGTCCGTACGACGACGTCGTGTTCACACGCACCGGCCTGCGCGCGGTGAGCGTTGGCGAAGCATCGGTCGACGTGACCACCGTGGCAAATGCGCAGGCCGTCGTGGACTTGATGTCGAGCCCTGGGCGAGGTCCGCAGGAGGCCGAAGCGCTCGTCGAGAAGATGAAGGCGGCCCGCCGTGCCCGTTGAACACGATCCCGAGTACGTCGAAGCCCGACGCATCCTGCTCGACGCGCTCGAAGCGCTCGGCAACCACCGCAAGGCGGTCGTCCTCGTGGGCGCGCAGGCCATCTACCACCGTGTCGGCGCCGGCAATCTGCTCGTCGCGCCGTTCACGTCCGACGGCGATCTCGCGCTCGACCCCGAAGTGCTCGACGACGAGCCGCTCCTGGCCGAGGCCCTTCGCGCAGCGGGATTCACGCTCGCAGTGAAACCTGGGACGTGGGCGCGCAGCGACGTGCAGATCGACCTCATGGTGCCCGAGGCGCTCGGCGGTCCTGGACGCCGGAGCGCACGCCTCGGGCCGCATGGAACGGAGGTGGCGCGCAAGGCGAAGGGGCTCGAGGCCGCCATCGTCGACAACAGCGTCTTCACGCTCGACGCGCTCGACCCAACCGATACGCGTGCGATCGACGTGGCCGTCGCGGGCCTCGGCGCGCTTCTGGTCGCCAAGCTGCACAAGCTCGCCGAGCGCGAGGCAACGCCAGCCCGCTGGTCGCCGAAGGACGGCCTCGACGTGCTGCGCATCCTGCAGGCAGGCGAACTTCGCCCGCTCGGAGCGACCCTGGCAGGGCTCGAGCGCCACGCGTTCGCAGGACCCGTGACCGGCGAAGCTCGCCGGCACCTCCGACGGCTTTTCGGCACCCGATCGGCGCATGGCGCCGCCATGGCGATCCGCGCGAGCGTAGGCATCGAGGAAGCCGCCACCATCGCGGGCGCCTGCGTCGCCCTCGGGACGGAGCTGCTCGCCGCGTGGGAGGCCGAGCGCGCGGTCTAGTTGCCTCAGAGCACGCTGCTGCACGCACCGCAGGGCGGCCGATTTCACACGGGCTGCGCGCGTACCTCGGCGCCGCAGGCCGGACACACGAAGGCGCCGTCCTCGGTCGCGGACTCGACGAAGCGCAAGCCGGTGTCCCGCTGACCGACGTCGACGCAGGTGATG
>JAKLJY010000217.1 GCA_023150895.1 Myxococcota bacterium | reverse complement strand
CTTTGGCATAGATTCACCTCGCTACGATTTGATCACGCCCACGCGCCGGGATCCACGGAAAACGGAACCGCTGTGAGTCGAGAGGCGACGATCGTCGCCATCTTCTCGAACCGGTCGCGCTCACGGCCGTACTTCGCAATGAGCGTGGCAATCTGCAGATCGGTGAGCGCCAACCAGAATCCCCCAAGCCGGACCACGGCTACGATACAACGTCGCCCCATCGACGGGAATGCCCGTTCGGGGCAGAATGGCCGACAACATGTCCGGATCGGTCTCGACGCTTCGTCCTATCTGCATGGCTCAGATCAAGCACGCCCTGCCACCCGCCCTCCGGCCCTACTCGCAGATACTGTGCGTGGTCGACTGGCACCGGCTGCAAGATCCATCGACATTCGCCGGGTGGTCGGTCCTGGACCTCTCGATGGAAGGCGTCATTCGGGCCCAGCTTCAGCGGGACGAACGATTCGGTTGAGTCTGCACTCCCGTCCCGCTCGGTTGCCCCACAGCGGTGCCAGATCGCCACGCGAGACGCCTGATGCACGAATCTCAGTGAGGACGCCGAGCAGAGTGTCCTCGTCGGCGGTGGCGGGATCGACGATTTCCAACCCGAGTGGCGTGTCGTCCTCCGAAAAGTCCACGACCATGCCCGGGCGAACCTCGCGGGTGTGGTCGACGCGGGCGCCGGGACCGCGGGGCAGGCGGAGGAAGGCGGCGAACGGCCGCCCGTGCCGATAGGTCACTTCGAGGAACGTCGCGCTCATGGCGACAGCGTGCTTCACTGCTGCCGCCCGCTCAACGTCGACTACACCCGGGTGCTCGGCCGCACGATGGCCACCAAGTCGCGCGCTCGCGCTGTCACGCCTCAATGAAGCCCGGGTTCGCAGTCGCCGAGGTCGAATTCTTCCGTGTCGCGCCGGCCGACCTGCCGGATCGTGTCCAGAAGATTCATCCGCTCGGACACGACGTTGGTGTCGACGATCCAGTGCACCGCATCCGCGAGGTGTCGGACGAGATCCGCGCGGTGAGCGGCATTCGAGTCGGTCAGCAGGTACGCGACCGTACGCACTCGGGCTCGCTGCGGCTCGCGATCGATGGCGCCGCGATATGCCTGCATCTTCGTGACGACGTCCTGCAGGTCCCGCGCGCGGGCGATGCGGCCGGGGAGGATGGGCTCCATCAGAAGCAGCTCACCACCGCCGCGGGTGAAGTGGTGGACGGCGGGCAGCAGGTCGGTGCCTCGGGGCGCACCGCCCGGCCAGTGGCGGCGCGGTTGGAAGTTGGTCTTGACCCAGGGCCGGACATTGCCGTTCGTGAAGAACTGGAGCCCCGCGCTCGATGCGGAGAGCGTGCGACGACTGCCCCTGCCCGCCGCCCCGACAGGCCGGGGCAACACGTTCTCCTCCAGCCACTGGACGGGATCTTCGATGCTTTGCGGGAGCTCGACCGGGGCATCCAGCAAGACCGAAGTCCCGAAGGCCGCCGGCGGGCGATCGAACGACGCGACGAGGCCGAGGCGATCGTGCAACCACCGAAGGAGATCGGCCGTCGTCTCGCCGCCCAGACACTCCGAGCCCGGCAGCCGCGCTGCGCGTGCCACGCGGATTTCGCCCCCAGTCTCGACGACGGCGGCGAATGGCCACCGAGCCCCGTTGAAGGGGAACGGGCAGAAGTGGAGGATTCGGTAGCGCGGACTCATCGGTCGACTCCAAGGGCGTCGCGCAGCGAGCCGAAGAGGGCGACGGGGCTCGATTCACTCCGGCTCGCGAACGTCGATCGCGGGTGCTCTCACGCCGCCCGCAGCGGCGCCAGGTCGTCGCGGGAGACTGCCGGTGCGTGGATCTCGGCGAGCACGGCGAGCACGGTGTCCTCGTCGGTCGTGGTGGGATCCACGATCTCGAGGCCGAGGGGCGTGTCGTCGGCGGAGAAGTCCACGACCAGGCCCGGACGGACTTCGCGCGAGTGGTCGACCTTGACCCCCGCGGCGCGGGGCAGGCGCAGGTAGGCGGCGAAGGGCCGCCCGTGGCGAAAGGTCACCTCAAGGAAAGTCGCGCTCATGGGGGGCTCTTTCGGTAAGCGGTCACGACGACAAGATGCTCCAGGAAGGCGTCCGGCTCAACCACGACCTCCCAGAGCCGCCCGCTGAGCGTGGCGGTGAGCACGAACCTGCCCTCGGCGGGGCTCGGCCGCCACGCGGTCGCGCGCTCGACCATCTCGCGGAGTTCGACCTCGGAGAAACCACGCTCCTCCATCCGCCGCTCGACGTGGGGCGAGATTTCGATAGGCCACGCGAGCCAGTCCGGCCGCGCGGGCGGGTGGCGTCGCCGGGGCGTCACGGCGTCTTCTTGCGTCCGCGACCGGGGGCTTTGGGCGCGGCGGCGGCGGCGGCGCGGTCGGCCTTGATCCGCGCGAGGAGGTCGGCGGCGGGCTCATCAGCGGGGTCTTGGTCGGCCAGCTTGCCCTCGAAGGCCCATTTCAGAATGGACTGGCGGAGGCGGGTGCAGCGGGTGAGGTTGGTGGCGACTTGGCGGGCGGTGGCGTCGATCTCGGACAGTGCCTCGTCCACTGCTTCCTCGATGCGAGCCTGCTCTGCCACGGGGGGAAGGGGCACCGGCAAGCCCCGAAGCTTGGTCATGTTGATCGAGGCAAGGTTGGTCGTCTGCTTGCCTTCGTCGAAGAAGTACCGTTGCCCGTTGGTGTTTCCATGCCAGGAGAGGAACTTCGGGCTCAGGTCAGGCGTGTAGATACGTGCCCTGAAAACGTGATTCTGGTGAATGCAGGTCGGCAGTTCCCCGTTCCAGACCCAGCCTCTGCCGAGCTTGTCTCGATCCCCTCCCTCGTTGAACAGGACATCGCCAACTGCGAGCCGGAGGTCTTCAATCTCGGCTTCGGTCGCTGGGATCGTGGCGACGGTCGTCAGATCGAGGTATCCCCGCTGAACGTTTGCAACACGAAGGTAGGGCACGTCCCGAAGAGGCTCTGAGGACTCCCGCCTCTGGTTCTTGGTGATGCCGCCCTTGACCTCGGCCAGTGCGTCCAAGAGGGCCCAGCACCACCCCTCGGGCAGCTCCGGCAGGCCCTTGGTATCCGGTGCAGCCGGCTCCTCGTACTTGCCCTTCTTGCCGGACTCGGCCCATCGGCGGCGGCGTTCCGCCAGGATGCGTTCGAGGAGCACCGAGGCGGGCTCGTAGTCCCGGCCCTCGGCACGGGCCAGCTCGGCCTCGGTGGGCACCAGCTTGCCCGTCACGGCGGCGTGGAGGACGGAGGCCCGGTACCGCTTCAGGTTCCGCTGCACCCGCTCCAGGAGGGCGACGGACTCGTCCAGCCGGGAGAGGTAGGAGCCGAGGGCCTCGACGATGCGCTCTTGCTCTGGGATTGGGGGGACCGTGAGTGTGATCTGCCGCATCGGCCCCTGCGGCAGCTTCAGTCTGGTGGTCCCGCTGACAAATGGTCGGTAGTCGACGAGGTCCAGCTGATGTTTCCAGAAAGCAACCGAGGTTCCTTCAGGCGGCCTCAAGACGTGGGCGTGGTTGTTGACCCAGCTCTGCCCCTTGACGACATATGCCTTCGGTCTTCCGAAATCGAGGAACGGTGCGCCATCCTCACCGAGCAACACGAGTTCCTCGTCGAACAGAAAGTCGTCGATCCAGCCAACTTGGCCAGTCGCCCCATAGTAAGGGACGGTGCCGTGGCGTTGCGAACGGTCGCCTGAATTGACGGGAATTCTTCGCCCGTCGAGGATTTCGAAGACTTCCCCGAGCGAGACCCGTCCCCAGTGGCTTGTGCGTCCGTTCATGCCGCCACCACCTCATTGATCTCCTTCAAGATCCCCCCCAGCTCCTTGCCGAACACCGCCGCCGCCTTGCCGAGCCCGCCCTCCTCGACAAAAGGCGTCAAGGCGAAGTCATCGACCCGGATCTCCAGGCTCTCGGCCACGTGGTTCCGGATCATCTCCAACCACCGCACCTGCTCCGGCGTGAACACCCGCCCGGCGGTCGCCTGCTGGGCCATCCACACCTCGAACCGCTCCCGAATCCGGTCGGCATGGGGGACCAGGGTGTCGTCCTGGTGCAGGGCGAAGCGGACGAGCGAGACCACGTCCGTCAGCAACCGCTGCCCGGAGGCGCCCCTGACCTTGCTGCGGTCGAGCAGCTCGTAGGCGTGCCAGAGCTTCTCCGGCGTCCATGACCGGGGCGGCGCCTGAATGACCCGGGCGAGCGCCTCGACGTCCTCGAACCGCAGCCGCTGCCGATGGGGCACCGAGTAGAAGAACTGGAGGGCGTCGATCTCGGCCCGGTTCTTCTCGTCCGCCAGAAAGCTCTCGAAGTCCTGCACCAGCGACTGCGCCTTCGCTTTGGCCTCGGCGGAGAACCCCGTGCCCTCCAGGATCAGCTCGTCCTTCGACACTTCGTCGATGACTTGCTCGAACGCGTCCTTGATGGCCTGGATGACCTTTCGGAGATCCGGATTCTCGGCCAGCGGGGCCGCCGCGGCCTTGCAACACTCGACGCACGCCCACTCGATCTGTTCGTCGGTCGGCTCGGCGTCCGGCGGCACGTTGAAGTCTGCACGCGCGCGACTCATGTGTGTCTCCGAGTCGAGCGCGACGATGAGCCCATGGGCGATACTGGCGAGCGTCGCGCCCTTGCTGACCTCGGCGATTCGCTGGCGCTCGGCCTCGCCGCACTCCTTGTCCAACCTGGCCAGGCGTGCGGCCACCGACGAGAGCACGTCCGGGTCCAGAGAACCGAGCGCGACGAGCTCGAGCAGGGTCTTCATGGGCACCGACCGCTTCCGCTCGAGCGGCCGGGTGTCCACCTTGGGGCTCTCGGTGACCCCGACACAGTCCACGATCAGGAAGTGGGTCTTCTGCCCCGCCTCCTTGCCGCTGACGCCCTGGAGGTCGTTGGGGTCGATGGTCCGGACACCGCGGCCCTTCATCTGCTCGAAAAGCACTTTGCTCTTCACGGTGCGCAGGAAGACGACCGCTTCGATGGGCTTGATGTCCGTCCCCGTGGCAATCAGGTCTACGGTGATCGAGATCCGGGGGAAGAAGCCCGTGCGGAAGTCGTGGATGAGCTGCTTCGGGGTGAGCCCCGTCGACTTGTAGGTGATCTTCGAGGCGAAGTCGTTCCCCCGGCCGAACTCCTGGCGGACGATCTCCAGGATGTCCTCGGCGTGCGAGTCGTCCTTGGCGAAGATGAGAGTCTTCGGGACTTCTTTGCGGCCGGGAAACGCCTCGGGGAAGACTCTGTCTCGCAGGGTCTGGACGATGACTCGAATCTGACCCTTGGCCACGACGTCCCGGTCGAGATCGCTGGCGTCGTAGCTGATGTCCTCGTCGGCCTCCGTCCAGCGCTGCTTGCGGGTGCGGACGTCCCGATAGCCCACCTGAAAGCCCGATTCGATCTTCGAGCCCTGCTCCGTGATCACGGTGCGGATGCGATAGACCTCGAAGTCCACGTTGACCCGGTCGGCCACTGCTTCGGCATGGCCGTACTCCATGACCAGGTTCTGTTCGAAGAAGCCGTAGGTGTGTTTCGCCGGGGTGGCCGTCAGGCCGATCAGGAAGGCGTCGAAGTACTCCAGCACCTGTCGCCACAACGAGTAGATGGAGCGGTGGCACTCGTCCACGAAGATGATGTCGAAGTGCTCCGGGGGAATGGTGGGGTTGTAGACGACGGGGAGCGGTTTGGTTGTCGCGCCTGCGGCCTGCCGGCCTACGGGCGGCACCACGCCTCCGGCCTGGCGGTCTACGGGCTCGCCTGCGTCGTCTTCCCCCTCCGCAAAACCAGAGCCCGCCTCAGCCTCGGGCGACAGCTCCGCCTCCCCCTTCAACATCGAGTACAGACGCTGGATCGTGGTGATGACCACGTTGCTCGAGGCCCCGATGGTGTTCGATTCGAGCCGCTGCACGTTGTACAGCTCGGTGAACTTCCGGTTGTCGTCCGGGGAACGGAAGCTCTCGAACTCCTTTTCCGCCTGCTCACCCAGGTTGGAGCGGTCCACCAGGAAGAGGACCCGCCTGGCGCCGCCGAACTTGATCATCCGGTAGATGGCGGCCACGGCCATGATGGTCTTGCCGGAGCCCGTGGCCATCTGAATCAGCGCCTTGGGCTTGTTCAGCTTCAGGGAGTGATCGAGCCCCGTGATGGCCGCGATCTGATTCGCGTACAGGGTGGTGGTTCCCAAGGCACCCAGCGGCGGCATGGCCGTCAGGCGGGCACGCAGCGTCGAAGGTTTCGAATCGTCCGCCGCCGTGAAAGCGCCGTTGGCCTTCACCCACGCGTCCAGGGTCACGGCCTTCAGCCAGGCGGCCATGGTCTCGGGCCGGTGAACGGCGAAGACCCGTCGACTGCGAGGGGCCGGATCGAGCAGGTTGGTGAACCGGGTCTCGGCGCCAGTGGACTGGTAGAGGAACGGCAGCGGGGCGATTGAACCCGCTTCGGCTCCGCCTGCGCTCTCGCCCTTTGGGCTCAGGGGCCGGCTCAGGCCGTCCGGCAGACCGGTGGCGTACTTGCCGGACTGGAACTCGACGCCGGTCAGGGTGTGGCCCAGGGCCTTGGCCTCGACCACGCCGACGGCCTTGCCGTCCACGAAGAGCAGGTAGTCCGCAAAGCCATGGCCCTGCTTCAGCTTGAACTCCCGGACGGCGACCCCGCGTCTGGCCGAGAGGTTGATCTCGTCGCGATCCTGGACGGCCCAGCCGGCGGCGTCGAGCATCGGGTCGATGAGCGTCTTCCGGGTCTCGGCTTCGTTCACGTCCTGGCTCCGTCAGCGCCACCCTCGTGCCCGAGGCCTGCCGCCTGCAGGTCGGGTGCGGCGGGCATCTTGGCACAGCTCTCCCGCCCCAGCCACCCCACATTGCCCGACCGGCCCCAGGTCCATCACCAGGCCCCCTACTTCTCCACCAGCCCCTCGGGCAGAAGCCGGCCCGCCGGGCCGTTGCCGTACTCGGCCCAGGTGGCGAGCAGCGCGTCGAGGCGTTCGCCCGCGGGCGTCGACTGCGCCCACAGGTTCACCCGCTCGCCCGGATCGGCGGCCAGGTCGTAGAGCCAGTGCTGGCCGGTGTCCATCCGGACGATGAGTTTGTGCGGCCACTCCAGCACCGAGGCGTAGTGCGGGTACGGGAGACGCCAGACCCGCAGCTCGCCGAACATGGGCCGGTTCGTGGCATCGACGCCGCCGCCGAGCAGCGGCATCAGACTGCTGCCGTACGCGCCGGGCAGCGCCACTCCGCCCGCCACGGCGAGCGTCACACCGACGTCGAGCAGGTCCACCGGTGTGTCGACGACGTGCCCCGGCTTCACACCGGGGCCGTGAAAGACGAGCGGCACGTGCAGCGAGGTCTGATGGAGGTCTCGGGCGTGATACCGCGTGCCATGCTCGCCGAATCCCTCGCCGTGATCGGCCGTCACGACGACCAGCACCGGCCGGCGCGCGCGGATGGGTTCGAGCGCGCCGAAGAGAACCTGCAGATCGGCGTCGATCTGGGCAATCTCGCTCTCGTAGTCGCCCCGCGAGCCGGGCGCCTTCTTGAACCCCGGCCGGACGGCGCGCGCACGGTAGGGGTGATGCGCGTCCATCAGGTGCGCGTAGACGAACGCCGGGCGGTCCTCGGCATCGGCGATCTGCCGGAGAACGCGCTGCACGATCGTCGGCGTCGTGTGATCGCGGAGTCGGCTCGTCTCCGCGGAGTCGATGACGTTGAACTCGTAAAAGCCGCGCCGCAGCTTGGGCATCTGCGTGTGCGGGACGGCCGGCACGATGGCGCCCGTGCGATATCCGCGGTCCCGCAGTTGCACCTGCAGCATCGACACGGACGCGTCGAGCTCGTAGACGTTCAGTTTCTCCTCGTATCGGGTGTGGGCCATCCAACGCCCGGCGAGCAGCGCCGTGATGGAGAACCGCGTGGCGCTCGACGGCGCGTAGGCCCGCTCGAACCGGGTGCCGGCGGCGGCGAGCCGATCGATGTTGGGCGTCAGGCCCGGCCCCGGCCCGAAGGCGTCGAACCGGAGGCTGTCGATCACCAGCAATACGATGTGCGGGCGATCCGGCTCGGCCAGCGTCCCCGTTTCGGCGCCTGCGCCCCGGTCGTCACCGGCATCGGCGTCGGCGTCGGCGTCCCGATGGGAACGGCCAGCGGCGCCGACGCCCGGGCCCTCGCCGCTCGCCGGCGACCCGGTCACCCCGGCGGGCGCCGGCACGATCTCCGCCGCTCCGCCCGCCAGGCGCGCGCGGTCGTAGTCGCGCACCAGATCGCCCCCCCGACAGTTGTCGTCCTTCTTGTTGCGCGGAATATCGCGGGCGCCCGGGTGGACCGTCCGGTCGTCGTCGTCGCAGTCGTCGCCGCCGAAAGCGTCGCCGTGTCCGTCGCCATCGTCGTCGGACAACGCCTCGAGCGCCGGCAGGACCGCGCCATACAACAGTCCCGCAGTGGACGGCGCCCGCGCGTGCTCCGTCGGCGCGTGCTCGAGCTGCTGCAACGCCAGCCCTCCCAGCAACGGCGCGAGCAGCAGCGCCCCGAACGCCCCGAAATGGAGCGCGCGCCCGCCGAGCCCGGCGAGCCCGGCCGCCGGCAAGGCGCCGAGCAACGGCAGCAGTCGGTCGTCGACGTCCTCCACGAAGGTCGCCGCGCCCACTGCTACGGCGAGCAAGAACACGAATCGCAGCGCGGGTCGCCGCAGTTTCCGAGGGACCGCGCTCGCCGCCATGCCCACCAGCGTCGGCGCCGCCAGGGCCGAGATCGCCGGCAGCACCGCCCCGAGCGCCAGCCCCAGGTACGGGCGCGTGGCCGGCGCCACCCGCGGGGCGAGTAACGCCGTCAGCGCCACGGCCCCCGCGAGGCCGGGCAAGAGCGAGAGGCCGAGCCCGATCGCGTTGGCCAGCGGGCCGGGCCGGTCACGCCCTGCGGGGTCTGCGGCCTCGTTCCGGCGGGCGTCGGGCGCCAGGGCACCGAACAAGAACGGGAGCCCCAGCACGACGGCGACGACCATCCAGAGTCCGACGGCCACGCCCGCGGCCACCAGACCCCAACGGGGTGCGTCCGAGGCCGAGACGAGCGCCGCCCCCTCGACGAGACCGGGGCCGAGCCCCAGAAACGCGAGCACGCGCAGACGCGCCGCCAGGGCCGCCCGGCGCCCACCAGGAGCCCGCGGGCGGCCCGGTCCGGGGGTGTCGGCGGCGTGACCTTCGTGTGACATCGCGCGCCCTTTTCGACGACCGCGCGCGGCGCGTCAATGGGCATCACCAGACCCGTGGTGTCCTCGGGACCGCCGGCGGCCCCGTCGCGGTTGACCGCGGTCACGCCGCGGGCGCCGCCCCCGGCCGACGTCCCCGGGATTCTGGTATGCACGAAACACCATGAAGCCGTCCCCCGCCCCGCCGACGCTCGTCCCCCGCCTCCTCGCCCCGCTGCTGTTCGTCGCCTGCGGCGCTTCGCCCCCGAGCCCCACCGGCCCGATGGACGCCGCCTGGGGCATCGCCCGCGCCAGCGCGCACGTCAGCGCCGCCGGCGACAAGGTGGACGTCCGCTACCGCGTGCGCGATCCCGCCAAGGCCGCGCCCGTCGTCAACCGCCAGGTGCTGCCGGCCCTCGTCCACGGCCCGAGCGGCACCGTGCTGACGCTGCCGGCGCAGCGGCACGTCGGCGGCGCCCGCCCGGCGGTCAAACCCGAGCCGGGCAAGACGTATTTCATTCTGTTCGAGAACCCCAACGCCCTCGTCCGCCCGGGGGATGCACTGATGCTGCGCATCGGGGACGCGGAGCCCGTCGCGCTCGTCGCGCAGTAGGCGTCCGCCGCACGCTCTGGCGATCGGCCTGTTCGAATCTTTGGCCCCCGCGGCCCGTCATCCCCCATGATACGCGCCGAAAACACCCCCGACCCCAGGAGATTCCCATGCGCAACGTCGTGATTCTGCTCGCCGGCCTCTCGTTCATCGCCTGCGACGAGGCCGAGAAGGCCGCGTCGAGCGTCACCGGCGGCGGCCAGGACGCCGGCCCCATCGAGGTCAACGTCGGCGTCGACGCCGGCACCGTCGCCGAGCTGCCCGCCGACGAGAAGGCCGCCCTCTGCGACAAGATCACCAACGCCGCCAACGACGGCGTGTCGCTCTACAAGAAGTGCAACTTCGGCGCACTGCTCGGCGCCGCGTCCGCCGCGGCCGAGGGCCTCGACGCCGTGCGCGAGCGGTGCCGCACCGTCGTCGAGAGCTGCCAGACGATCGCCGAGTCCGGCGGGGCCGCGGCCGAGGGCCAGATCCCCGAGATCGAGCTGCCCGGCTGCGCGCTGTTCAAGGGCGACACCAGCAGCTGCGCCACGCCCGTCGACCAGCTCGAGACGTGCCTGTCGGACATCGCCAAGTCGGCGGCCGAGACGGTCTCGAAGATCGACTGCGACACCCTGACGGTCGAAGGCGCGGTCGACCAGGCCAAGAGCCTCGGCTCGGCCGTGCCCGAGACGCCGGCCTGCGCCGAGGTCGGCGCGTCCTGCCCGGGTCTCTTCGAGGCCGGCAGCGGCGCGGGTGGTGCCGGTGGCGCCGGCGGTGCGGGCGGTGCGCCGGCCGGCGGC
>JAKLJY010000216.1 GCA_023150895.1 Myxococcota bacterium | reverse complement strand
GCCCGCCGCAACGCCGAGCGCGCCGGGGTCCCGATGCCGCTCTCGGTCGTCGAAGCGGCCCATGCCCGGCCGACCGACGCGCCCCCTGGACTCCTCGTGTGCAACCCGCCCTATGACCGCCGCGCGCCCGGCGCCGGACACGCCATCGGCCGGCTTCGCCTCGCGCTCGATGGCCCGTTCGCGACCTACCGCGCCGCGCTGCTGCTGCCCGACGCCCGCGCCGCCCACGAGCTCGGACGCCCGGTCGGCACGCTCGCCCCGCTCGACAACGGCGGGCTCCGGGTTCACCTCGTGCTCTGCCCCCCCCTGCGCTGAGGAGCGTCAGCGCGGCGTCGAGCCGCAGCGTGATCGGCATGCCGTGCCGGGAGCGCACCTCGACGGGCACCAAACCGCCGCCTGGAACGCGCACACCGCGTCGCGCACCCCGGCGTCCTCGGCGGAGAGCGGCACGCACCCGTCCGGCGCGACGGCGCCGTCCGTCATCCCGTCCGCGCACGAAGCCCGGTCGGTCGGCCCCCTGGGCGTCGCGATCGCCGATACCGGCGGGTCGAACCGCGTCCACGCCCCGCCCCGCCGCTCCGCCGTCCCGGGTGTCGTCGCCCACCGGCGCGTCCGGCGACGCTCCGCCCCCGTCCACCGGGACCACGCCGCTCGCTCTGCGGCTGCCCGGGTCACAACCGGCGAACGCCCAGAGCGACCATGGGAGCGCGCGCAGGCCGCGGCGCGCCAGCGCCTGCGTCCGACTTGCCATGTTCGCCTCCATCGGCACATCGGCGCGACGGGCAGCTCTTCGAGGGAGGCCCGTATGTCGCGGAGGCGCACGCGGCGGGGGACCGGGGATCCGCCCACCGACGACACGCGGCGAGCCGCCGCCGCCGGTCGCGGTAAGGGCGTCCGCGAGCCGCCCCCGGTCGACCGAGGGGCCGGCGTCGATGGCGCCCTCGATGACACCGTCGCCGGAGGCGAGCGGATGCGCCGGCGTGCTGTCCGCGTTCGGCACGAGGCGCAGGGTCACCCCCGGTCGCCACATGGATGGTCGTGCGGAGGAGCACGCCGTCTGGGGCCACTGCAGCTCAGTGTACACCCATCCCCTGCGCTTTCACCCCGCCCCACGCTCCCTTTGCTCGCGTGGGAACCCCTCCGTGTCCGCTGACGCTGGTCGACCGAGTCCAGTGAATGCAGACCGCCGCGCCCCTGTCTACCCGTTCCCGCGCGTGCTTGGCGCCCGTCACCCGGCCGGCGTCGGTTGGCCGCCCCCCTGACCGAGGTTTGGCGTATCCTGCGGCCATGCCGACGCCCGTTCCCCTGGGGAGCGCCACTTCCGCCCCGCGCCTGCTGCGTCTGGTGGCCCGAGGGGGCATGGGCTGCGTCTTCCGGGCAGAGCTCGGGGCCGGCGGGCGCCCGGTCGCCGTCAAGGTGCTGACCGCGGAGCGGGCGCGGCAGGCGGATCAGCGGCTGGCGTTCGAGCGCGAGGTGCGCGCAGTGGCCCGCCTCGATCACGTCAACATCGTTCAGATCCTCGATCACGGGCGCGTCCCGCTGCCGGCGGCCGAACTCTTGCCCGAGGTCCTCGTGGCCGGCAGCCCCTTCCTGGTGATGGAGCTCGCCGACGCCGCCCTGTCCGACCGACCGCCGCCGGCGGACTTCGCGGCGGTGCGGGCGGTGCTGGAGCCGCTGCTCCTCGCCATGGCGCACGCACACGCTCGCGGCCTCATCCACCGCGACGTGAAGCCAGCCAACGTGCTCCTCCGGGAGACGGCGGAGCCCGCGGCCCGGATCGTGCTCTCGGACTTCGGGCTCGCCCACGCGATGAGCGCGCGCGGCGGTGACGGGGGTCACGGCAGTGACGGGGGTCACGGCAGTCAGGCCGGCAGCCCCAGCTACATGGCCCCGGAGCAGTTCCTCGGGACGCAGCGGGACTTCGGGCCCTGGACGGACCTGTACGCCCTCGGCTGCGTGGCCTGGGAGCTGCTCACCGGGCGCCCGCCCTTCGAGGCGGGCACGGTCGCGGCGCTCGCGCACATGCACCTGAACGCGGTCCTGCCGCGCCCCCGGTTCCGGATGCCCGTGCCGGAGGGCGTGTCCGGCTTCCTCGAGGGTCTACTGGCGAAGGAACCGGGCGCCCGATTCGCACGCGCCGTCGACGCTTTGTGGGCCTTGCGTGCGCTGTCGCCCGCGCCCGCCGTCGCCCCGGCAGCCGGGGCAGAAGAGCCGACGCCCGAGGTTCGACCCGAGAGCATGACCCGCACCGGCGCCACGTTGGCCGGGACGACGGCCGGCACGCTGGATGGTTCCGCCGAGACGGCGTCACTTCGCGGGGGGTTCGCGGTCGACGCCGCCCCCACGCGAGCGACCGCCGAGAGCCGCCCCCCGCGAGCGCCGACGACGGTCCCGGCGCAGGCTCCCGAGGCGCTCGAGGGGCTCGCCCGCGGGGCGGCCTGGCGGGCGGCTCCAGGCCTCGGACTCGGTCTGTTCGGTCTACGGGAGTTGCCTGTCGTCGGCCGTGACGCTGAAAAGGCCCGCCTCTGGTCCGCGCTCCACCAAGTGGCGACGAGCGGCCGCCCCCGCGCCGTGTTCCTGCGTGGCCCGCGGGGCTTCGGAAAGGGGCGCCTGCTGCGCTGGCTGGGCGATCTCGCCGTCGAGTCCGGCGTCGCCGAGCGTGTCCTGGCTCGACATGACGACGCCCTGGCTGCCGGATTGGAGGTCGAGTCCGCGCTGGCCGAGCGCCTGGGTGCCACCGAGGCCCGCGAGCTCGCGGTGGGTTTGGCCCGTGTGGTCGGCGACCTCTCGCAGACGGACCGCGAGGACGCCGCGGCCGTGGCCGATCTCCTCTCGGCCGGTCGGGGCCCCGATCCACGCCCGCCCATCCCCCCGACCGCGCGCAACGCCGTCCTGGCCCGGCTCCTCGGTCGGCTCGGGGGCGGGGGCCCCACGATCCTCGCGCTTCCGGAAGTGCACAACGGCCCGGCGAGCCTCGATCTGGTGGGCCACCTTCTGCGCACGGCCGTCCGGGTGCCGGTCCCGGTGCTGATCGTGTGCACGCTCCCGGATGCGGCGGAGCTCGCGGCGCCGCTGGCGTCGACGCTGGACGGGCTGACGTCCCTCGGCGGGGCGGAAGTCATCGACGTCGGCGCCCTGCCCGAGGAAAGCTGGCCCGTCCTGGTCCGCGCGCTGCTCGGCCTGGACGGCGCGCTGGCCCGCGCGGTCGAGGAGCGGGCGGCGGGCTGCCCGCACTTCGCCGTCGAGATCGTCGCCGCGTGGGTGCGCAGCGGCGCCCTCCTGCCCACGGAGGGGGGCTTCCGCGTCCAGGGCGGCGCCTGGCCGCCGCTGCCCGCCAGCGTGACCGCCACATGGGCGGATCGCCTGGACCGTGCGCTGGCGGACCGCCCCGCCGGTGAGGCCGTCATGATCGCCGCCGCGGCCTGCCTCGGCAACCGGTTCCGGAGCACGGAGTGGGGTGAGGTCTGTCGGCTCCTGGGCGAGCCCGGCGCGCGCACCGAGTTGCTCGCGCACCTCGCGGCGCAAAGCCTGGTCGAGCCGGACACGGAGGGGGGCGGTGTGTTCGTGCACCCGGTCGTGCGGGAGATCATCCTGGCGCGGCCGGCGCCGAGCGCCCGTCGCCGCGAGCTGGACGAGGCCTGCGCGTCGGCCCTGGCCCACCTCGGCGGACCGGCGAGCGAGGAGCGGCGCGGGCGACACCTGGCGCGCGCGCAGCGCCCGTCCGAGGCCAGGGGGCCCTTGCGGCGGGGTGCGCAGGAGCGGCTCGAGCGCGGCGACATCCGGGGGGCGGCCATGCTGCTGGACGAGCGCGAGCGGCTCTGCGGGGAGCCGGCGCCACCGGACGCCGAGGCCGTGGGCGGGTGGCTCCTGCGTAGTCGCCTGGGCACCGCCACGGGCGACTTCGCGACGGCCATCGCCGCCGCGGTGACCGCCGAGGCGGCCGCCGCCCGACTCGACCCGCACCTGCGGGCCGAGGCCATCTACCGCCACGGGCGGGCGCTTCAGCTCTCGGGCGATCTGCCACGCGCCCGTGAGCGCCTGGCCGAGGCCGTCGCGGCCGCCGAGGGGACGCCGTTGGCCGCCCACGCCCGGACCGATCTGGGCTGGGCCCTGCTGGAGAGCGGCGACGACGACAACGCGGCGATCTGCTTCGAGCGTGCGCGGGCCACCTTCCTCGCGGCGGGCGAGCGGCGCACGGCCGCGCTCTGCCTGCGGAGCCTCGCGGTGGTTGCCCGCCGCTCCGGCCGCCTGGACGAGGGCTCCGCCCACGCCTGGGAGGCCCGCGCGCTCTTCGAGGCGTGCGGGGCTCGGGCCGGGGTCGCCGACTGCGAGAACACGCTGGGCGATCTGGCCCGCGCCGCGGGCGACCTCGGCGCCGCCTGCACCCACTACCGCGAGGCCCACCGCCGCCTGACGCTGCTCGGCTCGGGCAACGCCACCGTGGCCCTGGCAAACCTCGGCCTCGCAGAGCTCGAGCGCGGCGACGCCCAGAGCGCCCGCGCCTGCATCGACGAGGCCACAGAGGCGGCCCGCCGCGAGGGGCGAATCGCGGTCGAAGCCGCGCTCGTCGCCTTCCGACTGGGCTGCGACGCCGCGCTGAGTGACTGGACCGACTTCGACGCGCGCCTCGGCGCCTGCGCCGCATTGCTGGCCCGAACGGGCTATCGCGATCCAGACGTGACCCGCGCCCTGCGCCGCGCCGCGGAAGGTGCGCGGGCCGCGGGTCACCCGACGTGGTCGGCGCGGCTCGAGGCCTTGGCGGGGGGCTGAGCCCGGGCGCCCCCGCTCAGCGCAGCGACTCCGGATCCAGCCCCATCTCCAGGAGCCACCGATACAGCGTGGTGCGCCCGATCCCGAGCGCGCCGGCCAGCTTCGTCAGGTTGCCCTCGTGCGCCCGGGCCAGCGTCCTCAGCTCGTCGGGGCTCGGGCGCTTGTGGGGCCCCCCAGCCGGGGGGCTGGCGGGCGAGGGCGCGTCCGTCGACGGTCGTGCCGGCAGCGCGACGGGCGCGGAGGTCGGCGTCGCGGAGGCCGCGGGCGAGGCCACCTCTGCGCTCAGCAAGGCCTCGAGCGTGGCGTCGAGTTCGAGGCACTCCGCGCCGGCCTGCGCGATGGACAGCCGCTCCACGACCGCGTCGAGCTGCCGCACGTTGCCGGGCCAGTCGGCGCGCAGGAGCGCGGTCATCAGGCGCCGGCTCACCGGAACCTCCCGCCCCAGGCGTCGCCGCACGAAGGCCGCCACCAGATGCGGGATATCCTCCCGGCGCGCGCGCAAAGCCGGCACCTCCAGCGTCCAGCGCGCCAGGCGGGCGTGGAGGTCCTGGCGAAACGCCCCCGCCTGCACCGCGGCGAAGAGCGGGCGGTGTGTCGCGGCGACGAAGCGCGCGTCGGTCCGCAGTGTGACGTCGGACCCCACCGCGCGGTACTCGCGATCTTGCAGCAAGCGCAGCAGCGCCACCTGGAGCGCGGGCGGCGCGTCCCCGATCTCGTCGAGGAAGAGCGTCCCCCCGGCCGCCGCCTCGACCAGGCCGCCGCGGCTCTCCGTCGCCCCCGAGAACGCCCCCCGCTTGTGGCCGAACAGCTCGCTCTGGAGCACGCCCTCGGACACCCCGCCGCAGTTGACCGCCACGAAGCGTCCGCGACGGCCGCTGCGCGCGTGCAACTCCTGGGCGACGAGCTCCTTTCCGGTGCCCGTCTCTCCCTGGATCAGCACCGTCGTCGGGTGGGTCGCCACCTGATCGATCTGTTCCAGCACGGCAGCGATCGCCGAGCCCACGCCGAGCAGGCGCTCACTCTGCGGCCGGCGAAACGCCGCGCGGGTGGGATGGAGGAGGAAGAGCATGCGCCCTGCGCCGATGACGTCACCCGGTGTGAGCGCGCGCCGCCCCTGTACGGGTTCGCCGTTCAGGGTCGTGCCGTTTCGGCTCTGAAGATCCTCGAGCCAGGCCCCCACCTCGCCGACACCGATCTCGAAGTGATGACGGGAGAGACGATTGTCGTCCAGGCAGCCGGGGCCGAGGAGTTCCGCGTCGCGCCCGACGCGCAGACCCTGCCCGAGGAGCGTAGAGCGGCCGAGCAGGCCGGACGAGGGGTGACTCACGACGCTCAGCGCCAGCTCGTCCCCGCGGTCCGTGAAACCGGTGGTGAAGGTCGAGCGAGACAGCGTGACTTTGGGGTCGATGGCCATCGTGACGGCCAACATAGGCGCCCGCGGCCACCGGGTAAAGGGTCGCCGGGGCGCCTCGGCGTTCACGCTCACCGGATCCGGCGGGCCGCGGCGCCCTGAACGATGGGGCTGCTCGACTGCAGCTCCTCGGCGGGCGACAGGCTACCGGTGAAGCTCACCTCCGCCGGGTTGCGGTCGAGGTCGATCGGGTTGCTCTCATCGTCGAGGTCGAGGTGCCGGTAGACGCGATCGTAGGCCGGGCGCTCCGCCGCGAAGGCGTTCATGACCGCCGTGTTGAAGTCGGCCCCGGCCACCCACGCGTCGAGGAACGGGCCGTAGCCGCTCGGCATGTAGTTGATGCCCGCCGTGCCGGACACGACGTCCGCTCCCGCGTCGAGCCAGGCCGCGTTGAGGGCCGAGCCGTAGCAGTTCTGCTGGTACACGGCGCGCAGATCCAGGCCCGGGATGTCACGGAAGCCGCGGATGACATCGGTCGTGAAGGTGCTGCCGCTCCCGCCGAAGCCCGTGCCGTTCCCGTGGGCGAGCACGTGGATGTCCACGACGTAGCTCGCCGAGAGCTGCCGCAGGTACTCCCGCACGAAGTCCGGGTTGAAGGCGGCGTCCTCGATCACGTCGGACAGCTCGTAGGCGCCCCCGACCCGCGACTCCACGAAGGCCCGGCCGATGGTCTCGCTGGAGAAGTCGACGAAGCGCTGCGCGAACGCGGCCGGGGTCGTGCTCGTCTGCACCCAGTTGCCCGCGTTCAGGCAGGCCACCGGCGGGTTCCGCATCGTCCGGCGCAGTAGATTCACGGCATCCCACGCCGTCGAGACGTCCCGCAGCGTGATCCCCTGGCAGGTGAACTCGGGAAGCAGGAAGCCGTCGTTGATCGGCAGGCCCGCGACCATGCCACCGTTCTCCATCAGCACCAGCAGGGCGCGCGCGCGGGGTGCCGTCTGACGGTTCAGGCGAAAACGCTGCTCCTCGGTGCCCCGGCAGGTCCGCTGCTCCATCGGCGTGCCGTTGGTGAGGCCCCAGTTCCGGGTGGTGACGCACTTGTCGCTGTGTCGGGCGCGCAGCTCGTAGTCACCCCCGCCCAGGTGATGCAGGCGGAAGTGCTGGTTGGCGCCGCCCCAGCAACTCCACTGGTGGAGGCGGGCGCCGTCGGCCGTGGAGATCCCGGACACGTCCAGGCACTTCCCCGAGTGGCTGGCCACGACCTCGTACCAGCCGTCGCCCACGTGTCGTGGGATGAAGATCTGATTGCCGCCGCCGCCGCAGCCCCACTGCTGGATGCCCGCGCCGTCCGCGTGGCTGACGCCGGCGACGTCGAGACACAGACCGCTGAGCTTGCTCACGATGCCCAGTCGGACCTCGGTCGGGGAGCCCGGCGGCAGGGGCGCGACCATGAGCGCGGTCTCGGCGGCCTCGAGCGCCTCGCCCGGCTCGGGGAGAGCCTCGTCGACCGGTTGGCAGGCCAGCAGGGCGGCGGCGGTCAGCAGGGCGGCGAACGGACGAATCGGGGTGTTGGACGTGGACATCTCTCTACTCCTGTGTGTTGGTTTCTTTCGTCTCGCGACGCCGAATCTCTATTTCACGCGCCGTGCCAGGCTCGAAGACCCGCGATTCCCGGCCCCGGCTGCCTGTTGGGGCGGCCCACCGGTCCGCGGAACGTTCCACGGGTGTTCTGCGGTTGTTCCGCGGCACGTTCCACGGGCGCGCGGGCGGGTCGGGCGGTCGGGTCGGACCCCGCGCGGGCTCACTCGACCGGCCACGCGTAGGTGCGGCGCAGCCGGCAGGGGGCGAGGAAGGTCTCCTGGACGGGCGCGCAGACGTCGCTGCAGCGCGCGTGGCAGATCTCGCCGCCGATGGCGACGCAGGTGTCGTCGGCCGCCCGACACGCAGCCTGCGCGGCGTCGCTCCGGCAGTCGAGGACCTGCCGGACCACCCGACGCACCGCGGCCGGACAACTGTAGGCGTCGGGGTTCTGCACGCCGAGGATGGAGATACAGTATGCGAGCGCGCCGGCGTCCACGATCTCGTTCACGATCCGCGTCGTCCACTGACACGCGTCAGCACACGTTTCGATGCAGCCCGCAGGCTCACGCTCGGCGCACAGTCCGGACTGCTCGGCGGCGAGCCCGTCGCAGAACGCGTCGAGCTCGTCTTCGTGGGCGCCGCAGTCGAGCCGCGTCATGTGGGCCTCGCACAGGATGGTCCGGTCCGCGGAGACACAGACGTTCAGCGGGACTTCGTGCGCGTCGAGATGCGCGAAGAGCCCCTCGCGGAAAGGGTCGACCACGTCGGAGCGTTCTTCGTCGGTGAAGTCGGCGCCGGCGATGAAAGCCAGCCCGTCGGTGGGCCGATTCAGTTCGAAGTGCAGGTGCGCCGTACTGGAAATGCCGGAACTGCCGATGTCGCCGAGCCAGTCTCCACACTCGACCCGCTGCCCGGGGCGCACCCGGACACTGTCGCGCCGCATGTGATGATACTGCGCGATCAGCCCGTCGTCCTGACGGATGAGCACGTAGTTCGAAGACAGCGCCGCCCGGCCGGGACAGACGATCTGGTTCTCGGCCTTCACCGTGGGATCGTAGTGACAGTGATCGACGCTACCGTCGTCGGTCTCCAGGACGATGCCACCCATCGCGGCGACGACGGGGACGTGCTCGAGGTCCATCTGCGCGAAGCCGCCGGCGAGCAGGAAGTCGATGCCGGTGTGTCCGTTGTAGCAGTGCGGCGCGCCCCGGCTGCGCCAGTCGGTGCAGTCCTCGGTCCGACCGGGCGCGGCCGGGTCGTGTTCGCGGTAGTCGCGGCCGACGGGGGGCAGGAAGGGTCCGGGCGTCAGAAACGGCGCCGAGAGGCGGCCCCGCGTCTCCGAGACACCCGCCGGGCGGAGGCCCCGCACCGTGAACGTCTCCCAGGCGTCCCGGCGCGCACGATCCGCGAGCGCGTGGTCGCCGCCGCCGTGCTCGGCGACGACGTACAGGCCGGAGACCGCCGAGCGCAGCGCGATCTGCGAGCCTTCGTCCGTGCCGCCGATGATCCGGGTCACGAACTCCAGTTCGAACACCGCGTCGACGGTCGGTGTGATGCCCGAGGCCGTCAGACCCGTGCCCTCCGCGCGCACGAAGCGACCGTTGAGCGTGCGCAGCGCGACCGGATCGCCGTCCAGCAGGTCGCCACCGGTGAGGTCGAGCAGGGTGAAGGTCTCCCAAGTGCTGGCGACGGGACGGTTGGCGTTGACCGCGCCGCCGCCGCCGCCCTCGGCGACGAGGAAGTGGCCGGAGGCCGACTGCAGGTGGAGCGTCAGATCCCGAGCGCCGGCGAGACGTGGCGCGGCGAAGCCGGCGGTGGCGGCGGCCAGGGCGGCGGCGAGCGTGAGTCGAGTCTTCATGGTGTGTCTCCGTTCAATGGTCTCGGTGGAAAGGTCATCTAGGAGCTTGTCGCCGTAACCGATGCCGATGCGAGGGCGCTCGGGTCGAGGCGACCGCCGAGCGCGCCGGTCGCGACCGACCGAGCGCTACCCGTAGGTAGCGCGACCGAGGGAGTGAAGCCGAAAGCCGGCGGGCGTCCGACACGGGCGACCGCAGCCGGCGGGCGTTACGGCGACATGCTCCCAGGAGCTTGTCGGCGGAACGCGCCCTACCAGCACAGGCTGACGACGAGGCCGCCCGCCCCCTCGGTCGAGGCCCCGGGCGCAACCCGCGGCGGCACAGGCACGGCCAGGGCATCGGCCCGCAGCGTCAACCGCACGCCCCCATCGGCCCCGCCGCCGGCCTCGATGGAGGGCAGGCGTGCGCCCGGGATCGGGAGAGACGGGGGCGGGCCCTTCTCGCTCACCGCGGTGAGCGACGCCAGCCCCCGCAGGTCGACGGGGGCCGGCGACGCCGGGACCGGCGCGACGGTGAGGAGGGGGTCGCCGGCGGACGGCGCGAGGGCGGGTGAGGCGAGAGGACGCATCGGCAGCGCGGACTTTTCGGCGGCAGCGGCGGTGGCGAAGCCTGCGAGGGTGGCGGCGAGGGCGGTCGCGAACAGACGCGTCTTCATGGTGTGTCTCCGGTCCGGGGGTGAGTTCAGTCACCTCCGACCAGAGCACGGGACGTGCCAGGCCCCGGAACGGCCCCGTTGGCTCGAGACCGTCGCGACGAGTGTTCCGCGGGCTCCGCCCTGTGTTCCACGGAACGTTCCGCGGGACGGTCGACGGCGCGCGCGGGGGCCCCTCGCTCGCCCCGGCGGCGGGCGGCTCGCTCAACGCCGCGGCGGGTGGCACGGCTCAGGTCTGTGCGCCGGCCCCGTGAGACCCCCGCGGGCGACGGCACGCCCCCGTGCACTGTCTGCGGTGTGGCCGCCGGCCGTCGAGGCTGCCCGCCGCAACGCCGAGCGCGCCGGGGTCCCGATGCCGCTCTCGGTCGTCGAAGCGGCCCATGCCCGGCCGACCGA
>JAKLJY010000215.1 GCA_023150895.1 Myxococcota bacterium | reverse complement strand
CGGCGGCCGAGAGCACGGAGGGCGCCTCGGCGTTCACGGGCAACCTGCGCATGTTCACGCTGCCGAACCTCCTGGAGTTCCTCCGCGTCAACAACTCGACCGGGACGCTCTTCCTCCGCGGCAAGCGCGGCACCGGCGAGGTCCACCTGCGCGGCGGGATGCTCATCGGCGCCGCGGCGTCCCGTGCCCCGCGGCTCGGCGACATCCTCGTCCGGACAGGACAGCTCAAGCGGGACGACCTCGACAAGTTCATCTCGCTGCAGCGCGCCGAAGAGACGGCCGACAGCCTCGGTTCGCTGCTGCTCGAGCGCAAGGCCATCAACGAGCGGGGCCTGCGCGCCGCGATCATCGCGCAGATTCATGCCAGCATGGCCGAGCTCATCGCGTGGGAAGACGGCAACTTCTCGTTCGACAAGGACGACGCGACGACGGATCGCGATCCGGGCGGTGTTCGCGTCGAGCTCGCCACCGAGATGGTCGTGCTCGAAGCGCTGCGCCGCGTGGACGAGCAGCGTCGCGTCTGAGGGCGGTGGCGCCTTGACCCCACCCCTGCCGGCGTTGCCGCGCGCGTTTTACGACCGGGACACGACGGCGGTCGCCCGCGACCTCCTCGGGTGTCGCCTGCTCCGGCGTGGGCCCGGCGGGCAGTGGGTCGAGACGCGCATCATCGAGACCGAAGGCTACCTCGGACCGCACGATCTCGCGTGTCACACGGCCCGCGGCCGCACGCCGCGCACCGAGGTCATGTTCGGCCCGCCCGGACACGCTTACGTCTATCTCATCTACGGCATGTACGCGTGCCTGAACTGCGTGACGGAGCCCGAGGGTCATGGTTCGGCGGTCCTGATCCGCGCCGTCGAACCCGTCGCCCCGGCGACCCTGCCGGTCCGGCTCGACGGCCCCGGCCGCCTCACCCGCGGACTCGGCATCGACCGGTCGGACAACGGGACGGACCTCGTCGAGGTCGGCGCGCTGTACATCGCTGCGCCGGCGCGCCCGGTCACCGACGTGTCGAGCGGCCCCCGGGTGGGCGTCGACTACGCCGGCGAGTGGGCGGCCGCCCCCCTGCGATTCTGGGAAGCGGGCAACCCGCGCGTCTCTCCCATCGGGGCCGCGCGGATTCCGCGCCGGCGCACATCCCGCTGAAGCAAGCTCTTGCACTCGACGGCGCGCCGGGACGATGGTTCGCCCATGCCCCTTCGCACCGTCGTCCGCGCCCCGTCCGGCCTGCTCGCCCTCGGTCTCGCCGTCGCCGGCTGCGCCGACGCCGCAACGAAGTCCGGCGGCTCGGACGCGACGCCCATCAACTGCGTCGATCCGGGCCGTTGCGAGGGGCTCCCGCCCGATCCGGACGCGTGCACGCTCGACCGCGAGTGCCCGGTCGGCGCGGTCTGCGAGAACGGTCACTGTGTCACACCGGGCCCCCTGCCGGACGCGACGCCCTCGGGCTGCGAGCGCAACGGTGATTGCCCGGAGGGCACCGGCTGCGACGCGGTGACCCGGACATGTGTCCCGCTCGGCCCCCCGGAGCGCGCGTGCGACGACGTCCGCGACTGCTTCGCGGGGGAGGTCTGTCAGGCGGGTTACTGCCGCGCGCCCGAGCCGGATGCGGCGGTCGTGCCACCCCCGGAACCCGATGCGGCGGTGATCGTGCCGCCCGAGCCCGATGCGGCGGTGATCGTGCCGCCCGAGCCCGATGCGGCGGTGATCGTGCCGCCCGAGCCCGATGCGGCGGTGATCGTGCCGCCCGAGCCCGATGCGGCGGTCGTGCTGCCCCCGGAGCCCGATTCGGCGGTCGTGCCGCCCCCGGAGCCCGATGCGGCGGTGATCGTGCCGCCCGAGCCCGATGCGGCGGTGATCGTGCCGCCCGAGCCCGATGCGGCGGTGATCGTGCCGCCGGAGCCCGATGCGGCGGTGATCGTGCCCCCCGAGCCGGACGCCGCGGTGATCGAGCCGCCCGAGCCCGACGCGGCGGTGGTGCCGCCCGAGCCCGACGCCGGCCCCGTCGGCCCCCCGCCGACGCCGCCGCCCGGTCTGTACGCGTTCGACCGCATCCCCCTCGGGGGCGCCGAGGAGCTGCGCGCGGTGGACTTCCACCCGGGCGCCGAATATGCGGTCATCCTGCAGCGCACCAACGTCGTGCACGTCCTCGACTGGGCGACCCAGACGGCCGTTCGGTACGACCTCCGCTCCGGTCCGAATCAGAACATTTACTGGGACGACCTCGCGTTCGACCCGTCCGGCGACTTCGCGTACGCGGTCGGCACGCTGATCACCGCCAACAGTCGCGAGGGCGTGATCTACCGCTTCGAGGACGCCGTCTACCGGCAGCGCGACGCGGCCATGCAGGTGCCCCTCGGGCAGGTGCAGCGGGTGGCGGGCCAGGAGTTCACGGGCATCGAGTACCCCTGGGACGGCGGCCACCCCGTCGTGCTCGCCAAGTCCGGTCAGAGCGGCCCCAACGCCTTCCTGCGCGACCTCGATCCGACGACGGATGCGTTCGGCGACCTCGTGCATGCGCAGCCCGTCGGCGCCGGCTGTGAAGACCTCGCCTTCGTGAACAACGAGTTCGGCGATCCCGGCATCCTGGTCGTCTGCGGCACCAACGGTGAAGGGGCGTTCTACTACACCTGGGTCGCCGGCATCCCCGAGGTGCGGGTCGACCCCGGCAACAACAACATGGGCAATACGTCCGCCGTGCAGGCCTACCCCGGGGGCGACTACGCGCTCATCATGGGGTGGTCCGGCCGCCACCTCTGGCGGTTCCAGGACGGCCTGCTCAACACCTTCAACGACGCGCCCTGGTTCCAGCGCAGCGACGTGTATGCGTTGCGGTTCCAGCAGGAAGGGCAGCGCGCGCTCGTTTTCGGTGGCTCCTTCGGCAACCCGCTGCGCGGCATTCTCATCGAATACAGACACGACCTGTACCGATGCCCCAACCCCTTCGCCGACTGCGATTTCACCGACGTTTCGATCCCCAACTTCGGGGCGGCACCCTTTGCCGCGGCGAGCGGCACGCGGCTCAACGACGCCGGCTTCCGGCCCGGGTGCGACGGCGGTGTGCTCGTCGGCGGCAAGTCGGACATCAACGGCTCCACGGCGCAGCTCGTGAAGTTCCAGATTCAGGGCGCGCGGGACTGTGGTCCATGAACCCAGCTCGCGGCCCCCGCTTCCGGTCGCGACGGACCGGCAGAGAGACGTAGTTTCATGTTCGACGCTGAGAGCGCGCTCATCGTGGTGGACGTGCAGCCCGACTTCATGCCCGGCGGCGCCCTGGCAGTGGCCGACGGCGATGCCATCGTGCCCGGCGTTTCGGCGCTGATGCAGCGCTTCGCCCTCGTGGTGTGTACGCAGGACTGGCACCCGGCCGGGCATGTCTCGTTCGGGTCGACGCACGGTCGCCCGCCCTTCGAATCACTCGAACTGTACGGCGCCGCGCAGACGCTCTGGCCCGACCACTGTGTTCAGGGCACCCCCGGGGCCGCCCTGCATGCCGCGCTGCCGCTCGATCGCGCAACGCTCGTGCTGCGCAAGGGGAACGACCCCCGGGTCGACTCGTACAGCGCGTTTCGCGAGAACGTCGGCCCCGACGGTCGCCGCGCGCCGACGGGCCTCGCCGGTTTCCTGCGCGACCGCGGCGTGCGCCGGGTCTTCGCCTGCGGCCTCGCCCGCGACTTCTGCGTGCGCTGGACGCTGGAGGACGCCGTGACGGCCGGGTTCGAGGCGACGCTGGTCGACGGGCTGACGCGCTCGGTCTTTCCCGACGCCGACGCCCGCACCCGCGACGAGTTGCGCGCGCAGGGCATTCGCCTCGTCGACGCGCTCTGAGGCCGACCGATGTCTTCGACGCTCTCCCTCGACACCTATCAGCTCACGACGCTCGTCTCTCACTTCGACGCCGGACGCCTCGCGGCGGATCACCGGCTCTCGATGGCGTTCTTCTTTCGCAAGCTGCCGCGCAACCGGCGTTTCGTGCTCGCCTGCGGGCTGCGGCAGGCGCTGGCCCACGCCGCGCAGATGCGCTTCGACGCCGCCGATCTCGAGGCGCTGAGAACGCACCCGCTGCTCGGGCCCGCGTTCGCCGCGCGCCCCGGGCTCTGGCAACAACTCGAGCAGCTCGACGGTTTCGAAGGGGAGATCGACGCGCTGCCCGAGGGCACGCCCGCGTTCGCCGGCCCGGCCGTGCGCACCGACGGTTCGCCCTTCGCCGTGCTCGACACGCCGGTCACGGTCTACACACCCCTCGCACAGGCCCGCACCGATCTCTTGCGCGCGAAACTCATCGAGACACCGTTTCTGTCGGCCTTCAACCATGCCTGCATGGTGGCCTCGAAGGCCGCGCGCGTGGTGATTGCCGCGGACGGGGCCCCCGTGCTGGAGTTCGGGCAGCGCCGGACGCACCGCGAGGCGGCCGTGGACGCCACCTACGCCGCCTGGGTGGCGGGGTGCGCCGGCAGCTCGAACCTGCGCGCATGGCAGACCCATGGCATCCCGGCCGTCGGCACGATGGATCACTTCGCCATTCAGGCCGCCGAGGCCCCGGGCGTGCCCGTCACGGAGACCGAAGTGGCCGCATTTGCCGCGTTTTTTGCGGCGTTCCCGACGGCGAGCACGCTGCTCGTCGACACCTACGACACCTTGCGGGGGGTGAAACACGGCGTGCTCGCGACGGACGGGCAGTTGCAGGGGGTTCGCCTCGACTCGAACGTCACACCCGCGCTCGTGCGCGACGTCCGCGCCCTGCTCGACGGGCTCGGCGCCGGCGCGGCGAAGATCTTCGTCTCGGACGGCCTCGACGAGCACCGCGTCGCCGAACTCCGGGCCGCGGGCGCCGACGGTTTCGGCGTCGGGGAAAACATCACCTGCTCGCCCGACGCCCCGGTGGGGGTGGGGTGTGTCGGCAAGGTGGTCGTCAACGGCTACGGCAAGATCACCATGAAACTCGCCCGCGGCAGCGGCAAGGCCACCTTGCCGGGGCACCTGCAGGTGTATCGCTTCGCCGATCACGACGTCGTCGCCACCGCCGAGGAGGCACCGCCGGGTGGCACGCCCCTGCTCGAACCCGCGTGGCGCGGCCGAGCCCCCGTCGGCATCGGCACCGAAGCGCCCCGGGCCGCGCGCGAGCGGGCCCGGACGGCCATCGCCGCGCTGCCTGCTCCCCTGCGCGCGCTCGCCGTCGACACGGCGAACCCGGGCCAACCGAACTGGCCGCTCGTCGTCTCCGACGCGCTCGCCGCCCGCATCGAAGACTGTGTCCGGACCGCCTGGGACACCCCGGCGGCCGACTCTGCCACCGAGCCCACCGAGAAAGCCGTCCCCGCATGAGACTCGTCAAGATCGCCATCGCCAACGTCAACACCACCGTCGGGGCACTCGACACCAACGTCTCGCGGGCCATCGAGCTCGCCCGGGGCATGAGCGTGGCCGGCGTCAGCGTCGGTTGTTTTCAGGAGCAACTCGTCAGCGGTTATCCGCCGGAAGACCTCGTGCAGTGGCGACACTTCGTCGCGGCGCAGTGGGAGGCCTTGCACCGTTTCGCCGGCGAGACGGCGGACGCGGGGACCGTCTTCGTCCTCGGTGTGACCATCGCGCACGAGGCGCACCGCTACAACTGCGCGGCCGTCGTTCACCGCGGCCGCGTGCTCGGCGTCGTACCGAAAGAAAAGCTGCCCACCTACAACGTCTTCTACGAACTGCGGACGTTCACGCGCGGGACGCCGTTCCATCACGAGATCCTGCCGGGGGGCGTGCCCTTCGGCGATCTGTTGTTCCGCTTCGACTTCGGCGTCCTCGGCGTCGAGGTCTGTGAAGACGCCTGGTCGCCGGACGGGCCGCTGCGCCGCCGGGCCTACTCCGGCGCCGAGCTGATGGTCAACGTCTCGGCGTCGCCGTACCGCCTCGGCGCGCAGAGCACCCGGCGCGAGATGCTCTGCACGCGCTCGGGCGACAATCAGTGTGTCCTGGCCTATGCCAACGCGGTGGGAGCGCAGGACGGCCTCATCTTCGACGGCGGCGGGTTCGTGTGTCAGAACGGCCGGCTCGTGCTCGAGGCCACCCGGTTCCGGCAGGGCTTCGACGCGGTGACGGTCGACCTCGACCGCACGGCGCGTCTGCGCGCGGAGAACACCACCTGGCGCGAGGACGCGCTGGATTTCGACCGCGCCGGTCGGCGGGTGCGGGTGGTCGACGTCGATGCGCCGGGACCGGACCGGCGCGGCCTCGCCTTCCCGGTGCCACCCGGTGCGAGCTTCTTCCTGCCCGCCCCGACGGGCTCGGACGCGCCGAACCTCGCGGGCGCACGCGCCGTGTATTGCGAAGAGCTCCTCGACGCACTCGCGCTCGGGGTCGGCGACTATTTCGAGAAGAACCGCTTCAAGTGTATCGGCATCGCACTCTCGGGCGGTCGCGACAGCCTGCTCGCGCTCCTGATCGTGCGCCGGTACATCGAGCGCCGGTTCGGCCCGGAGCGCGCCGATGAACAGTGCGCGGCGCTCGTGCGTGCGTTCTACATGCCGACCCGCTACTCCTCGGATACGACGCGCAGCGGCGCCGAGATCATCTGTCAGGAACTCTCCGTCCCGTTCCAGATTCTGTCCATCGAGGCGGCGTTCGAGCGCGAGCTCGAGGCGTGCCGGGCGATGCTGCGCCCGGACGAGCCCGTCACGGAGATCACGCAGCAGAACATCCAAGCCCGGCTCCGCGGCGAGCGCATGTGGAACTGGGCCAACAGTGCCGGGGGTCTGTTCCTGCAGACGGGCAACATGAGTGAGAAGGCCGTGGGGTACACCACCATCGGCGGCGATCTCGAGGGGGGCATCAGCGTCATCTCCAACCTGCCGAAGACGGTGGTGATGTATCTGCTCGACTATCTGCACGAACGGACGAACTCCGAGGGCATCCGCACGGTGCTCTCGCACCCGGCGGGGCCCGAACTCGCGGCGAATCAGCAGGGCGAGCAGGAACTCATGCCGTTTCCCGTCCTCGACGCGTGTTTTGCGATGCACGCCGGCGAGAAGATGGCCCCCGACGAGATCGTCTTCGCGCTCGGGTGTCTGTTCCCGCAGCTCGACGAAGCCTACCGGCGTACCTGTGTCGAGCGATTCCTGCGCATGTTCTCGCAGTCCATCTACAAGTGGGTGCAGGCCCCGCTCGGCCTGCACGTCGGCAACCTCGATCTCGACCGCGAGCGCGCGTTGCAGCACCCCGTCGTCACGAGCAACGAGTGGCTGCGGCGGCGCTGAGCGCGGGGGCGCAACCGGGTCTGCGTGCGGGCCTCGACGCCGTCTACGCCGGATACCGGGCCTTCCTCGTCGAACACCGGCCCATTGCCGCGGCGCTGCAAGGGGACGCGCGGGGGCTCGGGCGGCTCGATCCCGGGTACGCCGACGGAGAATGGTTCGACCGGTTCGAGGCCCCGGTCCTCGACGCCCTCGACGCGGCGCTTTGTCCCCTCGAGGCGGCCGTCGACGCGACGACACCGCCGACCGAGGCCCTGCTCGCGCGCGTCCTGCGCGGGCGCATCGACGCGGCGCGCCTCGATCCCGTGCTGACATTGCGCGCCGTGCGGCCCGATCTGGCGTTCGACTGGGCGAGCGAGGCGCTCGATCTGTTGCTCGGCTGGCCCTCCGTGTCGGCGGCGGCGCGACGACGCCTGCTGGTGAGTTACACCGATGCCCTCGTCGATCTGTTGCGGGCGTGGTCGGTGCGGGCCGGACGCACGGTCCTGCCGGCGGTCTTCCGTCGCCTCGGCCTCGACGCCGCGACGGATCTCTTCGCGCTGTATCGCGATCACGCGGCGCCCCGCCTCGGGGGCGTGTCGGCGGCGCTGCGCGGGGCCCTCGCGGCGCTGCGAAAGGCCTTGAGGGCGGCATCCGTGACGACCGAAGGCTTCCGGTGCGGGGGCGCGCCGATCGCCGCCCTGCTGCGCATCGAGGGGCTGTCGACGGACCCCGGCGCTTTGCTCGACGACGCCCTCACCCGCCTCGATGAAGAGGCCGACGCGCTGGTGGCCGCCGCGACGCGTGTGCGACCGGGCGCGGGCGTGCGGCGGGTCATGGCCGAGCTCGCCCTGGATCACGCGCCGCCGCACCGCCTGCTGGCATCGACGCGGGTCTGTGTGACCGAGTTGGCCGCCTGGGTGCGGGACGCCGGTCTCGTGACGCTGCCGCCGTCGCCGCCCGTGCGCGTCGCCGCCGCCCCGGCCTACCTGCGCGCACTGGCGGCCGCCTGCCTCGACGTGCCGGGTCCGTGGCGGACGGCGGCGGGGCAGGGGGGCGGTGCATGTTTCTACCTGGCGTCGCCGCGGCCGACCGACCCGCCCGAGGTGGCACAGGCGACGGCGCGGGCTTTTCATCGCGCCCGCCTGGCCTGGGTCAGCGCGCACGAGACCTACCCCGGGCACCTCGTCGAGCACCTGCATCGGCCCCGCGCGGCGCACGAGGCGTTTCAGATTGCCGACAGCGAGGTCTTCATCGAGGGCTGGGCGCATTACGCCGAGGGACTTCTCGTCAGCCACGGCTTCCGCGGCGGCGATCCGGCCATCGCGCTCGGGGTCGCGTGGGCGCGGGTGCTGCGCCGCCTGCGCATGGTGGCCGCGCTGCGGCTGCACGCCGGGGACACGCCGCCCGTGGTCGTCGAAGCGATGTTTCGTCGCGTCGGGTACGTCTCACCGGGGGAGGCCCGGCGCGAGACGTTGCGGGCCATCTTCGAGCCCACCGTGTTCACCTACAGCCTCGGCCGCGATCTCATCGAAGCGCGCCGGGAGGCCGCGCTGCGCCGTCCGGGGGCGACGCTGCGGACCTTTCACGATGCCCTGCTCGGGGTCGGCACGGTACCGCTGGGATTGCGGCCGCCGGATGTCGCGGTGACGGGCGGCTGAATCGCCCGTCAGCTCCCGCGCTTCTCGACCTCTTCGCAGAGTTTGCGGGCCCGGTCGTTGGCCTTCTTGAAGCCATCGACGAGGCGTTTGACCTTGACCGCGTCGCTCTGCAGCTCCTTCGACCACTCGCCCTTGCGCTTGTCCAGGGCCTTCTGGACCTTGTCGTGTGCGGCGCGGAGTGTCGACGCATAGGTCTTCTGCGCGGCGACGAAGTCCGTCAGTCCCTTGGCGCGGGCCGCGAGGAACTTCTCGTCCTTGTCGCCGGCTCGCAGGCGGCCCATGTATTTCGACAGCCCCTCGATGCGGCTGCCGAGCCCGACGGCCTCGCGCTCGAGGCGGTCGATCTCGTCGTGGAGATCCTCCGTGTTCTGGCGGGCCTGAACACTCTCCGGCACACACGTGGGCGCGTTGCGCGCGCTCCATTTGCCGACGTCGTGCCCGTAGAGGTCGTGCATGAACTCCACGACGCCGTCGTCGGCGACCTGCGCCGTGTAATACTCGAGGCTGACGGGCACGGGGTCCTTGAGCCGGATCTCGGTCTGCAGCTCCATGCCCTTGCGCAGGGCCCTGCGGTAGTTGTCCTCGTCGTAGGGCTTCAGCAGGCGCTCCATGCCGGCCCACTCGCTGCGCAGGCGCTCGAAGGCCGGCGGGTCCCACTGACCGTCGTATTCGAGGACGAGTTGCGCGAGCTCTTCGGGCTTTTCGAGGCGAACACACCCGTGCGAGACCGCCCGGAATCGCTGTTCGAAGTAGAATTTCTGCGGGGTGTCGTGGATGTAGACGGCGTGCTCGTTGGGGAAGAGCATCTTGACGAGACCGAGCGAGTTGGCCGGGGAGGGGAGCTGCCGCACCCACTCGTCGCCGCGGCCGCGGTTGATGACCTCGTAGCCGTTCTTCTCATAGAACAACGGATCGCGGGCGCGCTGCGGGTCGTACTCCTTTTCTTTGATGTCTTTCGTGACGAGCCAGTACGGGGCGAGCACGATCTTCGACATCTCCGCCGACAGACGCGGCGTGGCATAGGCCGGGGCGAGGCGGCGCGTGCGCTCGTCGCATACGGTGCCCCCCGCCTTCCCGACGGCGACCTTCTTGCGCACGACGCGTTTCCCGTCGCGCCAGAGTTCGAGGTGAAAGTCCGGGATGTTGACCAGGATGAAGTACGTCTCGTCGTCGATCCGGCTCTGTCGAACCGAGTCCATCGCACGGTCGATGGCGCGCAGACGGCGACCGACGGGCACCTCGAGCTCATCCCAGGTGCGTTTGTTCATCGAGCCGGTCTCTTCGAGGCGGCGCGAGGTCTGAAACCGGCGCACGGCGGCCTCGGTGGCGGCGTCGAAGCGACCCGTCGTCGGCGGCGTGAACAGACCCTCCTGTGCCAGGCGTGCCTGCAGCGCCGTCACGTTCGGTCCGGCGCTGCCGGGGCCCAGGGCACCGCGCGTGACCTTGACGAACCCGACGTCCGCGACGGCCCGGTATCGGTTCAACGCCGCCCGTAGTGGGGCGTACTGCGGGTGACGCGGCGCGGCGCGGGCGATCAGCGCGTCGAGATCGGCGGGTGTCTTCACGGCCGATACGAGTGCGGTGACGTGCCCGACGAGATAGCCGGCCCGATCGGCGAGGATCGGCGGGGCGGCGGCGCCGGCGGGGGCGCTGACGGCGGCGGGCGCGGGCGTGTCGGCGCCGCCGCGCTCGGCGGTCGCCTGCGACGGATCACTCCCCTCGGGGGCCTCGCTCGCCGGGGCCGGTGCGGCGGCGCGCAGTGCACGCCGGGCGGCGCGCTCTTCACTCGCCAGGTTGCCGGGGGCCATGGCATCGACGTAGTGCGCCAGCGCGTCGGCGAGGCGGAGTTCGATGCGGGCGCGGGCCTCGT
>JAKLJY010000214.1 GCA_023150895.1 Myxococcota bacterium | reverse complement strand
CGGCGGGCAGAACCCCGCCGCCGGCGCCACCCCCGACCGGCGGGCCGAGGTCGGCGGCCAGAACCCCGCCGCCGGCGCCACCCCCGACCGGCCCCGCCCCACCCGTTCCCGTGTCTGCGCGTCCCTCACGGGCGGCGTCGACCGCGGAGATTTCGGCGTCCGGCTTGTCGCAGCCGAAGACTGAGCAAAGGACCGCGGCCGCAACGAGCCGCAGTCCCGGCCGCGAGTGTCCTCGACGCCCTTCTGTTCGATTCATCTGAACGACCTTTCATCGACACGACCGAGCGGCATCCCGGACGGATGCTGGCTGGCGCGAACGGGGCGATGAAGAGCAACGCACATGCCAGGGGGCCCGTGCGGTCGATGCCGGGCGCCGCGCGGCGTCGGAGCCTCCCCATCGCGGTCGAACGGGTTCGCAGAGGAAGCCCGGTGCGGGGAATGGATCGGTCTGCGGAACGATCCACGGATCGGTCGTCGGTGCCGTTTCCCCCCGGAGAAACCGATCACACATGCCTCGGCCGCGGGTCGTCGGCACCCGGCCCGGCGTCGCGAGGAGCCTACGCGAGTGAGAACACCGCGTCCGTCAGCACGCTCTCCGTCGGGAAAGGAAACCGGAAAGCCGCGATGTGGAGCGGGAGCGCCAGGAAACGGGGGCGCGAAGTCACCCGCGAATACACCCGGCCGATGCGGTCGAGATCGGGCGAGACGTCGATGGCGAGCTCCAGGGCACGCTCGACATCGATCTCGGGACACAAGAAGGACGGAACGGAGAGCCTTTCACGGGACCGGAACAACAGGGTGCCATCCCGGTAGCACCCTTCCGTCTCGCATCGCGCCTCGCGGACGCTCGCGCCCGGCCGAAGGTGCCGGCGCTCGTCGAGGAGGGCGCTCGCCTTGACTTCGAAACACATGGTGAGTCCGTAGCCGCCGCGGCCGCGCGCGACGACGCCGCGGACGGGCCCGCTCGCGGTGAGCCGCACCTCCAGCAGGTCACCCCCGGGGTACAACGTGAACGCAACTTCACCGTCGCCCACGCGGATCCGCCGCTCCGCGCCCCAGACGTGCAGACCGGTGACGAATCCGTCGGCGCCTGTGATGCGACGCTGCGCGAGGATCTCTGAAAAGGGCTGCTCGGCGGGCATCTGCGCTCCCCGATTCCGGAACGTGTACTTCAATGGACTATGGACTCCATTCAGACAGGACGCGCAAGATGCCCGCATGGAGACCACTCTCAATGAACGTCGAGACCTCCCGGCCGCCTCCGTTGGCGCCGGGGGGCTGAGGGTCTCCGTCCTCTGGCACGCACGGCCCGAACGCATCGGTGCCCGCGCGCACTTCGCGCTCGTGGAAGGTGCCGCGGTCGCGCTCTCCCGGATCTCTCCCGTCTTCGACGACGGCGCGCCCCTCCTCGATCCGTTCGTGAGCCGATCCCCCCTCGAGCTCGTGCCCGATCGCCACGGCGCGGTCGTCCTCTGGCCGGGACGCGCCGACCTTCGCTACACGGTGGGCGGAATCTCCGGCCGTGGTGGCGAGCGACTGGAGCCCGCCGCGATGGCTCGGGGCGTCGTCCTCGGCCTCGGCACCAGCGCGCTCCTCCTCCTGGAAACCACGGCGGCCGCGGCCCCCCTCGGCGCCGGCGAGGTGCTCGGTCTCGTCGGTCGCAGTGCAGCCATGGACACGTTGCGCCGCCGCATCGGTGAGATCGGCCAGCTGGAGTCGGCGGTCCTGATTCGGGGTGAGACCGGGACCGGCAAGGAGTTGGTCGCCCGGGCCATCCACGCGGCGAGTCGGCGTGCAGGCGCACCGTTCGTGACGCTCAACGTCGCGGCCCTCGGCGCATCGATGGCCCCGAGCCAGCTCTTCGGCCATGTACGCGGGGCCTTCACCGGGGCCGATCGACCGTCGACGGGGTACTTCGGACAGGCCGACGGCGGCACCTTGCTCCTCGACGAGATCGGCGCCTGCCCCCACGAGGTCCAGGCTCAGCTCCTGCGGACCCTCCAGTCGGGGGAGGTTCAGCCCGTCGGCGGGCGCATCGAACACGTCGACGTGCGTGTCCTCGCGGCGACGGACGAAGACCTGGAGGCGGCCATCGAGGCGGGCCGGTTCCGTGCGCCGCTCATGTATCGGCTCTCCGGTCACACGCTTCACATTCCCCCCCTGCGTACCCGGCCACTGGACATCGCCGTGCAATGGGTGCACCACCTGCGCCGAACGCTTGCGGAGGTGGGGGCCGAGGCGCGGTTGACGGCGGGCGGCGACGAGGCGCCGTGGCTGACCCGCGAGGTCATCGTATCCCTGCTGGCGCACCCGTGGCCCGGCAATAGCCGCGAGCTGGCCGCCCTGGCTGATCGGGTCGCTCGCGCCTGCGCGGACGCGCCGCGGTGCGTGCTGCCGACGGATGCCCAGCCGGGCACCGCCCGCTTCGATCCGCCCCCCCCGCGGAGCGCCCCCCCCGCGGACGCCCCCGATGGGGACTTCGAGGCGGTCCTCCTGCGCCACGACCACAACCTCCAGGCCGTGGCCTTTGCGCTCGGCATCGGCATCAACACGGTGCGGCGGCGCATGGCGGCGCTCGGCTTGCCCCGCCCGAGGGACATCGGGCCGGAGGCCCTCGTCGTGGCCCTCGAGGCTGCCCCCACCGTGGCCGAGGCGGCCAGGCGCCTTCGGATCTCCACACATGGCCTGCGCCTGCGCGCTGCCGAGTTGGGCATCCATCTTCCGCCCGCTACGGGCCCGGGCTGAATTGCGAGCGCGGCCGGTGGTCGACGCACCGCTCGTTTGCCCCGCCACGGGTCGCGTCGTGCCCGACGAGGGCGCGGACTGCGCGCGCTGCGCGGCCGTCCTGGGTGGCAAGGACATCCCGCCGGCCTTGTACTGGTGCGCGGCGACGCGGCCCGGGCGCACGCACAGCACGCCCGCTGGCGGGCCCGGTCCGGCTCATCCGGCCGATGCCGAGACCCGCGATCCTGCGGCCACCCCGCGCGAGGTGCCCGTCGAGCGATCGTCTCGCCGGTCGGCTCAGACACGATTCCCCGGTTATGCCGTGGAGCGCGTGCTCGGTCAGGGCGGGGGCGGCGTCGTCTATCGAGTCCACAGTCGCGCGCTGGACCGCAGCGTGGCGCTGAAGATTCTCCGCGCGGGCCATCTCGCATCAGACGATCAGCTCACGAGATTCCTGAGAGAGATCGAGATATTGCGTGCCATCGACGACCCCGGCGTCGTGCGCGTGATCGACTCCGGAGTGACCTCGGACGGGACACCCTGGTACGCCATGGACCTGATCGAAGGGCTGTCGCTCGCGCAAATCCTCGCCGGGCCCCTGCCGCCGCCGCTGGGCGAGGTGGTCCGTGTCGTCGAGGACGTGGCCCGCACGCTCGCCCGACTCCACGCGCGCGGGATCTTCCACCGCGACGTCAAACCCGGGAACGTCTTGATCTCCGGGCAGGGTCGCGCGCTGCTCTCCGACTTCGGGGTGGCCCTGGAGGCGGATCGCGAACGCCTGAGCCGCTCCGCCCAGGTTGTGGGTACACCGCGCTACATGGCCCCCGAGCAAGTGGCATGTACCGTGCTCGACTGGGCCCGGGTCGACGTCTTCGCCCTGGGGGTCCTCCTCGGTGACTGTATCCTCGCTGCGGGTCGGGGGGCCATCGCCGAGCGCACGCCTCGCGCGCTCGCCTGGATCGCTGCCCGCGCGACGGCCCTCGAGCCCGACGAGCGCCAGGCCTCGGCAGCCGTCCTGGCACGAGATCTGGCGGCCTGGCGTCGCTCGCTGCGCTCGCCCTGGCGAGCCACGGCCCTTCTGTGGCGAACCGCCCGCCCTCTCCGCAACCCCGCCGTTCGCCTGGCCGCCGGCCTCGTCGCCGCCGGTCTCGCGGCGGGCTGGCCCGCGCTGACCATGTGGCGCTCGGCCGAACGCGCCGAGGCCGTCCGCTCGGCATGGGCCCATACCCTGAATCTGACCACGGAGTGGACCGCCGCTGGCCGCACTGCCGAGGCCGCGACCCTGCTCGAACGCTTCGCCGCGCGCCCGGAGATTCGGGGCACGGGGGCCGAGGTCGAGAGCCTTCTCGTGTTGTCGGCCCTGAACGAGGGGCGCGGCCACATCGACGCGGCGCTCACGGCCGCGCAACGCGCTCTCGCCGCCGCAAAGGAGCCCGCGGCGCGCGTGCGCCCTCTTGCGGCGGCAGTGGCCCTGGCCTCTCGGGACCAGCGCGCCGATCTCCTGGCGCGCCTGATCGGGGTGGCGGACCGGCCGGACTTCGTGCCGCCCGGCGCGGTGCCCCCCGCGGCCCGAGCGGAAGCCGCCCTGGCCGACCGACGTCTGGATGATCCGGACGTGCCCGAGGCCGACCGCCGACTCCTCCAATCGTTGGCGCGCGGCAGAGCCTGGGAGGGGGTGGGAACGCCGGTCGCCGATCTCCGGGGCGACGAGGGCGTCACCCGGCCGGTGGTCGTCGGTGCCGGTCCGGACGGCCCTCACCTCGCCGCGTCGGGCTGGCGCGTCCCGTCCTCGTGGCTGGTCTTCACGCCGGGCGGGGGCGACCTCCGCGCGCTCACCCAGTCGCCCGACGGTGAACTCCGGGCGCTGGGGCGCGACCGCGCGACGCTGATTGCCCGAGGTCTCGACCGCCGCCTGGTCGATGTCCTCGCCGTGGGCGACCGCCTCTTCCTCGCCTTCGAGGGCCTGAGCCACGGACCCGTCGAGCTTCGGCAGGGCCTCCCGGTTCCCCTCGATGCCGAGACCGAAGCCCAGGACTTCCACGTCCTGGGGATGGCCGCAGGCGATCTCGACGGTGACGGTCGGCCGGAGCTGATCGCCTCGCTCGGACCACCTCATGGCATGATGGTGCGCATCTGGAAGCTGACGCCGTCGGGCGTTTCGCGCGTGGCCGACCGGCGCCTCGGATACGTGCGCCTGGCCGGGGTGATTCCGCCCATCGATGGCGTGCCGGCTCGCCTGATCGTGACGCGCGAGGACCGCCACCCGTCTTGGCCGATGTTCGGGCGCGAGGCCCCTGACGGCGGACCGTGCGGAGTGATCTCGCTCGCCCTGCGCGGGGAGACGCTGGAGGTGCTGCAGGACCTGCCGTTTCGGGAGACCTCGCCGAGGTGCCCGAGGGCCCGGGGGGCGGTCTCGGACCTGGATGCGGACGGGCGGCCGGAGCTTCTGCTCACCTTCTCCGACGACGCCTGGCCCGAACTCGCGCACACCTGGATCTATCGGCAGACCGACGATGGCGCGCTCGCGCCCCCCCTGCGGTTGAACGGGCTCCGCCTGCTGGCGCTGGAGGGGCGGGGCGGGCGTCCCCGGGCCCTCGTGAGCGTGGGTCCGGACCCTCAGACGAGCCGCATCTACCAGACGGGCGACGAGTTCGCCGCGCTCCCGAGCCGGGATGCGCGCCGTTCGGATGCGTCCGATGCGACCTGCGGCTGGCTGCCGCGTACGCTCGGCGATCCGGCGTCCGCCGCGGTGGCATGCGAGGCCGAGGCGGAGTTCCGTGGGGTCGAGGGGGCGGCGGCCCTGGTCGAAGCGGCGTCGTCGTGGTTGGCGGCCGGAGATCCCGGGCGCGCCCACGCCGCGCTCCGACGCATCAATGGCCCGGGCGATGCCCCCGCGGTCGCAACGCTGCGGGCGGAGATCCTGAGTGCGCTGGCCATCACCGCGCCCGAGCACGCCCGCTCGCTGCCCGAGCCGGAGCAGGCCCCGATGGGCGAGGCGATGCGCGCCTGGCTGCGCGACTACACCGGTTCGACCGCGGTTCTCGACCTGAGCCACACGCTGCCACCGGCCTGGGACGCCATGATCCCGCAGGCGACGCGCCACGATCCCCTGTCCGAGCGTTTGTCCGTGCGTCTGCCCGCGGGCGCCGGCGGGGTGCTGCGCTTGCCGCTCCGGGCGACCGGTGGTCCCGTGAGGCTCGTGGTGGCCGGCAGCTGGACCCGCGGCGAGTGGGCTTCCCATGCCCGCATTCTCCTGCGCCCCCAGGGGGCCGAGGCGTTGGCCTGGGACCTCACCACGAAGGGAGGCAGCGACACGTACACCCGCCGCGTGGAGGGGAGCTGCGGACTCGTCGGCCAGCGGTCCGGCGTCGGCGAGGAAATCGCGTTCGTGTTCGACGGAGGTTCCGGCCCGGATCGGCGAACGTCGACCGGCGAGTTCGCCGGGCCGCCCCACCTCAACTGTCGGACACGGTTGGGGGACGCCGAGTTTCGATACGCCGCTGGCCACCTCCCGTGGCCCGCCGTCGGAGAACCGTGGGAGCTGGTCTTCGAGGGCGCCGAGCCGCTCATGGGTGCGCTCGGCCAGATGACCACGCTGACCATCGCCCGGCTCGAACTCTCGGGGCTCGAGGTCGCCGCCCCCGAGCCCCGACCTCGCGCGGCCTGGACCCGCTGGGCGCTCGGCGGCGAGGCGCCGGCCCGGGGCCCGCTCGCCGAAACCGATCTCGATCAACTCGCCATTCTGGAGCGGCTGGACGGCTCGGTCGTCCACCGGCTCCGCCCGCTGGTCGGCGACCCCGACGCCGGGCGGGTCTTCGCTCGGGCCTACGTGAACAATGCGGGCAATCACCTGACCGATCCGGAGGTTCAGGGCACCCTTCGCTCGCCGCCGCCGCTGACCGCGCTCTCGGCCGATGACCGCAGCGCGCTGACGCTCGGCCAGGCGGCCGCCCTGACTGCGGCCGGGGAGCGAGCGGCGGCCCGGGAGGCGGTCTCGCGTGCGATCGACCTGGCCCGGGCTGCCGGGCCCGCCGGGTGGCGGCAGGCACAGCAAGCGCTGGCCATGCGCGCGGAACTCGCACTCGCGGAGGACGATCACGAAGCCGCCCGGCTCGCCGCACGCGAGGCCGTCGCCGCCGCGCCCGACCCGGATCTGGGGCGCCGGCTGCTGCGCAACCGGCCGCGTTTCGAGCCCCTTCTCGGGCGCCCGGGTTGGGAGATGCTCGGTGAACCGACCCCTGCAGAGTGACCGACCCGCCCTCGCCTGCGCTCAGGTCGCGCCGACAGAAAGTCGCAGGCCGTCCACGCGCTCGAAGTGTTTCCGGTTGCGCGTCAGAAGCGTCGCGTTCTCGGTCAGACAGATGGCGGCGATCAGACAGTCGGCCATGGGGAGACCGTGGCCGGCCGCTTTCAGTTTGCGGTGAATCTCGCCTGCGCGGCGAGCCGCGTCCCGCGAGAGCGGCAGGACGGCGACCGCCCCCAACAGGTCGTCGATGGCGGCCTGGTGGCGCGGTGTGAGCGCGCCGGCCTCGAGCTCGAAGGCGGTGATGGCCGTCGTCCCGAGGAAGGCGTTCCGGAGTTCGAACTCGACCTGTTCCACCTGGGGCCCCCGCCCGTGCAGGAAGTCGATGAGCACGTCAGTGTCGGCGATGATCATGGCGCCCGCCAGGTGGCCCGGGCTTCGGCGACGTGGTCCCGCAACGCGAGCACCTCGTCGTCGTCGAGCGCGCCTCGGGCGCGCAACGCGCGGGCCGCTCGCTCCTCGCGCTGTCGTTCGCCCTGAAGGTAGAGGTCGAGGGCTTCGCGGATGATCTCCGAGAAGCCCTTCAGACCCCGGCGGGCCGCCAGATCGAGCAGCGCGGCCCGATGCGTGTCGGTCATTTCGATGGTGGTTCGCATACTCTGCATCATGCATGTGCATGCATATGCATGTCAAACGCCTTCACTCGACCCGGCAGTCGACCCCGGCCGCGGTGAGGCTCGCGGGCGAGCGTGCGTCCCCGGCGAGGACCACGGAGAGGTCGACCGGCGGCACGTCGAGGTCGAGCGTCGTGTTGATCGCCTCGATGAACCAGTTGGCCATCAGGGCGTATCCGGTGTCCGTCAGGTGGCCGAAGTCGAGGCTGAAGATGCCCCCGAACTTCTCGGGGCCGAGCCGTTGCCCGTCGAGCACGAGGCCGTCGCGGACGAGGCGCTGAATCTCGCCGGACACGTCGACGACGTGCAGATTGGGGTAGGGGGCCAGGGCCGCCCCGAGCGCATCGTTGTAGGCCGCGAGCCGTTGGTTCATCTCGGCGAGCTTCTGTGGGTATGACGCCTCCGTTTCGAGCCCGGCGCCGATGGCTTTCGCGCGCAGGTCCCCCACCCGGGGCAGCACTTCGATGGGCGGGAAATTGGCGATGAAGAACTGTCCGTGGAGGGCGCCGAGGCGCTCGGCGAGCTCGTCGAGCTGCTGTTGAAGCTCGGCGACGGGCGTCATGCGCTCCAGGTCGATGGCGCCCGTATCCAGCAAGCCGGTCTGGGCGTCGTTGCCCAGAAGATCGGCGGAGACCGCGATGTCCGGGTCGAGCGCCACGAGCCGGTCGAGCTGAGAGCGCTCGAGCGGCGGCCCGCCGAGCTCGGTCGAGGTGCCGTCGGGCAGCTCGGTGATGCGCTCGATGAGCCCCAGAATGCCGGCAGCGGGCGCGACGACCTGGGCAACCCGCGCGCCGCCGACCGCGAAGTTGCGGGTCGGCAGGGTGGGGTCCTGGCGCCCCCGCCGGAGGTCCGCACGCCCGGTCTCGGGATCCGTCAGACTGCGCACCACCTGTCCGGCGAGCGCTCCGGGGTCGACCTGGGTGTCGCAGGCGCCGACGAAGTCCGCCGGCAAGAGGGTCGGCGCGAAGCCCTCCACGAAGAGCGGCGGCCCCAGGAACACGCCGGCCGCGCGCGCCACCTGCGAGGCCCAGCTCATGCGCTGCCCGTGGGGCGTGATGCCGCCGGACTGGGCGCCCTGGGTGAAGCTGGCCCCGAACGCCGCCCAGGTGAGCGGCGCGCCCCCCACCGGCGGCTCGTAGACGAAGGCCGTTGCGCTCGAGACCTCGCCGTTCGCCCCCGTGACGACGACGGTGGCCGGCCCGGGCGTCGGCGCGCCCTGAATACGCACCGTGATCTGCGTCGGCGCGGCGACGACCTCGACCGCGCGGATGTCGTTGAACGTGACCGCCCGAATCTCGCCGAGGGCGGAGAAGTCGCCGGTCAGCACGACGGGCACCTGGCCGAACATCGTGGCGCTCGGCGGATCGGCCTGGAACGGGGAGGCGGGGGGCTCGGCGTCGGTGTTCGCTTCGTGGCCCGCGTCGGGCGGGACCGCAGCGTCGGAGGAGACCACGGCGCCCGAGTCCGCCCCCGCGCCCGGCCCCGCGGTCGTCGTGTCGCAAGCGAGCAGGAGGAACGCACACAGGCTCGCCGCGCGGGCTCTCGTCGACATCACCGTCGCCATGTCCGTCGGCCTCCGAGTGTTCGGTGGGGATCAGCGCAGTGGATCGGGGCCGATGGACGCCGTCACGCGGGCGGCGAGCGCGTCGAGCGCGTACGCGACCCCGTAGACGCCGGGGTAGACGACGCGCGGCGCGCCGCGATCGCAGGCGTCGACGATCTTGCCGGCGAGCACGTCGGGCGTGCCCGTGGGGATGTACTTCGCCACGAGGCTCCCGGCCACCTGGCCGCGGGCGTGCGCCTCGAGGCCGGACGACACCGGGCCGGGGTACACCGTGACCACGCGGATGCCGCGCGCGGCCAGTTCGACGTGCGCGATCTCGGAGGCCATGGCCAGCCCCGCCTTGGCCCCGCCGTAGTACGTGCAACCCTTGATCGGCACGCGCCCCGCCATGCTGGAGACGTTCACGATGCAGGCCCCGCGCTCCATGTCGGGCAGGGCGAGGTCGATCAAACGCAGCGGCGCGAGCAGGTTCACCGCCAACAGCGTCGAGCCCCGCGACCAGCCCGTGCCGCCGATGGACAGGATGTCCATGAGACCCGCGCAGTTCACCAGGACGTCCACCGCGCCGCGGGTGCCTGTCAGATTGCGCCACAGTGCCGGCAAGGCGTCCACCTGTGTGAGGTCCCAGCACCGGGCCTCCGCCCGGGGCCCGAGCTTCGTCGCGACCGCCTGCAGGGGTGCCTCCGCCACGTCGACGAGCGTGAGCCGGGCCTCGGGGTGGCGCGTGGCGAACCGCGCCGCCAGCGCCGAGCCGATGGCCCCGGCGGCGCCGGTGATCAGGATGTGTTGCGCCGATCTCATGCCTGCGGATCCGCGGGCGTCTCCGGGTCGAGCGTCAGCGTGAACCAGCCGCCGGCGATGTGTTTGTGCGTCCACACACCCAGAAGCACGACGCGATCGCCGTCCTCCGAGAGCCGCCGGAAGTAGTCCTTCCAGGGCTGATGGTCGTAGTTCATGGTCGCCGTGGGCTCGCCCCGCCAGCGGATGTCCGTCACCCCGACGTTGCCCCACACGGGGATGGGCGCGTAGAGGCGGCGCTTCCAGTTCACGAGCAGCGGATCACCCTGCTCCGGGGTCCGGTAGCGCTTGCCCCAACCGAAGCCGAGCCGGGTCAGCGGCCGCACCAGGGCCCACTCGGCGAGGTCGAGCACCGAACGGTTCGTGCGCAGGATGCGACCGCGCCAGGTGCGGCCGATGAGATCGTCCGCCGCGCTGACGGTGGGCAGGCTGTCGTAGAGCCGCACGAGGTCCTGTTCGTCGAATGCGACGTCGAGGCCGTCGAGCACCTCGCGGCGCAGGTCGGCCACCGGCTTGCCCGAGCCCTCGAGCGGTCGGCTGCGGAAATCGGGCGCGTTCCAGACCGACCGGGCGGACTGCAGTCGGCACAGACCGCCGATGGCCGCGTTGACCGGAAACATCGCGAACTGCGCGAAATCGTAGACGAAGGGCGGGTAGAAGACGACCGCGCGACCATTGGAGCTGGAGATCTGCACTGTGCGTCCGTTCGTGAAGGGAGGGCGAGTGAAGACTCTCGCCGCCGCCTCGGCCGGTGTCAACGTGCGGCGGGCGCGTCCGCCGTCTGATCTTCCGCCTGTTTTCGCGGGGTTACGGCAGCCCGGGTGCACGCGGTCCCCGTAAC
>JAKLJY010000213.1 GCA_023150895.1 Myxococcota bacterium | reverse complement strand
GTATCGACGCAGACAAAGACGGGCAGCCGGATCCGGACAAGTGGAAACTCGCCGAGACCCCCTCGGGCGGGCCGGCGCGGCCCGAGGCACCCGCGGCGGCCCCGGCGTCGGGCGACCCGCCAGCGGCGCCGGCCAGCGAGGCCGCCCCGTCCGCGCCGCCGAGCGCAGCCGCTCCCGCTGCCGAGAAATGACCGACGCGAGCCGGGGCGAACGTTCTCGGCCGTGACCGACGCCCGGCGAGCCGGTCAGAGGTCGGTGATGAAACCGGCGTCGGGGAGGCCGCTCTCGGCCTTGAGGCGCCGCTGGAATTCGCGCGCCTTCTCGATGCTGTCGAAGCGGCCGACCCGGACCCGGTAGACGCGCCCCTTGCCCGGGACCTCTGCGACGATGAGCGACGGCTCGAAACCGGCCTTGCGCAGTTTCTCGGCGACGGCGTCCGCCTCGGGTTTCTCGCGCGCGGCCTTGACCTGCAGGGTGTAGGTCGCCTTCTGGCCCGCCGTGGAACTGCCGGCGGCAGGGGCGGCGTTTGCCCGAGGCTCGTCCTCGTCCGGTGGGGGCGGCACCGCGGCTTTGGCCACCCCCTGTGGGGTGGCCGCACGCGGGGGCTCGAGTTCGTCGGGGGGGGGCGGCGGCCCGGAGACCGGCCGGGGCGTCGCCGGTGCCGTCGGCACGACCGAAACGGTCGGCGGGGCGACGGGCGGGAGCGCGCGGGCGGGCGGCGGGTTCACGCCGACGGGCTCCGGCGGGGCGGCGGCCTCGATCGGATCGACCCGACTCGGGGGATCGGGCTGCACGACGAGCGCGGGGACCCGGACCGGCGCTTGTTCCGGGCCACGACCCGGACCGGCGGCCACGACGGCGGGGAAGAGGAACTCGACGTCACCGAGCGCCGGCGACGGCCCCCCCCCGCCCCGCGCGTCCTCTCGGACGGCCCGCGCCGCCGCATCGAGGGCCGCCAGATTCGTCTGCTCGGCCATCTGCGGGCGCGCCTGCTTGCGGCCGACGAAGAACCCGGCGGCAAAAAGGGCGCCGCAGAACACCGTCGTCGCCACGCCGAGCGTGACGACCTGACGCGGATCCAGGCGGATCTCGATCTTGTCCTTCACTCGGTCCAGCTCTCGCATCGTTTCTCCCCTCGCTCCGGCCTGACGCCTACATAAAACCACACGTAGTACTTTTTCACACAATCATCAGGGGCGCAAATTCGCGGGGCCCGGCGACGGCGAGGACCCGAAGAACCGGCGGACGACCTCGAGGGCGGGTTTCCCCCGCGGCGTGTAGTTCGAGTCGAGCGGACCACCGTGACCCCACCAGTTCCAGAAGAAGACCCCGGCGAGGCTCGGTTCGTCGCGCCAGACATCGGCGAAGGCGGCGTAACAACGCCGTTGTTCCTCGAGGTCGACCGCCCCCCCGAGCGTGTACTCCCACGGGCGGTAGGCGGCGCCCTCCTGGCTCGGGTAGCCGAGCTCGGTGAACAGAAGTCGCCGGCCGGGCCAGCGTCGGTCACGCCAGGTCAGCAGGGCCGTCCGGACCGAGGTCCAGGCGGCGCGCAGGCTGGCTTCGGGGGGCTGATCGTCCACGGGTTCGGGGATGAGTCGGTGGTACCCGGTCATGCCGATCACGTCGAGCGCGTCCCAGAACGCGACAGCCTCGTAGTGGTCCCAGTTCGCCGAGTAGGTCAAGAGCCCCGGGTATCGGGCCCGGACTTCGGCGATGAGTGCACGCCAGCGCGCTTCATCCGCCTCCATCGACGCGAGTTCGCTGCCGACGCTGAAGACCTCGACGTCTTCTGACCGGGCCAGCTCGGCGAAGTGCAGAATGAACGTGCGATAGCTCCCCCACCACTGCGCGGGATTCGCCGGCCGCAGCGTCCCCCGCCAGCGCCCCGGCCCGCGATGCTCGATCCAGAGGATCGGGAAGAGCATGACCTTCAGCCCGCGCGCACGAGACCGCCGAATCATGGCCCGGACCACCGTTTCGTCCTGCGTCTCCTTCGGGTGCGGGCCGATGTGCTGGCTCTCGACGTTGTTCTGCGACCACTGGACGACGATCGACGCGTGCGTTGCGCCGATGTCGGCGATCTCGTCGACCATCCCCATGAACGTGAGTCCCCGGGACGGATCCTCGGAGTAGGGCGTCACCGCCATCCCGTTCCATCGCGCCGGGGACGCCAACGCGACGAGGACGGACAGGACGACGGGCGGCGCGGTGAACATCGCCGGCGTGATATTCGACCGGCCCCGACCCGCGCAACCGCAAAGGGACGCCGGGGGGCGTCAGGTCCCGCGACCCCGGATGACCACCCGCTCCCCCTCGCGTGCCATCTCGACGTCGAGGGCCGGATCGTCGCCGGCGTCGGCTCGGGCCTCGGCGAGGCGGTTGTCGAGGTAATCGTCGTCGTGTGTCGGGTCGTGGTGGAAGAGGTACAGGCGCCGCACACGCGCGGCCCGGGCGATCCGAAGCGCTTCGGAGTAGGTCGAGTGCCCCCACCCGATCTTGCCGCGAAGGTATTCCTCGTCCGTGTACATCGCGTCGTAGACGAGCGCGTCCGCCCCCTGCGCCAACGCAACGAGGCGCTCATCGAGCGTCGAGCCCGAGGGATCGTGCTCGGTATCCGTGGCGTAGACGAAGGCGCCTCCGGCGTGCTCGATCCGGATTCCCAGGCAGCCCCCGGGGTGGTTGAGCGGCGTCGTGACCACCCGAACGTCGCCGAGTTCGACGACGTCACCGGCTACGATGGCGTGGAACGACAGCGTGCTGCGCATGATCGAGAGCGGTACGGGGAAGTTGGGGTCGGTCATCTGACCTTCGAGCACCGCCCGCACCGTCTGCTCGCCCTTGTTCTGCCCGTAGATGCGAAACGCGTTCCCCGGGATGAACGCCGGCGTGAAGAACGGGAACCCCTGAATGTGGTCCCAGTGCATGTGCGAGAAGAAGATGTCGGCGTCAATCGGTCGGCGTTCGGCCATGAGGGCGTTGCCGAGGCCCCGCAAGCCCGTACCGCAGTCGAGGATGATCAGCCTTTGCCCCGCGCGGACCTCCAGGCAAGGCGTGTTGCCGCCATACCGAACCGTCGTCGGCCCCGGGGTGGCGATGCTTCCGCGGACGCCCCAGAACCGCACCTGGATCGCCGGTTCGAGGTGATGATCGGTGGACATTGGGAGGGACTATATCCCACGTTGCGCATGCCGCAAACATTGCGTCCCCGGACTGGGGGGGCGTAGCGTCGCGCCATGCGCCCGTGCCCATACTCCGCCGCTCCTTTCGCGTTGGCGACCCTGCTCGCCCTGCCGTTCCGCGCCGGTGCACAGTCACCGCCGAGCTGGCAGCGACCGCCGCTCGTCGATGTGCACGTTCACACGTCGCCTGCCCACTACGACACGGCGGCGGACTTGCTGGCCGCCAACGGCGTCAGCCGCTTCATCAACCTCTCGGGCGGTGCCCCCGGCGACGGCCTCGAAGAGAATCTGCAGGTCGCTCGCGCCTACGAGGGTCGAGTGCTCGTCTGCGTGAACCCGGAGTGGGAGCGCGTGGCCGAGCCGACGTTCGGCGACGATCAGGCCCGCATGCTGGAGAAGGCCGCCGCCCTGGGCGCTCGTTGCGTGAAGGTCGCGAAGGCCCTCGGCCTCGGCGTGCCCGATCCGTCGGATCCCGCCCGATACCTGGCCGTCGACGATGCACGCCTCGACCCCATCTGGGCCGCTGCCGGCCGCCTGGGCCTCCCCGTCTTCATCCACACCGGCGACCCCAAGGCCTTCTTCGAGCCGCTCACGCCGGCCAACGAACGGTGGGACGAGCTCGAAGTGCACCCGGGCTGGTCTTTCGCGGACCCCCAATACCCCCGCCTCGAGACGTTGCTCGAGCAACGGGACCGCGTGCTGGCTCGTCACCGCGGGACGACGTTCATCGGTGTCCACTTCGGCTGCTTTCCAGAGAACCTCGACTATACGGAGCGCGCCCTGGCGACCCATCCGAACCTCTACGTGGACGTCGCCGCACGCGTCCCGGAGATCGGGCGCCACGATCCGGCCCGTCTCCACGACGTCATCGTGAAGTACCAGGACCGCGTGTTGTTCGGCACGGACCTCGGCGTCGGGCGCGGCCTCATGCTCGGCTCGACCGGACGCGAACGCCCCACGGCGGCCGACGCGTTCCTCTTCTTCGCCGACCACTACCGATTCTTCGAGACCCGCGACCGCGGCATCCCCCACCCCACGCCAATCCAGGGCCGCTGGACGATCAACGCCATCGGCTTGCCCCCGCCCGTCCTCGACAAACTCTATTCGGGCAACGCCCTGCGGCTGTTCTGGGGCGAGCAGGCGCCCGGACCCGCCGACCACCGGGCCCTGCGCGAGGGTCCGACGCCCGCCGATTATTTTCCCTGAGCCGCGCTTCAGGTCGCCAGGCGCTCGACGGAGCTGACGCCTTCGATCTTCTCGATCATCGCCATCACGCGCTTGAGCTGATCGAGGTCGTTCACCAGCACCGTGAAGTTGTTCACGGCCCGCTTTTCCGGCGTCGTGCGACAGTTCACGGCGGAGATGTTCACGCCTGCGCTGTGGAAGCTCTGGCTGATGCTCGCCAGGAGACCGGGCGTGTCGACGCTGTAGACGCGGATCTCCACCGGGCGGATCTGGCGACTCTGGGTGTCCCAGTGGACGTCCATCCGTCGAGCGGGGTCGTAGTTGACGACCTGCGGGCAGTCCTTGCGGTGGATGGTCACGCCCCGTCCGCGCGTCACGAACCCGACGATTGGATCGCCGTGGACGGGTGAGCAGCACTTCGGAAAGACCGTCGCGATGTCGTCCATGCCGTCGACGACGATGCCCCCCTCCCGGCGCGGCATGATCTTCTTGAAGACCTTGCTGAAGGCGCCTTCCTGGACGGGCGCGGGCGGGGTGCTGAGCCGCTCGGGCGGGACGAGATCCGGGAGCAGCGTGTCGACCCGGAGCTTCTCGTAACCGAGTGCGACGAGGCACTCGCCCTCGGACCGAAACCGGTGTTTCTGCGCCGCCTCGAGGAGCTTGCCCGCCTTGCGCAGCTTGCCGAGGCTCAGGTTGTACTTGCGCAGCTCCTTTTCGACGAGCTCCTCGCCGATGCGCAGCATGCGGTCGCGCGCCTCGAGCCGCAGCCAGGCCCGGATCTTCGCTTTCGCTCGTCCCGAGCGGACGATCTGGAGCCAGTCGCGGCCCGGCTTGCTGCCCGCCGTGCGGATGATCTCCACCATGTCGCCATTCTGGAGTTCGTACCGCAGCGGCACGATCATGCCGTTCACCCGGGCACCGGTGCACTCGTGGCCGAGGTCCGTGTGAACGGAGTACGCGAAGTCGAGCGGCGTCGCGCCGCGAGGGAACGCCTTGACCTCGCCCTTCGGCGTGAAGACGTAGACCTCGTCGGCGAAGAGGTCGACCTTCACCGTTTCCATGAACTCGGTGGGATCCTGAAGGTCGCGGTGCCACTCCAGAAGCTGCCGCAACCAGGCGAACTTGTCCGCCGCCTCTTTTCCGGTCAGCCCGTACTGGCCTTCCTTGTAGGCCCAGTGCGCGGCGACCCCGAGCTCCGCGAACTGGTGCATCTCCATCGTCCGGATCTGGATCTCGATGCGCTCGCTCTCCGGACCCATGACGGAAGTGTGCAGGGACTGGTACCCGTTCGGTTTGGGCAGCGCGATGTAGTCCTTGAAGCGGCCAGGGACCGGCTTCCAGAGGCTGTGGACGTGGCCGAGCGCCTCGTAACACTCCGAGAGCCGGCTCGTGATGATCCGGAACGCGAGGATGTCGAAGAGGTTGTCGAAGCCCTGCCCGCTGATCTTCATCTTCTGGTGGATGGACCAGAGGTGCTTTGGCCGCCCGCTGATTTCGGCGTGGACGTCGTGCTTTTTCAGCTCGGTGTCGAGCACCTCGATGACCCGGTCGATGTACTGCTCGCGCTCGCGGCGGGTCTTCTTGATCAGCTCCGCCAGCTCCCGATACTCCTCTGGATACAGGTACTTGAAGCACAGATCTTCAAGTTCCGTCTTCACCCAGTTGATGCCCAGGCGATTGGCGAGCGGGGCGAAGATGTCCAGGGTCTCGCGGGCGATACGTCGCTGTTTGTCCGGGTTGAGGTGCGTAAGCGTCCGCACGTTGTGCAGACGATCCGCGAGCTTCACCAGGATGACCCGCAGATCGCGGCTCATCGCGATGAGCATCTTGCGGAAGTTCTCGGCGGCCGCCTCCTCGGCGCTGTTGAAGTTCAGCTTCTCGAGCTTGGTGACGCCGTCGACCAGAAACGCCACGTCGTCCCCGAACTGCGCCCGGATGTCGTCGATGGTGGCGACCGTGTCTTCGACCGTGTCGTGGAGCAGCGCGGCGCAGACGCTCGCGGCGTCGAGGCGCAACTCGGCGACGATGTGGCTCACCTCGAGGGGGTGGACCAGGTACGGCTCGCCGTTCCGTCGGGTCTGGCCTCGGTGGGCGGCCGCGCTGAATACATAGGCGCGGCGAACGAGGTCCGGATCGCTGTTGGGGTGGTTCTTGCCGAGAAGCTCAATCACGTCGTCGAGGCGAATCATCGATTCGGAAGCCTAGACGGTTGCGCGCAGTCGGTCCAACAGTGCGCGCCGAGAGGCGGTCCGCAGGCCCGCGGCTCGAAGAATGGCGCGCAGATCATCCGCGGCCCGCTCGACGTCGTCGTTGACCACCAGGTGGTCGAACGTCTCCGCCGAGCCCAGCTCGCGACGGGCGGCCGCGAGGCGCCGGGCGACCACCTCCTCCGACTCCGTGCCCCGGCCCCGCAGGCGCCGTTCGAGCTCCGCCATCGTCGGCGGCAGGACGAACACGCTGACCGCGTCCGGGTAGGCACGCTTGAGCGCCGCCGCCCCCACGACCTCGACGTCGAACAAGAGGTCGCCGCCCGCGTCGCGCGTACGGGCAATCTCCGCGTGCGCCGTGCCGTAGAGATTCCCGGCGTACTCCGCCCACTCGGCGAACGCCCCTTCCGCAATGCGGGCTTCGAACTGCGCGCGGTCGACGAAGTGGTATTCGACGCCCTCGGTCTCTCCGGGTCGGGGCCGCCGTGTCGTATGGCTCACACTCAGTCGGAGCCGCGGCTCGGCGGCCAAGAGGCGCCTGGCCAGGGTGGACTTGCCCGTGCCACTGGCCGCGGCCATGATGAACAGGACCAAGGCGCCTCCTATTCGACGTTTTGCACTTGCTCGCGCAGGCGCTCCAGCTCGGCCTTCAGCTCAATGACGAGCTGCGCGATGTCCAGATCCTGCACCTTGCTGCCGATGGTGTTCGCTTCCCGGTGCATCTCCTGGCAAAGGAAGTCGAGTCGGCGGCCGATGCCGTCCTCGCCCGCCGGCGCGTCCGCCGCAAGCCAGGAGCGGGCCTGCGACAGGTGGCTCTCGAGCCGTGTCAGCTCTTCGGCGACGTCGACCTTCTCCGCGAAGATGCCGACCTCGTGGAGAATTCGACCGTGATCCGTCTGCACGTCGAGCCCGGCGAGGAGTTCGCGCATCCGGGCCTCGAGTCGAATGCGATAGGCCCGGTTCTGCTCGGGGGTGCGAACGGCGATCCGGGCGCGCAGGGCCTCGACGGCTTCGAGACGGCGCGAAACCTCGTTCGCGAGCGCTTCGCCTTCGGCCACTCGCATGGCGAGCAGTGCATCGGCCGCCTGTTCGACGGCACGGAGCAAAGCGTCGGCATCGTTCGGCGTCATCGCCGCGGCTTGCACCGGAACGAGCACCCCCGGGTAGGCCGTGAGCCCCGCCGTGTCTACGCGCAGCGGCACGCCGAGGCTTCGCGCCAGCGTTTCGTGCGCCTCGAGCAGACTGCGGGCGAGACCGACATCGACCTCGACGGCCGTCGCCTTCCCCCCCTCGACGTCGAACGCGGAAACGGCGCTCAGATCGACCCGACCGCGCCGGAAGCGGGCACCGAGGAGGGTGCGGACGGCGCCCTCGAGGTGACCGAGGGCCCCCGGCAGGCGCAGCCGGATCTCCAGGAATCGATGATTGACCGCGCGTGCTTCGACCCCGTAGGTGATCTCACCCAGGGTCGCGGCCGCCCGACCGAATCCGGTCATGCTGCGAATCGACATGGGCGTCACCTACCACAGAGGCGCCGGTGACAAAAGGCGGGCATCACCCGAAGCGCCGTCAACGCGCAGGGATCTCGACCGCGGCGAAGCTCGCCGGCACAGGGGCGCCCTGCCCCGGACCGGTCGGACGCCCGAGGGCCGCCCGCAGCTTGAGCTTGCGCTCCAGCGAGGGCATCGCCATCGACGCAACGGCCACCCGATGTGCCGCATCCACGGCCACTTCGCCGCGCTCGGCCGCACGCGCCGGGCCGAGGGAGGAAAGCAGGATCAGGCTGAACAGCAGGTAGGGCGCGAGAGAATGCATGTGAGCCTCCGTTGGGTGTACATGTGGGATAACACACACCCTTCGGGACACGCAACGACCTATATTTACTTTTCGGTACCGAGCCCTACCTCGCCTCCGTCCGGAAACTCGGAACGAACCGAGCGCGCGGCGGGGCCGGCCGGGCGGTGAAGACCAGCACGCTCCCGGCCTTCGGTCGCAGGTCGGCCGGCTCCTTGCGGCCCAGGGGGCGGTCCGACTGAAAGAGCTTCTCCCCGAGCAGCTGGAAGAACCGGACCCGGCCGCTCTCCGCGGTCGACTTGCCGGTCAGCCACACCGCGTCGACGGCGCCCGCATCGCGAAGCGCTCGCGCCATGCCGGCCGGCGATGTGCCCGTGCCGGCCGCGAGCAGGAGGCGACGCTGCGCGTCCTGCCCCATCGCCACGACCCCGACGGGCACCTCGGGATCGGTCGGTGCCCGTTCCGTCGGGGCCGCGACTTCACCCGGAGCGTGCAGCTCATCCGCGTCCTCCCGGGTCCGGGCCACGATGGTCCCGGCTCGCAAGAGGGGCGGCGCCTGCAGGAGTTCGGGAAAGCGAGTCGCGTCTCCGCCCTCGGGCCAGATGTCGAGTCGAGCGGCCCCTTCCGCGTCGACCGTCAGTGTCAGTTCCCCCGGGACCGGGCTGCGCCACACGCGCCCCCCCACGACCAGACCGTATCCCGCCGCGTTCCCGGGCCGAACGCCGGTATCGATCCAGAAGACCGGCGCAGCCGGAAGCTTGACGATTCGGGGCGCAGGCCCCTCGCGCGTCGCCGGTGCGGGCTCGGCGAGGCCCGGGATGGACTGCGGCCGCACGGCGTCGAGACGCCAGAGCCGCACCGGAGCGTCGGGTCCCTCCGGCGTGGCGACCCCGAGATCGTGAGGCTCGGAGGGTCCCCGCTGCTCGCGCGGCGTTCGCGTCAGATAGAAGAAGTCCCGAGCGTCCGTCCCGAGCCAACGCCGCTCGCGGAAGTCCATCTCATCGGCCCCGCGGACCACGGTCGGCTCGGCCGTGTCCCCGGCATACAGTTCGAGGCCGGTATGCGCGGGGTTCATGTCGAGGTGCAGCGCAAACTGGACACCCGCCCGACGCATGGCCTCACCGAGCAGCTCGGCCGACGCGGCCCGCGCCCAACCGAAGACGAGAACGCCACCGTCCGTGACCCCGAGCGCCGAACGGGGGGTCTGTGAGGCATCGAGGCGCGCGACCAGCTGCCCCCAGTTGTGCATCCGTTGCGGGTTCACGACGCCGGCCGCCAGCAAAGGAGGCAGATTCTGGCGCAGCCCGACGACCTCCCCGGGGACGACACCGTCCTGGTCCCAGACACCGAATCGCGCGCGCCCGCTCGCATCGAGCGCCACCGTCGCCAGCCCCGGGGCGGGCGGCACGATGACTCGACCGCCCTCGACGGCACCAAACGCACCGTGTTCGACCTTGAACCCGCCATTGAAGGTCGCAACGAGCTGATCCCGGTGTTCGCGGGCGACCGTCCCTCGGCCGCGCACGCCCGTCGTCGAGCGCGGATCCGATGTGCCACCGACGAAGTGCAGGCCGAGTCGCCGCATATCGAACGCGAAAAGGTATACGCGCTCGTACGGGCGTTCGGGGTCGACCCGCAGAAATGTGCGCAACACCACTGGCCCGTCGGCTTCCGCCGGAGGCACGTCCAACGGACTCGTCCATTCCCCTTCGCCGGCGGTCCCGTCGAGCGTGGGAACGGAGAGCGGACCGGGCGGCCACCCCGTGACCTTGGCCGCCGGGAGTCGGAACGGCGCCGATACGGGGCGGTGATCGTCCGTGGACGGGAAAAGCCCGTGCCGCGTCCGGGCAAGCCAGTCCCGGACATCGAAGAGCGCGGCTTCGAGGGCCACGACGCGTGCCGTTCCCACCACATCGGAGGAGCGCAACGCGTCGGCGAGCAGGCTGAAGACCTCCATCGGCGGGGGCCCGCCGACGAGCAGTGAAGCGGCACCGGCTGGTTCCAGCGCGGGCTTCGCCCGATCGAGCGAGAGAATCACCTGCTCGTCCACGGTCAGCGTCGCGCCCGCTTCGGTGCAGCGCCCCGTAAGCGTGCGGGCCGGTGCGTCGAGGACGACGTCGTACCGCGCGGGCGCATCGGTCGTCCCGTAGGCCTGCCACGCGGCGACGGCAGCGAGCAGCCCCACCAGCGTCCCCGACTCGGGGCGAGGCGGCGGGCGCTCGAAGTCGAGGAGCACGGCCCCGGTAGGTCGTCCGGCGACGGCATTGGCATAGAGAACACAGCCGAGCGTGACGTCGAGCAGCTGCTCATCGCCGTCCGGCGTCCGCGTCAGATTGGTCACCGGTCCGTGAACGAGTGGCGTCCCGTTCTCCGCGAGCCGAAGGCGCGCGCGATGGATGTCCCGGGGCCGGTCGTCCGCGACACGGGTCACGAAATAGGCAGCCGTGGGTGCGCCGGCCCCCAGCGGTCCATCCGCGAGCGGCATCAGCTGCAGCGTCGCAGCGTCCACCGAGAGGCCCGTCGAGGCCGTCAACGCCGCCGCGACGCGCGCGACGGGCTCCGCATCCGAGGCCACGTCTCCGACGGGTCCCCCTCGAACACGGGCCGTCCCCCACGCGGCGGCGAAGATCGCGCCCGCGAGGAGCACCTTCCGCAGCCCGACGGGAAGACCCGCCGAGCGGCGGCCAGGTTCAGCCAAGGCTGTCGAAGTACGCCGCGTCGACGTACCGGAACGTGGGGGCATGCGCCACGACGCCCAGCCCGTGCTCGTCGAGCAGCCGCGCAAACCCGGCCCCGTCGATCAGGGTGACGGGCGCAGCGTCGGTCGCGACCGCCGATGCGCGGGCACCGCTCGTGAACGTCCCCGCCGAGAGAATGAGCCCATGCGTTGCGTCGAGGTCGTCGAGCGCAGAGCGAAGCGCGTCGAGG
>JAKLJY010000212.1 GCA_023150895.1 Myxococcota bacterium | reverse complement strand
CCCATCTCACCGCCACGCCGCCCCAGGCACAGAGCGGGGCACGGGCGTCTCCTGGAATTCTTCACCGGGCGTTACTGACCTCGCGGGGGCGGGCGAATGCGCCCAGGTCGGTTTCATGTCGGATCGGCCTCACTTCGATCGAAGTCCGATCCGAAACCAGATCCCGTCGCCCGATCTTCCCGGAGTCGCCATGTCCCGCATGTCTGCCGCCGCCGCGCTGCTCAGCCTGATCTTCGCGGTGCTCCCCGTCGCCTGCACGGACGTCGATCCGAGCAACCCCTACGACCCGAGTGCGCCGAACACGGTGCAGGCGCGCGCGACCCTCACCGGGCGTGTCCTGCTCGAGACCGGCGAGCCGGCGGTCGGCGCGGAGGTCGGCCTGCAGGAGGCCAGCATCTCCGGACGTTCGTCGGAAGACGGCGCGTTCCGGCTCGACGACGTCCCGGCGGGGGGTTACACGCTGACCGCGACCCTGCCCGGGTATGTCGTCGGCACCCGAATCGTCTTCGATCTCGCCCGGGGTGAGTCCCGGGACGTCGGCGCGCTGACGCTCGAACGCGCCACGGGCCGGATTGAGGGCACGGTCTCCGTCGGCGGCGGTTTGATCGTGGATCTCCGGTCGATCCGGCTCGGGGTCGACTCCGGTCCGGCGAGCCCCTCGCTCGACGCGACGGGGGCGTTCGCGCTCGACGGGGTCTACGTCGGCGAGCGAACACTGACGGCGAGCCTGCCCGGCTTCGCGGACGCGACGGCGCGCGTCACCGTATCCGCCGATGCGGCCGTGACGGCCCCTGCGCTCGTCCTCGAGCCGGTGCCGGTGCCGGTGATCGTCGACGTGACCGCGCCACCCGGGTTTGCGGCCGGCGACACGCCGCTCGCGCTGACGGCGACCATGGACGGCCGGGCGCAGACGGTGCCGGTCGTCGACGGTTCGGCTCGATTCGATGCCCCGCACGCCGGGCTCCTCGCCCTCTCGGTCTCCCACCCGGTGCTCGCACGCTTCGAGCGGACGGTGCAGGTCGCCCCCGGCCTTGACCCGTCGTCGCCGGTCGCGCTGACGCCCATCAGCCTCACCTACGCCCAGGGCGCCCTCCGCGGGCAGGTCGACACCGCGGACTGCGCCCCGACGGGGGTCGCCGTGCTCGTCACCGCCACCGGACGGCTCACGGGCGCGACGGCGGCCGTCCCAGTCAGCGTCCCGGGGGCGGACACCGACGGCTGCGGGCAGGGGGTCGCTTACGAGCTCGCCGGCCTGCGCGCCGACGACTACCTGCTCACTTTCACCGCCGAGGCCTACCGTCCCGGCGTGGCCGCCGACGCCGTCGAGGTCCGCGAGGAGACCTTCGCGCAGGCCGCCCCCGTCGTCCTCGACGTGGCAACCGGCGCGGTCCGCGGGCGGGTCGTCGTCCCCGCGGTCGCCGGGGATCCGGGCTTCTCGCAGGCCGGCACCCGCGTCGAGCTCGCGGGCACGGCGTTCAGCGCGACGACGGACCCCGCCGGTGACTTCCTCGTCGAGGGCGTCCGACCGGGGGCCTACGCCATCACCTTCCGGCGCGATGGCGAGACCTGGCAGCCCCTGCGCCTGCCGTCGGTCTCCGTGCGCCCCCTCGAGACGGTCGATCTCGGCGAACTCGGCCTCTCGTTCGCGACCGGGAGCCTCTCCGGCCGCATCGAACTCTCGACGGGCGAAGACCCGAGCACGGTGACCGTCAGCCTGAGCGGGCCGGAGTCGGGCACCGCGAACCCGGACGCCACGGGGGTTTATCAGTTCCTCGGTCGGCGCACGGGGGTCTACCGGATCACCGCCCGCCACCCCGATTTCACGACGGCCGAGGCGGAGGCGACGCTCGCACGCCACCTCGAGGCCATCGAGCTCGCCCCCCTGCGACTCGAGGTCGCGCCGGCGACGATCGAGGGCAACGTCGTCTTCGAGCCGAACGCCCTCGGCACGCTCCCGAGGGTCACCGTCGGCGCGACCGCGGTGGACGTCCTCGCCGACGGCAGCTTCCGGGTCGACGGTCTGCGCCGGGGGACATACACCGTCACCGTCGATTACCCGCCCACCCACCGCTCGAAGTCCCTGCCGGGCATTCTGGCCACGCCCGGTTCGTCGACCGTCCTGTCGGGCATCAGCCTCGAGCGCGCGGCCGGGACCGTCGAGGCCGTCTTCACGCTCGCCGACGAGGACCGCTTTTCGCCGGCGACTGCGCGCGCGCTGATCAGCTCCATCCAGGTCAGCCTGAACAGTCAGACGGGCGGCCTGAGCTACTCATCGCTGGCCGACGAGAACGGCCGGGTGCGCTTCGGCAGCGTGCTCGTCGACACGTACACACTCTCCGCCGCGCTCGATGACTATCTGCCCTACCGCGTCGAGAACATCGAGGTCGCCGGGGACGGCGACGAGCGGTCGCTCGACGGCGAGCTCGCCCTGCCGGTCAACCCCGGCACTCTGCGGGGCACCGTACGCTATCTGGACCGCGTGGGCCCGCAGGCCGAACGCATCGCCATCCGTCTGTCGGGCCTCGCCGATGTGTTCGAGGCCAATGCCGACGGTTCGTTCGCCCTCGAAGGCCTGCGCGCCGGCATCTACAGCGTGACCTTCACGGGCAGCGCCGCCGGATATCGCCCGGTCACCGTCAGCCCGGTCGTCGTCGCCGCCGGGGCGGAGACGCAGATGGCAGAAACGGCGCTGCCGGTGGCGTACGGAGCGGTCGCAGGCACCGTGCGTCTCGAACAGGACGATGAGTTCGCCGAGGTGATTGTGACCCTGACGCACGAGGACGGGGAGGTGCGGCACGCCCTCGTCGACGGGCTCGGCCGGTTCACCTTCTCCGATGTCCGGACCGGGACATACATCGCGTCCGCTCGCCACCCCCTGTACCTCGAAGGTCAGGAGGACGGCCTCGCGGTCGTTCTCGACGAACAGACGGAAGTCGACTTCTTCCTGCAACTGCATCGCGGGGCGTTGCGCGGCGTGGCCCGGCCGAGCGACCAGGCCGCCGCGGGCGTCCCGATGACGGCGACGCTCCAGCAGACGGGTGAGACCGTCCGGCTCGGCGCCGAAGGCGACTTCGAGTTCCGCGACCTGCGCGCCGGCGTGTACTCCGTCGACGTCAGCGCAGAGGGCCATCAGTCGGCGCAGAGCCTGCCGGTCACCGTGGGCCCCGGTGAGACCGTCGACCTCGACGAGGTGCTGTTGCTCATCGACGAAACGGCCCCCGACGCGCCGGTCCTCGTCGCCTGCGACGGCGCCGAGCCGCTGCCGGACTTCCCGGATTCTCCCGTCGTCATCCCGGTCGCGGCGAACCTGTCGGCGCCGTTCAGCGTCCGTCTCAAGCTCACCAACGACCCCACGACGGATGCGAACTTCGATCCGGCCGCGAATCTGGGCAGCTGGCAGTGGCGGGTGGGCGGCGGTGACTGGCGGACCCTCGAACCCGCCAGTTTCGTCCTCGGCCCGCCGGGCGACCCCTGCGGGGATCACTTCGTCGTCTCCGTCGGCGCGGCCAATACCATACGCACCCTGGAAATCCGGGCCGAGGATGCCGACCGCAACCGCAGCGATTCGGGGATCCTCGTCGCGCTCGTCGACTCCGACGCCCCGGCCCCCTTCTCCGTCGGTGTGCCGCAGGGTCAGTGCAACATGGTCGCCGCCGCCGCCGACGCGCCGCGGGTGCAGCTCCCGATGGGGGGGCGCAACGGGCAGCCCGCCGAGGTGCAGCGCGACGCCGTGCCCCTGTGTCATACCAGCGCAGACACCGTGGACCTTCTGATTGCGCCGCCGGCACTCGATCCGACGTTCGGGTGCTATTTCGTCTACAGCCGCACGTTGGGCCAGGCCGAAACGCCGACGGCGGCGGCGATTCAGGCCGATCTGCTCGACGACACCGGTGCCATCGACCTCGACGACGCCCGCCTCGACACGACCGCGTGTTACCAGGCCGGCGCCCAATCGATCGCGGTCTCCCCCTCGGACGGTCAGCGCACCTTGTACTGTGTCGTCGGGCTCGATCAGTCCGGCCGCTACGCTCCGTTTGCCGTCCCCCAGAGTTGCCGCGGGACGCCCTGTGCCGAAGGACGCCTGTGCAACCCGCGAACCTTCGCGTGCGAGACGCCCATCGGGGCGGTGCCCGACGTGCCGGCTTCGATGCTGGGATGTCTCGTCATCAACCGCGACACGGCGGTTCCGCAGAGTGTCGATCTGTTGCCCGACGGGACGGAGATCACGGGCGGCCTCGTGCGACTGCACACCGTCGGACTGCCAGCCTCGCGGGATCCCCACTTCGCCCGGCTGGAGTTCCGCGGGGGCCTCTACGGCGCGAACTGGCGCAGTGCCACCGCCGAGCTCACCCCGTTCAGTGATCGCGGCGTCCTGACCCTGCGGGTGCCGGCGGGCGAGTCTTCGACGCTCTCGGTCCGGGCCGTCGACCTGGCCGGCAACGCGAGCGACGAGACTTCGATCAGCGTCGAGGACGTCACCCAGCGACCCGTCGCGGACGACGCCACCGCGCTCGGCTCTTCGCCCGCCATCGTGGGTGAACGGACCGCCTGGGTCGGCCCTCCCCAATGCGATCCCCAGGGTCAGGCGAAGACGTGTTCGCACGTCCTGCGCACGCGCGACGAGAGTCAGCTCGCACCAGCCGTGTCGAACCTGGGCTCGCTGCAGAGCTGCGCGTATGACTGCGTCTCGGACGCGACGCGCACGCCGAGGCTCGTCTTGCTGCCGCGCGGCCTCGCCTACACCCACTACGTCACCGACGCGAACGGCGCCGACGCGCGTCTGATGTATCGCAGCTTCGGCGGGGATGGACTGCCCGGCACGGCCGACGACCCGGTGGCCACCGAAATGGGCGGTGCCAATACCGTCTTCGAGGGGGTGGTCGCCCTCGCGGCGAACGAGCGGCAGGTGGCCTACGCGACGCTGACCGATCCGGATCGCAACGTCGCCGGCAACGAGACGTACGTCGTCCGCCGGTTCACGGTCAACGAGCTCACCGGCGTGGCCGATGCCGAACAGACGCTCGCCGCGTTGCCGCAGCGGGCGACCATTACGTCGGCCGTGGTCGCCGTGGCGCCCATCGCCGGCCGGGGTGCCACGCCGGCGGGCACGGCCATTGCGCTGGCCGATGGCACGGCCTGGTGGTGGGCGCAGGGGGCGGCGGCGGCCACGAGCCTGACGCTACCGGCCATCACCGCCGTCGCGGGCGCCACGACGCGGGCGATGGATCTGACCGGCACCGGACGCTATCTGGTCGTCGCGGCGCAGGCTTTCGATGCCGGGGGCGCGGCCGTCGATGCGCCGGCGGTGGCCCTTCTGCTCGACCTCGGCAGCAACGGCACGCTCGACGCCTCGGAGCGCCTCGCCGCGCCGGGCGCGGCCTGTCAGGCCGACGCGGACTGCGGCGCGGGCGCGAACTGCGTGCGGCCGGTGGCGGCGCAACCCGGCGCGTGTGCGATTCGGGTCGGATACACGGATCTTCGCTGTGACGGCGGCCGCTTTCCGCAGTTCTGCGGCGCACTGCGCTTCGATCTGGCCGCCGACGCGGACATGCTCGCCTATACGGACGAGAGCCTCGACGCCGACGGTCTGCCCACCGCGAGTCTGTACGTCGCCCGTCTGGGTGCCGGCGTCGCACAACCGCGCCTCGTCGTGACGCGACAGGGACACAAGTCGAGCCCCGCCGTTCACCTCGACCGCGTGGTCTATGTCGACGAGTTCGCCAACGCTCCGGTCGTGACGGTGGCGGATCCATCGAGCACGGGCTGGATCGGGCTCGACGGCCGGCCGAAGACCGGCCCACGCATCGGCACGGACTACGTGGTCTGGTCGAGCTACTCGCAGGGCGTCCCGGCCACGCTGACCGCCGACGCCGCGCCGACGTTCCCGCTCGGCGACGCGGCCCTGCTGATCACCGTCGTCGAGGATGGCCGCACGATCCGGCGGACCGTCTCCGTCGCGAGCCTCCCCGGGGACGCGTCGGCCGCCGAGCTCGCCGCGATGCTCAACGGCAGCGCGAGCCTGCGCGACAACGGCCGGGTCTTCCTGCGCGCGGCCGTGTCGGGCGATCGCCTCGTGCTCACCTCCGAACGGGTCGGGGCAGGGGTCACCCTCAGCGTCGACGTGACGGGCGACCCCGATCATCGTTTCGGCTTCGCGGCGAATCGGTCTCAGGCCGGCGGGGACGTCTGGGACCCGGTGTCGGGGCTGTCTCTGTCCGCGGTGGACGGTGCCTCGGAGCCCTTCGCGCTGACGCCGGGAGCCGGCTCCGAAGCGGCCGTCGCGCAGGGCGATTGGGCGCTCGGGTCGCACTACGACCTCGCCGGCAGCGTGCTCGCCGCCGTCGAGCGACGCCCGGCACTGCCGCCCGAGGTCGCCTTCTGGGCGCTCCGCTCGCCGGCGACCTGCCGTGGCCTCGACCCGCCACTCGAACCGGCCGCGTGCGTGAATGCCACCCGCCGCGCCATCGCGACCTACGCCGTGGCCGGGACGTCCGTCACGGACATCGCCACTGACGGCCGGTACATCGTCTGGGGCGTGCTCGGGGCTGCCAACGTGCAGGGCCTGTGGATCTACGATACGACCGCCCCCGCGGTCGCCGCCGCCCGCATCACCGGGTCGACGCAGAAGTGTCGACTCGTCGGCGTGACGACGGTGCGGCCCGACGGGCAGAACAATCCGACCGTCGAAGTCGCCTGCATCAGCTACCAGGGGGCCAACCCGCAGGCGCAGAACGATCAGTACCTGACCCTCTTCCGCAAGACGGGCGCGCAGGCCTGGCTCGGTGCCACGACGAAGGTCCCCGAGGGCACGGGCGGCCTCATCACCAGCCTGCTGCTCGACGAGTACGACCTCATCGTCGAGCGTCAGGAGGACGGGTTCGTCCGCACCGCGTATCGCAGCGCGGGCCCCGATGGCCTCTTCGGCACGATCGGGGCGGCCGGCACGGCCAGTGACGACCTGCCCGACTCCGACGGGGCGGACAACAGCTTCGGCAACGCGGACGACGGGATGCCCTTCGAGAACATCCTCGGTCGATTCGGCGACACGCTCGGTCGCGGTGACCTCCGCCGGGGCGTGTACGTCTATGCCGACGCGGCCGCGCTCGGGCAACGGGAGATCTACCGCTTGCGCCTGCGCGGCCGGCAGGTCGATCGTCTGAGTGCGGACGGGGCGACGCAGGTGCAGGCCGCCCTCGGCGAGGGGGGCGTCGTATTCGTCGATCACCGCTACACCACGACGGCGCAGGGCAACCCGGTCGTGCCGCCGGCCCTCACCGTGCGCCGCCTGCCGTGATCTCGCTCAAGCGGGCGATTCACCGAATTGCACTGCCGCGAGGTCGGGCGTAGGGTCCCGCCGATCTCGCCCGGAAACGTCAGGCTTCGTCTGGAAGGACCGCCCATGAGTCTCGCCGCCTTCGGTCACCGACTCGTCCCCGCCCTGATCGGGGTTCTCGTCGTCCTCTGCGCCCTCCCGCGCATCCACGGTCACGCCGTCCTGCTCGTCACGGTCGCCGGCCTCGCGGTGCTGATGGGCCTCTGGCACCTCGCCCTCTGGCGCGGCGGCGCCCGGCGCGAGATCATCCCGAACCTCAAGCCGAATCACTACGTGCAGCTCGTCTGCCACATCTCCATCTACATCTGGTGGGGCACGAAGTGGCCGCAGGTCGGGCTCTCCGTGCCTCTCATGATCGCCGAGGTCGCGTTCGCGTTTCTGTTCGAGATGGCCCTCTGCTGGACCCGCGGGGTGCCCTGGCGGGCCGGCTTCGGTCCCATTCCCATTACGGCGAGCATGAACCTGTTTCTGTGGTTCAAGGACGACTGGTACTATTGGCAGTTTCCCATGCTGGCGCTCGCGTTCCTGAGCAAAGAGTTCATCCAGTGGAACCGGGACGGCATTCGTCGCCACATCTTCAACCCCTCGGCCTTCGCGCTGGCCGCGATGGCACTGGTCATCCTGCCGATGGAGCTGACGTACACGACCTGGGGTGAAGAGATCGCGGTGACCCAGGCGACGCCGGCCAATATGTACGTCGTGCTGTTCGCCCTCGGTCTCATCGTGCACTTCCGCTTCCCGATCGTGGTCATGACGATGTCCGCGGTGGCGGGGTGCGTGCTCTTTCAGCACCTGCACTACCAGCAGACGGGGATTCACATCTTCGTCGACACGACGGTGCCGGCCGCGGTCTTCCTCGGCATGAACTTCCTCTTCACGGATCCGATGACCTCGCCGCGCTCGACCCTCGGCAAGATCATCTTCGGGTTCGCCTACGGCTCGTTGGTGGTCTTCGAGTACATCTGGCTCCAGAAGCTCGGGCACCCGGCCATCGGCGACCAGCCACCGACGAACGTGACCTACTTCGACAAGCTCATTCAGGTCCCGCTGCTGAACCTGAGCGTGCCGCTGCTCGACTTCATCGGCCGCAAACTGCCCCTCGAGAAGCTGAAGCTGAACCTCGAGATTCCGACGGTCCGCTACGCGTTCCTCGGGCTGTGGATTCCGGTGTTCCTCTTCGGGTTCCTGCCCGGGATGGCGGACCACCCGGGGCGGCGCGTCGGGTACTGGTCCGACAAGTGCGACGGTGCCATGGCCGATCCCGCCCGCAAAGGCGATCCATCCGAAGACCCGTTCTGTCGAAACCTCGCGCTCCTGCTGCGCGACAGCTGCAACGCCGGCCGCGTGACGCCGCCGACCGACTGCAACCTGCTCGGCACCATGTACGAGGACGGCGTCGGCGTCGGCCGCAACGACGATTACGCGGCCCGCCTGCACGAGAAGGCGTGTGAGGGCAGCCTGCCCGTCGCATGCTCGGATCTCGGTCTGATGGTGCTCGAGGGCCGTGGGGGTCCCGCCGACGCGAAGCTCGCGCTCGACCTCTTCAAGCGGTCGTGCGATGGCGAATCGGCCGATGGCTGTCAGAACTACGGCGCGGTGCTCGGCCAACGACACGGCGGCGATCCGGCCCGCGTGGCCGAAGCCAAGGCGGCGCTGAACCGGGCGAGTACGCTCTACACCCAGGCCTGCGAAGCCGGTGAAAAGGAGGCGTGCCAGCGCATCGAGGAGATCAAGGCCGGCAACCGCGCCCCCCCGTCAGAGCAGCCGTAACACCGACAGGAGGCCGCCGCGCTGGGTGACGTTGACGACGCGCAGGCGCGACGCCCGGCCCAGGATGCCGAGGCGCTGCGTGCTCGGGAACAGACCGAGCACGGAGTACAGCTCTTCGGAGACCCACCCTCCCTCGCCGTCCCGGCAGAGAAATCCCTTCTCGGCCACCGGCGAGTAGGCCTGCACCACCCACTCCCCCGGGGCCGCCAGGGCCCGCTCGATGCCGGCCCGCCAGGCTGCGTCGCCGACCTGCGGGCCAATCAGAATGCCCTCGCCACCGAAGGCCCGGTTCGGCTTCAGGACACAGGCCGCGCGCGCCGCCTCGACGAACGCCGGCAGCTCGACGAGCGCGCCGTCGGGATCCGTCGTCCGTGCGGCCCGAATGCGGCGGGTCCAGGGCACGTGACGCTGAAACACACGACGCTCCTCCGTCGTGAACGCCGACGCGAACGCCGGCGTCGTGAAGACTTCGAACGCACTCTTGTGATCGAGTTCCCCCGCCAGCGAGCTGACCACCCGGCCCGTGCGCAGGGCGTGACGCATCGCTCGCAGGTCCGCACCGGCGGCCTCGGCCGCGGCGAAGTCCGAGACCTCGTGGTCGCGATAGATCAGGTCGATGGGTGTGTCGCCGAAAAAGAGTTCGTCCCCACGCAGCCGCAGCTCGGCCGGGTCGACGTGCCAGCACGCGATGCCCAGGCTGCGCAGGTACTCGACGTTGGCGGGAAACTCGACGATGCCCCCGACGAGGTGTTTCCACTGACAGAGCGCCACATTGAAGCGCCGCAGCGAGAGCGCCCGCGCCTGATCCGCCAGGACCTCGAGGAGCACCTTGCGCGGGTCGTCGTTGGTCTCGACGACCAGTGTCGGCACGAATCGCCGCAGCACCGGCACGACGTGGCGCAGAATGACGTCGTCGACGGTCGGCGCCAGGTAGGTGCCCCCGGCGCCGACCGGGTTGAACTCGAAGAACCGCGTCTGCCGGACCCAGTCGGGGCTCGCGAAGTCCGTCGAGGCGTCGAAGCGGCCGAAAAACACGGCGTCCTGACCGGGGTGGGCAAGCTCGGCGAGCCAACGGGCCTCGCCCTCGCCGACGGGCAGAATCTCCCGGACCTCCGGCTCGGTCAGCCACAGGCGGAAAAGGCGACCGTACGCCCCTTCGAGCACGCGCGAGACGTGGTGCAGGTAGGCGCGCTGGTTGCCGCCGAGGACCCGTGGGCGCAGCAACACCGGGGTCGGCTGGGGGACCCCGTCGTCGTCTTCGTAGATGAGACCCCGAGCGAAGGCCTCGGCCGCGACCGTCTCCGCAAGCGCGGAGAGCGCGTCGGCCGGCAACCGGGCGAGCAACGCGTCGAGGGTGGTGCCGAGCGAGCGGCGAAGATTGCCGCCGCGCAGAAAGGGCGGATCACGGTCCACGGGAGGACCATGCCTGCCGGGGCGAAGGCGCGTCAATGGCCGTGCGCAGCGGGTTCGCGTGCACCCGCCGGCCCGTTCTGGTAAACACCGCGCGCCATGCCCGCCCCCCGAAGTGTTTCTTCCCCCGCACGACCCGCGCGGCTTCGCGTCGCGTCGACGCCGTTGGCGTTCGCCCTCGCGGCGACCGGCGTGCTCGGCTGTGGACCCGACGCCGCCCCCGCCCCGTCCCCCGAAGCGCCCGCTTCGGTCGCCGGCCCGGCGGTCGACCCCGCCGCCGCCGTGCGCACCCTCGCGACCGATCTGCCCCGCGCGCTGCGACGCCTGGCCGCCGCCGCCGAGCCCCCCGCCGCGTACGTGCGCCGGGCCTGGGATGCCCGCAAGCTCGACCTCTACGAAGCGCCCGTCGTCGAGCGATTGTATGCCGCCGAGGATGCGGTCTATCGCTACGTCGGCGAGGACGCCCTGACCCCGCTCGGGGCGCGGCTCGTGGAGTCGCTGTCCGAGGAGAATCTGAAGGCCGAGGGCCTGAACCCGACGCACTTTCACATGGACGGCATGGCGAAGCTGCGCAAGCGGTTGGAGAACGCCCTCGCCGAGGCCGCCGCCGTCCCGGTGCCCCCGCCCCCGACCGAGGCCGAGGTCACGGCCCTCGTGACCCTGGCGCGCACGCTGCCGCCCGGCCCGCCGGAAGACCCGCTGCGCCCCCTCGTCGCCCGCATCGCGGCGCCCGACGGGCCCCTGCCCGCCTGGGCCGCCGCCGTCCCCGCGCTGACCGCCGCGCAGAAGACGGTCGACGAGGCCC
>JAKLJY010000211.1 GCA_023150895.1 Myxococcota bacterium | reverse complement strand
CGCCGACCGCGACCACCCCCCCCGCCGGGGCCGGGGCGACCCCCGCGACGGCCACCCGCCCCGCGCGCCCGGTCGTCGCCGTGCTCGGGTTCCGGGCGCCGGACGACGACCCGGACGACCCCCGGGCGGCCGTGCTCGCCGATGCGCTGCGCCTCGCGCTCGACGTCGCTCCCGAGGCCGTGGTCTCCGTCCCGGCGGCCGCGCTCGAGGGCGCGCTGCCCCCCGACGTGCCGGTCGACGCCACGCTCGATCCGCGTCGGCTGGCCCGCCCGCACGCCGGACCGGGACACATCGACTTCGCCATCACGGGCCGGCTCGACGGCGCGGACGGCGAGCCCATGCGTGTCGAGGTTGCGCTCGTCGAGACCACGACCGGCGACGCACGCCGCACCTTTACCGTCTCGGGCGGATCGGACGTCGTGCCGCTCGCCTGGCAGCTCGCCGCGGTCCTCGCCGAGGTCATCGAGCTTCGCCTGCCGGCGGGGGTGGAGCCGCCGACCCGCTCGACGAGCGCCTGGGGCGCCCTCCTCGGCGCCCGGCGGGCCCTGCGCGCGGGGGACTTCGAGACCCACGAGTCCCGCCTCGCGTGGGCGCTGCAGCTCGACCCGCGTTTCACCCTGGCCCGCCTCGATCGACTCGCGCTGTTGCGGGCCCGGCGCGACGGGGCCGCGCTCGCCACCGAGGCCGCCGCGCTGCAGCGAGACCTCGAGGGCGGCCGCGAGGTCGAGCATCTGCAGCTCGCGGCGCAGGCGTTCGCCGCCTTCGGACGCGGCGACACGGTCGAAGCCCTCCGGCGCCTGCACCGGGTGCTCGACCGCTACCCCTGGGACGTGGACACCGCGCACCTGCTGCTCGCGCTGCGGTTTCACGACCCCGAGCTGCGCGACTTCGACGAGGTCGAGCGCCTCGCCTGGGCGCTTCTCGAGATCGCGCCGCGGAGTGAGGAGGCCGCCTCCCGCCTGGTCCGGGTGCTTTCGTGGCGCGGTCGGGTGGCCGACGCCGACGCCGCACTCGCCGCGCTCGGCGTGAAACCGGACGACCCGGCCTTTCTCGAGGTCTTCGCCGAACAGGACCTGTACGCGGGTCGCTTCGACGACGCGGGCGCCCGCCTCGACGCCGCGCTCGTCCGCTCCCCCGGTGACCTGTACGCGCTGCACATGGGCATCGCGGCGCGCCTGCTCGGGGGCGACTGCCCGGCCGCGGCCCGCCGGGCGCTCGACCGCATCGCCGGCGTCGAGGCCACGGGGAAACCGGCGAACCTCGACTGGACCTACAGCCTGGCCGTGCAAGCGCTGCTCTGCGCCGGCGAGTGGCCGCAGGCGCGCCGCACGATGGAGCGCTGGGCGGCGTCGAGCGAGTCGGGGCGCGAGCAGGTGGCGGTCCTCCGCCCCCGCCTGGCGCGAGTGGCCGGGGACCCCTCGACCGCCCTGCGCCTGGTCCGCGCGGGGCTCGCCCGTCGGGAGGCGCCGCCGGAGGTCCGCACCGGGTTCATGACGCAACTCGCCGCCCTCGGACGGGACGCCACCGAACTCGACGCCCTGGCCGGTGAGGCCCGGGCCGCCGCGCTGGAGCCCGGCCTCGCACCGCCCCGCCGGGCCGCGTGGCAGCGGGCGAGCGACCACCTCACCGTCGCCGCACTGGCCGCCCGCGGGCGCAGCGCTGAGGCCGCCGCCGCCGCTGCCGGGCTGGTCACCCCGTGGCACGCGGTCCGCGGCGAGGGCGATCTCGGCGCGACGGTCGAGGCCATGAGCCTGCAGGCGGACCTCCTGGCGGCCGCGGGACAGACCGCCGATGCCCGCGCCGTCCGGACGCGCATCGTTGCGCTCGGGTATCCCCGCCTCTGGGTCAACGATTTGTGGTTCCGAGCCCGGCAGGCCCTCGACGCCGCGGGGCCGGCGAAGTGATCGCCCACGACGACACGACCGAGGTCGCCCCGAAGGCGCCGCGGCGCCGAGCCGAGGGCGCCCCCGAACGGACGGGGCTCGTCGTCGTTCACGCACCCGCCGATCCGACGCTCCTCGGCGCCTTCCTGCCCGTCGCCCCCGCAGCCGAACTCGGGCGTCGCGTCGAGAGCGGCTTCGTACGCCAACGTCCAGGGGTCGATCATCCGGCCCCGCCCCTGTCGAACCCGCAGATCTCCCGGCGTCATCTCGTGCTGGCGGCGCTCGCCGGCGGGCGCCTGTCGGTCGAGAATCACGGTCGGATCCCGCTGCGCCTGATGGGTGAGCGGGTCACGCAGGGCATCGTCTCGCCCGGCGACCTCGTCGAGATCGAAGACCAGATGCTGCTTCTGTGCACCCGGCGACCTTGCCCGTTGCCGGTGGCGCTCGAACCGGCGGCAGCGGCATTCCGGTTCGGCGGCCCGGACGCCAGCGGCCTCGTCGGCGAGTCTCCGGCGCTCTGGGCGCTGCGCGGTGTCCTCGCGTTCGTCGCGCCGCGCCCCGGCCATGTGCTCGTCCTGGGCCCGAGCGGCTCGGGCAAGGAGCTCGTCGCCGGCGCGCTGCACCGCCTCTCGGGGCGCGCGGCGCGGCCCTGCGTCGCCCGCAATGCGGCGACGATTCCGGGCACGCTGATCGACGCCGAACTCTTCGGTCACGCCCGCAACTACCCCAACGCGGGCATGGCGGAACGCCCCGGGCTGGTGGGCGAGGCCGATGGCGGCACGCTGTTTCTCGACGAAATCGGCGAACTTCCCGAGGCGATGCAGGCCCATCTGCTGCGCCTCATGGACGCGGGCGAGTACCAGCGTCTCGGCGAAGCGCGACCGCGCCGGGCCGATCTCCGGGTCATTGCCGCCACGCACCGCCCCCGGGAGGCGCTCAAACCCGACGTCCTCGCGCGGTTCCGCCACGTCGTCGAACTCCCGCCGCTGCGCGAGCGACGCGAAGACCTCCCCCTGCTCGCACGCCACCTCCTTCTCAAGGCCGCCCGGGACGACGGGCGCCTCGCCGGCCGCTTCCTGGCCGAGACGGCGGACGGCCCGGAGCCCCGCGTGTCTGCGGCCCTCGTCGAGGCCATCCTGCGCCACCCCCTGCCGTTGCAGGTGCGCGAGCTCGATGCCCTGCTCTGGCGCGCCCTGGCCCGCAGCCCCGGTGACGTCGTCGACCTGCCCCCCGACGAGCCCGTCCCGGTGGAGGCCGACGCTCGGTCGGGCATCCCGACGACGGATCCGCAGACCGTCACCGGCGAGGCGCTGCGCGCGGCCCTGACGGAGCACGCCGGTGTCCAGGAGAAGGTCTGGCGGGCCCTCGGGCTTCAGAGCCGGTATGTCCTGCGGCGCCTCCTGCGCAAGCATGGCATCGAGTGATGGGCGGCCCATGGGCGCCCATGGGCCGCCCGTGGGCGCCCGCCGGCCACCGGGGCCTTGAACACTGTTAACCCGTTGTAATCATGGACATTCACAGGCTGGCACGGTCTGTGATATGGACTGGGCACCCAACACACTCAGGAGTTCCACCGACCATGTGTACTTCTCTGCGATTCGCCCCCGTCGCTCTCACCACCCTGAGCCTCGCCCTCTTCACCACCGCCTGCGGCGGGGACGACGGCGGCGGCGGCGGCGGCAAGGGCGCCGAAGTCACCGATCAGAGCACGGTGACGTCCGCCCAGACGACGGCGGACGCCAGCAAGTCCCTCACGAGCATTCAGCCCGGCAGCGACGCGTCCACCGCGCAGGGGCCGGTCTCCCAGGTCGGCGGCGCGATGAGCGGTCTCGCCAGCACGCACCTGAACAGCAAGCGCGCCGCGAAGGCCAGCGCCGGTCTGACGGCGATCCAGGCGGCCCTCGAGACGGCCGTCTCGGCGCAGACGCTCGAGAACCAGATCACCTACGAGAACGACCACCTGTCGGCCAACCTCAGCTACGACAACGCCGGCACGACGTGGTCGTACGTCGTCGAGCTCGACCTGCCCGCCACCGCCGACGGCGGCCGCCAGATCGACGGCACCTTCGACCTCGCCTACGCGCTCAACAACGCGCAGTACAACGTCGACTACACCATCAACGGCGTCTACACCGGCTTCACGGTCGACACCGCCGGGTGTGCCGTCGCCGGCAGCATCAAGGTCGACTACGACCTCTCGGTGAGCGGCGCGTTCCTCGACCAGCTCCCGGCCGACCAGCGCGCGGCCGTCGCCGAGCAGGCCGGCGGCGCCGGCAGCGTCACGATGGAGTTCGGCCCCGCCTGCGGCGACATGGCCGTCTTCGGCAAGTGAGCCCGTGGCACCGGCTCAGCGCTTGAGCGCGTAGAACTGATACATCGCGACGAACGTCTCGGTGTGTCGCTCTTCATACGCGTGCCAGGCGTCGAGTGAGCGCAGCGCCGCCTCGGGCCCGCCGGGGTACGACGCGTGCTCCTGCCGGAACCGCCGTTCGATGCGCGGATCGTCGAAATCGAAGGCGAGAAACTCGAGGCCGGCCTCGGCGAGAAAGGCCTCGAGTTCGGGGATGTCGAACTGATGTTCCTGCACGTGCAGGAGCAGGTCTCGACATTCGCTCGCCGAGTAGAAGTCGCGGAACTGCGCCGTTTCCGCCCAGGCGGGATCGGCCGCCTGCCCCTTCACCTGCGCGCGAAGCCGCCGGATGTCGCGCAGCTCGCCGGTCAGGCCCGCGTCCTTTGCCCACCGACGCACGACGTTGAGTCGCTGTCGAGCCGGGCGGCTGTAGAGGCCGAGGTTGACGATGCCCCCCGGGGCGAGCCGGGACAGCACCGCCCGCAGACCCGCCGAGGGCTCGCGCAGGTGGTGCAACACACCCGAGGCGTACGCCCGCTCGAACAGACCGAGGTCCGTCGCCTCGGGCAGCTTCAGGAGGTCGGCGTGCCCGAGGTGGACGCGGTCGGCGAGCCCGGCATCGGCGACTTTGCGGGCGGCGTAGCCGAGGCTGCGGCGGCTGAGGTCGAGCGCAGTGACCTCGAGTTCGGGGTGCGACAGCGCGAGCCGGATGGGCTGCTGACCGGTACCACAGCCGGCCACCAGGGCCCGTCGCGGCTCCGTCAACGGCACGTCCGAGAGCCAGGGGAATCGGGCGCGGAAGCCCTCGTTCCACGGGCGGGTGCCGAGCGCCGTCGCCAGCCGCCAGCGCGGGTACGGGTTCTCTTCGTACTGTGCGCGGACCCGCAGCGAGACTTCGTCGTCGATCGTCGTGACCGTCGAGACCGCGGCGCCGCGGAGGCGTTCGTCGTTCGGTTCGTCGATGGTCTGTCGCACGAGCGCGGCCAGCGGCGGCGGCAGCGCGGGACCTGCCGACGAGAGCGCGGCCGAAAAGGGGGCGGCTTCGAGTGGCCGGTACGCGGCGTAGACGGCCAACGCGAGCGGGTCGAGGGCTGCGGGTGCCGGGGCGGCCGCAAAGGTCGCTTCCAGCGTTGCCACGGCGAGCGTCTCCTCGTCCGTCTCGTCGTAGACGAACTCCGTCAGAAAGACGTGGAGCGCCAACGCGCAGGCCATGTCCAGGAATCGCTCGGCGCCGGGCTCACCGACGGCGCCGAGAAGCGCACTGCGGATGGCGCACGTCCGGGTCTCGAAACCCGTCTCCGGACAGAGATCGCGGGGCCAGAGCGCCACGAGCAGCGGCTCGGCGCGCATCGCATCGAGATGCGCGAGCGACACGGTCGCGGGCAGGTCCGCCCAGGCCGGTCGCGTCTTCAGGACGCTGCTCGCGGCCGGCCAGACGAAGGCGCCGGGGAGCGCATCCCGCGCGAGCACGTCGGTGATGAGGTCATGGACCTGCGCCTCCTGCCCGGCGAGAAATGCGCGGTCTTTGGCGAACGGGAGCGTCCGCAAGAAGCTCTGACGCGCCTCGGGGTCGTTCGGCGTGCGCCGCAGCACGGCCCATTGCCGGCGGGTGGCGGCTTCCAGATCGCCTTCTCGCATGTCGAGCGAGGCCAGATCGAGCGCGGCCCGGACGTGCCCCGGCTCGGCCGCGAGGGCCGCTTCGTAGTTGCGCCGCGCATCGGCCAGCCGCCCGAGGCCGTGCAGTGTGTGGCCGGTGTTGTGCAGCGCGTCGGCGTATCCGGGTTTGAGGGCGAGGGCCCGGGCGAACCACGCGAGCGCCTCCGGCGATTGTCCCATCCGATGGAGGAGAAGGCCGAGGTTGTTCATCGCCTCGGCGTACTCCGGGCGCAGCTCGAGCGCCCGGGTCAGCAGGGCGTGCGCGCGCGCGTGCTGTCCGGCCACTTGCAGCACGGAGCCCAGATTGTTCAGGAAGACGGCATGGTTCGGCGACAGCGCCACGGCCTGCTCGTAGGCGGCGAGCGAACCCGCAGCGTCCCCGAGTCGCTGGCGGGCGAGGCCCAGGTTGTTGAACGCGTCTGCGTAACCGGGCTTGCGGGCGATGGCCTGCTCGAAGAGGGGCACGGCCTCGCGCGCCCGCCCCGTGTGGAGCAGCAAGACCCCCAGGTTGTTCATCGCCGAGGTGTGATTCGGATCGATGGACAACGCCCGCCGATAGGCCTGCTCGGCGTCCGCCTTGCGCCCGACGCCGTCGAGGGCGAGCCCGAGGTGGCAGTGGTAGTCCGGGACGCGCTTGCGCCGGGAGACCGCCTGCTGCAAGAGCGTGACCGCCTCGGCGTCGCGCCCCGTCTGATGGCAGAGCACCCCGAGCAGGTTCAGGGCCTGATCCTCGAAGCGATCCTTGGCGAGGACGCGGCGATAGAGGGGTTCGGCCTCCGCGAGGCGGCCCTGCTGGTGCAGCGCGAGGGCCTGGCGGAGCGCATCGGCGGGGCTGGTCATGGGGCCTCGAGACGACGATGGAGGTGAGCGAGAAAGGCCGGCTCGGCGCGCAGACTCAGGCGAAATCCGAGTTCGTCGTGGGTCTCCGACAGCACGCGCGCCTGCTGACGGATCTCGCCGATGAGTCCGCTGCGGGCGTAGGGCACGAGGACGTCTGCCGTCTCGAGATCCCCGTCGAAAAACGCCGTGATGCGCTCGATGAGGGCGGTGACGTCCTCCGGGCGATGGGCCGAAAGGCAGACGGCGTCCGGGAACTCGCGCTGCAGGGCGGCAATCTCCCGGCGACCGAGCCGGTCCGCCTTGTTGAGCAGCAGCAGGCTCGGCGCCTCGTCGGCCTGAATCTCGTTGAGCACCTGGCGCGTCACGGCGAGCTGGTCGCGAAACGTCGGATCGCTGGCGTCGCTGACGTACAGGAGCAGCGACGCCTCACGCGCTTCGTCGAGCGTCGAGCGGAACGAAGCCACGAGGTCGTGGGGCAACTGCGAGATGAACCCGACCGTGTCCGACACGAGAATACGGGGGTGGGAGTCCGGGATGGCACGCACCGTCGTGTCGAGCGTCGCGAACAGCTTGTCGGCGACGTAGACCTCGTGTCCGGTCATCGCCCGCATCAGCGACGACTTGCCGGCGTTGGTGTAGCCCACGAGTGCGACTCGACGCGCTTCCGCCCGGCGCGCGCGCCGCTGACCCTGCGAGGCTTCGATCTCGGCGAGTTCCTGGCGCAGCGCGGCGATGCGGTCGCGCACGCGTCGGCGGTCGAGTTCGAGCTGCGACTCACCGGCGCCCTTGCCCTGCTGCCGTTCGGAGCTCTTCGTCGACAGCCGCAGGCGCGGGACCTGATAGGTCAGGCGGGCGATCTCGACCTGCAGACGCGCCTCCCGACTCTTGGCGTGCCGGTGGAAGATCTCGACGATGACCCCGGTCCGGTCGAGGACCTCGACGTCGCAGGCGAGCTCGAGGTTGCGGGCCTGGCTCGGGCTGATCTCGTGGTCGACGGCGACGACGTCCGCCCGCCGGTTCGCGCGAGCGTCCGCCTCCGCGCCGTCCGCGGACACCGGCGGCGGCGCCGGGGTCGGGTCGTCGTCGCCTTGCAGCGCGTCCCGGCGACGGCGGGCCTTGTCCTTCGGTCGATTCGCGTGGCTCGCCGCGTCGGGCACGACGCCGGGGCCGCCCGTGAACGCCGCGAGCTCGGTGAGCTTGCCCTCCCCGAGCACGGCGGCAGGCGCGAGGGTGGCCCGCTTCTGGACGACGTGGCCGACGACCTCGTAACCGAGTGTCTCGAGCAGGCGGCGGAGCTCCTGCCGGGAAGCGAAGACGGCGTCGTCCGTCACCCCCGGAAGTTGCACCGTGGCGATGACGGCGCGTTTGCGCAGGGGGGAATCGGCGTCTCGGGTCAACATGCGCGCGGAGTCTCGCACCCCGAAGCCCGCGCGAGCAAAAAGGAAACGACCGGCGCGTAGACGTGCGTCGGTGCGGCGTCGCCGACGACGAGGTCGAGGTGCCCGAAGTCGAACGGCGCGCCGGCCTGCACGGAGAGTTCGAGCCAGGTGTGATCGCACGCCCGTCGCTGTGCCCCGAGATCGCAGGCGGCGAGCGGGGCGATGTGATCCGCGGCCCCGGCGAGCACCAGCGTCGGGACCGTCGACCGCGCCAGACCCTCGCGAACGGCCTCCATCGGGCGCCCCGTGGCCGAGCGGTCGCGAAGCAGCCGCGCGACGAGTTCGTCGAGCACCCGCCGCGAGACGTCGTGGACGACTTCGACCATGAAGTGCCGCAGGACGGCCCCCGGCGTCTGGGCGGGGTTGACGAAGAGCGTCTCCGGGTAGGTGCGCAGGCGACCGGCCCACGGGGAAAGGAGACGGGTCACGAACCCGAGCGGCACGACCGGCGTCAGGGCCCGCACGAGCGGCATGAGCCGGGCGAGCGCTCGCAGATCCGCCCGCGTCCCCACGAGGTTGAGCGGGCTGCCGATGGCCACCAGCGCCGCCAGATCGGCGGCCCCGCGCCCGTCGACCGCGGCGAGGTGCTCGAACCCGATGAGTCCCCCCATCGAGTGGCCCACCCACAGCACCCGCCGCGCGCCCGTGCGCGCCTTGATGGCCGCCAGCACCGCCGGCACGTCCCGCTCGACGTAGTCGAAGAATCCGAACGCCCAGCGGCGCGGGCGGTCGCTCGCACCGGCGCCCCGCAGGTCGAGCAGGTAGACGTCGAACCCCGCGGCCGCCAGCGTCCGCCCGAGACTTCGCCCCGGCCCGAAGTCGAACGTGCGGCCGTTGCAGGCGACGCCGTGGACGCACAGCACCGGCGCCCCCCCTGCGGGCCCGTCCGGTGCCGGCCGCAGACGGGCGAGCGCCACCCGCACACCGTCGTTCGTCTCGACCATCAGCCGCTCGTCGGGCGCGAAGGGACGGGTGTAACGCCGCGTCCAGAAGACGACGTGCGCCCAGGTCGCGAGGACGAACCCGAGCAGGCCGACGACGACCCAGCCGGCGGTCGGCATCACTGCGCCTGCGCCACGGTCAGCACCAGCACCAGACGCTGCTCGCCGCGCGCCACCCGGAGTTCCACGGACGTCCCCGGGCGCGTCTGCGCGATGAGCCAGGGCAGGGATGCCGCCTCGTCGACCTTCTTCGAGCCGAATTTCAAGATGATGTCTCCCGGCAACACGCCGGCCGCGTCCCCCGGACCGTCCGGCACGATCTTCTCGACCCGGGCGCCCGTCGCGCGCCCCAGCCCGGCCGCCGTGGCGTCCGGCAGCCGCACGGGCTTGACGACGATGCCGGCGAAGCCCCGAATGAAGCGCCCGTTCTCCAGAATGTCGCGGACGACGGTCTCGACGAGGTCGATGGGGGTCGCGAAGGCGATGCCCTGCGTGCGATCGAGCACGGCGGTATTGAGCCCGACGACGACGCCCCGCCCGTCGACCAGGGGGCCGCCGGAGTTGCCGGGGTTCAGGTTCACGTCCGTCTGAATGAAGTTCAGATACCGCGAGCGGGCCCCCGGGAGCCCATGCCGGCCCGTCGCGCTCACCACCCCCACGGTGATCGAGTGATCCATGCCCATCGGGTTGCCGATGGCCGCCACCCAGGTGCCCGGCAGGAGGCCGTCGGCGTTGCCCCGCGGCGCCGGGTTCAACCCCGCCGCCATGACGTGCAGAACGGCCAGATCCGTCGACGCGTCGCGCCCCTTGACGCGCGCCGCCAGCGCACGGCCGTCCTCGAGCCGCACCGCGACGGCCTTCGACTCGCCGACGAGGTGGTCGTTGGTCACGACATGGCCGCTCGCGTCCCAGACGAAGCCGGAGCCCGTGCGCTCGGCCACGAGGCGGTCGCCCTCGCGACGGCCGGCCACGACGCCGACCACGCTCGGAGACACCGCCGCAAACGCCGCTGCGAAGTCGGGTCCCCCCACGAAGGCGGCGGACGGCGGCGGGCCCCCGGCCGGGGGCGCCGGGGGCGCGGCGGCAAAGCGCTCGCCGTCCGGCCCCGGGGGCGCGTGGGCAGGCGTCTCGGCACAGGCCGCGCAGGCGATCGCGGCGCCCAGGCAGCCCGTCGCCAGGGCCGCCCGACCGGCGGCTCGGGTCATCGCGCCTGCACGAACCGGATGCGCAGCTCGTGCAATACCGTGTCGAGCAGACTCGACTCCTCGGGCGTCAGGTTGCCGCGGGTCTTGTCGCGCAGCATCGCCAAGGTGTCGACGATGTGTCGGGCCGCTTCGAGGTCCTTGTGGTTGCCTCCGTCCGGATCCTCGATGAGGCCCATCTGGAGCAGTGCGGCGGCGTTGAGCGACAGGACGTGGGTCGAGAACGTCATCGGGTTCGGGGCGCCGGCGGCGCGCTCCGGCGCCGGTTTCACCTCGACACGACCCTCGTCGGTGGCTTGAAAGATGCGGCTTTCGGACATGACGGCTTCCCTCTTGGTGGCGTCAGACACGAACACGTTGCATCGTCAGGCGCAGGACGCCTTCGTCCATGCGGCGCGCGGCCGGGACCGGTTCGACGGCGGCCGGCAGCTCGAACGTGCGGGAGAAGGGGCCATAACGCCGCTCCAGGCGGTGAATCGCGTCCCCGCCTGCAGCCGGCTCCCCGCGTGTCCCGCGGACCACGACGACACCCCCCGTCACCTCGACGGAGATGGCGGCGGCGTCGACCCCCGCGAGGTCGAGGCTGAGCTCGAAGCCCTCGGGGGTCTCCACGACGTCGGCGGTCGGCGCCCAGGCGGCCGCCGCGACGGTGGGTTCCAGGGGGTGCACCAGCTCGTCGAAGAGCCGGTTCATGCGCTCCCGCAGCTCGAGCAGCGAGGCGATGGACCCCCGGGTCGAGCTCAATCGTCGTCCCCGTCGTCGTCGTCGTCGATGTCGTAGAGGTTGTCCTCCACGGTGGGCGCGGGCGCCACCTTCACGGCGGCGGCTTTGCGCGCGGTGACCTTGACGATGGGGATCGACGTCACGGCAGCGTTGACGCCGGCATCGGGCAGGCCGTCGATGAAGCTCTTGAGCTCCTCGGCGGGCAGCAGGCCCTTTTCGACGTGGCGCTGGGCCACGCGGCGGTCACGCAGGAAATCGGCGGAGGGCTTCATGGGGCACACGCTCCTCGAAAAAAGACGCGGAACAGTGCGGCACGCCGCGTGCTTTGTCAAGCGGCGGCTGCCCGGGGGCGCGTCCGCCGTCTGATCTTCCGCCTGTTTTCGCGGGGTTACGGCAGCCCGGGTGCACGCGGTCCCCGTAACGT
>JAKLJY010000210.1 GCA_023150895.1 Myxococcota bacterium | reverse complement strand
CTGCCGGACCTCACGGCCACGGCGCCCGACGCGCCGGCGCGCCCGGCGAGCGGACCCCTCCCGCGTGGCCCGGCGACGGGGCCGCAGCGAGCGGTCGAGGGCGAAGTGCCGCGAACGCGCACGGCCCCCATCGCCCGCCTCGAGGGGCCGGCCGCGCCCCCGGCCGACGCGGCCGATCCGGGGACGCAGGGCCGCCTGCGAACGACGGGCCCTCAGCTTCGTTTCGGCGACCCGCCGACGGGGTCGGAGCCCGCCGGACGGGTCACCGGGACGCTCCCGGCGACCGGCGCCGAGCTCACGCGCGGGCTCCGCGGCCGGCTCGCCGGCGCACAGCTCGCCGACGTCGAGCCCCTCGACCTGCCGGCGGACGTCCACGCCATTCCGCCCGTCCACGGCGACGATGCGCAGGACGAGCGGGGTCATCCCATCCTGCATCGGTGGCGCCTCGGGCTCGCGGCCGGCGGTGGACTCGCGTGCGCGGCGGCCCTGGCGTTTTTTGCGTTCCAGGGCCCCGAGCCCGTCGCCCCGGCGCCCGCGGCCGGGCGGGCCGGCGTCGGCCCCGCCTACCTGCCCTCGGCCGCCGTCCCGGAGTCGGTGACGCCCCCGCCGCTGGCCCCGTCGACGGTCGTCGCGGCACCGGCCTCGACCGCCGTCGCGGTCGCCCCTTCGAGTCACGAGCCGCTCCAGGGGCCGACCGTTTCGCGCCCCGCGCCGGCGGTTGCGGCCCCGGCCCCGGTGCTGCCCGTCGAGCGACCGCCCGGGGCAAACGAGCCCCCCCGGCCGAGCCGCGCCGCGGTCGGCGATCCCCAGGACGCGCCCCTCGAGGCCGTGCAGATCGAGAATCCCTTTGCCGGCGCCGGTGAGCTACCGCCCGGCAAGATTGCCGCGCGCATTCGCACACTGCCCGTCTCGGCCCGGGTCGTCCGCTTCAAGTCGGGCGAGCAGCTCTGCACGACGACCCCCTGCAGCATCGTCCATGCCCGCCTGAAGGCGGGGACGCGCATGCGCCTTCGGCTCGAAGCCCCGGGGTACGCCGCGCGGGACGCCTACATCAAGGTCGACGAGAGCAGCGACGTCGAGTTCAGACTCGAGGCGCAGGGATCGGCGGCGCCCCGAACCCCGAGCCCGGCGCCCGCAGCGCCGGCGGTCGAAGCGCCGGCGCCCGCCCCCGTGACGCCGGCCGCGCCCGCGACGCCGGAGCCGGCCCCGAGCGCCATGCCCTTCTGAGCGGCGGGCCTTGATTTTCGCGTCGCGGGCACGTTAAGCCCCGCGTGTGCCCGACGAGCCCGCCTTCGACGCGGACGGTGTCCTCACCGTCTTCATCCCCGACCGACAGCGGCCCGGCGCCCTCGCTGCCGCCTTCGCGCGGCACGGGCTTCAGCTGCTGGTCGGCTGGCCGGGTGACGCCTTGCGCGGCCGGTATGCCGACCGCCGCGGGCTTTGCGTCATCGTCACGGGGTTCTCGCCCCAGACGGCGGCCAAGGGCCGGCACGTGCTGCCGGAGAACGTCGCGCGCGCCCTCGTCGAGCTGCTCGAGGACACCCGCGCCCCCGTGGAGTTCGCCCTCCTCGCCGGCATGGACGACGCGCCGAAACACGCGCGCCTGACCGCGGACGCTTTGACGGGGCCGCTCGTCGCCGGCTGCCGTTACCACATCGAGCCGCCCCCGCCGCGCCCGCGCCCCGTGCCCGGGCGCCCCGAGGTCGAGGGCTGGACGCGCAGGGGGACCTGAAGCATGCCCACACCCACCGAGGCGGCCCCGCCGCTCGTCCTGCGCGGGGCCACCGTGCACCCCGGGGACGGCCGCGCGCCGTTCGTCGGCGAGGTCGTCGTCGAGGGCGCGCGCCTGAGCGCCGTGCGGGCGCTCGAAGGCGACGGTCCGCGACCCCGCGCCCCCCGCGGCGCCCGAGTGATCGACGTCTCCGGCCGACACCTCGCCCCGGGTTTCGTCGACGCGCACGTCCACATGGGGGTCATGCCCGAGGGCTTCCCGCACGAGAGCAAGGACCTCAACGAGATGACCGCCGCCGTGACGCCGCAGATGCGGGCGCTCGACGGCATCTGGCCGGGGGACACCGCCTTCAACAAGGCCCGCGCGGCGGGGGTGACGACGGTCTGCGTGCTGCCGGGATCGGCCAACGTCGTCGGCGGGACGGGCGTCGTGCTCAAGACGACGGGGCGCAACGTCGAGCGCATGGCGTTGCGCTCGCCGGCCTGCCTGAAGGTCGCCTTCGGCTACACCGTCAAGCACAGCCACGGCCTGAAGGCCAACCGCATGCCCCTGACCCGCATGGGCATCGCGGCGCTCTTCCGGCAGGCGTTCGACGAGGCCCGGCTGTACGCCGAGCGGCGTCGCCGGGACCCGGAGGCGCCGGCCGACGCCGGCCGCGAGGTCCTCTGCGCGGCGCTGCGGCGCGAGCTGCCGGTGCGCGCCCACTGTTCGCGCTCGGACGACATCCTGACGGCGCTCCGGCTGGCCCGGGAGTACGGGCTCGACCTCGTGCTCGACCACGGGTACGAGGCGCACTTCGTCCTCGACGAGGTCCGCGCGGCCGGGGCGGCGGTGGTGCTCGGGCCGGCGTTCCGGACGTGCGGCGACACCGAGGCGCTGCACATGAGCTTCGAGTCGACGCGGGTCCTCGACGACGCCGGCGTCCTCGTCGCGCACATGACCGACCACCCGATCATCCCCGTCGAGTACCTGAGCCTGCAGGCGGGGCTCTGCGTGCGGGCGGGCATGGCCCCCGAGCGGGCGCTCGCCACGGTGACGCACAACCCCGCGCGCATTCTGGGCCTCGGCGAACGCCTCGGCCGCCTGGCGCCGGGCTTCGACGCAGACCTGCTCGTCCTCGACGGGCCGCCCCTCTCGGTGGAGACGCGGGTGCTCGAGACCTACATCGACGGGCGCGTGGTGCACCGGTACGGCGACCCCCTCCCGGTGCCGGGGGCGGGCTTCGGCCCCGCGATCGGGGACGCACCATGAGCCCCTCGCTTTTACCGAACTTCTCGTGGGTGCTGCCCGGTCGTCTTGCGGCCGGCGGCATGCCCGCTCGCCACGACCCGGACGACGAGGTCGAAGCCTATGCGGCGGCGTACGAACAAGGCGTCCGCGTCGTCGCCTGCCTGCTCGAGACGCCGCCGCCGCGGGCGGCCATCGTCGCGGCGGGCCTGATGCCTTTGCACTTCCCCATCGGCGACTACGGCACCCCGCGCGACGTCGCGGCGTTCGGCGCCTTCGTGGACGAGGTTCACGCGCAGATTGCCGAGGGGCGCCCCGCGCTCGCGCACTGCTGGGCCGGCATCGGCCGGGCCGGCATGTTCGCCGCCACGTACATGGCCCGCCACGGCGGCCTGGAGCCGGGCGCGGCGATCGAACAGCTCCGGCGGATGCGCCCGGGCAGCGTGCAAACGAGCGCGCAGGCGCAGATCGTGCACCACTTGGCGGGCCGTCGGTGACCGCCGCGCCGCCCCCCGTGGCGCTGGTGACGGGGGGGGCGGTCCGCCTCGGGGCAGCGATCGCCCGGCGCCTGGCGGCCAACGGGTGGCAGGTCTGCGTCCATGCGCATCGAAACATCGAGGCTGCGCGGGCGCTGGCTACCGCGCTCGGCGGCGTCGCGATCGCCGCCGACTTGGGCGACCCGGCCGGCGCGGACGCCCTGGCCGACGCCGCGCTCGAGCACTGCGCGGCGCGCGGGGCCCGGCTCGGCGCGCTGGTGAACAACGCCGCGAGCTTCGAGCGCATCCCGGCCCTGGAGGTCACGCCGGCCGCGTTCGCCGCGACGCTGCAGCTCAACCTCGTCGCCCCGTTCCGGCTCGCACAGCGACTCGCACCGGCGCTGCGCGATGCGGCGCGGCCGGGCGCCGTCGTCAACCTGCTGGACATCTCGGCCCTGCGGCCCTACCGCGAACACACGGCCTACAGCGCCGCAAAGGCCGGGCTTCAGGCCGTCACCGCGGGCCTCGCCGCCGAGTGGGCGCCGCACATCCGGGTCAACGGCGTGGCGCCGGGCGCGGCGATCTTCCCGGAGGACGAGCCGCCGGCCCTCCGCGCGGCGCGGCTCGCCCGGACGCCCCTGGGGCGCGAGACGGGCGCCGACGCGGTGGCCGACGCCGTGGCGTTTCTGGTCGACGGGCCCCCCGAGATCACGGGCGTCGTCCTGCCCGTCGACGGCGGGCGGAGCGCGGCGTGGTGACGGCCCCGGGCGGACAGCCGCCTGCCCCCATCTGCACGGTGTACTGCCTGCGCCCGCGCCCGGTGAGCCTGGCCGACGAGGCGCTGTTCGGGGTCGTGCGGCGCCACCTGCGGGCGGCCTTCGGGCCGTGGGTGAACCTCGTCTCCCGACCCCTGGGCGGCGACGCCCTCGGTCGCGCGGGGCTGACGTCGCGCACGGTCTACGACCTCAACTACGGCGGGCACGGCGTGCTGATCTGTGGCAGCGCCGACGCGCGCAGCGACGAGGTGCTCGATTTCGACCCGGCGGCGCTCGCGGCGCTCGACCTGCCCCTGCTCGGCCTGAACTGGTCCGGGCGGGGCGTGCTCGACGCGGACGGCCGACCGGCGCAGCGCGTCTTCGGCCTGCGCGAAGATCACCTGCGCTTGCTGGCGGAGCGGACGAACTGGCTCGTCTGCCGCGACGACCGCACCCGGGACTGGTTGGTCGCCGGGGGGGCAGCGCACGCGGTCACCGGCGGCTGCCCGACACTCGCGCTGGAGCCGGAGCCCGTCGCGTGGGAGGAGGCGTGCCCCGAGACGGGCGCGGTCATCACGGTGCGCGACCCCGCGCGCATGGGCATTCCAGCGACGGCCCGCGCGGACTTCGTGGGGGCCCTGCGGGCGCTGGTGGCGGGCCTGCGCCGCGCCGGCTACCCCTCGGTGCACCTGGTCTGCGTGGACGAGGGCGACCTGCCCTTCGCGCAGTCGTTGGCCCGGACGGATTTTTTCTACGCCGACCGCCTCGAGACGTTCTGGGATGTCGTCCGGCCGAGCGCGCTGCACGTCACGTTCCGCGAGGACGTCGCGCTGATGTGCGCCGCGTTGGGGCTGCCCTTCGTGCACCTCGCCTGCGGGGAGGACACCCGCCGCCCGCTGGAGACCGCGGGCCTGTGGCACTGGTCGATGGGCCTCGACGACCTCGGCGGTCTGAGCCTGCGGGTGGTGCAGCAGGCCGCCCGGTTCGATGAACTTTCGACGCTGCGCCTGGCCGCGCTGCCGCGCTGGGCCGAGTTCGAGCGCGTGACGGCCCGCATGGTCCGGCGGTTTGCGGCGGCGGTGCTCGACCGCCGGACGGAGGACGCGCACCGGCCGGCGGCGGAGGGCACCGGCCTCACGGCCGACGAAACGCGCGTCGAGGTCCGCCGCACCCCGCGTTGAAACGGGCGAACGCCGTCAGCTCCCGAGCAGGCCGCGGATGCGCTCGGCGAGCAGGGGATCGAGCCCCGGGCGGCGGAGCATCGCGGCGTAGACGATCCGCGCCGCCGGTTCGTCGGGGCGCTGGGCGAGGGCGGTCAGGAGGCCGGGCCACGCCGCGTCGCCGATCTCGCCGCCGGCGATGCGCGCCGCCAGGACGGTCAGTGTCTCGTCGTCGAGCGTCTGGGTGCCGAGGACCTTGCCGGCGGCGCGCTGCACCGTCGGTTCGGCGTCCCCGAGCAGCCCGAGCAGGGTCGCCCGGGCCTCGGGCGTGGCCGTCTTGCGCAGCGCGGTCGCCACGGCCGCCCGCACGCAGGCGTCGGGATCCGCGGCGAGGCGCTCGAGGTGGACCTGATTCTGCGGCAGACCCGCGTTCCCGAGCGCGAGCACCGCGACCTCGCGGGCCGCTGGGTCGCCGGCCGCGGCCACCGTGCGCAGGAGCGCCGCGTTGCCCACCGCCGCGCCCTCGGCGTCGCCCTGCCGTGCCCGCAGGCCGGTGACCGCGCCGAGGCTGACCGCGGTGGCGCCCGCCAGGGCCTCGGGGGCCCCGGCGTGGCGTTCCAGGGCCCAGGTCAGCGTCTCGGCGTCGGGGGCCTCCAGCAGGGCAACCCGCTGGTACAACGCGGCGGCCTCGGGCACGGTGCGGGCGGTCTCCCCGTCCAGGGCGGCCCGCAGCGCGGCCTGCGCGTCGGCGTGCCCGGCGTTGGCGAGCAGGTCGAGCAGCAGCGCGCGGGCCTCCTGCGTGAGGTGCGGGTCCTCGAACAGGGGCACGAGCTCGCGGCAGCGCGCGGGTTCGGCGATGAGCAGACCGGTCGCGCGCCAGAGCCAGCGGTTGTGGTCCGGCATGGCGCCGCCGTTGGCGAACTCCAGCAGGTCGTCGGTCAGGCCGTCGAAGGTGAGGCCGTCGACCCGGGCCTCGAGCAGGCGGCGCTCCAGCGCCGGATCGGCCGCGGGCAAGTCGGCGGGCAGGGCCGGCGCGAGGGTGGCGAGGGCCGCGCGGGCCCCCACGGGGTCGAACTGCCCGACCGCGGTGAGCGTGAAATCGGCGCGGGTGGTGACGTCCAGCAGCGTCCGGCCGTCGGCCGCGAAGGCCTGCACCGAGGTCGTGCCCGCCAGGGTCCGCACGCGGCCGGCGCTGATCTCCGCTCGGGCCTCGCCCTCCACGTCGACTTCGATTCGATCGGCCCGATCGGCCCGGCCGGCCCCATCGGCCGACGCACCCGGCGGCAGCGCGTCCAGGCGCTCGAAGCCGGTGGGGCGGCGCTCGACCTGCGCGGCCCCGTCGCGGGCGTCCGGGAGCCGGGTGTACGCCACCGCGACGACCCCCAGGGACGTGGGGGCCGTGGTCGTCCAGGTCAGGGCCCCGGGCTCCGCGTCCAGGCTGACGACCAGCTCGGCGAGCACGCCGCGCGAAAGGTGGCCGAACAGCGGGGGGGCGTCGGCGGGCGCCTGCCACCCGGTGAAACGACCCTGCGCGTCGAGCGTGGCGACGGCCTCGGGGCCGATCAGGGCGCGGGTGGCGGCGGGGGTGAGGGCGGCCTGACCGGCGACGTCGAGCCGGGCGGTGTCGAGCTCGCCGAAGCGCACGCCGACCACGGTGCCCTGCGGGCCCTCGGCGTGGCAACGCAGCTCGACGAGGCCCGCCAGCGCGAGGTGCCCGCGCTGCTCGGCCTCGAGGAGGCGGGCGCTCTGGGTCGTGTCCATCTCGAAGCGATAGGTGCGGCTCTCGCCCGCGGGGCAGCGCAGGGAGAGGCCGTCGGCGGTCGAATCGTCGGCGGTGGAGCGGGCCGGCGCCGGCGTTTCGTGTGTCACGGCGACGGTCGCGAGACCGCAGAGGGCGAGCACGGCGGCGGCGGGGATGAGTTTCGAGCGGAGCGGCAGGCGGGACATGGCGGACCTCGGTCGGTGAGAGGGGGTTCGCCAGGGGATACCGGGGGGCGCGGGATTTTTTTCTCGAGACGGCCCGCTCAGATCACCGGGTTGCGGAACCAGGGAATGATGTTGCCGATGGAGACCGTGGCGGTCTTGGAGAAGAGCGTGAAGCGGCGCTCGAAGCCCGGCCAGGAGAAGATGGTCTGCTGCGCCTCGGTGCAGAGGGGGCAGACGCCGAGGCGGGCGAAGGCGGCGAGGCGCCCGTCGAGGGTGCGCACGGCGGCGTCGAGCAGCACCTTGACGGTGAGCTGCGCCGCGTTGACCTGCCCCTGCGGGCTGGCGATCTTCACGTTGAGGCCGAGGGGCAGGCGCAGGTGGGCCAGCGCGAGGTCGACCTTGACCCCGAAGGCCGCCACCAGGAAGTCGGCCGCGGCGTCGGCCGTGGCGTCCACGTTGACGTAGGGCGCGAACGTGCCGTCGAGCTCGGCGCTGATGTTGGTGCAGCCGTTGGCCACGTTGCCGCGGTTGATCTTCACCGCCGCCGCGTACTCGACGCCCATCGTCCCCGCCATGCCGGCGCTGACGCGCACCGGCACCCCGAGCAGGCTGAACCAGGCCGAGGGGCGGGTGCCGGTGAGGTTGTCGTTGGTGCGCTGCGTGCTCGATCGCGCCAGGTTGTACTGCTCCGCCGCCAGGGCCTGATTCACGGTCACGAGGCTCTGGTCGAGGACGGTGATCTGGGCGCGGACCCGCGTGTAGTCGGCGTCGAGGTGCGCGTCGAGCAGGTTCTGGTTGCGCCCGAAGACCCGCGCCGACGCGTCGAGGTCCCCGGCGAACGAAGCGTTGACGTTGCACAGGCCGTTCTGCAGGCCGAAGACCCGCCAATCGTAGGCGTAGGACCAGCCCGCGCCGAAGTCGGCGTTGCCGAGGCTCGCCGAATCGGAGGCCTTGTTGCCGATGCGCGTCACGTCGCCCCCGGCGGCCGGCTGGAGGCTGCCCTCGAGGGCGGCGACGGCGGCCTGCACCTGCGCCCGCCGCAGGGCGATGTACGTGTCCACCATCGTCGTGCTGGTGGTGTAGTTGGCCGCAGCGCGCCCCGGGAAGACCGCATTGACGAGGTTGGCGAAGTTGTTGCCGGTGTAGACGACGCAGGCCTGGTGGTCCGCCTCCCGGCGCTTGACGTAGCGGCCGTGGACGCTCTCGACGAAGAGCTTGGGCGACCAGTCGCAGGCGGTGACGGCGGCGGTGTTCAGGCAGCCCTTGTTGCGGGCGGCGACGAGGGCCGCTTCGAGGGTGCCGTCGAGGCTGGCGAGGCGATTCTCGACCCCGGTCAGCGCCGTGCGCAGGGCGCGGTCGCGGACGCCATAGGCGGCCTCGCAGAGTTCGTCGGCCTGGAGTTCGGCCTCTTCCGGGTTCGCGCTGTGGGCGGCGATGTTGTAGGCCCGCTGGCACTCCGCCTGGGCGCGGGCCTGTTCCACGTTGTAGACCCCCACCAGCTCCTTGCGGCTCTTCTCGACGAGCTCGACCCGGCGCTGGAGAAGGCCGGCGTAGGTGGCCTTGAGCGCGTCGAACGTGTAGAGCTGCTCGTCGAGCGTGCCGGCGAGGGCGGTGCTCATGTCTTTGTGCCACTGGAAGTTCTCGAAGCGGACGGCCCGCCCGGCGGCCAGCGTGGCCGGGAGCCCCGCGTCGGCGAGCACGACGCCCTTCAGGCGCAGCGGCGAACCGTAGGCCTGCTCGACGCCCGCCGGGGCGCCGGGGAACGCCGTCGCCGCCGCCTGGGCCAGGTTCGTCGAGAAGAAGGTGTTCTTCGGGCCGGCCGCGGCGTCCCAGTTCGGGCTCTGGATGGCCCCGTCCCGGGCGCGAATCTTGTTGTCGACGCCCCGCGGCGCGAGCACCTGCCGCCCGCGCTCGCCGATGGACTCGCGCAGCGCGACGTTGCCGTAGGCGGTCGTGTACATCGCGCGGTAGTCCTCGCCGACGAGGCGGGCGGCGTCCTCCCAGAGGCTGATGTCCCAGTATTTCTCGCGGGCGTACTCGGCGCAGCTCGCGACGGCGAGGCCGTTGTCCGCCGGGCGGTTCGGGTCGACGGCGAGCACGTCCTGCCCGGCGACGACGTTCGAGGCGGCCGCGACGCTCTTGAGCGTGCCACCGAAATACAGCGTCGTCATGCCGACGACGGACTTCGGCGGCTGCACGCGCGTCTCGATGCGGGCCTGCGTCGTGCCGCCCGCGGGACTCACGGCGGCGGCGCTGTTCGTCACCGAAGGGATGAGCACCGGGGCGCTCGGCAGGGCGGCGGCGCGGGCACCCGCGTCGGCCTGCAGCGTCACGTTGCAGACGTGCGCGGCGTCGATCCGGGTGCGCGGCAGCTCGGCCTGACCGCAGGCGGTCTGCCAGTACGCCGGGTCGTGGCACTGCGCGGGCGTCGGCGCGGCGCAGGGCGCGGGCGGCTGGTAGATGAAGGTCGCGAACTGCGCGTGGGCGACGCCGGCGGCGAGAGTGCCGGCGAGGCCGAGCGCGGCGAAGAGGGGGCGGGTCGGGCGAGACATGGGAGCGTCCGTTTATCTTTCCTGTCGGGGGTGGCCGGAACGGGGGACGTCCGGGGATACCGACGGGCGGGCGCTCTCTTTTTTTTCTTCTGGCCACGCGCTTTTCGCGAAGGCCGACGATTCTCTTCCGACCGCTCCTCAGCCCTGCGCGGCCTTGGCGCGGCGGGCGTTGAGCCAGGCGATGATGCCCGGCAGAATCGACAGGAACACGACGACGATGATGACCTTTTCGATGTGCTTCTGCAGCGGGAAGCCGGCGCTCTCCGCGATGCCGCCCAGGAAGAAGCCCAGGCACGTCATGGACAGAATCCACGCCGCACCGCCCACGACGTTGAACATCGCGAAGCGGCGATAACTCATGCCGGCCACGCCGGCGACGACGGGCACGAAGGTGCGCACGAGGGGCATGAACCGCGCCAGAATGATCGCCTTGCCGCCGTGCCGCTCGTAGAACTCGTGCGCGGCCCGGATGTGATCCGGGTTGAAGAACCGCGACTTCGGCTTGTTGAAGAGCATCGGGCCCGTGCGCTTGCCGATGGTGTACGACAGCGCGTCGCCGGCGATGGCACAGGGGATCAGGATGGCGTTGAGCAGCGCGAGATCCATGTTGCCGCCGGCGGCGTAGATGCCGGCCACGACCAGGATGGAGTCACCCGGGAGGAAAAAGACGAGGGCCCCCGTCTCCAGAAAGATGATGGCGGCCAGACCCCAGTACCCCAGGGAGCCGACGTAGTTCTGCGGGTTGCGCAGCAGGTCGATGATGAGATGAAAGAAGTCGAAAATCGCGTCCATCGGGGTCCGGTGTCTTTCAGTCCACGTACTGGTACCAGGTCAGGCCGAGCATCACGAAGGCCTGGTACTCCCACTCACTGTTGATGCCGACGATCTGGCCCTGGTCGGTGATCGACATGCGGCCCTTGACGTCGTCGGCGGTGCCGAAGTTGAAGCTGCCCCGGATGGAGAGCGGGATGCGGAGATCCACGCCCTCGGCGGGCACGAGGAACTCGAACCCGAAGCCGGTCGTCAGGTTGATGTAGGGGTCGGCCTCGGCCTCGAGCGCCTGCGCGAGCTTCGGATCCGTGGTCATTTCGGGGTCGCCCGGGATGACGAACTCGGGGCCGAGCAGGAGGAACGGCCGGACGGACTTGAGCGGGATGGCCGCCTTGACCATCAGCGGGATGTGAAACGCGCCCTGGCTCATCTCGAGCTTGATCTCGGTGGCCGCGGGCGTGCCGTCGTTCAGCGTGATCTCGCCCTGCCCGTTGTCCTGCGAGAACAGCAGGTCGAGTTGCATGCCGATGAACCCGCGGTACATGGCGTTGAGCTGCACGCCACCGCCGCCGCCGAGGCCCCAGAAGCCCGGATACGGCACGATCGCGTCCGCCCCGTTGACCTTGACGATCTTCTTGTCGTCCGGCAGGTCGCTCATGAACGTGCCGTTCATGAAGCCCGCCGCGCCGACGCCGATCTCGATCTTGCGCGGTTTGCGCGCGGCGGCGGGGCTGGCCGACAGGGCCAGCAGGGCGAGGGCGAGCAGGCTGACGTGGCTGACGAACGACGAGCGACGGGGGCGGCGCGTGAGGTCCATGGGGCGCTCCGGTGTTGGGGACGCGCCCTGGGATCACGGGTCGGGGGCCCGGGGCGAGTGCGCGCGACGGG
>JAKLJY010000020.1 GCA_023150895.1 Myxococcota bacterium | reverse complement strand
CGGCGTGCCCCCCGAAGCCGTCGAGCCGACGGTCACGGTGGCGGCCGCCGACGTCGCCGCAGCGCTCTCGGCGGGCGGTTCCGTCGCCGACGCGGGCGACCTCCCGTTCGAGCTCTCGATGGACGGCGAGACGGCCCTCCCGGAGCTCGCCGGGCCCGCCGCGGCCGTGGTGGACTCGGTCGTCGTGCCCGAGCCGACGCCACCGCCGTCGGCCCTCGAGCCGGCCTTTGCCCCCGAAGACCCCATCGGGGACGATCCCGCCGGGCTCGTCAGTACCGGGCAGATGGAGACCCCCACGCTGCGCGAGTCGAAGGGGGTCGCCGACGCCGTCATCGCCGCGCTCGAGCAGGGCATTCCGGCAGAGCCGACCGCCGGCGGAGGAGCAGGCGCCGATCCGCGCCTGTGCGGTCACTGCGGCGCAGCCGTCCCCGAGGGCTTCAAGTTCTGCGGGGTCTGCGGGACGCGATACGAGTCGAGGCAGCGTCCGGCGGGGCAGGTCTTCGTCCCGAACGTGCAGGACGTCTCCCAAGCGCCCGCCCGCATCATCGTCATCCACCCGGATGGCACGGAGGGCGACGTCTTTCCCCTCGGGAGCGGAGAGACGACCGTCGGTCGGTCGCACCCCTCGTCCATCTTCTCCGAGGACCCCTTCCTGTCCCCCCGGCATGCGACGTTCTACTTCGTCAAAGGCCAGCTCTTCGCCCGCGACGAGGGCAGCCTCAACGGCATCTTCGTCCGCATCAAGGCGGAGGTCGAGCTGTTCCACGGGGACATGTTCCGGATCGGGCAGCAACTTCTGCGCTTCGAGGAGATGGCGCAGGTGCGGCCCGTTCTGCCCGGGGCCGGAGACGGCACGACGGTCATGGGGTCCCCCGTTCGGGGCGCCTGGGGCCGACTCGCCTCGGTCGTCGCCATCAACACGCCCGCGGCGGTCTGGGTCCTTCGACGCCCGGAGGAGCACATGGGGCGCGAGCGGGGCGAACTCACCTTCCCGGACGACGGTTTCGTGAGCGGCACGCACTGCAAGGTCACCACGCGTGACGGGCGCTTCTTCCTGCGCGACCTCGACAGCACCAACGGGACCTACCTGCGCGTCAAAGCAGAGGGAATTCTGGCGCAGAACGACTTGATTCTGCTCGGTCAGCAGCTCTTCAAGATCGACTTGAGCCACTGAACGCCCGCGCCAGGGGGCGACATCATACACCGGGGTACATCGTCACCCCCCCTTGGAATCCGGCGGTCCCGCCGCCGTAGCCGAACCCATGAGCGATACCAACCCCGCCCCGAAACCCGAGAGCCTCAGCCGAGACTTCACGCCGCAGCGACGCCACGCCCGCGTGCCGTTCGAGGTCGAGGTGAATGTCGAGAGCGATCACAATTTCTACACGGGCTTCACGCAGAACATCTCGGAGGGCGGTCTCTTCATCGCGACCTCCCGCCTTCTGCCGCTCGGGTCGAAGATCCACTTCTCGTTCCGCCTCAGCGGCGGCGGAGAAGCGGTCGGCATCTACGGCATCGTGCGCTGGGTCCGTGAGCACGGCCCGATGACGGAAGACGCCCCTGCCGGCATGGGCGTGCAGTTCGTCGACCTGGCCCCGGCCGTGGCCGAGCAGGTCAATCAGTTCATCCGCCGCCAGCGCGACACCATCTTCTACGACGACTGACGCCCGCCCGGCGGGAAGTGCGTCTCGAGGAATCGCTCGACGCGGAGGTTGATCTCCGTCGGTTGTTCGACGGGCGAAGCGTGGGTGCCATCACGCACGCACAGGAACTCCGCCGTCGGGATGCGGCGGGCAATCTCCGACGAGAGCCAGGCCGGGGTGAAACGATCGAGTTCGCCGGCCACGACCAGCACGGGGACGTCGATCTGCGTCAGGTACGGCGACGCGGTGTGGACCTCGGCGGCGTGGAGCATCTCGAAAAAGACCTGCGGATCCATCTCGGCGAGGTGGGCGAGGTAGAGTTCGAGGTCGTGCGGGCGAAGGAAGTCCGGGTGGAGCTCGGTCAACTGCGCGAGCAGGGCCGAGAACCGGGTGGGCGTGGCGAGCCGCCAGACGCGCCGCAGCGACTCGCCCCCCGCGCGGGCGCCCGCGCGCAGCAAGGGCAGCGCGTACCGCATGGCGCGCCCGTCGCGGAACGTCGACGCGGGGTGGCCGTAGCTGCCGCACATGAGGACGAGGCCGGCAATCCGTTCGGGCGCCTGATGCCAGGTCTCGAGGGCGACCTGGACGCCCATGCTGTGCCCGATGACGACCGCGCGGCGACTTCCGACGGCGTCGAGGACCCGGTGAAAGTCTCCCGCGATGTCGCCGATGCCGACCACGGTGAGATCTTCCGGGATCCCGCTCTTGCCGTGCCCGCGGATGTGGGGATGAACGACGCGGCCTCGGGCGCGGAGATGCGGGCGCAGGTAACGCCAGATGTACCCGTCGCAGCCGATGCCATCGCACAGCAGAATGTCGAGCGGACCTTCCCCCTCGACGGAGTAGTGGATGCGCGTCCCGTCGAAGCTCGTGAGCTCTGTGTCGATCATCGAGGCGTCTTCCAGCCGAGCTCGACCCGCGCCGGCGGGCCGGTCACCACGAGGTCGACGGCGGCGGGTTCGGCGGTCGTCCCGACCTCGAGGCGGTAGACCGAGTGGAGGGGCGTGATCCACGCATAGTAGGGGACGAGGTCACCGATCGTGTCCTCGTCGAGCCGGGTCAGGCCGCGCAGCGGGACCGGATGTCCGTCGAGGCGGACGGCCATTTCGAGCGTACCGTCCGGGGCGGCGTCGTCCCAGCGAGCGTCCTGAGCCGTAATCCCGACGAGAAATGTCAGCGTTTCGCGATCGTGTGCCGACTGTTCGGCGAGCGCGGTCTCGAGGCGGTCGCCCGACCAGCCTTCGCGATGGGCACGTTCCCGAAGGAGGGCGGCGGACGCGGCCGGCGAAAGACAGGTCGCCGTCACGAAGAGGCGGCCCTCGAAGGCCTCATACGCCTCGCCGCGCCGCGTCCACGCGTCGAGCGTCGTCTGCCAGCGAACCGGCGTCTGGGTGGGCGGGTGCCAGGCCTGGGACGGCGGGCCACCACAAGCCGAGAGACCGAGGGCCGCCCAGCATGCCCAGTGGCACGCGACCGAGGCCCGGCTCACGGCGCCTCGATGCCCGGGAAGTCCGTGGCGCAGAACAGGCTACGTACGACGAGCCCCTCGCGCTCGAGCCGCTCGACCCCACCGGCGAGACGGTCGACGAGCGCCGCGACCCCGAGCGGGACGAGCCCTTCGGTCCGGACGCGTTCGAGCGCCTCGAGGGTGGCGCCGCCCGTCGTGATGACGTCTTCGAGCAGAACGACCGGACTGCCGTCGGGCAGGTTGCGGCGACCCTCGATGTAGGCACCGGTCCCGTGTCCCTTGGCCTGTTTCCGGACGATGAACGCGGCCAACGGCGCCGGTCGGCGTCGGGATGCCAGGCTCGTCGCCGTCGCGAGCGGATCGGCGCCGAGCGTCAGGCCGCCGACCCCGATGGCCGTGCGACCGGTCGCGTGCTCGATCACTTCGACGAGACCGAGCAGCTCATCGCCGATCAACGCCGCGCCCTCCGGGTGGAGCGCGGTCTGTTTGCAGTCGAGATAGAACGTGCTCGGGGTCCCGCTCGAAAGAACGACGTGGCGGCGCTCGAACGACAGCGACGTCAGGAGCGCGAGCAGGCGCGCCCGCCGGTTCGGCTCGTCGGCGTTCACTTCCGCTTCTTCACGACGACCTGTTTGCGGGCCGCCGCATCGGGGAGTTCGGGTTCGTCGTCGTCGGCGTCCGGCTCGACCGGAGAGGCCTCGAGCGCCGGCGTCTGAATCGTCGTCTCGACGGGCACCGGCGCGGGGGCGGCCACGACGACGGGGGCCGGGGGCGGCGCAACGGGCGCAGGGGGCAGCGCGACGGGCGCACTGACCGGCGGCCGGGTCACGGGCGGAAACGCCGGCCTCGGATTCGAAGCCGGCGGTGCCGCCGCGGGGCGGGGCGCGACCGGTGTCGCCGCCGGAGTGCTCGACGGCCCCGCCGGGACCGCCCCCGGCAACGCCAGGGTGTCGAGCGTGCCGTCGAACGTCGCGCCGTCGCGAATCACGATGCGGGGGGCGAAGAGATCACCGCGGACGCGGGCCGTCGCCTCGAGCTCGATCACCTCCGCGGCGGCGAGGCGTCCCACGAAGATGCCGGCGACGCTGGCGGCGACCACCTCGGCGTCTGCGTCGACCCGCGCCCCGGCGTCGACGGTGATGGCGCCGTCGAGCCGCACGGTGCCCTGCACGGCGCCTTGTACGAGGAGGTCCTCGGTACCCTGCAGGTGGCCGCGGATGGTGGTCCCCGCGGCGATGATCGTGGTGGCCTCAGCCATGGGTCATCGCCCCACGTCCATGTCGATGTTGCCCTTGAAGAGGGCGCCGTCGGCGATCAGGATGCGAGGTGCCTTGATGTCGCCGACCATCTTGCCTTCGGCCTTGATCTCGACCTTGCCGCGGGCGTTGATGTTGCCGGTGACGACGCCGCCGATCTCGACGGTTTCGACGTCGAGGTCGGCTTCGAGGCGGGCCGAATTCTCGACGAAGACGCTCTCCGTGAGCTGGATGCGGCCCTTGACGGCGCCCTGCACGACGAGCGCGTCGCTGCCGGTGATCTCGCCGTCGATGACGATGGTGCTGCCGATGACGGTATTGGCCATGGTCTCAGGTCTCCTTGGAGTGGGGCCGGGCGCCTCAGCGGCGCTTGGGATCGGTGGGGGCGGGCGGCGCGGGCACGGTCAGTGGCGGGATGTCCACGTTCATCGTGATGCGGCCCTTGAACTTCGCGCCGTCCTCGATGATGAGACGCGGCGTCACGACGTCGCCGATGACCACGGCGCCGGCCTCGATGGCGAGCGCATCGCCGGCCTTGATGTTGCCGGTGACCTGCCCGCCGATGCCGACGGCGCGGGCCTCGACCTCGGCGACGAGCACGGCACCGGGCGCCACGCTGAGGTTCTTGGTGAGCCGGACGGCGCCCTCGATGCGCCCTTCGACGGTGAGGTCTTCGTCGCCGGAAAGCTGCCCGCGGACGGTGGTACCCGCTGCAATCATCTGAACAAGCCTCCAGATCTGGTCGGGGCGCCTACATAGCCCGGGGGGGGGACAGTGTCAACGCGCTCGGGCCGCCGCCGAATGGATCACGCCGAGGGGGTGGGCTTCGAGCCGCGGACCCGCGCCACCGGCCTCGTTGGCGGTCGACAACGCCGTGGGCGCGTCGGCTTCGGGGGGGACCCACAGCCCGACCTGCCAGGGGTGGGTGAAGAACGTCTGATGCAGAAGCAGGGCGTCCTGTCCGGGCGCTTCCGGGGCGTGCGGGAAGGCCGCATACCACCCGACGAGCTCGGCGCCGGGGAAGTTGTACCGGAGGGCGAGGCCCGCCGTCTTCCACTGGAGGCGGAACGTCCGCAGGAGTTCGCCGATGCCGTCGACGTGCGTGCCCGAGACGAAGCCCTCGACCTCGACATACGCGCGACCGGTCTCCGGGCACTGGAAGTGGCTCCCGACGAGAAGGCCCCCGGCCACCTGGTCCGGTGCGTAGGAACCGTTGAAGAGAATCTCGGACAGAACGTCGCGGTAGACGTAGGCGACGGGCATGCCGGAAACGCCGCGCACGATGGGCGGCCGGGCTCGGGTCAGTGGCTCGATCACGGCGCGGGCATCGCACGAAACGGTTTCACAGGCAAGTGCGTCCCGACGAGATGTCCCCTTTGCCACGGGTCGCGCACCCTCCGTATGATTGGATTGAAGCGCTCTGCGTTTTCGTCCGACATCCCTGGTCGGGGGCGTTTCGTCCCCGGCCGGGCGGTCGGACCTGAACTCGGGGGGCTGCACGGCTCGACGGGCGACCGTCCGTCGGACCTGGAAACGTCGACACCACGACCTGCGGGGGTCTTGTGCGCGAAGCGCGAATGGAACGGTTTCTCGGGAGAGCGTCTGGCATCGGCGGTGCGCGTCTGGCCGGCCTCGGTCTGCTCGCGGCGCTCGCGCTGGCGTCTTGTGGCGAGGCTTCGACGGCGAGCGCCGGGGGCGGCACCCCCAAAGTCGTCGTCGGGGAGGTCCCGACGCCGGCCCCCGATCGTTGGCTCGTCCGGGTGAAGCGCCAGGCCGCGTCCGACGCGGGTGCGTCGAGTCGCGTCGTCGCCGAGAAGCTCGCGGCCATCGACGGGCGCACGCTGCGCGTCGACGGTTTCAGCGTCGGCGAGGGCTTCCTGCCGCCCGGCGAGGGGCCGATGTACCTGCACGCGGTGGCCCTGGCCGGCGAAACGCCGGTGGCCGTCGCCGACGGGTTCCTCGGAACCGGCACCGGCGATGCCGTGGAGATCACCGCCGTCGCCTACGATCCCGCCTGCGATGCCGACGGCGATACCTTCCGGGATTGTGGCAACGTCGCGGCGCAATGCTGCGTCAGCATTCCGAATATGCACCGGGGCGCGCTCGGCGACTGCCTCGACGACGCGGGCGAGATTCCGACGCCCGACCGCCCCGACCTGAAGCGGCGCTCCGCCGCGGATGCGACGCCGTTCGCGCCGACCGAGTCCGCGGCCGACTACCTGGTGTGCGACAACGACGTCGACGATGACTGCGACGGGGGCGACGTCGCCTGCGACGACACGGACGCCGACGGAGACGGTTTCAGTGTCTCCTCGGACTGCGACGACGGCGAAGGGACGATCAACCCGGAGGCCTACGACACGCCCGGAGACGGCGTCGACCAGGATTGCAACGGAGACGACGGCTCCGGGACGGACATGGACGGCGACGGCTGGTTCGCGGACGACCCCGAGCCGGCCAAGCGGGACTGCGACGACGGCAACGTGGGGATTCACCCGCGCGCCGGCGAGATCTCCTGCGACGGCGTCGATCAGAATTGCGACGGGGAGTCGCCCTGCGTCTCCGATGGCGAGATGGCCGATCTCGACGGAGACGGCTTCCTCGCGGACGACGCGGACGCCACCCGTCGCGACTGCGACGACACCGACGCGGGTCGGCACCCCGGGGCCGCCGAGATCTGCGGCGATGCCGTCGACCAGGACTGCGACGGGGGCGATCTCGCCTGCGATCCGGCGGACACCGACAAAGACGGCCACGTGGGCGCCCTCGACTGCAACGAGGGCGATCCGGCAATTCACGCCGACGCGGCCGAGCGCTGCGGCAATGACGTCGACGAAAACTGTGACGGGCAGGCCCCTGCCTGTTCCGATGTGCAGGACCGGGATGGGGACGGCTTCCCGTTGCCGTTCGATTGCGACGATCGCGACGACGAGGTCGGTCCGGGGGCCCCGGAGCGCTGCAACAATCGCGACGACGACTGCGATGGGATCGTCGACGAAGGGAATCCTCGCCTCTTCGACGGAGATCCGGTGCCTCATCCGGCCACGTGCGGTCGGGACGAGGGCGCTTGCCGGATGGGGCCCCTCGTATGCGCCCACGGGGCGGACGGCACCGTCTTCGACCTCTGCCTCGGTGACATTGGGACCGCCGAAATCTGCGACGGGTTCGACAACGACTGCGACGGCCTGACCGACGTTCTGAACGGCGGCGCCCCCTTGCCCGACGAAGGGCAGGGGACGTGCGGACCGGCCCTCGAGCGCGGTGCTTGCCGGCAGGGTCGCCTCTTCTGCCTGAACGGCACGTTGTCCGATTGTCGCGGCGCGGTCGTGCCGAGCGACGAGATCTGTGACGGCCTCGACAACGATTGTGACGGGCAGACCGACAACGGCCCCGGTGGCGAGGCGGTCTTCGAAGCCTGTTACAGCGGTCCGGACGGAACGAACGAGCACGGCGAATGCCGGGAGGGCATCCGGCGGTGCGTCGATGGCGCGTTCGCGGCATGCGAGGGCGAGATCACGCCACAGGCAGAGGTGTGCGACGGACTCGACAACGATTGTGACGGCACCGTGGACGACGAAATCGATGTGCCGTGTTGGGACTTCGAGGCCCCGCTTCGAGGGGTCGGGGCGTGCCGCGACGGCCGCCGGGCCTGCGTCGACGGCATGCTCGGCGCGTGCGAGGACCAGGTCGGGCCTGCGCCGGAGATCTGCGACGGCATCGACAACAACTGCGATCGGGTGATCGACCAGTTTTCGGAGGTCTGCTACGACGCCGATCGCGCGCTCGACGGGGTCGGTCTGTGCCGGAGCGGACTCCGGGTTTGCAACAACGGCGCCTTCTCGGCGTGCATGGGTCAGATCCTGCCTGCCGCCGAGGCCTGCAACAGCCAGGACGACGATTGCGACGGCGTGCCCGACGAGGACTTCGACTTCGGGTCCGATCCGCTGCACTGCGGGAGCTGCGACGTGGCCTGCGGCGCCGGTCAGGACTGCTGCAATCGGGCCTGTCGGTCCGTCAATACGCTTCAGAACTGCGGCGGCTGCGGGGTGGCCTGCGGGCAGGGCGCCGACGGCTGCCGCGACGTCGGCGGCGCAGGGCTCCAGTGTGCGTGCGGCAACGGGCCGGCGTGCGAGGGCGGCCTGCGCTGCGTCGGGGGGGCCTGCGTCTGCCAGCGCAACGAGGACTGCGGCGATGACGCGCTCTGCTGCGGCGGCCGCTGCGAGCCGACGGATCCCGGTCCCGACGGCCAGTGCGCGGCGTGCGACGACGGCGGCTGCGACCCGTCCACCGCTCAGACGTGCACCGAACGCGAGTGCCGTTGCGGCGAGAACGCCGAATGCCAGGCCGGCATCACGGTCTGCGGGCAACGGAACGGGCAGGGCGACTTCCTTTGCCTCGGTTGCCGCACGAACGGACAGTGCGGGGCGAACGAGCGGTGCTGCGACGAGGTCTGCACGGCCACCGACGCGGACTTCCAGTGCGAGGCCTGCGGCCAGCCCTGCGACCGCAACCGGGCCGACACCTGCGTCAGCGTGCCCGACGCCGGCGGCCACGAATTCGAGTGCTCCTGCGGGGCGGGCGGCGCGCCGTGTGACCCGGCGGGGGACCTGCCGTGGTGTATCGGTGGCACGTGCGAGGAGTGCCGCGTCGACGCGGACTGCCTCGATCCCGCGCGCGGCCAGTGCGTCGACCACGTTTGCCGTGCGTGCGACCCGTCGGATCAGGCGGGCTGCGGCGCCAACGACATCTGCTGTGGATTCCAGTGCCAGCGCACGGGTCCCAACGCAAACCAGCAGTGCCAGGCCTGCGGCGTCGCATGCGACGTCGAAACGACCGACAGCTGCACGGGCCGGAGCTGCCGCTGCGGCAACAATCCGCCGTGCGCCGGCGCGACGCCCCACTGCGACGATCCCCGGGACGTGTGCGTCGAGTGTCTCGTCGACGCGCACTGCGCGGGCGATCCCGACGGTGGCCAATGCGTGAACAACGTCTGTCGCGCCTGCGACCCCAACGGCCACGACGGCTGTGCGGCGAACCAGGTGTGCTGCGGCGCCGGGCAGCCGGGCGTCTACCGCTGCGAGGCCACGGGGCCGGCCGCCGGCGACCAGTGCGAAGCCTGCGATGCCGCATGCGACACCGAGGCGACCAACGCCTGCACGAACCGCGACTGCCAGTGCGGGGCCAACCAGCCGTGCGCCGGCAACACCCCCGTCTGTCACGATCCGACCGGGCGTTGCGTGGAATGTGTGGACGATCAGGACTGCGGCGGTCGTCCGGGGGGCGGGCAGTGCGTCGATTTCGTCTGCCGTCCGTGTGATCCGGGGGACCACGCCGGCTGCGCGGCCGATTCGCTGTGCTGCAATTTCCAGTGCCAGCCCACGGGCGGCGGTGCCGGGCAGCAGTGCGAGCGGTGTGGCGCGGCGTGCGGCTCGTCGGCCGACACCTGCCGCAATCGCGACTGCGTCTGCGGGGCGGGGGCGGCCGCGGCGGAGTGCGCGGCCCCGACCGGCCTGTGCATCAACGGCGCCTGCCGGCAATGCCAGAACAACAATCAGTGCGGCCCGAACGAACTCTGCTGCAACAATGCCTGCACGCCGACCGGCGCCGGCCCGGCCCAACAGTGCGCCGCGTGCAACACCGCGTGCACGCAGAGCAACAGCAACCTGTGCGAGGGGCGCAGCTGCCGTTGCGGCAACAACGCGGCCTGCGCCGGGGGCACACCCGTCTGCGACGACGCCAATGGTCGGTGCGTTCAGTGCCTCGTCGACGGAGACTGTCCCAACAACGGGCAGTGCGTCGCCAACGTCTGCCAGACCTGTGACCCGGCCGACCATGCCGGCTGTGCGGCCAACCAGCTCTGCTGCAACTTCGCCTGCCAGGCGACCGGCGGCGGGCTCAATGAGCAGTGCGGCGCCTGCGGTGTCGCCTGCCCGCAGGACTCTACGAGCACGTGCTCCAATCGGACCTGCCGGTGCGGCAACAACGCCGCGTGCTCGGGCCAGACGCCGTTCTGCAACGACGCGCCGGGGATGTGCACCGGCTGCCGCAACGATGGCGACTGCAACGGGCAGCAATGTGTCGCGGGGGTTTGCCGCGCCTGTGACCCGGCGGACGACGCCGGCTGCGTCGCGACGGGCAACGCCCCGGTGTGCGGCGCCAACTTCCAGTGCCGCGCCTGCGGCAACGACGGGGAGTGCGCGGACAACCCCACCGGAACCTTCTGCAATTCGGTGGTCGGTCGTTGTCGTCGCTGCAACGAGGCGAGTGATGCCCCCTGCGACCTCATCACGCCGATCTGTGACGAGGTGGATAATCGCTGCGAAGACTGCGTCAATGATCAGGGGTGCATCGATCGGCCCGGCAACGAGAACGAGTGCGTCGCCGGCGACTGCCGCCTCTGCGATCCGACGGGGAACGCCGGGTGCGTCGCCAGCTCGAACACGCCGCGCTGCAGCAATGTCACGTTCACCTGCCGCGGGTGTCAGGCGGACGCCGACTGCACGGGGAACCCCGAGGGCGGCGTCTGCGACTTGGCCACCGGGCGCTGTGGAGATTGCGATCCGGGGCGCAACGCCTGCCCGGCGGCCACGCCGATCTGCGACTCGGGCACGTTGAGCTGCCGGGGCTGCGCCGCCGGGGCCGCGGGCGACGCCGAATGCGCGCCCCTCGCCGGAGATGCGGATCAGTGTGTCGCCGGACGCTGCCGCGCCTGCGATCCCGGCGATGACGCGGGGTGCGCCGAGGGGGCCGCCAGCCCGATCTGCGATGCCAATACGTTCACCTGCCGGGCCTGCGCGGCCGGCGCCGCCGGGGATACCGAATGCACCGACCACCCGGGCAGCCTCGACCAATGCGTCTCGGGGCGCTGCCGCGCCTGCGATCCCGGCGACGATGCCGGGTGCGCGGAGGGGGCAGCCAGCCCGATCTGCGACGGCGCGACGTTCACGTGCCGCGCATGCGCTGCCGGTGCGACGGGCGACACCGAGTGCTCCGAACACCCCGGCAACCTCGACCAGTGCTCCGGCGGACGCTGCCGGGCCTGCGACCCGAACGACGACAGCGGGTGCGCCGAGAACAGCGCCTCGCCGATTTGCGACGCCGCGAGCTTCACCTGCCGGGCGTGCCAGGCGCCGGGCGGGATGGTCGACCCGGATCAGGAGTGCATCGACCACCCCGGGGCAAGCCTCAATCAGTGCGTCGCCGGACGGTGCCGAGGCTGCGATCCCGCGGACGACGAGGGCTGCACGCTCAACGGCAACTTCCCCAACTGCAGCGCGCAGAGCTTCTCGTGTGTGGCCTGCGCGGGCGATGCGGATTGCAACGGCAACGCGAATGGCGCGCAATGCGTGGCCTCGGGCGCCTGCAAGCCTTGCGATCCGGTGCAGAGCGACGGGTGCACGGAGAACAGCGGGACGCCGATCTGCGACGGCGCGTCGTACCAGTGTCGTGCGTGCGCCGCGGACGCGCCCGGCGACGCGGAGTGTGCGACCCGAACCGGCGCCCTCGACGAGTGCGTGGACGGGCGCTGTCGCGGCTGCGATCCGGCCAACAACGCGGACTGCGACCCCCAGAGCGCGTCCCCCGTCTGCGACGGGATGGCCTTTGCCTGCCGAGGGTGCAACGCAGATGGTGAGTGTGGCGGCGGGACGCCCCAGTGCGTGGCGACCGGCGCCTGCGGCACCTGTGATCCCGAAGGGAACGTCGGGTGCGGCGCGGCGACGGCCACGCCGATCTGCGAGGACGCCACCAACACCTGTCGGGCGTGTCAGGCCGACGCCGAATGCGTCGGGAATGCCAACGGCGTGATCTGCATCGCCGCCGGGGGGGACGCGGGCGAGTGTCACGTCTGCGACCCGGTCGACGACGCCGGATGCGGCGCCGACGTCTGTGTCGCCGACGTGTGCACGGACTGCACCGTCAACGCCGACTGCACGGGGAACGGCAACGGCAGCTACTGCAATGCAGGCAACTGCGTGGAATGCCTGACCCCGGCCCACTGCGGCGCCGGACGCATCTGCTCGATGAACACCTGCCAGCCCTGTGCGGCGAACGCCGATTGCACGGGACATCCCGATGGCAATCTCTGCGACCTCGCCGCGATGGGGGGCGCCGTTTGCCGGGCGTGCGCAGACAATGCGGACTGTCGGGCCAACGGATTCGCCGCCAACTCGACCTGCGACCCGCAAACCCACCTGTGCAGCAACTGATGCGCCGCATCGGGGGGGCAACTGCGCTCGTCGGTCTGGTGCTCGGCGCCTGCGCGGCCCCGCCGCCGGATCGCCTGGACCTGGTGATCCGACGCGGGGAGCAGACGGCCCCGCCGGTCTCGCTGCTCGTTCGAATCCGGGACGACGGTCCCCCCCGTGCGGTCGCCGCGAGCGTCTACGTGCCGCCCGTCGACTCGGCCACGGGGACACGACAGACCATCGCACTTCGACCCAGCGAGCCGTTCGTCGGGGCCGTCGCCGTCTACGTCATCGGGTGCGCCCGGACGGCGACGTGCGTGGCGGGGGACAGCGTCGGCGCCCAGTGCAGCTGCGACGAGCCGATTTCCTTCGGCGCGGGCGTGGCGCGGGTAGACGGTCCGACGCGGCTCGTCGTCGACCTGCTCCCGTTCTCGTCGGCGTGCGACGCGGATGGTGACCTGATCGTCTCCTGTGCGGCCGGCCCGGGCTGCTGCACGGGGGTGCCCGAGCTCGTACGGCGCTCGATCTCCGACTGCGCCGATGGCGCGGCCAACGCCCACCCGTTCATGCCGACGGAGCCGATGGCCGAGGCCGTGCTCGCCGACGCGAGCCTGCAGGCGCGCAATCGAGCGTTCTGCGGGGACGGTCTCGACAACGACTGCTCGGACGGCTTCGACAGCGAGTGTGCCCGGGTCGATGCCGACGGCGACGGCTTCTTCGCCGACGGTGACCCCCCGGACTGCGACGACGGCAACATCAACATCTATCCCGGGGCGCCCGAGAACTGCGCCAACGCCTTCGATGACGACTGTGACGGCGTTGCTGCCCTCTGCGATGCGGACGAGGACGGCGCTTCGGGGGCTCAGGATTGCGACGACAACGACGCGACGCGCTACTTCGGCGCGCTCGACCCCTGTGGCGACGGCATCGACCAGGACTGCGACGGCGTCGACCTGCCCTGCGTACCCGAGGACCTCGACGGCGACGGCTTTTCGTGCGTCGGCACGCCCATCGGCGGAGACCACCGCTGCGCAGGGGCGGGGGTCGACTGCGATGATCTGAACGCCGCGGTCCATCCGGGGGCGCCCGAACGGTGTGACGATCCCGACGAACCGAACCCGACGGACGAGAATTGCGACGGCGTCGCCGAGCGGTGTCCGGTCGACGATCGCGACGGCGATGGGGTCCGGGACCGGACCCTCGGCGGCTCGGATTGTGACGACCGCGATCCCCTGGTCCGGCCGGGCGCCACGGAACGGTGCGGCGACGGTGTCGATCAGGACTGCGACGGGCGGGATACCCCGTGCGGCGCCGTTCAGGACGCCGATGGCGATGGCTGGCCGGCCTCCGTGGATTGCAACGACCAGCCCGGGGCGGGCGCGGCGATCGGTCCCGGGGCCGTCGAGATTTGCAATGGCATCGACGACGACTGCGATGGGGTGGCCGACGAGGGCAATCCGCTCGCGACGGTTCAAGGCGGCGACTCGGCCGCCCCGCGCTGCGGCGACGATTGCCCCGGCGCGCAGCCGTGCGGGTGTTACTCGGCGCCGAACGTCTGCAGCCCCGATCCGGCGGCGAAGAACCGGAAGATCATCCTCTGCATCGGGATTCCTGCGGGGCGCTTCGAGGACATCTGCAACGGCAGCGACGACGACTGCGACGGGCGCCTCGACAACGTCCCCGGGCAGGAGGCGGCCGTTCGTCAGGCGTGTTACACGGGGCCGGAGCAGACCGAGGGGGTCGGGCCCTGCATCGGCGGCACCCAGATCTGCGAGTCGCCGGCGGGGGCCAACGCCGCGGTGTGGTCGGCCACCTGCTTCGACGAGGTCGTCCCGACCGCCGAGGTGTGCAACGCCATCGACGACGACTGCAACGGCCGGGAGAATGACCGACTCGACGGCGCCTTCCTGAGGGAACCCTGTTACCCGTGCGGTGCGGGGATGCCTGGCGCGGGCATCTGCAAGCGGGGCGAGCGGACCTGTGACGTCCTCGGCTGGGGTGAGTGCGAGGGCGAGGTCTGCCCGAGGAACGAGACATGCAATGACATCGACGACGACTGCAACGGTACCACCGACGATGCGCCCGGCGTCGGCAGTGGCTGCAGCAATGGCGTGGGTGCCTGCGAGCGGGACGGGCGGCGGGTCTGCGACGGCAGAACCGGTGAGCTCGTCTGCCCCGCCGTTCCGGGCAACCCGTCGTCGGAGGCCTGCAACGGCGAGGACGACGACTGTGATGGCCAGACGGACGAGGGCTTTGGCCTCGGCGGAGAGTGCAGCGAGGGCGTCGGGGCCTGCCAGCGCTCGGGGCACGTGGTCTGCGGGCGCGGGGGGCGGGCGGTCTGCGATGCGAGGCCGGGGATGCCGAGCGCCGAGACCTGCAACGGGGTGGACGACGACTGCGACGGAGCGCTCGATCTCGTCGGCGGACAACCCGTCGCCGAGTCGTGTTACGAAGGCCCGCAGGGGACGGTCGGCCGCGGACCGTGTGCACCGGGCACCCGGACCTGCGCGGGCGGTCGCTTCGGCGAGTGCGTGGGGGACGTCGGTCCGACCGCAGAGACCTGCAACGGCAGTGACGACGACTGCGACGGGGCCGTCGACGATGGCCTCGAGCAAGACTGCGACACCGGCCTGGCCGCGCCGTGTCAGACGGGCCGGCAGGTCTGCGTCGCGGGCGCCTTCGGCCAATGCACGGTCGTGCCCCGAGCGGCCGCCGAGGCCTGCAACGGTCGCGACGACGACTGCGACGGCGAGATCGACGAAGGGCTCGACCTCGGGTCACCCTGCTCGGTCGGGCGGGGGGCGTGCGTTGCTGCGGGACACATCGTCTGTCGGGGCGACGAGCCCGTCTGCGACGCGGTGCCGGGCATGCCGACCGCCGAGACCTGCAACGGTGAGAACGACGACTGCGACAATGACGGTGCCGACGAGGGCATGGACGCCCAATGCCAGACCCAGGGCGGGAATCGGTGTGGCGGCATGGCGGGCTGTCGCTGTGGCGAGAACGCGCCCTGCGCCGCACCGCAGACCTGCCAGCGGGGTGGAGACGGGCAGTGGGGTTGCGGGCAGTGACCTCCCGCCCGCGGATGCCATTCGCCGCCCCCGGTCGTGTTAGATTCCGGCGTCCCCAGCCCCCCCAGGTCGTCCCGTGGCCGACGCTCAGGAACCCGCGGATTTCGGTCGTTACCGCCTGCTGAGAGCGCTCGGACGGGGCGGCATGGCCGAGGTCCACCTCGCCGAGACCATCGGCCCCGCCACGCTGCGACGGCACGTGGCAATCAAGCGCCTGCTGCCGGCCTTCGCATCGAGCAAACGCTACGTGCAGATGCTGCTCGACGAGGCACACATTGCCGGCGGGATCCGGCACCCCAACGTGGTTCGTCTCATCGACTTCGGGCAGGTCGGGTCCACCCACTACATCGCCCTCGAGTTCGTTCAAGGGGTCGACCTGGCCTTCGTGTTGCGGACGTTGCGTGCCCAGGGACGCGATCTGCCCGTGCCCGTCGCGCTGCACGTCGCTCGGTGCGTCGCACGAGGGCTCCACGCGGCACACACGCTCGCCGACGCCGAGGGTCGTCCGATGCGGGTCGTCCATCGCGACGTCTCGCCGCACAATGTGCTCCTCTCCGACGCCGGCGAGGTCAAGCTCATCGACTTCGGGGTCGCGAAGGCCGAAACGAACCTGACGACGACGCGCACGGGCATCATCAAAGGCAAGCTGCAGTACATGAGCCCGGAGCAGGCCCAGGCTCGACCGGTCGACTGCCGGTCCGACGTCTTCTCGCTCGGCATGACGCTCTACAAGATGCTCGTCGGGCACCTCCCGTTCAGCGGCTCCAACGAGTTCCAGATCTACGACGAGATCCTCCGGAAGCGCGCGACGCCGCCGAGCCACCTGCGCGCCGACGTGACCGAACGGGTCGACGCGCTCGTCCTCCGGGCGCTTCAGAAGAGCGCCGACGACCGATTCCAGAGCGCCGACGAGATGGCACGGGTCATCGACAGAGCGCTCGCGGAGATCGCCCCGACCTTCGGGGATGCCGAGGTCGCCGCGTTCCTCGCAAGCGAACGCCCATCGACCGATGCCGCACCGCCCGAGGAAAACGACGACTTTCGGGAGCGACCCGAGCCGAGCGGGGCGTTCGCCGCGGCGACCTCCTGGGATGCCGCACGGATCGCGCGGCTGACCCGAATGGAAGAGCAAGATGGCCTCGTCCCGACGGTCCGCGCCGTGGTGGCCGAGCCACGGGCGACAGTGTCCACCGTGTTGGACGACGAGCCGAGCGGCACGTTGATCCTGGAGGCGCCGGAGGCGGACGCGGAATCGCCGCCGGACCTCCCGAGCGCGAGAGCGCCCGCCCCGGACGACGCATCGAGCGGCCCGGACGCCGGGCGCGCGGACGACGGCGCACCCGTCACCCCGCGGTGGGGATGGGCCGTCCTGGGCCTTCTCGGGTTCCTGACGGCGATCCTCATCGCGCTCCAGTTCGGGGGGGCCGAGGCGGACGTCGAGTGGGTGGTCGTTCGTCGTTCGGCCCCGGCGACCGCGCCGAGCCTGCCCGTGAGCGCCGATGCGCAGGCGGTGGCTGCGCCGTCCGCGCTTCCGACGACGGCCCCCGAGGCTGTCCCCGCCGTCGAGTCCTCCGCGCCGCAGCCGATCGTCGAGTCGGCTCCGGCGAGCCCGCCGACGGACGCGCCCCCGGCACCGCCGACGGCAGCGTCGGCCCCGCCTCGCGCCTACCTGACCGTCAGCACGTTGCCCTGGGCCTGGGTGTACCTGGACGGCACCCGGCTGTCCCGACACACCCCGCTGGTGAGCGTACCGGTGAAACCAGGCCGACATCGTCTACGCCTCGAGACCGGTGACGGGCGGACCCACAGCGCCGAGGTGATGCTGAAGCCCGGCCAGCGCATGACCATCAGCCACGCGTTCGAGTGAGCGACCGATGTCGAACGCGGCCGGTCAGAGGCCGATGTACTTGGAGATGATCTCCTTCATGACCTCGCTGGTGCCGCCGCCGATGCTGATCAGGCGGGTGTCGCGCCAGGAGCGGGCGATGAAGTACTCCTCCATGTAGCCCATGCCGCCGTGGAACTGGAGGCAGCGGTCGATGACGCGCTGGGCCATCTCGGCGCAGTAAAGCTTGGCCTGAGAGATCTCGCGGGTGGCGTCCGCGTTGCGCGCGGGATCGCGCAGATGGCGGTCGTACTTGTCGGCGGCCATGTAGGCCAACGCGGTCCCGGCGTCGAGCTCCGTCAGCATGTCGACGAAGTGGTGCTTCCAGACCTGGAACTTGATGATCGGTTTGCCGAAGGCTTGGCGCTGCTGGCCGTACTCCAGGGACCGCTCCCACACCCGCCGCGCCCCGGCGGCCGCGGTGAGGGCGCCGACGAGGCGCTCGCCCTGGAAGTTGCGCATGATGTAAACGAAACCGTGATTCTCCTCGCCGAGCAGGTATCGGCGGGGGATGCGGCAGCCGTCGAAGTGCAGTTCGGCCGTATCGCTGCTGTGGTTGCCGAGCTTCTTCAGCTTGCGGCCGATGCTGAAGCCCTTGGTGTTCGTCGGGAAGAGGACGAGCGAAATGCCGGCCCAGTTCGGTTTCGCGTCCGGATCCGTCCGGACGGCCAGGGTGATGAAGTCGGCCTGCGTACCGTTCGTGATGTAGGTCTTGGCGCCGTCGATGATGTAGTCGTCGCCGTCCCGACGAGCCGTGGTGCGGATACTCGCGACGTCCGAGCCTGCGCCGGGCTCCGTGACGCCGAGGGCCGCGATCTTCTCGCCCGTCAATGCCGGCTTCAGGAACTCGTCGATCTGCTCCCGGGTGCCGAGCGCGCCGATGACCGGCGTCGCCATGTCCGACTGGACGAGCAGGCCCATGGCCGTCCCGGCGAGACCGGCCCGAGCGAGCTCCTCCGCCCAGCAGACGGTGAACCAGAAGTCTCCGCCGCTGCCCCCCGCGCTCTCGGGAAACCGTGCGCCGAGGAATCCGAGCTCACCCGCGCGACGGAAGATCTCCCGGGGGGTCAGCTCGTTCCGCTCGAACTCCTCGGCACGCGGGACGATCTCGCGGTCACACCAGTCGCGGACCGCCTTGCGAAACATCCGGTGGTCGTCGGTGAAGCGTTCGTCGAACATGCGGTCGCTGCTTTCTGTGCTCAGGCGTCGTCGTCGTTGAGATCCGCGTCGGTACCGGCGTCGATGCCGTACTTTCGCATCAGCTTCCGGAAGTATTTCCGGTCGATGTCAGCCTCGCGAGCGGCGTGGCTGATGTTGAACCCGTTGCGCCGCAGCATCGTGAGCACGTACTCGCGCTCGAACGCGGCGATCCACTGTTCCTTGGCCTCCTTGAACGTTCCGGGCTCCGCGGCGGGGTCTGCGGGCCCGTGGACGACGGCCCGCCCGGCGGTCGTCCCCGGCAGTGCCGCCGGGACCGGGAGCGCCGCTTCGGCCGCCACGACCGGCACCTGCCCGCCCCGGGTCGCGATGTTGCCGGGGAGGTCCGTGACCTCGATGCAGTCGCGCTCGGCGAAGCTGCACGCCCGTTCGATCGCGTTGAGGAGTTCCCGGATGTTGCCCGGCCAGTCGTAGGTGGTGAGCAAGTCGAGCGCCTCGCGCGCGATGTTGCGGACCCGCAGGTTGCCGGCCTCGTCCCGGTTGAAGCTCCCGTCCTTCAGGAAGTGCTTGACGAGCAACGGGATGTCCTCGCGCCGCTCCCGGAGCGGAGGCAGAAAAATGCGCACGACGCTGAGCCGGTAGAAGAGATCTTCGCGGAAACGCCCGGCCCGGACTTCGTCCTCGAGGCGACGATTCGTCGCGGCGATGACCCGCACGTCCACTTTCATCGGTCGCGTGCCGCCGACGCGTCGGACTTCGCGCGTCTCGAGGACGCGCAGGAGTTTGGGTTGCAGCTCGAGGCTCAGCTCGCCGAGCTCGTCGAGAAAGATCGTCCCGCCATTGGCCATCTCGAACAGCCCCTGCCGGGCCATGATGGCGCCCGTGAACGAACCCTTTTCGTGTCCGAAGAGCTCGGACTCGATGAGGTTCTCCGGCACGGCGGAGCAGTCGAAGACGATGAACGGTTTGCCCCGCCGGTTGGAACGCTTGTGGAGCGTGTTGGCGACGACCTCTTTGCCCGTGCCCGTCTCGCCCTCGATCACGACGGTCGTCGTCGTCGGGGCGATCTTTTCCAGAATTCCGAAGATCTCCCGCATCTTGACGTTCGTTCCAATGATGTCCCCCATTCGATCGAGTTCGATCGGTCGAATGCGAACGCGCTCGTCGAAGGGGTGGAATTGAACGTTGGTCTTGCCGCAGGTGATCGTGCAGCCGGGTCGCAGGTAGGCTTCCCGAATCCGGACCTTGTTGACGAACGTGCCGTTCGTGCTCCCGAGATCGAGGAGGACGTACGCGTTGTCTTCTTGAATGATCTTGCAGTGGTATCGGCTGACCGTCTCGTCCCGGATGATGATGTCGTTGTCGTCCATCGCTCCGATGGTGATCGCGCCCTGATCGAAGACCTGCTCTTCGAGCGAACCTTCGCGCTCGACGACGAGTCGGCACTTGCGCAGATGGAGCGTCGTCCCGCCATCGTCCTGGTAGGCGATCTGCGTCGGCGGCACGTAGTCCGGGAACTTCTTGCTCATGCCGCAGAGAATGCGATCGCTCGCGGCAAGCGTCAACGGTGCCCCCCCGTGCAGCGAATCGCGAAAGCCGCAGGATTGCCCTAGAATGCCCCCCGCCATGCACGAGCAGTTCGGTCGCTACATCCTCCAGGAACGCATCGCCATCGGTGGGATGGCCGAGATCTTCAAAGCCAAGGCCCCCGGCCTCGGCGGTTTCGAGAAGATCCTGGCCATCAAGCGCCTGCACCCGCGGTACAGCGAGGATGCCGATTTCATCGAGATGCTGATCGACGAGGCCCGGATCTCCGTCGAACTCTCGCACTCGAACATCGCCCAGATCTTCGACCTCGGGAAGGTCGAGGACCACTACTTCATCGCCATGGAGTTCATCGACGGTCGGGACCTCTACCGGACGATGAAGCGCCTCAAGGACCGCCGCCTCCAGTTCCCCATCGACGGCGCGGCCTGGGTGGCCGCGGAGTGCGCCGCCGGCCTCGACTACGCGCACCGAAAGAAGGACAGTCGCGGGCGTCCGCTCAACATCATTCACCGGGACATCTCGCCGCAGAACGTGCTGCTCTCGTACGAGGGCGAGGCCAAGCTGGTGGACTTCGGCATCGCCAAGGCCGCGTTGCGCGCCTACGAGACGGAGTCGGGCATCATCAAGGGCAAGTTCTACTACATGAGCCCCGAGCAGGCCCGTGGAGAGCCGCTCGACCACCGGACGGACGTTTTCAGCCTCGGCATCGTGCTCTACGAGATGCTGACGGGCGAGCTGCTCTACAAGGACGAGGACGACGCCTCGTTGCTGTCGCGGGTCCGCAAGGCCGACATCGCGCCGCCGAGTCTTCTGCGCCCCGAGATCCCGCCGACCCTGGAGCGGGTCGTCATGAAGACGCTCTCCCGAGACCGGGAGGACCGCTATCCCTCGGCGTTGCATCTTCAGAAGGACCTGCACAAGTTCCTGCGCACCACGAGCAGCGCCTTCGGGAAAGCCCGGCTCGGAAAGGTGATGCGGGAGATCTTCCTCGACGAGACCGGGCCCGACGAGAGCGAGGATCTCGACCAGCTCCTGATCCGCAGTCGCGCCGAGTTCGGTCTCGACGGGGCTTCGCTGATTTCCCAGATTGCGCTCGAGGAGGCGCCCCCCCCGTCGGAGGCGACGTGGGACGGCGAGGAGCCCACGCAGGACGTCACGGCGGCCCAGCAGGCGCATCCCCAGGACTTCCCCATCGCGCCCGCACGGGGGGAGAAGTCCGAGCTCATCGTCATCGACAGCCGGGAGATCCACCTCGTCGACGAAGAGAAGTCGACGCTGAACATGGATGGTCCGCCGCCCGAGGCCGCGGCGGCGTTCGACTCCATCGAAGTGGCCGGCCCCCCCGCCGATCTCGACTTCGACCCGTTCGAGGACGAGTCGACCAACGCCGTGTCGATCATCGCCGACGAGCCGGCCCCGCCGCCCGCCCGCCGTCGGCCCGAGCCGGAACCTCGCCGCGCCGAGGCGCCCGCTCGAGGGCGCCGGGAAGCGGCGCCGGTTCAGAGCCCGCGCGCGAGTCCCGAAGCAATCGCTTTTGCAGCGGCCCCGACGCCGGTGCCGGAGCGTCCGGCGAGACCGGCCCCGCGGGAGCGCGAGCGCCCGCGCCCGGCAGAGCGGGAGCCACGCAGCTCGGCCGACGCGGTCGTGCCGACCGACCCGCCGAAAGAGCCGGGGGGGCACTCGATTCACCGGCCGGTCCGTCAACGACGGGCGGGCTCCGAGCTGCCCACCGCCGCCGGTGGCCTGATGCCGCCCGGCCCCCCGGCGTCGTTTTTGACCCGGGAGCGTCTCCTCTTCGGGAGCGTCGTGCTGCTCGTCCTCATCGGGGCCGCGGTCCTGACGACGCTGCTCTTGCGACCCGCCGGACCCGCGCCGGCCCTCGAGCCGGCCACGGTCTCGGTCGGCTCTGCGCAGGGCGGGCAGGGGACGGTCGTCATTCGTTCGTTCCCGAGCGGCGCCAACGTCCGCGTCGACAAGGCGTACCTCGGTGAAACGACGCCGACGCGCACGGTCCTGCCGGCCGGACGGCCGGCGCGCATCAGCATCAAGCTCGGCGACGGATACGAGGTCTACGAGACCGAGATCATCCCGGAGGTCGGCCGGGAGACGATCATCGACGCGCAGCTCGTGAAGATTCGAGGTGTCCTGACGGTGGACTCGAGCCCCGGTGGGGCGACGGTCTTCATCGAGGGCCGGGATCGGGGACGCACGCCCTGCACCATCAGCGATCTCGCCGTCGAACGGCCGATTCGCGTGAAGCTCTTGCGCGACGGTTTTCAACCGTACGACCAGCTCGTGGAGTGGAACGGACGCCGCGAGATGACGCTCGACATCCGTCTCGACCCATTGTCCGCGGAGCTGCCCCGGGTGGCCGCCCTCGACAGCCGGGAGCGGAGCCGGCGGCAGGACGACGGGTTCGAACGCCGTGCGGAGCCACCGGTCCGTCGCTCGCCGCCGCCGCAACGCGCGGCCCCGCCCCCGGAGCGGCGGGCCTCGGGCGGTGGCGGCGGGGGGAGCGGCGGTCGCGGGACGCTGACCGTCATGGCCGCCCCGTGGGGCAAGGTCTACGTCAACGACCGCGAGGTCGCCGCCGAGACACCGCTCATCAAGTACCCGCTCGCGAGCGGGACTCATCGCGTCCACGTCCTCTTCCAGGGGAGCCGGAGCGACAAGAGCCCGGTCAAACAGGTCCTCGTCGAACCGGGGGCGGATACCCGGGTGAAGTTCACGCGGTAAGCATGCGGGCCGCCCTGCGTTGCGTCGCGCCCCTGGTGCTCTGGCTCTCGAGCGGCTGCTCGGGGGACCCCGTTTACGTCGATCTCTCGCCGGTGCTCGAGGTCTGGTCGGAAGTCGAAGGCGAGGTCATCGCGGCAGCGGAGGCGGTGCCGGTCGGACCCGATCGCGTCGCCCGGGTTTTCGTGGGCGACGGGAACCGAAGGCTGACTTTCCGGAAGGGCGCCGACACGGTCCGGACGCCGCCGGTGATCGGACCGTCGGTGCGCCTCGATCCCTATCTGCGCGCTGCGGGGATGGCCCCGACGTCTCTCCAGGTCCGAACGGCGACGGTGGCGCTCGAGGTCGGCGAGACCGTCGTCGCCGGTGGGGTCGTCGGCGGCACGCGGTTCTGGCCGGCGGTGCGTCGCAGCGGCATCGACGTGCGGTGGGAGGCGGGGACCGGGGCCGAAGGGGGCGTCTGGGTCTTCGTCGTCCGATCGGCTGCCGGCACTCTGCGGCTCGGTCGACAGGCGGCCGGCCAGCCGGGGGAGACGGTCACCGTGACGCCGGGCGCCCCGCCCACCGAGCGGATCGCCGTCGGCGTGGACAGCGCCGAACCCGCCGCCGTCGAGGTCGTCCTGATGATCGACGGCGTCGTGACGGCGCTGCCCGTCGCATCCGGGTGGGCGAGCCGCGGGACCGCCATCGAGAGCCCGGCCGGCTTCGGCCCCGGCGTCGAGCTCGTCGCCCGCCTCGGTGGGGCCGAGTCGGCGACGGCCGTGCTCGGCGAGGTCTTCATCCTGCCGTCGGAGCGCGCCGATGTGCTTCTGCCCGAGCCAGGGGGAACGCTCGAACCGATGGCGCCGGAGCCGCGGCCCTTTCCCCCGGATGCGCGGCCACTGGAAGGCGAACCCGGGGCGATCTTCTGGAGCCCCCCGCCGTCGAGCGCGTTCTGGGGGGTCGCACTGGAAGATGCCGACGGCTGCGTTCCGGGGCGACACGTCGCGTTCGAGCGGCCCGAGACCACCTCGGTCGAGCGGCCCGAGTTGTTGCGTGGCTCTGCCCTGCTCCGGGGCGTGGTCGGCGCCTTCACGCTCGGCGTCTCGGTGGAGGCATTCGACGCGGCGCCCGACGTGCCGCCCCTTCTACTCGGGCCGGTGGGCTTCTCGGGAAGAGCAGGCTATGTCCGTGCGAGCACCGACGGCTGTGGAACACCGGTGGTGACGGCCGGCACCTACGCCGTCCTCGACGCCGACGCGGCCGCGTGCTCGTCGTCGGACGGGGTCGCAACCCTGTTCGTGGACGCGTGCGGGCGAACCGCCGCCCCCCCCGGACTCGCCCCGGGCGAAGACGGTCCCGAGCGACTGCGCTGTGGTCGCCTTCTCGCGACGACGTTCTCCGATGCGGCGTCCGCAACGTACCGCGTGCGCAGCACGACGTTGCCCGACGGCCGGGACGCCCTGCGGGTCGATCATCCCGACGGCGATCGCGTGCTCGTCCGCCCCGCGCCCGTCGCGGAGGTGGCGCCGCCGGGACTCCCGCGCGGCCGGTATCGTCTGGGGGTCGTGACGTCCCATCTGGAGAGACCGGACTTTCCGGGCGTCCCGCTCCTCGGGACGGAAACGCGGATCGACGCGGACGCCGGCTCGGGGGAGGCGATTCTCACCGCCGGCGGACACCTCACCCTGAACTGGCCCGGGGCCGCTCGCCTGGGACGCGTCTCGACCGGAGAGACCGATGCCGGACCGTGGCCGGTTCGCCCCTGGGCCGACGCGTGCCCCGACGCGCCGGCCACCGCCCGCCTTGCCCGCGTCGCTCCGAGGTCGGCGGAACAGGGCGCGGACGCGGTCATCGAGTACCTGGAGACCGCCTCGGGACCGCCCATTCTCGGTGGTCCGACCCGTCGGGTCGTGCGGGCTCGGTTTCGGCGGTGACGTCACGGGCGCGACGGCGCGCCCCCGCGTGCCTCAGCGCTCGGGGGCGAGGACGAAGGGCAGCAGGGCGAGTGCGTCGCCGCTCCGGAAGTGGAGCAACGGCAGCTCGAGCAGCATGCGAAGGGCGGCCGGCAGCCGGTCGGTCAGGGAAGGGGACCCGCCGCCGATGAGCGTGGCGAGATGCGCGGCCGGCGCCAGCACCGGCGAACGTGGCAGGCCGCCGAGGCCGCCGCCCTTCGGCCAGACCTCGAGCGCGTAGTCCCCCTCGTCGAGTCCGAGGCGACTGGCGGCGCGGTCGATCGTCGCGAGCAGGCCCCCTTCGGCGTCGACGAGGCCGCGTTCGCGCGCCTGACTCCCCAACCAGACGCGACCCCGTGCGACGGCCTCGATCTGCTCGGCGGACAAGGCCGAACGTCCCTCGCCGACCCGCTGCTTGAACACGCCGTAAAGCGCCTCCATCGCCTGCCGGACCGAGAGGAGCTCGTCCTCCGTCCAGGGGCGGGTCGTCCCCAGAAAGTCGGCACGTGCCCCCCGACGGAACGTCTCGAACCGGACGCCGAGAAGTCCATAGAGACCACTGAGGTCGAACTTGCCCGTGAAGATCCCGATGCTGCCCGTGACCGTCGACGGATCGGCGAGAATCTCGTTGCCCGCCACGGCCAGGTAATACCCCCCGGAGGCCGCCGTGTCCCCCATGCTCACGAGCAACGGCTTCTCCTTCGCGAGAAGTCGAAGCTCGCGCCACATCACGTCCGACGCCGTGACCGAGCCGCCCGGGCTGTCGATTCGCAGCACGACCGCCCGAATCCCGCCATCGTCCCGGAGCGTACGCACCGCCTCGATGAACGTATCGGCGCCGGTGGAAACGGAGCCGGTGAACGGGTTGGCGATCGACTCGCCGTCCGTGATCGTGCCGACCGCATACAGGAGCCCGATGCGCGGGGGCTCGCCCCACCGGGGATCCCGCCGGTCGAGCAGGACCTCGGGCGTCACGAAGCGGACGCGGGGCCCATAAACCTGCGTGAAGACCTGTTCGAACTCGTCGTAGTGCAAAACGCCATCGACGAGGCCTGCGCTCTGGGCCGCGGCCGCGGTGTACGGCCCCGCGTCGATGAGGGCACGCACCTGGTCGTCGGTCTTCCGCCGTGCGGTCGCGATGGCGCGAACGAGCCGCTCGTAGAGCGGATCGAGCAGGGCGTGCTCCGCCTCCGCGGCGGCGGGCGAGGGCGCCTCTCGCGTGAACATCTCCGGCGCACTCTTGTAGTCTCCGAGTGCGACGAACTGTGCGGCGATCCCGAGCTTGTCGAGCAGGCCGCGGATGTAGAGGAAGTCGCCCCGGATGCCGGTCAGCATCACACCGCCGGCCGGAGTCGTGAAGATGCGGTCGCAGGCGGTGGCGATGTAGTAGGCCCGCGTGTCGGCCACGGGGAGGTATGCGAAGACGGACTTGCCCCGTGCGCGCGCCTCGGCGACCGCCCCGCGCAGTTCCTCCGCCTGCGCCCAGCCCACGTCGAGGTCCGTCAGCGTCAGGAGGAGCGCGTCGACCCGGGCGTCGCGCGAGAGGGCACGCAGGCGCTGGAGCGCGTCGAGAAAGGGCGTCTCGGGTCGGGTCTCGAAAAAGCCCGGGACCTGGAACTCATCGAGCCCCTCGGCGAAGCCGAGCTCGACGACGGTGTGCCAGAGGCGCGGGCGCCGGTGGGGTTCGGCGTCCGTGCCGACGCGCACGTAGGTCCCGAGTCCGGCGTTGGTCGTTTCGGCGGCGGTATCGGGGACGAAACCGTGGACGCCGATGCCGACCCGCGACGCAATCTGGTAGGCGAGCCCGCCGAGGATCGCGTGACTCCGCCCCGCGTCGGTCGTGCGCGTGTCGTAGCGGCCGAGGATCGAAAGCGGCCCCCAGAAATTCCAGTCCAGTCGACCGCCGTAGGTCGGCTCGTCGCCACCGTCCTCCTCGAGCCGAGCGGCGCCCGAGAGCGTCAGGCGCTCGGTGCCCGGGCGAAGGGCGAGGCCCAGGTTCCAGCCCCGGGGCAACGATGTGCCGCGGTAGATTGGGGTGTTGAAATCGGTGACGGCCGCGCCGAGCGCCAGATAGCGCCAGGGGCGCCAGACGATGCCGGCATCCCAGGCCGAGAGGCCGCCGAGCGAGCGGTCTTCGTCGGCGGTGAAGGTGCTCCAGGAGAACCCGATCGACAAGGCGGGCGTCGGGCTCAGCGCGTGGGCCCAGGTGAACTTCACGGGTTCGTGGGCCTGTTTGCCGGGTACGTCGAGGAACTGGAGTGACAAGCCCGTGTGATACGGCGCGAGGAAGCCGACCCCCGCGTGTACGGCTTGCCCCGTCCCGCTCGACTCGTTCGGCGTCCCGAGGTAGTGCCAGGTGAATTCGAAGTCCCCCCCGAATCCGAGCACCGCCGGGTTGTCGGCGGCCTGCTCCACGTGCTGGCCACCGGCGACGTCCGACTGAGGCAGGAGGACGCCGGCGGTCGGCCGCTGCGCCGCGAGGGGACCGGGCGCCGCGGCGACCGCAGCAACCACGATCGCGGTGAGGGACCGGAACGCGCCCCTCATGTGAGGAGAACCGCGGTCACGCCGTCGCCGCCCTGGTGCGGCTCGCCGGGCCGGAAGTCCCGCGCATAGCCGGTCGTCCGGAGCCACTGTCGCAGCTCTTTCTTCAAGGCGCCGGTGCCGTGCCCGTGAATGACGTAGGCCACGTTTGCTTCCTTCTCCGTCTGTGCGTCCAGGAACCGCTCCGTCACCGCGATGGCCTCGTGGGTCCGCATCCCCCGGACGTCCACCGTATTGTGCGGCGCCTGGGGCGTGACCTCGGCCCAGGTGCTCGCGGCGGTGCGTACCGGGGCGGCTTTGCTCGGGGGGGGACGGCCCGACCCGCCGGAGCCGACGTTCTCGGGGTTCCGCGGTTTGTCGCCGGCGAGGCGCAGATCGGTGGCGTCGAGCTTCATCGCCAGGAGGCCCGCGCGGACGTCGACCTTGCCGCGGCCATCCGGCCCCCGCTCCACGACGCCCTCGCACCCGAGGGAAACGACGTACACCCGGAGACCGGGCGTCAGCGCAGCGGCGTCGACGGCCGGCCCCGCCTGCGCGGCGCGTGCCGCGTCCTCCTGGGCGACCACCTTCTCGATGATCTTCTCGGCGCGGCTCTTCTGGTCCGCGAGCTTCTTTGCGTCCTTGCGCACGTCTGGCTCCTCGAGCTGTGCCTTGAGTCGTCGGATCTCGTCCCGCAGCCGACGGGCCTCGGTCAACGCCGCCGAACGTTCCTTCTGGAGACCGGCCTTGAGCCGCTCCCGCCACATCCGCTCGAGATCTTCGGCGGCGCGGCGCGCCTTCTCCGTCTGACGCCGGTCGGCCTCGACGGCGTCCCGTGCCTGACGCGCCGCCTCCGCGTCGCGTTCGAGGCGCGTGAGTACGGCTTCGAGGCTGCGATGCTGTGCCCCGGCCAGGCCTTCGGCCCGATCGACGATGGCCGGGTCGAGCCCGAGCCGGCGCGCGGTCACCAGGGCCGAAGACGTGCCGGGGACGTCGAGGCGCAGCCGATACGTCGGGACGCGACCGTCGCCGTCGATGCCCATGGCGCCGTTCCGGAACCGGGGATCGGTGAACGGCAGCGCCTTCAACCCCTCATAGTGCGTCGTGATGATGGCCAGGGCGCCGCGGTCGACGAGCGCTTCCGCGATGGCCTGCGCCAGGGCCGAGCCCTGCACGGGATCAGTCCCGACGACGAGTTCGTCGAGCAGGACGAGGCCCCCGGGCAGGAGGGCATCGAGGATGGCCCGCAGGTTGGCCACATGCCCGCTGAAGGTCGAGAGGTGCGCCTGGAGGCTCTGCTCGTCGCCGATGTCCGTGAAGAGCCCCGGTACGCGCGGGACGACGCTGTCGAAGCCGCAGGGGATGTGAAGGCCGCAGAGGGCCATCACGACGCAGAGACCCGCCGTCTTCAGTGCGACCGTCTTCCCGCCCGTATTCGGTCCCGTGATGACGAGAGCGCGTTGCCCCCCGCCGAGCTGGAGGTCGTTGGGGACGACCGGCACGCCCTCGAGAACGAGCAGCGGGTGACGGGCGCGGCGCAGGGCCAGCGACGCATCGTCCGTGATCAGCGGCGCCGTGGCATCCATCTCGCCCGAGAGCGCGGCAGCCGCGAGGGCCAAATCCAGGACGGCGAGGTGCTCGACCGCACGGACGATTTCGTCTGCGGCCTCGCCGACCCGGGCCGAGAGCCGGGTCAGAATGCGCTGGACCTCCCGCTCGACGTCCGCCTGCGCAAATCGCAGTGCGTTGTTGGCCTCGACGACCGCCTGTGGCTCGATGAAGACCGTCTGTGCCGTCTGGGACCACCCGTGGACGATGCCGGGGACATGGTTCTTGTGGCCCGAGCGGACCGGCAGGACGTAGCGGTCTTCGCGAATCGTGTAGTATTCGTCCTGGAGCATGGCGCCGACCTCCGGATCGGACACCAACCCGTCGATGCGCGCTTTCAGTTGAACGTGCAACTGGGTGACGCGCTGCCGGAGATGACCGAGCTCGCCACTCGCGCCATCCGCGAGCTGACCGCGTTCGTCGATGGCCTCGAGCAGCGAACGGGCCAGATCGATGCGTCGGGGGAGCGCATCACCCTCGGCGGCCAACGTCGGAACCTCGGCGCGCAGATCGTCCAGATACCGATGACACCGAGCGGCCATTTCGAGCACCAGGCCGACGGCGGACAACGCATCGGGCTCGAGGACCCCGCCCCGGGCGGCGAGGCCGGCGACGGCCCGGACATCGGGGACCTCTCCGACGGGGGGCGAGCGCCCGCCGTCGAAGAGCCGACGGGCCTCGGCCACGAGACGTTGCCGTTGGTCGAGTTCAGCGGCGTCGGCCGCGAAATCGAGGGCGAGCGCGCGGGCGTGCGCGAGGGGACCGCGACAGTGGTGGGCCAGGCGTTCGCGGACGCGGTGCCATTCGAGGTGCGTCAGCGTCTTCTCGGGGACGGTCGGTTTCACGGGGCGCATCGTTGCCGCCCGGGGCGGGCGGCGCAAGCGAGAACACGGCGGTTGCGCGTTTGTGCGCCGGCCGGCACCGTGCGCGCATGCCGACGAACCCCGCGCCTCCGCTCGTCCTCGCCGTGAGCCGCTGCCTCCTGGGGGCGCCCGTCCGGTACGACGGCGGACACAAAACGACCGGGTGGCTCCTCGAAGCCCCGGAGACGATGATTCGGCGTCTACCGTTCTGCCCGGAGTTCGAGGCGGGCCTGGGCGTCCCACGAGAGCCCATCGAGCTGCGGCGCGGCCCGGGCGGCGTGATGCGGGTCATCGGGCTCGTCTCCGGGCGCGACGTGACGCCGACGCTCGAAGATGCGTTCAAAGTCATCGCGGACCGCCTCGACGGTGAATCCCCGGAAGCGTTCGTGTTCAAGAGCCGGTCGCCGAGTTGCGCGGTGGGGTCCGCATCGGTGGATGGTCGGGCGGACGCGGACGGCCTCTTCGCGGCGTGGGCCGCCGCCCGTTGGCCCGACTGCCCACGGGTGGACGAGCGCTTGCTCGAAAACACGGAGGGTGTCCGACGGTTTTTCGAGGCCCTCCGGCGTGGCCGGTCCAGGCTGTGTCTCGGCGACGGTCCGGTCGACGCCTGGGAACGGTGGCTCGCGACCCGAACGCCCGGCGCGGCGTCCGCTTCGTGAACATCGGCCCTTCCGGGCCCGAAACTTGCTACGCTCGCCCCGTCCCGTCCGACGTCAGGATCCGAACGCATGGCACAGGTGCGCATGAACTCCATCGGCGTGTGGCGCGTCTCCGCGCTGGCCCGACTGCTGTCCGTCATCCTCTGCCTGGGAGGCGTCGCCTGCGAGAGCGAGCCGACCGGGGGGGACCCGCCGACCGCCGACACGGGGCTCGTCCTGCCCGCCGACGGCCCGGAAAACAGCGGCGCCGACATCGGCGAGGGGCAGGGGCCCGACGACGCCGGTCCGCCCGAGGAGGACGCCGATCGACGCGGTCCTCGCTTGAACTCCCTGATTCCGAACAGCGGGCCGCTCTCGGGGGGCACCTCCGTTCGGCTCGTGGGGACGGGCTTCCTCGAAGGGACGATCGTCCACATCGGCGAACGCGACTGCCTCGAGATCGTCGTCGTCAACGAGAACCACATCGATTGCGTGACGCCCGCGGGATTCGCCGCCGGCGACATCAGCGTGACCCTGCGGTGGTCCGTCGGGGGCGTCCCGCATCGGACGGAGGACGCGTTCACCTATTTCGTGCCGGTCACCGTCACGACGATTTCGCCGGACCGGGGGCCCGCGCGGGGCGGCACCGAGGTCACCCTCGACGGCGACGGGTTCGTCGAGGGCACGGAGGTCCGCTTCGGCGGCTCGCTCGCCCGCAGCACGTTCGTCGACGGAAACCGCCTCACGGCGGTCGTGCCGGCGGGTGAACCCGGGCCCGTCGAGGTGCTCGTCCGGAACGCCTTCGGTGAAGTCCGGCGGCCCGGCGGATACACCTACGTCGAGGACCTCGTCGTGCTCGACCTCGAGCCCCGTTGGGGGCCGGTCGCCGGGGGCACGGAGGTGGGGCTTCGGGGCGCGGGCCTCGTCGGCGGCGGGCGGGCGACGTTTGGCGACGCCGAGGCCGAGGTCCTGCGCAGCGAGCTCGGGCGCACCCGCCTCGTGGTGCGGACGCCTCCGGGACGGCCCGGGCTCGTCAATGTGGCCCTCGAGAACGTGAATGGCACGTGGCGCGGGCAGGACGCGTTCCTTTACGTGGATCCCGACGCGTCCGCCTTCGGCGTGCTCGGGGTCGTTCCCGGACGCATCTCGTCGGCCGGGGGCGACGTCATCGAGATCGGCGGCGCCGGGTTCACGGACGAGACCGTCGTCCTGATCGACGGGGCCCCGCTCGACTGCACGCGGACCAATGCGAACATCCTCCGGTGCACCGCGCCGGCGCATGCCGCCGGAGCGGTGGACGTGGTCGTCCGCGAGGGCGGTGCCGAGCAGGTCCTGCCGGGCGGACTGACCTACTATCAGCGGGTCGACATCTACACGTTGCGGCCGAACCGGGGCGCGGTGCCGGGTGGCACCGTGGTCGAGATTCGGGGCGAGGGCTTCACCGAGGACATGAACCTGACCGTCGACGGCGAGCCGTTCGGGGTCCTCGAGTTCGTGGACGCGGGCCTGATCTGGGCCATGACCCCGCCCGGGCGGCCCGGCCTCGTGGCCGTGACGGCGGCCACCTCGGACGACACCGTCCTCCTGCCCGAGGCGTTCGAGTATTTCAGCCCGGCGAGCCGGTTCGGCGGGGTCTTCGGCGAGCCGATCGACGGCGCGGTGAACGTGACGGTGCTCGACGCCTACTCGGGCGAACCCATCCCCGACGCCGTCGCGATGAGTGTCCCCTCGGACGGCCCGGACGGCGCGATGTTGCTCGGCACGACCAACGCCAACGGGCAGGTGGTGCTCTCCGAGCGCGTCGTGACGCCGCCCCAGAACGTCACGGCCTGCGCCGTCGACTACGAATGCACCACCGTCGAGCGCCAGATGGTCGAGAACGTGACCGTCTACCTCGTGCCGCACAATCCGCCATCGGGGAACGGCGGCGGGGGCGGCGGTGAAATCCCCAACGCGCGGATTGCCGGCGAGATCGTCGGGCTCGACCTGCTGGCGAAGCCGACGGACCCTTACGTCCTGCTCGCGTTCGTCAACACGACCCACACCTCGCCCTACAACCGGCGCGTCAACCTGCCCGGTGAGCCGCGGGGGGTCCTCCCCGAGGACGGGCCGTTCGAGATCTTTGCCAAACCGGGCGAGATGGCCGCAGTCGTGACGGCCGGCATCGTGCTGTCGGCCGACTACGACCTCTACCGGGACGGCGTGTTGCGCTACTGGGAGCTTCACGAGACGATGATTCCGGTCGCGATGGGCTTCCAGCGGTTCCTGAGTCTGAGCCCCGGCGCCGAGGTCGAGGGCCTGCGCATCGAGATCGATCGCCCGATGGACCTCGAAGTGCCGATCCGGCAGGCCAACCCGCCGGCAGGCGCTCCCGAGCAACCCTACGTCTACGAGGCGTGGCCGTTCCTCGATTTCGGGGCCGAAGGCTACTGGGAGATCGATAGCAAGGGGTTCGGGGACACGCCGGCCCTGAGCGTCACGCACCTGCCGGACATCCGCGCCTGGGACGACGACATCCGCTACGAGTGGATCCTCTGGGGGCACTCGGGCCAGCAACTTCAGATTCGTCTGCCATACACGGTCACGACCGAGCACACGCGGGACGTCACGGCCGGCCTCGACGTGGGCCCGATCTCGAGCCTCGCCCTCATCGACCGTCCTTCGGCCGAGCTTCCCCTCGGCCCGGAGCGGGTCGTCGAGTGGCACTGGGCCGAGGGGGCGGATGGCACCCCGACGACCGTTCCGGACGCCGTCGTCCTGAACATCGACTCCGCCGACGGCCTCCCGCTCTGGACGTACATCGTCCCCGGGGACGTGACGCGCCTCGAACTCCCCGAGCTGCCGGCGGCCGTCGTACCGGGGGGCCTCGTCGACGGCACCATGCTGCTGCAGATCGTGCCTTTCATCGCCGAGCGCGGCCTCCGCTTCGACGACTTCACCTACGAAGACCTCGGGTACTGGTCACGCCACTCGTACAGCGCTTCGGGCGTGTCGTTCGATCCCTGACGGCGAGGAGCGTCAGCGCCGGCTCTTTCGCAGAGGGCGCATCTCCTGGGGCGGCGGCAGATGCCCCGTGCGCAGGGCGTCGGCCCGTGCCTGGGCCTGTCGCGCCCCCTCCGCGTCTCCCGTCCGGGAGCGGAACGCCGCGAGCCGCAGCCAGGTCAGCGGGTTCTGCGGAAACTCCACCGCCAGGGCTTCGTAGATCGTCCTCGCGAGCGGCCCGTCGTCGTTGTCCTCGGCGAGCTCTGCGAGCTTGAGGCGGAGGATCGGGTCGTGCGGGGAGAGGGCGATCGTCGCCTTGAGGTGGTCGAACGCCTCCCGGCGCCGGTCGAGCCGCAAGAAGACCTGGGCCAGGAGCCGGCGCTCGTCGAGGGTGATCGCGGAGCGCTTCTCGAGCAGGGCGAGCCGTTCGGCGGCGTCCGCATCGCGCCCCAGTTCGATCTCGACGTGCATGAGCTTGCGGAGCACCGACGCGCGCCGGTCGCCGAGTTCGAGGAGGCGGACGAGGTCGGCGACGAGCTCCTCCTTCGGCACGTTTCGGGCGACGTCGCACTCGTAGAGCTGCTGGTGATCGACGAGCAGTGGTCTGGTCAGGGCCGCCGCGAGCTCGAAGTGGCTGCGCGCGTCGCTGCACCGGCCCCGCTCCATGAGGGTCGCTGCGAGCGCCCGATGGGCGGACGCGAGGCGGTCGACGGGCGTCTGCTCGGCGGGCAACCGGCGGCGGGCCGACTCGTAGGCGCCGATCGCCTCGTCGTACTGCCCGAGCCCCAACGCGTCGTCGCCACGACGGATGTCGGCGTCCGTGCAGGCGCCGAGCGCCAACAGTACGGCGCCGAGCCACGCCCGGGGCGGCCTGAGCAAGAAGCGGAAGGGGGGCGTGGAGGGGGAGGGCATCGAAGGCTCGTGTGGGCTCGACCGTGGGTGTCGGGGCGCAAGGCCCCGGAAATGTGACAGGATCAACCCGACCTGCCGGCGGCCACGTTCCCGGGTCGGTCGGTTTACTCGCCCCGGGGCCGCGTGCATACTCCGCCGCGATGCCGCCGACCGTCAACGTATCGCTCGCCCGCCCGGGCCTGCTGGTTTGCATGTCGACCGCGCTCGTGTTCATCGCGGCGTGCGGCGGCCCCCGCGCGGTGCCCGCGCCGCCTCCGGTCGAGGGACCGGGGGGGAGAACCGCATCGACGGTGGACTTCGAACTCGCCGACGCCCGCGGCGGGCAACCCGTTCGCCTCTCCGATTTTCGCGGGCGGCCCGTGGTGGTGCACTTCTTCACGACCTGGTGCGCGCCGTGCGAGGCGGAGTTTCAGAACCTGAACACGCTCGCTCGGGCGCACGCCGATGCCGGCGACCTGGCCATCGTGGGCGTGGCGCTCGACCTCGACGGCAAGAAGCTGTTGCCGGTCTTCCTCGAGGTCCGGGGACTCGACTATCCGGTGCTGCTGGCCGATGAGCGGATGCTGCACGGACAGACGCCCTTCGGCCCGGTGCCGGCCATCCCGGCGACGTTTCTGGTGGACGCCGGGGGGCGGCACGTCGAGAGCTTCCAGGGGGTCGTGCCCTACGAGCACCTGAAGGCGCGACTTGCCCCGCTCCTGTCCGCCGCGCGCTGAGCCTTACCACACAAACCGACATCTACCCCTTTTCCCGCCCCGGGAAAGATGGTACGCGACGACGTCCGGAGGTTCGATGTCGTTCACGCACTGGAAACGCTGGCTTCAGTCCGCCGCGGTGGTCGGCGCGCTGGTCGCGGCCGTCTACGGGTTCTACCGACTGACGCTCGACCCCGAGCTCGTGGCCCGCAATCAGAGCCTCTCCGAGGAACTCTCGCGGCTCGAGGCCCGCAACCGTCGTCTCGAAACCGACAACGCAGCACTCGAGTCCGAGATCGCCCGGCTGCGTTCGGAGGACGCCGAGAGCGTGCACCATGCGCGCACCTCGCTCGGCATGGTTCGCCCGGGTGAGGTGGTCTATCAGTTCCCGGCGCCGTCGCCGGTGGAGCCACCGGCCGGTCGCACGCCGTGAAACGGCGGGGGCGCGTGGCGGCGCCGCCGCTGCAGCGGGTCGACGAGATCTTCGTCATGGGCACCGCCGCGGCGGGCGGTCTCTCGATCGTGCTGGGGGCGTTCGAGCCGAGCGCGGTCTGGTGGCTGCGGTGGGTGCTGCTCTGGGCCATGCTCGGTGTCGCGGCGCTCGACGCGCGAAATCGGGCGGCGGGGCGCGTCGAGCAGCGGGCCCTCGGTCCGTACGAAGGACCCGCACTCTGGCTGGTCCTCGCGCTCGCGATCAGCCGCACCTCGGGGGTGCCGGAGCTCGAGACGCTGCCGGTCGGCCTCGCGGGCTTCCTTTTCGCGACGACGCCGTCCCGGGTGCGGTCGTTCGCCCTCGGAGTCGTGCTGCTCGTGGAGCTCGGTCTCACGCTCGTCGGCTTGCAGACCAGCGGAGCATTGCTCGTCCACGTCGTTCTGTACGGCCTCTCGTGTTTTGCCTTCTCGCGGCTCGGCAGCTACCAGCGCTGGATGGTCGAACGCGCGCAGGCACGGGCTCGGGCCGCGGCCGATGCCGAAGTCCGGACGCGGGCCGAGGACTTCGGCGTTCACACCCGGCAGGCCGAGGCGTTGCCTCGGATGCCCTCCCTGGAGGAGCCGACGGGGACGCACGTCGGCGGCCGACAGGCGCTCGACTTCGTGGAACAGTCCGTCGGTCTGCAGCTCGAGATCCTGCGTGGCTCGCTGGATCTGGGCACGGCCGCCGTCCTCTGGCACAACCGCGAGCTCGCCGAGCTTCACCTGCGGGGCCTGTCGACGCGGCGACCGGATGTGCGGCAGGGGCCGTTCGCGCCGGGGGTCGGCATTCCGGCTACGCTCCTGCGCGAAGAAGTCCGCGAGATGCAGGTCGCCCCCGTGCGTGCCGGGTACCCGATGCTCCCCTACTACGGCGACGGGGCCGTGGTCGGCGGGCTGTTCGCCGTGGCGATCCCGCACCGGGTGGGCGCGACGGAGGCGCAGGACACCGGCGTCGACGGGGTGCTCTGCGTCGACCGCGACGCCACGGATCGGTTCTCCGACGCCGAGCGGGCCGTCGTTCGGCAGACGGCCCGCAAGATCGCGCTCGATGTGGCCTGCGGGCGTGTGCTGAAGCAGTCGGAGCACGACCGGGCGACGATGAGCCGGTTCGTCGTCGTGCTCCGGGAGCTCAACGCGCAGCTCGGGCTCGACGGTGTCGCCCGCGCGGCGACGAAGGCCGTGAAGACGCTGTTTGCGGTCGACCTGGTGGCGATCTCGCTCTTCGATCGCGAGATTCTGAACATCGTTCACGCCGACGGCATCCACGCGGACCGCTTCCAGGGCCTGCGCTTTACGCTGGAGGAGGGGTTGACGGGGCAGGCGGTCTCCAAGCGGGTCGTGCTGCCCCATGGGGGCGACTATCGTGGCGTGCAACCCATCTTCACCGCGTCCGATCGCCTCGGAGACCTCCGGTCGCTCCTCGTGATTCCGCTTTGCCCCCCCGATGCCGAGCCCGGCATGCCGGTCGTCGGGGCGCTGACGGTCGGAAGCCGCGAGGCCGGTCTGTTCTCGCCCCAACAGCAGAAGGTCCTCGAACTCATCGCCACGAACCTGGCGACCAAGTTCGATCTCGCCCGAGCGCACGAGAAACTGCGCGATCTCGCGACACACGACGGCCTCACGGGCCTCGCCCTTCGACGGGTCTTCGACGAACGCATCGAGACCATGCTCTCGCGCGCGGAGCGAACGGAAGGGCGGATGGCCCTCCTGCTGACCGACATCGACCATTTCAAGAAGCTCAACGACAACTACGGCCACACCTTCGGCGACGAGGTGTTGCGCCAGGTCGCACAGGTGGTCGGGCGAGCCGTACGCAAGGTCGACCTCGCGGCGCGGTATGGTGGCGAAGAGTTCGCCGTCCTGCTCGAGGACGCGGGCGAGGACGGCGCGTTCCAGCTCGCCGAGCGCATCCGCCGGGACGTCGAGGCGCTGACGTTCGACTCCCAGGGGACGACGGTGCAGGTCACCCTCTCCGTGGGGCTCGCCGCCTTCCCGCGGGACGGGGGGGTACCCAAAGAACTCACGGACAACGCCGACAAGGCGCTCTATAAGGCGAAACAAGACGGGCGAAACCGGTCCGTCGCCTACTCGCAGGTGGGCGTCGAGACGACGGCGCCCCAGGCCAGTCGGGCCCACTGACAAGCGGCCCATCGAGGAGCCATGCGCAAGACATTCGTTCTGGACACCAACGTCATCCTCCACGAACCGCGGGCAGCCCTCCGGTTCGGGGACAACGACGTGGTGCTGCCCATCTACGTGGTCGAGGAGCTCGACCAGTTCAAGAAGGATCTCAGCGAACTCGGCCGAAATGCGCGCGAATTCTCGCGCCTGCTCGACGATCTGCGCGCGCAGGGCAGCATTGCGAAGGGTGTCCCGCTCGAGTCGGGCGGCACGTTGCGCATCGCGTTCATCGAGGCGAAGCGGCCGCGCGACAGCGCGTTCACCGCACGTCATCAATACGACAACATGATCCTGACGTGCGCCCTCGAGCTGAAGGACCGCATCAACGGGACCGGGCCGGTGATCCTGGTCACGAAGGACGCGAACCTGCGGATCCGGGCCGATGCCCTCGGTCTCATCGCCGAGGACTACGACGCGACGCGCATCGAGATCAGCGAGCTCTACCCCGGCCACCGCGAGATCACGGTCACTGCAGAGCAGTTCGCCATCGCGGGCGAGGGCACACTCTCATTCCCGGAGCTGAAGCTCTGCGCCAACGAGTACGTGATGCTCCGCAACGAGGCCCGGGCCGGTCAGTTCGTCCTCGCCCGGCACGACGTGGAGACCGGTCGACTGCGGACGCTCCCCAAGCGCCGGGAGGCCATCTGGGGCATTACCCCGCGCAACAAGGAGCAGAGCTTCGCACTCGACCTGCTGCTCGACGACGAAGTCAAACTCGTGACGCTCGTCGGCAAGGCCGGCACGGGCAAGACGCTGCTCGCGCTCGCCGCCGCCCTCTTCAAGGTCACCGAGGAGCAGGCCTATCAGCGGGTGCTGGTCAGCCGGCCGATCTTCCCCCTCGGACGCGACATCGGCTACCTGCCGGGAACGGTCGAGGAGAAGCTCGACCCCTGGATGAAGCCCATCTACGACAATGTGGAGCTGCTTCTCGGACTGACGCAGTCCGACCGCAAGGACGGCCGGAGCCACGACGAACTCATCGAACTCGGGCTCATCGAAATCGAACCGTTGACCTACATCCGCGGTCGTTCGATCCCCAATCAGTTCATCATCGTGGACGAGGCGCAGAACCTGACGCCACACGAGGTCAAGACCATCCTGACGCGGGCGGGCGAGGGGACGAAGATCGTCTTCACGGGCGACCCCTACCAGATCGACAACCCCTACGTCGATTCGGCGAACAACGGCCTCGTCCACATCGTTCACCGGTTCCGCGAGCAGCGCATCGCCGGGACGGTCACGCTGAGCAAAGGCGAGCGCAGCCAGCTCGCGGAGATGGCGGCCAACCTGCTGTAGGCGGGCGCGTCAGAACCCGAGGCCGCCCGAGAGGCCATAGACGTAGAGCGTGTCATGCGGGAGAAAGTCCGCGCTGACGCTCGGCCCTACGGAGATCGACGCCGTCAGGTGGTACCCGTAGTTCACGTTCAGACGGCCGCCGAACGTGCGCTCCCCTTCGACGAGAACGACGATGGGGGCCGCCGCCAGCTGTAATCCTGCGTGCGACCGGGCCGCGAGAGCGAGACCGGCGACGATCTCGACGTGTTGCCCGAACGTGGCGTCGACGATTGGCCCGACGCCCAACCGGCGGTCGAGGACCGGCAGGTAGTAGAAGTAGTCCGCCCCGGCGGACGGGGCCGTCTCGTGGGCCGTCGTCGTCGCCCCGGCGAAGGCGGCGAGATGGTGGGCATGGGGGCCGTGGTCATCGGCCGGATGCTCGGCCGGCGCGGACGCCGACGGCACGACGGCCGGGGCCGGATGGGCCGTCCCGTCGGCGCGGGCGGGCAGGCACTGCCCGGCGAGCAGCGGCATCGAAAGGACGATGCCGCGCCCGAGGGGCGAGGTAAAGGACTTCATGGCTCCTCCTCGAACGTCGGCGCCTCCAGGACGGTCGCGTCATCGCCGCCGTACGCGGCGCCGGACACACTGCCGGGCTCGCGGGCGAGTTGCGTCAAGGTGCTGACGCAATCGAGGACGACCGCGCCGAGGTCGATCGCCTCTCCGTGGTGAATGACGCTCTCGAGCGCCGCAGCGACCGCCCGACAATCTGGGTAGCGGTCCTCCCGACGGCTCCGGAGCATCCGGAGCACGATCTGCTCGAGGGCCTCGGGGAGATCCGGTCGCAGCGTCCGCGGTCGCTGGACGGCCCCCCCCATGAGGCGCCGCATGGTCTTCATGGGACTGTCGGTGTGGAAGAGGCGCTGGCCCGTGCAGAGCTCCCACCCGACGATGCCGAGCGCGAACTGGTCGCTGCGGGCGTCGAGTTCGTCGCCGCTCGCCTGCTCGGGGGACATGTACGAGAGCTTGCCCCGGAACGTGCCGGGCATCGTATTCTCGAGGCGATTCGCGGACTTGGCGATCCCGAAGTCGAGGACCTTCGTCACCCCGTCGACGCGGACCATCAGGTTCTGCGGGCTGACGTCGCGATGCACGATGTTCAGGTCCCGCCCGTCCCCATCCCGCGCCGTGTGCGCGTGATGGAGCCCCCGGGCGGCGTCTCGCAAAAGCAGGGCGATGGCCGGGGCCGGCACGGGCACGCCCTTGTGCCAGTGGGCGTTCATCAACTGCATCAGGTCGAGACCGCGGATGTACTCCATGGCGATGAACCAGCCGGCCTCCGACGCGCCGACCTCGTAGATGCTGACGATGTTCGGATGGTTCAGGGTGGCGGCGACCCGCGCCTCGTCGAGGAACTGATGAACGAAGGGCATGTGGCGCGCGAGCTCGGGCAGGATCGTCTTCAGGATGACCTGCCGCTCGAGGCCGCCGGCCATCCGCTGCCGCGCGAGGTACACCTCGCCCATGCCCCCGTTGCCAATCTTCTCCAGCACCTCGAAGTTGGCCCAGCGATCGGGGCCGGCCTTGAGCAGCGCCTGCGAGACGAGGGGCGCAAAACGACGCGCGAGCCGGGCTTCCCGGGGCCCGAACGCGCCGTGGCTCGCATGCGTGAAGACGAGCATCGCCGGGCGATCCCGGGCACCGGCCTGAACGTGCAGCGCGCTGCGCACGTCCTCGTCTGCCCATTGGAAGGTCTCGGTCTCGTGGGCCCGCCACTCGGGGACCTGCCGGACGTCGAAGACGGCGGCGGGCGTGCCGTTCCGGACCCGGTTGAACAGGACGCCGGGGCTGAAGGTGAGCGACTCGAACGTCCGCGAGGTCGCCGCGACCGTGCGCCAGGGGCCATCGCCGCTGCCCGTTGCGGGGGCGACGACGAACGCGTCGACGAAGTCGAGGGCTGCGCGGAAGGCCTGAAAAAGACCGCCGAAGACCGCCGAGCGATCGGCGGAGACGGTCAGGGCGTCCATACCGGCCTGGAGGCTGCTCGATTCCCGCCTTCGCTGCTGCTCTCGCAGCCGCGCACGCTCGAGATCGAGCAGGGCCTCGCGAAGGTGTTCGGTCTCGCTCATCGTCCGAAAAGGGTCGCGCAGATCATCAGGTTGCCGTGCCGATTCTCACCGCCGGGAAAACAGCCTTGCTCCCCGAGGGTGAACACGCCGAGGAAGGGTCGACCGGCCATGGCGTCCCGGACGCTGGCGGCGACCTCGTCCATGCGGTCATAGACCGTCAGCATGCACCCCGCGCAATACACGACCAGACCCCCGGCGACCTCGGTGACCGTCGCTGCGGACCCCTCGAGGGCCGAGCGGATCACCCGACCGGCGCGCAGGGTGAGGTTGTCGCGGCTGCCCTTGAGCATCACGATCTCGGTGCCGACCGGCAGCTCCGTCATGAACGTCAGGGCGCGGCTCGCAGACAACGACTTGGGGTGCGCGAGGAGGTGATAGGGCTGACCGCCGGCGAGGCCGACCTGGCGCCCGAGCGGATGCATCGAGATGTCGGCGACGACGGGGCCGCCGCCGGTCCGCGCCCACTCCGTCGCCAGGCCGCCGGACCACTCGTCGTAGACGTCCCCCGCGGGTCGACCGTCGATTTCGAAGACGGTCCGTCCCTCGGCCCGGGTCACGCGGCCGCGCGATTCGGTCGGCTCGTAGCCGCTGTGAAACGACCCCATCAGTTCGGTCGATGGGAAGAGGACCGCCACCGACAGCGAGCCGCCATGCGCATGCCCGTTGGCGAGCTGAAACGATTGCTCACCAATCAGCATGTCCCCGGAGGTGCCGCCCGTGATGACGACGTTGGGGCCGAAGAACGCCTCGATGCCTTCGATCAGGCGCTCTTCCGCCCCGGGGGCGGGCGACATCAGGACCAGACCCGGCACCTCGGCGGGGCGACCCGCCTGGGCGATCGCGGCGGCGCAGGCCGCGGCCGCGGCGGCGTGGGGGTCGTCGCCAATGGGGGCCACACCCACGCCATAGGCGCCGTCCGGGTCGAGAATGCCGAGCATGCCGAGGCCCGTGCCCCAGGTGCCGTGAAACCCCTCCTCGGTCATCACGCCCGCGCAGCTCGACGCGCCCTGAATGGGGATGCCCGGCGCGAGGGTTCGCAAAGCGGCGGCCACGGCCTGGGGGTCATACGCCACCGTGCAGTGGACGAGGAGCATGGAGGGGCGCCCGCCGAGCCGATCGCAGACGTGGTTCCACGCCGTCGTGACGGCGACGAGCGGATCCATCTCGGTCGACCAGCCGGAGGCGACTCTCATGGGCGCAGCATGGCGGGGGGCGTCGCGGCGTTCAAGCGGCGAGGAGTCGTTCCAGGAAATCATTGTGAAACAAATGCTGGGGATCGGCCTCGAGGACCCGGGTGCGCAGCGCCTCGGGCCAGAGCGTCGACGGATCGAAGGCGTGCAGGAATCCGAGGTGCGGGCGGGGAGCGAACGGGGTGAGCGCGGCGTGCGCGGCCGGGAAGACGACGTCCCCGGCGAGGGCGCCGCTCGCGCGCACGACGATGGTCGCCGTCGCGCGTCCGAACGCCGGCGCAAACGGTGCGCTCTCCTGTGGCGAGAACCAGACGTCGACGGGGGCGTCCGCAGGAAGCCTCGGGCCCTCGATGGCCGCCCGCAGCCTCGACAACGCCTCGGGCAGCACCTCGAGGGGGAGTGCGTACGCCATCGCCCGGTGGATGGGCTCCGGCGGCAAGAGGAGCAGTCGATCGGAGCGCGCGCCGCAGCGAGGCGGCAGGGGGCCGACGCGGCCGGCGAGCGATGCGAGGCGAGGCAGCTGCTCCGGGAATGAGGTGCCCCACGCGGCCACCAGGCGCCGGAGGTCCCGGCCGACGAGCCCCGTCCGGATCCAGCCGGCCGGCGCACCGGTGCGGACGGGGGCCGTCGTGCGCTCGTAGGTCGTCCGCCAGAGATGGGGGGCGTATGGCCAGAACATCGCCCGCACGTATTCGAAGCGGGAGACCGCGTCGGCGAGCGTCGACAGGCCGACCTCGAACGGGAAGCGTCGCGTGCGTGCCTCGAGACCGAACGCGGGGACGGCGGCGAGAGAGAGCTCGGTCACGATCCCGAGCGCGCCCAGCGCGCCGAAGTGGCTGTGCAGATCGGCTCGGCCCTCCGGGTCGTCGGCCGAACACTCGCGGATCCGCGCGGACGCGTCGACCACCTGGACCGACCGCACCGTCGTCCCGAGTCCGCCGTGCTGCGGGCTCAGGCCGTGACCGCCGCTGGCAAACAGGCCGCCGAGCGTCGCCTCGCCCGACGTCGGCAGGTTGGGCAGGGCGAGGCCGTGCTGTGCGAGCACGAGCGCGAGGTCCTCGATGCGGATGCCGGCCTGCACGCGGATCCGGTGGTGCGTCCGGTCGACCTCGAGTACGCGATTCATCCGGGCCGTCGAAAGAGACCAGCCGCGCTCGGCCGGACAGGCGGCCTCCGACCACGCGCGCCCGAGACCCGTCACGCGGAGCCTGACCTCGGCCTGTTGAGCCTCGGTGATGGCAGCGGCGACCTCTTCGGTGTTGCGAGGCCGGTACAGCCGGTCCGGAACGCGGCTACAGGTGCCCGCCCAGGTGCGGAACGTGAAGTCTTCGAGCTCGGGGGCGATGGTCATCGGGGCGAGGCACGGACGGCCGGGGCCGGACGTCGGCTCCGCGGGGCCGAACCATCGGGGTCGGCGGCCCGGGAGTCAACGCCTCTCGATGCCGGAAGATCGCGCCGCCTCAACCGGTGACGAGCGAGCCGACGCCCATCTTCTCGAAGACGGGCTTCAGGGCGCCGCCGGCGCGGCCCCGAAGGACCTCGCCGACGAGTCTGACGTCCTCGAGCGCCTGTGCGCGGTTCTCGGCGGTCGCGACGAACCGCGCGGCCGCGCGAGCCGTGGCGGGTCCCCGCTCGATCGCCGCCCGGGTGCGGGCGAGGCCGGCGGTGAGGCGCCGGGTGGCCCGTTCGAGCCTCGATTGACGGATCAGCGGGGCGACCTCGCGCACGAGGCTCGCGGCGGTACAGGGGCTGGTGTGGGGCGGGACGTGGAGCGGGCTTTGGTACTTCGGGTTCGCCTTCAGGAAGGCGCGCACCTCGGCCTCGGTCACGCCGCACTCCGTGTAGGTGCGGGCGAGCTCCTCTTCGGCGGCCTGGCGGGCCTTGAAGAGGAACATCTGGACGCGGCTGTAGAAGTTCGTCGCGCCATCGCCGCTCGTCTCCACGGCGCAGTAGATGGCGCCCGGATGGCGGGCCGTGACGAGCGACTGTACGCCGTCGGACACGCTGCTCGACGGCATACACCCGAAGGGCTTCACGCTCAGCGTCATGTGGGCCTTGCCGTGCGTGACGTTGTAGATGAGCTTGCCGACCTCCATGTGACCTTCGCCGCCGCGCACGTCGTTCGTATAGAACGGCAGCGCGATCTCGGCGATCTCGTTCATGTCAGGCAGGTGGAAGTCGTACAGGCCGATGGGGCGGGCGAAACACTCGAACATGACACGCAGCGCGCGATCGGCGAGGCGCAGCATCGCGAGCCGCTGCGCGACCCCGAACTCGTCGTACTGCGCGAGCCCGAGGGCGCCGCCGTCGGCCGACTTCAGGTAGCGGCGTTCGCGCGTGTCGCGTTCGACCTCCCAGACGTTGAACAGGAGCCACGCGGTCGTCAGCTGGATGTCGTTCTCCGCGCCCTCGCTCTCCAGGAACTTCTGGAGGTGGTAGTTGCCGTCGCCCTCCGTGGTCATCGCCCAGAACTCGCCGATGATCGCGACCTTGGCCTTGGGCCGGAGACGGTCGACTTCGACCGCCTGGAACAACTTCCGGCAGCGGTACAGCGCGGTGAAGATGCTCGTGCCCTGGAACAGCGCGCGGTACAGGATGCGCTTGCTGTCCTCGACGGCCTTCTGCGTCGTGCCGGGGACGACCTCGTACGGGCGGATGCGGTACCCCATCGCGTTGACCACGTCGCCCGCCGCCAGTGCCTTGATCAACCCGATGAAGAACTTCGGGTTGAATTCGAGCCCGACGTCCTCGCCGGTGGCCTGCGCAAGGCCGCCCTGCTGCTGGAAGAGCATGACGCGGAAACCGTCGAAGCCCGCGTCGCGCAGGACCTTGCGGTATTCGGTCACATACATGCCGAAACGACACGGTCCACACGCACCGGCAGTCAGAAAGACGAAGTTCTTCACGATGTCTTCGGGCGAGTGGCCCTCTTCGTCCCGCAGGCGGACCAGCTCTTTGATCAGATTGCCCGTCATGAAGTAGGTCGGGTTGCACTGACCCCGATTGCCATACTCTTTGCCCATCTGAAGCCCGACCGTGTCGGGCATGCCGATGCTGCGGACGTTGTATCCGACCCCGCGAAGCGCGCCCTCGACCAGGAAGTCCTGGGCGGCGGTGAGTCCGGCGACCAGGATGGTCATGGTCTCGCGTTCCCGGCGCTTCACCGTCGGCGTGAGCATGTCGTCCGCCCACTGGCGGCGAGCGGCCCGCAGGCCGAGGCGTTCGCGCTCGGCGCTCTCGAAGGCGGCGAGCTCGGCTTCGAGGGCGGCGAGCTCCGCGTCGACGCCGTCGCGCGCGGCGGTGTCGGCCGGGGTCACGCCGGTCGGGCCGGTCTGACCGATGATCGGGAGTTCGTTCTCGTTGGGGTCGAGGCGCATGTCGGGATCTCCGTCAGGGTGGGGTCGTTCAGAGCTGCACCGGCACGCGCCGGCCATCATCGAGGCGTTCCGTCAGGCTCACGAGGCCCGGCTCGACGGCCGGGGCGGTCGACGGGCGGGCGTCCGCCGCCGCCGTGCGGTAGGAAGCGACACGCGCGCCGAGCGCTTCGATCTCGGCATCGAGCGCCGGGTCGAACACCCGACGCCCCGCGAGCAGCGCCCGCTTGCGCTCGAGCAGCTCGAGGCGCTTGGCGTCGACATTGCGGGTCAGCTCGGCCCGCTTCGTCGCCGCGTCCTCGAGCGCCTCGGTCGCCAGCTTCAGGCTGTGCGCGTATGTCTTGACGCGGATCTTGATCGACCCGCCCGGCTTGTTCGCGTCGATGTCGTGCAATGCGGCGTAGGGCGTTGCTGCCGCGCTGACGATGTTCTCGACGAGCCCGTAGGTCGGCGAGTCGTGACCGCACTTGAAGCTCGAGAGGTCGAGCAGTGCGATGTGGGGATGCCGGGCCGCGTACTTGATGGCCCAGATCTTCTGCGCGCTGTTGGCGGAGTAGTTCTCCGGCCAGACGTCGTTGATGTTGAGGGGATCGCGACCGGCGGCCAGGTCCTCCCGGAAATAGCGCGCGAGATACTCCGGGTCGCGGGGCAGTGAACGCACGCTCAGGATCGGGTAGCCGAGGACCTGGAACTCCTCGGGGATGCCGTGATTGAGGCCGGGATCGCTGTGGTACGGGCGGCTCGCCACCAGGATGGCGATGCGGTTCTCCGCCTCGACCGTCTCCAGGATGGCCCGTCCCTTCTCCTGCAGATCCTGTTCGAAAAACGCCAGGGCTTCGAGGCCTTGCGCGTGGGCGTGGTCGCTCTCGTCCTCGGTGATGCCCAGGCGGGCGCCCCAGGTCTCGAACATTCGCCGGGCGGTCAGGTTGGGCTCGCCGAAGGTGAGGGGGGTATCGAGGTACTCGATCCCGCGTTGTGCGAAGAAGTCGATCTCCTTGGTGAATGCGGCACGCATCACCACGGGGCAGCCCGCCACGACCGGACAGCTCTGCTTGTCCATCGTGCCGTTCAGGAAGCTCGGCACGTGGGTCATCACGGGGAAGAAGATGTAGTGGAGCGGCCGGCCCTTGTCGGGCTGGTGCTGATGAAACAGCAGGTTGTGGATGTGGGCCTGCGAGACCTTGGATGGGAAACACGGGTCGATGGAGCCGTACTTGCCGCCCTCCACCCACATTTCCTCGGAGGTCTGGTCGCTGAAGACGATGTTCTGCTTCGGCACCCCGAGCGCCTCGAAGTAGGTCCGGAAGTACGGTGCCGTCGAGTACATGTTCAGCACGCGGGGCATCCCGATGCGCACCCGGCGCAATCGGTCGGCGACGTCCGCGCCGCTGCGCTGGAAGCCGCGGTGGACGACCGTGCGTTTGAGACCGAAGAACCCCTTGCGAACGCTCGCGGCCTCGATGACCGTTCCCGCGTCGGGCAACGCGGCGGGCTCGAAGATGTGCTGAAAAGCGCGCCTCGCCTCGTACTCGACGAGGTTCGGGAAGGCCTTCGCGATCTTCTTGCGCTCGGCGACGAGCTCGAGCATCGCCTCGTGACTCTCGACCGTGCCCTTCTCACAAGAGAACCCGGCGATGTACCGGGAAGAACTGCCGTCCGGGCGCTGTGCGTCGATGAACGTTCGCTTGCACTCGTTGGGGCAGAAGTGGCAGGTCGTCGTGTCGTCCGTCCGCGACGTGTACGCGAGCTCGATGGCGGCTTCGAGCCCGATGAACGTCGAGCTTCCACGACGTTTCACGACCCGCAGCGTCTCGAAGGCGGCCCCGAGCGCGCCGGCTTCACCCGTATGCGGGTGCACGAAGACCTCGGCACCGGGCACACGCTCCAGGATGTAGTCCACCTGAGCCTTGACGGCGGCCAGGTTGTACTGGGTACCGCCCTGCAATACGAAACGTTTGCCCAGTGACGCCATGCGCGGAATCTGGACGACGTACTGCCAGACGTTCTTGGGCAGCACTTGCGCGAGTCCGGCCAGGAGCTCCTCCTTGGAGAAGCCTTCCTTCTGGAAATTGACCCGGTCCGTATCCAGGAAGACCGCGCAGCCATAGCTGAATTTGGGGGCGAGTTCGGCCTGGAACGCCGTCTCCGCGTAAGCGGTCACCGGGAGCCCGAACTGGTCCGCCATCGCCTGCAGGAGCATCCCGTTGCCCGCCGAACACGAGTTCGAGAGACGGAAGTTGGCGATGTCGCCGTTCTTCATGAACAGGACCTTGATGTCCTGCCCACCGATGTCACAGATGACGTCCACGTCACCGAAATAGCGGACGGCGGACATCATGTGCGCCACGGTCTCGACGACGTTCACGTCGGCGAGCATCGTCTCCTGAAGCACGTCGGCGGCGTAGCCCGTCGCTCCGAAACCGATGATCTCGAGCGTGGCGCCCTGTTCGATGACCTGCGCGCGGAGGTTCCCGAGGAGCTCCTTGGCATCCTGAATGGGGTTGCCCTTGGAGAGCTGGTAGGCCTTGGCGACGATCTCGCCGTCTTCGTCGACGAGCACGGCCTTCGACGAGGTGGACCCCCCGTCGAGACCGACGACCGCGCGCACGACCTGCCCCGGTCGCAGCACGGGACGGGCGAACCTGGGGATGGCATATGCACTGCGGAAGGCCTCGACCTCCTCGGCCGCGCGGACGAGGGGGGGACCCGCGCTGGCGCCGAGGCGCGCTTTGCGACCGTTCAGCATGTACTCGCGCAGACCGTCGAGGCCGAGGTAGCGCCCGGCCTCCGCCGATTCGCAGCGCCCGAAGACGCACGCGCCGAACGCCGCGTAGTACTGCGCGTTCTCGGGCACGAAGACCGTTTCCTCGATCGGACGATCCTTTGGCCAGGCGTATCCGCGTTCCTCCCAGATCTGCGGAATCCGCAGGCGCCAGCAGGCCTGCAGAAAGGGCAGAAACGTATTGGGTCCCCCGAGCAGGACGACCCGCGGCCTCAGCGTCGAGCCGCGCGTCAGGACCGACAGGTTCTGCAGCACGATCGCGTCGGCCAGGGAGCAGAGAATTTCCGGCGCAGGGACCCCGCTCTTCACCAGATTGACGATGTCGGTCTCGGCAAAAACACCACACTTGGCCGCGACGTGGTGCAGCTTCGAGTCGTCGAAGACGATCTTGCGCACCTCTTCGGCCGGGAGCCCGACCTTGATCATGCACTTGTCGATGGTTGCGCCGGTGCCGGAGGCGCACTTGTCGTTCATCGAAGGGGCGGCGGTCTTTCGACCGTCGGGCCCCTGCTGGAACATGATGATCTTGGCGTCCTGCCCGCCGAGCTCGATCACCGAGCCGACGTCGGGGTGCAGGTGCTCGACCGCCAGCGTGACGGCGTTGACCTCCTGCACGAACTTCGCGCCGACCCCCGGGCAGAGCGGCAGCGCGCCGGAGCCCGTCATGAAGACGCGCCACGCGCTGCGATCCGAGGCCGGGAACAGCCCCTCGACGGCCTCGAGGAGTTCCAGGACCTTCTCGGGCTGCTTGGTCTGGTGCCGCTGGTAGTCGCTGTAGAGGACGCTGAGGTCGTCCGGATCGAGCGCGACGACCTTGACGGTCGTAGAGCCGACGTCGACACCGACGAGCAGGGGGGCGGTCCGAGCGCTGGGGGCCATGTCGACTCCGGGCGTTTTCTTGACTGACTGACGAGTCAGTCGCGAATACGCGCTTTTGGCGACGACTGCAACCGCTTAGAGTGCGCGCGTGTCTGCGACCCCGACCCAAGCCCTGCCCCGTGAGCGCGACCCCAAGGTCGCTCGTCGCGCCGCACTCCTCGCTGCGGCCCGCGAGGTCTTCACGGTGCGCGGCTACCACGACGCCAAGGTCGACGACATCGTCGCCGCCGCCAACGTGGCCAAGGGCACCTTCTACCTGTACTTCGAGGACAAACGGTCGGTCTTCGCCGAACTCGTCGACCAGGTGGTCGCTCAGTTGACGGCGGCCATCGTGCGGGTCGACGTCGACGCGGACATCGAGGACCAGGTCCGGCGGAACATCCGGGGCGTGATCGGCGTGTTGCGCGACGATCCGCTCGTCGTGCGCCTGTTGCTCTCGTATGCGCCGGGTCTCGACCCCGCCTTCGAAAGCCACCTGCGAGCGTTCTACGACGGAGTCAAGCGGTTGCTCGAGGCCTCGCTGCTCGAAGGGCAGGCGCTCGGCATCGTCGCCCGCGGCGACGTTCGCATCTTTGCGGCCTTCACCATCGGTGGCCTGAAGGAACTCCTGCTCGACGCGTCTCGGGCGGAGGCCGGCGCCGCGTACGAGAGCCCGGCGCTCGAAGAGGCGGTTCTGCGTCTCCTCGAGGGGATGTACCTGATCGTCGGTCGGCCCGTCAGGCCGTGACGTTCACCTGGGCACCCTTGCCGGTGACGGCAGACTGCAGCAGGGCGAGCGCGGCCTTGCCTTGCTGGTCGACGGCCATCTTGAAGACGGTCAGCGAGACGGCGTCTGCCACGGCCTGACCCTTCATCAGGGGCGGGGCCTGCTGGGCGTACGCGATGGCGGAGTTCGATGAGATGGCACCGGTCATGTTCGTCCAATCGACCGTCCGGGCGGGGACTTGAACGAATTCGTGCGACGCCCGGACGATTCCGGAAATCGGAGTCATTCCGGCCTTGCGGGGCCGACGAGAAGGGGGATTGGACGACATGAACGCCGGCACGGCCCGGGTCTATTTCGTATTCGCGCACCCGCACCGCACGCGGTCCCGCGCCAACGCTCAGGTGCTCGCGCGGGTTCGGGACCTGCCGAGCGTCACCACCGTCGACCTTTACGAGGCCTACCCGAGGTTCCACCTCGACGTGTCGCGCGAGCAGGCGGCGTTGGCCGCGCACGAGGTCATCTGCCTGCAGCACCCGATCTACTGGTATTCGATGCCGCCCCTGCTGAAGCTCTGGGTCGACGAGGTCTTCGCGCTCGGTTTCGCCTACGGACCCGGCGGCACGGCCCTGGCAGGCAAACGCCTGCAACTCTCGTTGACCACCGGAGGGGGTCCCGACGCCTATTCGGCAGAGGGGTATCACGGCCGTCCGCTCGAGGATTTCCTGCTGCCGGCCGTCCAGACGGCCCGCCTGTGCAAGATGACCTACCTCGAGCCCATGGTCCTGCACGGCGCCGGCAAGGCGACGGACGCCGAGATCGAGGCGCACGCCGAGCGCGTGCGGGATCGTCTCCTCAACCTGACCAACCCGCTGTATCGCGGCGAAGCGGTGGGGGGCTGACACCATGGAACACGGCCTCCTGAGGGACGCGCTGGTCTTCCTGGCCGCGGCGGTGGTCTTCGTACCGCTGTTCTTGCGGCTCGGCCTCGGCTCCGTGCTCGGATACCTCGTCGGCGGGCTCGTGATCGGGCCCTGGGGCGCGGGTTTCATTCACGAGGTCGAGCATGTGATGCACTTCTCCGAGTTCGGTGTGGTGCTGTTCCTCTTTCTCGTCGGCCTCGAACTCGAGCCCAAACGCCTCTGGAGCCTGCGCGTCCCGACCTTCGGCATGGGCACGGCCCAGGTCGTCGGCGGCGCGGGGGTCATGGCGGCGGTCGGCATGGCGCTCGGGGTCCCGCCCGCGCCGGCGCTGGTGGCCGGACTCGGGTTGGCCCTGTCGTCGACGGCCATCGCGTTGCAGGTCATGAAGGAGCGGGACTGGCTCGACACCCGGGGCGGGAACGCGGCGTTCTCCATCCTGCTCTTTCAGGACATCGCCGTCATCCCGATGCTGACCGTGCTGCCGATGCTGGCCCCGGGCGGGAGCGCGTCCGGGGCCGGCTCGACACCGGCCTGGCAGGGGGCCCTGCTGACGGTGGCGGTGCTGGCGGGCGTGGTCGTCCTCGGGCGCGTTCTGCTGCGACCGCTCCTGCGGGCCGTCGCCGCGGCCCATCTGCGCGAGGTCTTCACGGCGCTGGCCCTCCTGCTCGTGGTGGCCATGGCGGGCCTGATGCAGTGGCTCGAGCTGTCGATGGGGCTCGGGGCGTTCATGGCCGGTGTCCTGCTCGCCGACAGCGAGTACCGCCATGCCCTCGAAACCGACATCGAGCCCTTCAAGGGGCTGCTTCTGGGACTCTTCTTCATGTCCGTCGGCATGTCGATCGACGTCGGCGCCGTGCGCGCAGAGCCGCTGCCGGTGCTCGGCCTCGTCGCGGGTGTGACCGTGGCGAAGCTCGGTGTGCACGCGGTCGTCGCGCGGCTCTTCGGTTTGCCGTCCGGCCAGCGGCCGTTCTTCGCGCTGGTGATTGGGCAGGTCGGGGAGTTCGCGTTCGTGCTCTTCTCGACGGCGACGGCGCTCGGCGTCCTGAGCCCCGCGCACACCGCGCCCCTGGTGGCTGCGGCGGCCCTCTCGATGCTGCTCTCGCCGCTCTCGCTGACTTTCTTCACGCGGGTGGTGGAGCCGCGCCTCGCGCGGCGCCAGGCCGGAGGGCCGGTCGCCCCGGACGTCATCGAGAACGAACGGCCCGCCGTGCTCATCGCTGGGTTCGGTCGCTTCGGGCAGATCGTCGGGCGCTTGCTCTACGCCAACGGCATCACCGCGACCGTTCTGGACCACGAGCCGGATCAGATCGAACTCCTCCGGCGCTTCGGCTTCAAGGTCTACTTCGGAGACGCCACGCGGGTGGACCTCCTCCACGCGGCGGGGGCAAGCGACGCCCGCATCCTCGTCGTGGCCATCGACGACGTCGAGGCGGGCCTGCGGCTGATCGACGAGGCGCATCACCACTTCCCGCATCTGAAGATCTACGCCCGCGCCCGAAACGTTCAGCACGCGTACCAACTACTCGATCGGCCGGCCGTAGCGGCGTTCGAACGCGAGACGTTCGAGTCGTCGCTCTCGCTCGGGGTCGAGGTGCTGCGTGGCCTGGGGTTCACGGCGCACGGCGCCTGGCGCGCCGGCAATCGTTTCCGGGACCACAACGTCGACATGCTGCGTGAACTCCACGGCATGCGGCAGGATCAAGGGGCGCTCGTCGCCCGGGCGCGCCAGGTTCGCGATGATCTGACGGCCATGTTCGAGCGGGAACGCGACGCCCGTGACCGCCACGGAGAAGGCTGGGACTGAACCGAAAAGGGGGCATCCGATGGACCCTCAGGTCACTGTCGTGTTCTGCCTCGCCGTCGGCGCCGCCGTGGCATTGGCCAGCGGTCGGTTGCCTCCGGACGTCGTCGGACTCGCGCTGGTCGTCCTGCTCGTCGCCGCGGGCGTTCTGACGCCGGCGGAGGCCTTTCGGGGCTTCGGCAGCGAGACGGTGATGCTGATCCTGGGCTTGCTGATCCTGACCGCCGCGATGACTCGCACGGGCGTGGTCGAAGTGCTCGGCGGCGCGATGCTTCGCTTCACGGGGCGGTCGCCCTTCCGCATCCTGGTCGTGGTGGTCCTGACGGCGGCCACGCTGAGCACTTTCATGAGCAATACGGCGGCGACGGCGTTCCTCGTCCCCGTGGTCCTGGGCCTGGCCCGCCGGGCCCGCACGCCGGTCCGCCCGCTGCTGCTGCCCCTGGCCTTCGCGTCGATCGTTTCATCGTCGGTCTTGTTGATCGGGACGTCGACGAACCTGGTCGTCAGCGGGTTGCTCGAGCAGGCCGGGGAAGCGCCCTTGGGGATGTTCGAGCTGACGCCCCTCGGTTTGCCGATCGCCGCTGTCGGGGTCGTGTACCTTCTCGTCGTCGGTCGCCTGTTTCTGCAGGCCGCGCCCGATGATCTGCTTCCGGGCCCCGGGGACCTTCGGGCGTTCCTGAGCGAGATCCTGCTGCCGGCGGATTCGGATCTCGTCGGACGCTCGCTCGGAGAGCTCGGACTCGGTGAGCAGCTGGACATCCAGGTGCTGCGCGTACTGCGGCGCGGCGCACCGCCCATCGCCCCCCGCGCCGATCTCGTCTTGCATGCCGGCGACGTGCTGCTCGTCGAGGCGCGCCCGGAGGAGCTGTTGAAGGTCAAGCGGACGGCGGGAATCGAAATCCGCGCCGACCACGAGCTCGCCGATCCGACGCTCCCGACGGAGGCGCTCGGGATCGTCGAGGCCATTCTCCTGCCTCGGTCGCCGCTCGTCGGCACGACTCTCAAGGAGGCCCGCTTCCGGCAGCGTTACGGGGTGCAGGTTCTGGGCGTGAGCCGGCAGGGCACCTTGACGACGCAGAAGCTCAGCGGACTTTCGCTCCAGGTGGGCGACATCCTGATCCTCCAGGGTGCCCACGCCGACATCGCCGGGCTCGTCGAGGCGGGCCACCTCCGGGTTCTCAAGGCCCTCGAAGATCTGACCCGCCAACCTTCGGGGGCCGGCTACACGGTGGCCCTGTTCGCGCTGGCGCTCGGGCTGGGGGCCTCGGGCATCGCGCCGCTCTCCGTGACCGTCCTCGGAGCGGCCGTCCTCGTCTTCGCGGCCGGGCGGCTGCGACCCTCCGACGTCTATCGAGACATCGAGTGGTCGGCCGTCATCCTGATCGGGAGCATGCTCGCGCTCGGCGTGGCACTCGAGAAATCGGGCGCCGCCGCGGTCCTCGCCGGCGTGCTGGTCGACGCGCTGGGCGCCTACGGCAGCGTCGCCCTTTCGGGGGCGTTCTTCGCAACCGCCGTCCTGCTGACCCAGATCATGTCGAATCAGGCGGCGGCCGTCCTGCTCGTTCCCATCGCGCTCGAGGTCGCCGTTCGGCTCGGGGTCCCCGGGCGTCCCTTTGCGGCGGTCATTGCCGTCGCAGCGAGCTGTTCGTACCTGACGCCGCTCGAGCCCGCCTGCCTGCTCGTCTACGGACCGGGCGGCTACCGATTCAGCGACTTTCCCCGCTACGGCGCCGTCCTGACGTTGCTCATCGGCGCTCTCGCCGTGGGCCTCGCGCCCGCTGCGTTTGCGCCCTGAGGACCGCCCGGCTCATTTGCCGGCGGGGAACCAGCGGTCGAGCACCTCGATGATCTGGCGCGCCTGGTTCGCGCTCGAGATCGTGAACTTGCTCTGCTCCCGGTACTGATCGTTCTGCTTCTTGTAGCGCCGGATGGAGACCTTCGGCTCCGTGAGTTCGCCCGTCTTCTTGTCGGCCTCCGAAAACAGGAACGCTACGGTGCTCCAGGCGCCCTTCGTCAGGATCGCCTTGTCGTGGGTCTTGCGGACGACCTTTCCGTCCTCTTCGAAATCGAGGGTGAGGTCTTCGAGCTTCTCGGCCATGGTCCTGCCTTTCGTCGTCGGGGCCCGGGTCGGGCGACGTGGGGCAGATAACAAATCGATGCCCGCGGCGACAAGACCGACGCGGCCCCTGCCCACGATCGCCGCGAATTGTTATCGTGTGGTCATCGTCCGAGGAGCATGCGCTTGACACCGTTTTCCGGAAGTTTCTGCGGCCTCGCCCTCCGCGTCGGGCTGCTCGTGGCCCCCGCGCTCGGCCTCGCCCCTTCGACCGCGTCCGCGACGACGGTCTCACACCTCGACGTGCCGGCGCTTGCGCGCGACGCCGAGCTCATCGTCGCGGGGCGTGTCGAGGCCGTCGCGCCTTACCGTGACCGCGGCCGCATCTACACGCGCGTCCAGCTCCGCGTGGGCGTCACGCTCAAGGCGCGCGGGTCGGCTCCCACCGCCGAGGTCGTCGCGTTCAGCGTCCACGGGGGCGAGCTCGACGGCGTGGGTCAGTTCGTGGCCGGGCAGGCCCGTTTCGAGGTCGGAGAGCAGGTGCTGGTGTTCCTGACGGACCTCGACCGACGGCCGACGCTGCTCGGACTCGCGCAAGGGAAGTGGGCGTATGACCCGGCCCGGAAGGGGGCCGAACTGACACCCGACGTCGAGGGGCTCGCGGGACTCGAACTCGTCGGTCGGGACGGACGACCGGTCCCGACCGACGGGCGCACGCCGGTCGGCATCGAGGCGGTTCGCGATGCGCTTCGCGCGGGGGCTTCCCGATGATCGCGGGACGCGGCGGACGCGTGCTCGCACTCTCCGCAGTCATCGGCGCCGTGGGCGTCTGCGCCGGGCCCGCTCACGGGTTCGTGCGGACGCGCGTCCAGAAGGGCGACTACGCCGGCACGGCCATCTTCTGGCCGAGGCGCTGCATCCCGTTTCACCTGAACAATCGCGGCAGCGACGACGCCGCCATCGGCCCCATCGAGACGGCCGTTCGCCGCTCGTTTGCCGCATGGGAGCAAGTCGACTGCTCGGACACCGAGCTCGAGTGGCAGGGGCTGACGAACGTGGAGCTCGTCGGCTACACGCCGAACGCAAAGAACATCAACATGGTGGTGTTCCAGGAAGAGGAGTGGCCACACGAGTCCAAGATCATCGCGCTGACGACGGTCACGTATTGCAGCGCACCGAGCGGAGCGCCCTGTGACTCGGCCGGCATGGTGCTCGACGCCGACATCGAGATGAACGGCGTCGACTTCGACTTCACGGTCACGCCCGTCCCCGGGCTCGTCCGGTACGACGTCCAGAACACGGTCACGCACGAAGTGGGGCACTTTCTCGGGCTCGACCACACCCCGGTCGAAGACGCCACGATGTTCGCCTACGCCCCGGCGGGCGAGCGCGCGAAGCAGTCGCTCGCCGACGACGACGTCGCCGGCCTCTGCGAGATTTCCCCCCACGTCACCCCCGTGCCGGCCTGTGAGCCCTTCGAGGTCACCGGCGACTACATCGTCGACGACCCTTGGCAAGGGCAGGCCGATGAGACCCCCGCCGGTGGCGGCGGCGGCGACGACGGTTGCGCCGTGACGGCGGCATCCGTCCCGGGCCACGGCGGCGCGGGCCTCGGCCTGCTCCTGCTGGCGGCCCTCGGGCGCCGCACATGTCCCCGCCGCCGACGAACCTGACGGCCGTCTAGATCGGGCGTCGGCACATCCCGATGGTGAATCGTCCGGCCTCGGTATCGAACGGCGTCGCCGTGCACGTCCAGTTCGGGGGGCAGTCCCCGTCGGCGACGCAGCCCTGCGTGCAGTAGCGGCCGGCGGCGTCGCCGCGGCAGTATCCGTGGTCACAGGTCTGCGGGGGTCGGGCGGCGAGGTCGCACGCGTCTCCGACCGCCCCGCCCGGGCGAGGGGCGTCGCAATACCCGAGGATGCCCTCGGCGCCCACGGCCAGGCCGTACTGGCAGAGCCGACCCGTCCCCGCGGGGTCGCAGGCGGCGTCGCCCGGACACGCGGACAGGCAGAGGCCCACCTCGACCTCGACGCCGCCCGACGTCACGAAGGGCGTCCGGATGCACGCGAAGCCCGGGCCGCAGCTCAGCGACGCGTCGCAGAGCGCACTGCAGTAGTCGAGGGGACCGAGGCAGAGGCCCGTCGAGCAGACCGCCCCATCGCCGCCGCACCCCGCCCCGAGGGGCAGCGCGTCGGCGAGCGCAGGGCGGCACTCCGCGGCGAGGCGGGCGGGATCGGGCGACGAACCGACGAACATACAGTGCTCGCCGGCCGCACACTCGGCGTCGGCGACACAGGGGGGGTACGTCCGACGACACACCCGACTCTGGCCGAGGGCGCGGCAGGCGTAACCGGCCTCGCAGTCGGCCTCACCGTCGCACGCAGCGGTGCAGTAGCGCTGGCCGTAGTCGTCGACGCAAAGACGGTCGGGGCCGCATTGGTCCCGGCCCTCACAGGCATCCCCCTGTCCGGGACACGGGATGCCCCCGCGCACATCGTCGGCCTCGTCGGTCTCCCCGTCACAGTCGTTGTCCTCGCCGTCGCACGACTCGTCGGTGGGTGAGACGCCGCCGAAGCACAGCAATCCGCCGGCGACACACCGGATCTCACCAGGGGTACACGCGCCCACTTCGATGCCGCAGGGGGCGCCGAGCATCGGATCGGCCTCGTCCGTCTCACCGTCGCAGTCATCGTCGACCCCGTTGCAGACCTCGTCCGAAGCCGGGCGGGCCCCCTCGCAGCGCAGGGCGCCGCCTTCGCAGACGGTTCGGCCGGCCGCACACAGCGCCCCGTCCCCGCAGGCCTGGTCGGCGTCGACGGGCGCGTCGTCGACCGCACCGTTGCAGTCGTCGTCGAGGGCGTTGCACACCTCGGCCGTCGGCGGCGCCTCGCCCTCGCAGACCAGAACGCCGTCTCGGCACGCCCGAACGCCCGGGCGGCAGATCCCCGTGGCCGAGCCGCAGGCCTGGCCGACCCCGTCGGCCGCCGGCAGATCGTTGTCCGCCTGGCCGTCACAGTCGTCGTCGACGCCGTTGCACGTTTCTGGTGCAGGCATCCGCCGGGGGGGGCACTCGACCGCGCCGTTGGCACAGGTGGCGGGCGCCGGGCCGCAGGCGTCCGGGGCCCCGCACGCCTCGGGCGGCAGCACGACCGCGTCATCGACGAGTCCGTTGCAGTCGTCGTCCTCTCCGTTGCAGGTCTCCGCCGCGGGGGCGATGCCCCCCTCGCAGACGAGAGCGCCCTCACGGCACAACCGTTCGCCGACACGGCACGCGCCGACGTCGGAGCCGCAGGCCCCGGCTTCGGGAAACGACTCGTCGACCTCGCCGTCGCAGTCGTCGTCCCGGCCGTTGCACGTCTCGCCGCGCGGCACGCAGGCCGCGTCGACCGGCGGGCTGGCGTCCGGACCGGCGTCGACCGCCGGGCAACCCGGGCCGGGACAAGGGAGGGCCGGCGCGCTCAGGCCGACGTCGTCGCTGCAGCCGACGGCAAGGACGGCGGCGGCCAGGGTCGCGGCGAGGCCGCTTTTCGGACGGGCCATGGGGTGGCTCACTCCAGGGGGGCACAGTGGTCGAGGAAGCAGACCTGCCGGTCGGGGCAGACCAGAAAGGGCAGGGGGAGAACACCGCAGCCCATACACAGGCCGACGAAGCGATCACAGGTGTGGTTGGGGCGACAGTCGGCGTCGGCGGCGCATTGCCCGTCGGCCCGGTAACACCGCGACTGCAGAACGTCGCAGCGCCGGTTCGCGCCGCAATCGGCGTCGGCGCCACAGATGTCCTCCGGCGGGACGCAGCGCCCGATGGCCTCATTGCAGACCTCGCCGCCCCCGCAGTCGGCGTCGGCACGGCACTCCGTGCAGGTCTGCAGAATCGGCAGGCAGAACGGTCGTCCCGCCGGGCAGTCGGCGTCCGCCTCGCAGCCGACACACGTCCGGTCGCGGCCGCAGACACCGTTGGGACAGTCCCCGTCGTCGACGCAGGCGACGCACGTGCCGGAGGCCGCGTCACAGGTCGGCGTGTCGCCGGAGCACTGTGCCGAGTTCACGCAGTCGACGCAGCGGTTGTTGGCCACGTCGCAGCGCTGCCCGGGGCAGTCCGCGTCCACGCGGCACCGGGCACAGGTACGCGTCGCGACGTTGCAGACGCCGGGGGCGCAGTCCGCGTCGACCACACACCCGACGCACGCGTCGCCCTCGCGGTCGCAGACCTGGCCCGCCGGGCAATCGCGGTTCTCCAGGCAGCGGTGGCACGCCTGATCCAGGCCGCAGCGTTCGCCGGCGGCACAGTCGCCGTCGGCCAGACACTCCGTGCAACGGTGCGCCTCGACCACGCAGCGCCCCCCGTCCGGGCAGTGTGCGTCCTCGAAACAGGCCACGCACCCGGAGACCGGATCGCAGTGCAACCCCGCACCACAGTCCGCGTCTTCCAGGCACGGGGCGCAACGCCCCTCCGCGACCCGACAGCGTCCGCCCGGACACTGCGCGTCTTCGGTGCACTCGACGCAGGCGCCGACGGCGCTGCACACGCGCCCCATCGGGCAATCGGCGTCGGCGGCGCAGTCCACACAAACGGCTTCGAGGCAGCGTCGCCCCTGGCCGCAGTCCTCGTCGATTGCGCAGCCCACGCAACGGTGGTCGTCGTCGCAGGTCGCGACACCGCCGCAGTCGACATCGGCCCGGCAGGCGACGCACGTCTCGTCTTCACAGACGCCCGTCGCACAGTGAGCGTCGTCGAAGCAGGTGGTGCAGACGCGGCGCGCGGGGTGACAGCGGGCCTCCGGACAATCGGCGTCGTCGAGGCAGCCGACACACTGCGAAGCCGCAGGGTCGCAGCGGCCGTCGGGGCAGTCCCCGTCTGCCCGGCAGCCGACGCAGGTATTCGTCGCCGCGTCACAGACACCGCCACCGCAGTGCTCGTCGAGCGCGCAGTCGACGCAGACACCCCGGGCGGCATCGCAGATCCGCCCGCCGAGGCAGTCGCCGTCCCCGGCACAGGCCACGCAGGTGTTCGTCGCGGGGTTGCAGACTTCGTTTTCGGCGCACTGCTGCCGGCCGCGGCACTCGACACAGGCATGCGTGCTCGCGAGGCAGACGCCGCCCGGGCAGTCCTCGTCTCCGAGACACGCGACGCAGAGGTTGGTGGCGCGGTCGCACCGGCCCCCCGAGCACTGGGCGTCCTCGGTGCACTCCACACATCGACCGCGCGCAAGGTCGCACATGCCGACCGCGCAGTGCTCCGGCGCCACGCAGTCGACGCAGACGCCGCGCGTGGCGTCACAGTGGCGAGACTCGCCACACTCGGTATCCTCGACGCACTGTCGGCAGAGGCCCCCGAGCTCCGGGCGGCATCGGGCGGGAGGGGGACACGTGTCGTTTTCCGCATTGCAGGCCGCCGTGCAGCGGGCCCGCATCGGGTCGCAGATCTGACCGGCGGGGCACGTCACGGCCGCGCAGGCCTCACGCGGCCCGCAGAGGCGGTCCGGCGGTACGCAGTGGCCCTCGGCACAGCGAAAGCCGACCTCGCACCCGGCGTCGTCTTCGCACGCACGCGCGCAGAAGCGGCCATCGGCGAGTTCGACGCAGGCCGCCCCCGTGCCCGCGCACTCCTCGTCGAGTTCGCACCGGGCGCAGGGGGACTTGCCGAAGGGTCGGCAGCGACCCGACTGCGGGTCGCAGTACTCGGTCTCCGGGCACGTCCCGGAGACGCGGCAGTCGGTCTCGAGCGGCACGCACACGCCCTCGGCAATCTCGCACCGCTCCCCGAGCGGGCAGTCGTCTTGCGTGCGGCAGCGACCCGGCGGGAGGATGCACCGTCCGGAGTTCGGCTCACAGGTGCCGAGGACGCAGTCCGCATCCGTGTCGCACTCCCTGGGGGCTGCGTCGCGCTCCGGCCGGGTCGCAGCGTCGGCGCCGTTTTCCGAGACATCGGCGCAGCCGCTCACGGCCACGACCAGCACCGCGAGGGCGAAGATGAGGCCGAAGACGCGTCCGGTGTCGACGCGAGAGTCACGATTCGAGAACAACAAACTGGCCTCCTGCGCCCGGCGTGGATGGCGGCCAAACGCCGCGGGGCCGGGCACCGGGCGCCGACGTCTCCATCGGCGCCGCGCGTCCGCTTCCGGCGTTCGAATCCGAATTCGGCGCCATCTTAGTCGCAAGGGGCCGGCCGCCGAAAGCGCCGGCGTCCCGGGCCGGCTCCGTCTCACGTCGCCGGACGCCGAAGCCCCGTCGGCGTGCGTCGAAGGTTGCCTGCCCCCCCTTGACTTCGGACGCGCGCCGGTCGATTTAGGAGGGCGGTGAGCGCGGGTCGAGACCGGCGGTCGCCGCCTTTGCAACCGCGTGATGGGGAGGGATTGGGATGTCCACCGTTCGGCGTCGCTTCGGCCGATTCGACCGCGAGCTGCCGGTCAAGCTGACCGTCGGCGAGCAGACGGTCTCCGGGGTGACGGTCAACATCGGGCTCGGGGGCGTCTTCGCAATGGCCGAGATGGAACCGGCGTTCGACGCGCCGGTCACCGTCGAACTCGAGCTGCCGCAACCCCGGATGACCGTCGTCGCTCAGGGCCGCGTCATGTGGAGCCGCGCGACGGGCGAGTCCGGCGCCGGGATTGGCGTGGCGTTCGACGCTCTGAGGCCGATCGATGTCTGGGGTCTCCTCCAGTACTTCAACCTCTCCTCGAAGGCGACGCGCGACCCGATCTTTCACGGAGAGGACGAGGCCTGAGCCCCGTCGGGGTCGGGGACCTCAGCGTCGTCGCCGCCGGCGCACAGCCAAGAGGGCGAAGCCGATCAGAGACACGGCTGCGCTGCCGGGGCTTCCGGATGGTTGCCGGCACGCGCACCCGCTCGCCGCTTCGCCCGGGACCGCGGCCTGCGCGTCGGGCGCTCCGGCGTCCCGCTCCGGCGGCGGCGTCAGGGTGCCGTCCACGACCGTGACCCCCTGATCGAGCGACGACGGCGCGTCGGGCCCGGCGTCCGGCGCCGGCCCGGCATCCGGCATCGACGGCTCCGGCTCCACGTTCTCTTCGAGGACGCACTGCGCCGTGCCTGCACGGACGACGCAGACCGAGCCGGCCGCACAGCGGACGCCGGTGCAGGGATCGTCGACGCAGGCTCCGTCGATGCAGCGTCGACCGATGTCGCAACGGACGCCGGCACAGGCGTCGGGCGCGCAGGCACCGTCGGTGCAGCGTTCGCCGGGGGCGCAGGTCACACCGGCACACGCATCCGCGGTGCAGGCGCCGTCGACGCAGGTCTCGCCCGCCGCGCAGGCGACCTCGGCGCAGGACCCGACACAACGCCCGCCGCGACAGAAGGCGCCGGGGTCACAGGTCACGTCCGCGCACGGGTCGTCGACGCACGCCGCGTCGAGGCAAAGCAGCCCTTCTGCGCAGCCGGTGTGGTAGCAGTCGTCGAGCACGCAGGCCCCGTCGAGGCAGACCTCCCCCGCGTCACAGGCCACCTGCGCACACGGGTCGTCACAGAGGCCGGACTCGGGACTGCAGGTCTCGCCCTCCGCGCAGGGGGTCACTTCGCACGGCAGCAGACAGAGCCCTTCGACGCAGGTGAAAACGCCGCCGCACTCGAAGTTGGTGCACGGATCGGCACATCGTCCGGCCGCGCACGTCTGTCCCTCGGGACACGGGGCCTCGTCGTCGACGACGCCGTCGCAGTCGTCGTCGAGCCCGTCGCACACCTCGGCCGGCACATCACCGCAGCGACCACACGCGTTGCGCGTGCCTTCGTCGATGACCCCGTCGCAGTTGTTGTCGGCGCCGTCGCAGACCTCGGCTTCCGGCATCCCGAGGGCCTCACAGACGACCGCCCCCTCCACGCAGGCGGTTTGTCCCGCCCCACAGACGCCGGGCTGTCCCGTCGCGCAGTCCGCCTCGAGGGCGAGCGCGTCGTCGATGGCGCCGTTGCAGTCGTTGTCGAGCCCATCACAAACCTCCGGGGACGCCGTCACTGCGGGCTCGCACGCAAACCCGTCGACCCCGCGGCAGATCTGGAGCCCCGGTCCGCACACCCCCGGAAACCCCGTCTCGCAGGCGTCGCCGCCGAGGTCCTCGTCGGTCTGGTTGTCGCAGTCGTCGTCGAGGCCGTTGCACACCTCGGGGGCGGGCTCGACGCACACGTCACATACGTCCCCTTGTGCGTCGCCGTCGGCGTTGGCCTGGTCTTCGTTGGGCACGAGGGGGCAGTTGTCGCAGACGTCGCCGAGGCCGTCGCGGTCGAAGTCCTCCTGGTCGGGGTTCGCGACCGTCGGGCAGTTGTCCTCGACGACGCAGACCTGGTCCTGGTCCTCGTCGCTGCACTGCAATCCGACGCCCCACTGAATCTGGTAGCAGATGGCGGGCGACATCTCGCCATCCTCGAGTGGCCCGACGCCGAATCGAAGGCTGAGCGTCACATCGTAATAGCCGTCCGTGACGAGGTCGCCGTTCGCGTCGGTGCTCGCCCCGGCCTCGTCGCCGATGAGGCCTCGAAGGGGGGAGCACCCGTTCGCGATGTTCGCGATGCGGCGGCGGCTCTCGGCATACTCTCCGATCTCCCAGTTCAGGAGATGCCGGTCGTCCGGATCGGCCCCGAAGAGTGCCAGGTAGGTGGTCGGTCGCTGTGGGTCATCGCCCTCGTCGAACTCGAAGAGCGTGCGTGGCCGCCCCGCCCCCGTCCCGCCGAAGTCGTTGGTGTAGTCACCCTCGAAGTAGAGGTCTCCGTCGATGTATGGGGTGAGTTCGACGGTATCGAGTCGGGCGCCGCTGAGGTTCGTGAAGGTGTAGCACTGCGTCAGCAGGTTGCAGTCGAGTTCGGCGTCGAGTCGGACCTCGATGCCGTTGACGACGAACGTGCTCGTCAGGCGATTGCCTTCGCCATCCGTCCGCGCCGGCGCAGCGCCGCCGAGGCGACCTTCCTCGAGCCATTGCCCCGTGGCTTCCCCCCCCTGCACCTGGCAGAGAAACGGCATGCTCTCGAAAACGGTGCCATTCGGTCCGCGGTCGGGGGCGTCCACCGGGTCGTAGAGCGCGTCCACCCGGCGGGCGACGTTGCTGCCGAAGGCGCCCCATGCGTCCAGGGCCATGCGCAGGTGCCCGAGGTTGGGGTCGCAGGCCGCCTGCGTGGTCATGTTCTGGACCCCGTCGATGGGCGCGGCAACCGCGGCGACGGGCAAGAACGGCAGCAGACGAAGGAGGCGCGCGGCGATCGACTTGGGCATGGGGGCTCCGGAAGGGGACGCGTGAGGGTCCTCTGTCGGGCACCGTCCCGTCAATGGGCGGCGCTCAGCGACCCGGCAGCACCGTACGGAGAGAACGTCCGGTGTGGCTCCCTTCGATCGTCGCCACCTCCTCGGGCGTACCGACGGCGAGCACGCGGCCACCGCCGGACCCGCCCTCGGGGCCGAGATCGACCACCCAATCCGCCGTTTTGATGATGTCGAGATTGTGCTCGATCATCACGACGGTATTGCCCGCCTCGACCAGGCGCTGCACGACCTCGAGCAGGCGCCGGATGTCCTCGAAGTGCAGCCCGGTGGAAGGTTCGTCGAGGATGTACAGCGTCCGGCCGGTCGCCGTCCGGGACAGTTCGCGGCTCAGTTTGATGCGTTGCGCTTCGCCTCCGGAGAGCGTCGTCGAGGGCTGCCCCAATTGGAGATAGCCGAGTCCGACGTCCTGGAGGGTGCGGAGACTGCGTTGAATCTTGCGGTGGTTCTGGAAGAGTTCGGCCGCGTCGTCGATCGTCGTGTCGAGAATCTCGCTGATGCTGCGGTCGCGATACCGGACCCGGAGCGTGGCGTCGTTGAACCGGCGCCCCTTGCACTCTTCGCACGGGACATAGACGTCCGCGAGGAAGTGCATTTCGACCTTGGTGACGCCTGCCCCTTCGCATCGCTCGCAGCGGCCGCCTTTGACATTGAAGCTGAATCGGCCGGCGCCGAAACCGTACGCCTTCGCCTCGCGGGTCGACGCGAAGACCTCCCGAATGTCGTCCCACATTTTCGTGTAGGTCGCCGGGTTGCTGCGCGGCGTGCGCCCGATCGGGCTCTGATCGATGTCGATGACCTTGTCGAGGTGCTCGAGGCCGGTCAGGCCGTCGTGGGGTCCCGGGACCTCGTTGGCGCCATTGAGCGCGCGCGCCGCCGCCGGCAGCAGGATGTCGTTCACCAGCGTGCTCTTGCCGGCGCCGCTGACGCCCGTGACGCAGGTGAACAGACCAATCGGAAACGCGGCGTCGACGCCGAGCAGGTTGTTGGCCCGCGCGTTGCGGATGCGAACCTGCCGCTGGGGGTCCGGAACCCGCCGCCGCTCGGGCAACTCGATGCGACGACGCCCGGAGAGGTAGGCCGCCGTGAGGCTCGTCGGGTGGGCGCGCACGGCCTCGGGCGGGCCGCTGACGATGACCTCCCCGCCGAGCCTGCCCGCACCGGGACCGAAGTCGACGATCCAATCGCAGAGCGCCATGATCTCTTCGTCGTGTTCGACCACGAGCACGCTGTTGCCCAGGTCGCGCAGGTGCTCGAGCGTCGAGATGAGGCGACGGTTGTCACGCGGGTGCAGGCCGATGGACGGCTCGTCGAGGATGTAGAGCACGCCCGTGAGCTCGCTGCCCATCTGGCTGGCGAGCCGGATGCGCTGACTCTCGCCGCCGGAGAGCGTCGGTCCGGGGCGGTCGAGGGAGAGGTATTCGAGCCCGACGTTGAGCAGGAACCGGAGCCGACCGCAGATCTCCTTCGTGAGCTCGGCCGCGACGAGACCCCGGGCGCCGGTCAGCGCGAGCGTGGAGAGAAATCGGTGCGCCTCGGCGATGGTGGCCCCGTTGATCTCGAGGATGGACCGCCCGCCGAGCTGAACGGAGGCCGATTCCGGGCGCAGGCGTGTGCCTCGGCATGCACGGCAGGGCGCGTTGCTGAAGTACGCCGCGAGGCTGAGGCGGGCCTCCTCCGTGGTGGCGTCCCGCCAGCGGCGCATCATCGTCGGCAACACGCCCTCCCAAGCGGTCGCGAAGGTCTCCGTCCCGTGGCCGCGTCGCCATTTCAGCTCGATCTCGCGTTCGCCCGTACCCTCGAGCAAGAGCGCCCGATGCTCGGTTGCCAGGCCCTCCCAGGGGGCGTCGAGATCGATTCCGAACGTCAGCGCGACGGCCTCTAGGATCTTCTTCGTCCAGGAGCCGGCGGGGTGGTTGAGCAGCGTCCGCCACGGCTTGATCGCACCGGCGTTGACCGAGAGGACCGGATCGGGCACGACCCGCGCCGGGTCGATCTCCAGCGCCGTGCCGAGGCCGTTGCACTCGCGGCACATCCCCAGGGGGCTGTTGAAGCTGAAGCTCTGTGGTGACAGTTCGGGGAATCCGACACCGCAGTGCGCGCACCAACGGTTCTCGCTGAAGAGGCGATCTTCGCGCTCGCCGACGGCGCTCACGATGAGCTTGCCGTCGCCGCGCCGCAGGGCGGCCTCGACCGAATCCGTGAGGCGTGCGCGCTGCTCGGGGCGTGCGACGAGCCGATCGATGACGACGTCGACGCGGTTCCGGCGCTTCTTGTCGAGCGTCGTCTTCTCGTCGAGTTCGATCATCTCTCCGTCGACCCGGAGACGCGCATATCCCTGACCGCGCAGCTCGTCGAGCAGCTCCTTGTGCTCGCCCTTGCGGTGTTCGACGACGGGCGCGAGCACGATGAACTTCGTGCCCTCCGGCAGGTGCGTGAGCTCCTCGACGATCTGCTGAGCCGTCTGAGGCTCCACGGACCGCCCGCAGAGATGGCAGCGCTGTTCGCCGACGCGCGCATACAGGACGCGCAGGTAGTCGTAGATTTCCGTGATCGTGCCGACGGTCGACCGCGGGTTCTTGCTGGCCGCCTTCTGCTCGATGCTGATCGTGGGCGAGAGCCCGCGGATCGAGTCGTAGTGCGGTTTCTCCATCTGCCCGAGGAACTGCCGGGCATACGCCGAGAGGCTCTCGACGTAGCGGCGCTGGCCCTCTGCGAACAGCGTGTCGAAGGCGAGCGAAGACTTGCCGCTGCCGGAGACGCCCGTGAAGACGACGAGCTTCTTCTTCGGGATCTCGAGGTCGATTCCCTTCAGATTGTGCTCGCGCGCGCCGCGGACGATGATGTGGTCGAGTTCGGTGACGCGCTCGGCCGCCGGGACATCGCCCGTCGCCGAGGGGTGCGATTGTCTGGACATCTGTTCAGCCTTTCGGGAAGCACGCGCACGATGCCGAACGTGAGCGATCGTTGCAAGCCCTCACGTCGCGGTGTAGAAGCCGGCGCCATGACCAAACCCAATCAGCCCTGGTTCGTCCGCCGTCCGATGCCGCCCCGGGCCGAGGTCCACAAGATCCATCTCATCGGGATTGCGGGCGCCGGCATGGGGGCGTTCGCGGGGATGCTGCAGGCCGCCGGGTTCGAGGTCCGCGGCTCCGATCGCAACGTCTACCCGCCGATGAGCACGGAGCTCTCCGCGCTCGGCATTCCGTGGATGGAGGGCTGGGACGCCGCCCACCTCGATTGGGCACCGGACCTGGTCATCGTCGGGAACGTCTGCCGGCGCGACAATCCGGAGTCGGTCGCCGCCGAGGCGCGTGGCATCCCGTCGGTCTCGTTTCCGCAGGCCTTCGGTGATCTCTTCCTCGAGGACGCCGTGCCGGTCGTCGTGACGGGGACGCACGGCAAGACGACCACCACGGCCCTGACGACCTGCGTGCTGCACCACGTCGGGGCCGCGCCTGGGATGCTCGTGGGGGGCGTCACGCGGAACTTCGATTCCACGTTCCTCCTCGGGGGCGGCGCCGGCGCGCCCTTCGTCGTCGAGGGCGACGAATACGACACCGCCTGGTTCGACAAGGGGCCGAAATTCCTCCACTACCGCCCCCGCATCTGCATCCTCAACAACATCGAATTCGACCACGCCGACATCTACGACACGCTCGAGGAGATCGAAGAGAACTTCGACCGCCTGATGGACCTCCTCGGCCCCGAGACGCTTCTCCTCGCCAACGTCGACGATCCCCTGGTCATGAAACGGGCGGCGCGGGCGCAGGGGCGGGTCCGCACGTACGGCTTCGGCCCGGAGGCGAGCCTGCGCGCAATCGACGTGGAGCCGAACGCCGCCGGCTGCGCGTTCACGTTCATCGAGGACGGGCTCGCCCGCGGCCGAGTGCAGAGCCCGCTCGCGGGTCGTCACAACGTGTGGAATGCGCTGGCGGCCATCGGCGTGGCCCGTTCGCTCGGCTACTCCATCGAAGCGGCCGTGGCGGGTCTCGCCGAGTATCGCGGCGTCAAGAAGCGCCAAGAAGAGAAGGGCGAAGCGCGGGGCGTCCTCGTCATCGACGACTACGGTCACCATCCGACGGCCATCGACGAGACACTCCGAGCCCTGCGGGCTCGCTATCCGGGTCGCCGTCTCTGGGCCGTCTACGAGCCCAAGAGCAATACCGCGCGCCGCAATGTCCATCAGCAGGCCTATGCGGCCTGTTTCGACGCCGCCGACCAGGTGCTCTTCTCGCGGCCGTTCGTCAAAGACGACAAGCTGACCGCCGACGAGAAGCTCGATCTCGATCAGCTCGTCGCGGATCTCACGGCGCGCGGACGGCCGGCACGGCACCGCCCGACCGTCGACGCGCTGGTGACCCTGCTCGCCGACGAGGCGCAGCCGGGCGACGTGGTGGTCTTCATGTCTTCGAGCGGCTTCGAGGGCATCCACGACAAGCTCCTCGCCCGGCTCCGCGGGGCGGTTTGAGCCGTCGAGGACCCGAGCTGGGGTCCGGGAGGCAGGAGGGATGAGGACCGCAGCCCGCACGCTCCCCGAGGCCCGGGACACCTACTGGGACCCCAGTCTGTCCCGGATCAACCTGGCCGAGCCGGTCTTCGGGGATCTGGCGAACGCGACCGGCCTGAACCGGCAGGTCGGGGCCGGGCGCGTCGTGGTGACGACCGACGAAGACGATGAGATTCGCCGGTACCTCGTGGATCGCCTTCGCCCGGTCCCAGGGCAAGCCCGCATCGACCTCGTTCGGCCCGACCACGGGCCCAACGCGCGACCGCTGCGGGTCGGTCAGGCGGTCCGGTTGTCCTGGCGGCACGAGGGCGCGTGGTGGGGCTGCCACGTCCACGTCGCCGAGGTGCCGCTGTCGGGGCTGGTCGTCGACTTCCCGCGGACGGTCTACCGGTTCGCGGTCCGCGAGCAGCTCTGGGGCAACGTGACCTCGATGGCGCGCATGTTCGAAGGCTTCGACATCACGCTTGCCGATCCGAGCGACGCGACGCCCGTCAACCATCGGGGTCGGATTGTCGACCTCCTGGCCGGCGCCGTCGAGCAGGGTCGCCCTTGCCTCGTGTTCCTGGTGACGCCCGGGACGTTCTTTCCCGGTCTCCTCCAGGCACCGGCCGGGGTCAACCTCCGTGATCCCGCCCGACCGCCGCGCCAGATCGAGATCGCCCTCGCGGGGACGGACATGGTGGGCATCGGGTGGCGGCCGGGGCAACCCGTCGCCGTCAGCGTCGTGGTCAACGGTCTGACGATCGGATTCAAGACCCGGACGGCGGGCGGGCAAGATGCGCGGCTGGCCCTCCTCTGGCCGGATGTCGTGCAACGCCGGCAGCGTCGCAAGGTCGAGCGGTGCGCGGTCGGCGCAAAGGAACTCGTCGATGTGCGGCTCCCCGTGCGCAACGCGCTCGGCCAGATCAGCGGCGAGGCCCGGCCGTTCCGCGTCGTCGACATCGGGCCCGGGGGCGCCTCGTTGATCTTCGACGCGCGAACGGCGACGGACGTCGGCGCCATGGTTCGGGACGCGACCATCGAGCTTTACGGTCGGGTGACGCAGAGCGTCGCCGTCGAGGTGGTCGCCCGGGTGCCGTTCGGCAACGGTTACGTTCGGCTTTGCTGCGCGTTCCGCGGGCTGGAGCAGCGGCAACACCGGGCGCTCGAGGTCCTCTGCCAGAAGCTCCGGGGCCTTCAGGCCACCTGAAGCGGCTCAGCGTCCCCCGCGCAGGCGGCGGCGCATGGCCTGGGCTTCTTTCCGGAGCTCCGCTTCGGGCGGGCGGAGCGCCGCGAGGCGGTCGAGGGCGGCCGTCGCAGCGGCCTTGTCGCCTTTGGCCTCTGCAAACTGGGCCCGATACAACCAGCCCGGCGCGCAGTCGGGGACGGCGTCGGTCAAGGCCTCGAGCAGCTTCAACCCGCCCTCGACGTCGTCCTGGTCGAGCCGATGACGAGACCACTGGATGTAGGCCTCCGGGCGTCCGGGATCCAGCGCGACACACTGCTCGAGAACGCGCTCTGCCTCACCGACGTCCCCGCGTTCGTCGTGTTTGACGGCCAGATACAGGAGGAGCCCGTACTCGAGCTCCCGCTCCTCCGGGGCCGCGGCAGAGGCGCGTGCGGCGAGTTCGGGCACCGCCCGGGCCGGGGTCGATGTCCGCGTCGCGTTGACCCAGACCGGCTTGAGCTGGAGCACGGGGTCGAAGTAGTCGATTTCGTCGATCTCGGCGACGGTCAGGCCGGCTTCGGCGTTCAGGCGGTCGAACGTCGCCCGGTCGTAGACGCGGATGGTCAGCGTGTCGGAGGTCGATGCGTCGTGGGGCGGCCCGATCCAGAACTGGTAGCGGAACCATCCCCCCGGGCGAAGCACCCGCCCGACCTCGAGGAAATAGCTCTCGAGCACGTCGGCGGGCAGGTGGGGCAGCACCGAGTAGCTGAAGACGAGGTCCATCGAGCCCGTCGGGAAGTCGGCCAGGTCGTTGCCGGAGTTGGCCTCGAAGCGCAGCCCAGGGCGACCCGCGTGCAGCGCGCGCGCCGCCTCGATCATGGCGGGTGACACGTCGACCCCGACCACCTCGGCGAACCGGCCCGCGATCTGCGCCGACAGGCGCCCGATGCCGCAACCGAGATCGAGCACCCGCCCCTCGGGCCCGATGCGACCGCGGAGCCCGTCCAGCAGGGACGCGGCGTCGCGTTCGGCGGATTCGAGGTAACTCGCCTCGTCGGCCTCGGCCGTCGCCGCCACCCAGTAACGGGGATCGACCCGCGCCCGGCGGTCCCAGTCCTCGCGCATCTTGCGTCGGATGTCGATCGTTCCGTCGTCGCTTGCGGCCATGCTCGTGCTCTCTCGGTGTCGTCGCGAGCCGGGGAGGGGTCCCGGTCGGAGCGCATCTCACCACGCGATCGCGCCAAAGCAACAGAAAACCGCCGGGCGCCCGCCACCCAAGGCCTTTGACCTCGGGGGGGAACCGGGTTAAACACGACACCAAGACTGACCCACGACGGACGCCGAAGACCATGCAGGTCCGCTTCTGGGCGGCGACCCACCAGGGCCGCACGCGCGAGCACAACGAGGACAACTTCCTGGTCGACAAGAAGTTGAACCTCTTCATCGTGGCCGACGGCATGGGCGGTCACGCCGCGGGCGAGATCGCCTCGTCCGTGGCCGTCCGCGAGGTCCGCCGGATCGTCTCCGACAACCGCGAGGTCGTCGAAGGCTACGCCCGCGAGGAGAGCCCCACGGGCCGTCAGGAGGTCCTGCGGCTGATCGAGCAGGCCATTCAGCACGCGTGCGCACGCATCTTCGAGATGGCGCAGGAGACGCCCGAGCGCCGCGGCATGGGGACGACCCTGTGCATGCTGCTCATCGCCGGCCGACGCGGCTTCATCGGCCACGTCGGCGACAGCCGCATCTACTTGCTGCGCAGCGGTCAGGTGCACCAGCTGACCGAAGACCACAGCCTCGTCAACGAGTTGATCAAGCGCGGTCGCCTCAAGCCCGGCGACGTCTTCGACAGCCCCTACAAGAACGCGGTGACGCGCGCCGTCGGGGTCTACGAATCCGTCGAAGTCGATACGCTCGACTTCGACATCCTGCCGTCCGACAACTTTCTGCTCTGCAGCGACGGGCTGTCCTGCTACCTCGACAACGAAACGACCCGGCACATCCTCGGCGCCGAGAACGTCAAGGAGATCCCGGACCGCTTCATCGAGCTCGCGAACAACGCCGGCGGCAAGGACAACATCACGTCCGTCGTCGTCCGGATTCAGGCCGAAGCCGACGAGTCCCGCAACGAGCGCATGACCGAGGTGCGGCTCAAGCTCGACACCCTGCGCGCGATCCCGTTGTTCAAGTACCTGAGCTACAAGGGGCTCGTGAAGGTGATGAACATCACCGACAGCCGCCGGGTCCCCGCGGGCCAGCTCATCTTCGAAGAGGGCTCGAGGGGCGAGGAGTTCTACCTCATTCTCCAGGGGCGGGTAGCAATCTCGAAGGGCGGGTTGCTCCTGGCCGAGCTCGGCGCCGGAGGCCACTTCGGCGAGATGGCGATGGTCGACAAGTCGCCCCGGTCGGCCACGGCCCGGGTGGTCGAGGACAGCAAGGTGCTGGTCATCCAGCGCCAGCAGTTCTACGAGATCATGCGGCGCGACCCGAACATGGCGGTGAAGCTCATGTGGAGCTTCATTCAGGTGCTCAACACCCGGTTGCGCCTGACCAACAACGAGCTTCTCTCGTCGCGCGAGACGATCGACGTCCTCCGGCATCACCAGATTGGGGGCGTCGTCGCCGAGATGCCGGCGCTCGATCCCGCCGTCGCCGCCGTCGCGGGCCTGCCCGTCGGCGTGACGGACGAGCTCATCCCCGGCTTCCTGTTCGCCGACAGCGAGCAAGTGCAGACTGATCCGCTTCTGCGCCTCGACCCTGCGGCGGCCGAGTTCGGCGACGCCGATCTCGACGACCGTCCGGGCATTACCGGCCGCGAGGTCGTCCACGTCGATGCGCCGACCCCGGAGCCGGCCCCGGTCCGCGCACCGGAGGTCTCGGCCACGGCGGGTCCCGTAGAGTCGCTCCCGCCGGAGGCGCTCGAGCCGGTCGCGCTCGACACGCCCGCACCGGACGCGGCGGAGGCCGCCCCGACGGTGCCCGTGGTGGCCGCGCTCCCCCGACCCGCCAGCCCGCCGACGCTTCTCGATACGCCCTTGCCTGCCCTGGCGCCCCCCCCGGCCGATGGCGCGGACGGTCGTGTCACGGTCGACCTCGCCCGCCATCCCGCGCGGCTGCGGGGGCGCCCGCCCGGCGAAACCGGCTCCATCGACATCGTCGACGAGGACGCGCTCGAAGACGACGGCGACGACTGACCCCCGCCCGATTCGAGTCCCGAATGCGCCGCAAGCTCCTCCTCGCCCTCGCCACGATCGCCGCGTTCCTCCTGGTGGTCGCCGTCACCGTCTCCATCGTGCACGGACCGCAGCCCGTTCCCGAGCCGACCGGGCGCCTCGTCTATGAAGACACCTTCGAGCGCGCCGAGCCCGGGCCGGACTACCTGCAGGGGCAGCCCGATCTCAACTTCAAGGCCGGGACGTGGCGAATCGTGGGCGGGCGTCTCGTGGCCGACCAGATTCACAACGCCGCACTCTGGCTTCAGGTGCCGCTCCCGGAGAAGGTCCGGATCGACGTCGACGTGCGCGCCGAGACGGACGCGGGCGACGTCAAGGTCGAGGTTTTCGGCGACGGTCGGACGCACCAGAGCGGCTACATCGCGATCATGGGCGGCTGGAAGAACACGGTGAATTGTCTCGCCCGGCGGGACGAGCACAGCGAGGAGCGCAAGCGGGATACACGCTGCGGCCCGGGGAACCGCTGCGTCGAGCCCGACCTGGACTATCACTGGACCTTCATCCGCACCGACAACGTCCTGAGGTGGTACGTCGACGGCCAGCTGTTCCTGGTCTACGACGACGCATTTCCGGTCCTCGGACGCCACTTCGCCTTCAACAACTGGGAAGCGAAGGGCAGCTTCGACAATCTGCGGATCTACGACCTGGCCGCCTCGCCCTGAGCGACGCCCCCCCTACAGACGCCGGTGACGAAGCACCGGGAGCCGCGCGCGCAGCGCGTCCTGAGACAGGGGATCGAGCTCGGCACTGATCCAGCCGACCCCGCTCGGGAGTTCCGCGAGCACGGTGCCCCAGGGGTCGACGATCAGCGTATGACCGAACGACGCCCGTCCCGTCGTTCCGTGCTCGCCCCACTGCGCGGGGGCAACGACATAGCACTGATTCTCGACGGCCCGGGCGCGAAGCAGCAAATGCCAGTGCGCCTCGCCCGTCGGAACGGTGAAGGCCGAGGGGACGAAGAGCACGCGCGCACCTCGGGCGGCATAGGCCCGAAACAACTCCGGAAAGCGCAGGTCGTAGCAGACCGACAGGCCGGTCATCCAACCGCAGACCTCGGCGAGGGCGGGCGCCTCGCCGGCGGACGTGTAGGTCGACTCGCGAATCGCCCGGCCATCGGGGAGATCCACGTCGAAGAGATGGAGCTTCCGGTAGACCGCGCGAACCGTGCCGTCGGGACCGAGCAGAAACGACGTGTTGAACGGACGGTCGGCCGACGCCGCGCGCTCGGGGAAGCCCCCGACCAGGAGCCAGATACGATGGGCGCGCGCCGCCTCCGCCAGACCGGCCGCCAGCGGGCCCGTGAACGGCTCGACGAGGGATTCCGCCAGCCCGGCGCGGCGCCGGGTGTCGCCCATGTAGACCGCGTTCTCGGGCAGACAGACGAGCTCGGCGCCGGCGCGGGCCGCGTCCTCGATGAGGCTCAGCGCCTGCGCGAGGTTGGCCTGCGGGTCGTCGTCCACGTTCATCTGCACCGCGGCGACACGGAGGGGCGAGAGGTCTGTCCGCATGGCCGGACGTTCCCACAATCCGGCCTTGCGCTCCACGAAAACTCATGCTAGACGCTCCCCGCTTTCGCGAACGGGTGACCGGCGGAGGGCTCCTCAGGAGCCCTTTTTTATTTCCGGCGCACGAGAGCAACAGGTTCCCCGGCTCCACCGGCGTTCGCGCCGGCAGGACCTCCCGAAGCCACCGAGGCGCCCTTGTCCGAGAACGCTCTTCCCACCGAGCCCCCCACCGAGCCCACGCTGATTGGCAGCGCACGCCGAGCCGTCCAGGCCCGGGTGCGACAGGCGATCACGCCGATCGTGGAGGGCCTCGGTCTCGAGTTCGTCGGGGTGGAGCTGGCCAGGGACGGCAGCCGGCAGGTGCTGTGGGTCTTTCTCGATGTGGAAGGGGGACTGACCCTCGACGACTGTGCCCGTGCGCACCCCGAGATCTCCGCTGCGCTCGACGTCGAGGACCCCATCGCCGAGGCGTATGAACTGCGGGTTTCGTCCCCCGGGCTCGACCGCCCGCTGATGTCGGACCGCGACTTTGCTCGCTACGTCGGCCGGGAGGCCGTCGTTCAGCTTTCCGAGCCCCACGAAGGGCGCCGCAAGTTCACGGGGCGCATCGGCCCCGTCACCGGCGACGCCGTCGAACTCGCCTGCCAGGACGGCACCTTTGCGGTGCCGCTCGAAAAGATCGGCAAGGCCCGTCTGAAATTCGACATGCCGCAGGGCGGCCAAAAGCCCGGCAAGAAGCCCTGACCGCCTGAACGGAGGCAAGTGATGGAACTGGAAGTCAACCTCAATCACGTAATCGATGAGATCGCCAAGGCGAAGGGCATCGACCGCAAGCTCCTCCAGGAGACGCTCGAGCAGGCCATTCTGCAGGCGGCCAAGAAAGTCTTCGGCCAGGACCGCAACATCGAGGCCCAGTTCAGCGGCGAAGAGGGCGAGGTCCAGCTCTTTCAGATCATCAACGTCGTCGACGAGGTCAACGACCCGTTCAACGAGCTGACGATCGAGGAGGCTCGCGAGCATGGACTCGAGGCCGAGCTCGGCGAGGAACTCCTGTTCAACATCTACTACCTGCCGAAGGACGCCGAGAAGGCGCGCGAGCAGGACGAACGCTACGGGGACATCCTGCAGCTGAAGTCGCAGCGCTCGAGCTTCGGCCGCATTGCCGCGCAGGCTGCCAAGCAGGTCATCACGCAGCGCATCCGCGAGGCCGACCGCGACAAGATCTTCGACGAGTTCATCGACCGCAAGGGTGAGCTGATCACCGGCATCGTGCGGCGGTTCGAGCGCGGCAACATCATCGTCGACCTCGGCCGCAACGAGGCCGAGGCGGTGCTGCCCGTCCGCGAGCAGGTCCCCCGCGAGTCCTACCGTCCCGGCGAGCGGATTCAGGCCTACGTGCTCGACGTGCAGCGCAACGTCAAGGGGCCGCAGATCGTCCTTTCGCGGACCTCGCCGGGTCTGCTGATCAAGCTCTTCGAGATGGAGGTCCCCGAGATCTACGAGGGCATCGTCCGCATCGAGACGGCGGCCCGGGAGCCCGGCAGCCGCGCCAAGATCGCCGTGTCGAGTCGTGATCCGGACGTCGATCCCGTCGGCGCCTGCGTCGGCATGAAGGGCTCGCGCGTCCAGGCCGTCGTCCAGGAACTCCGCGGCGAGAAGATCGACATCGTCCCGTACTCCGAGGATCCCGCCCGCTTCGTCTGCAACGCCATCGCGCCCGCCGAGGTCGTCAAGGTCCTCATCGACGAGGACAACTTCACGATGGAGCTCATCGTCGCCGACGACCAGCTGAGCCAGGCCATCGGCCGCCGAGGCCAGAACGTCCGCCTCGCCAGCCAGCTGACCGGGTGGAAGATCGACATCCACTCCGAGAGCAAGATCCGCGAGCTCGAGGAGGAGGCCCGCCAGGCCCTCCAGGCCCTCGCCGGGATTACGGCCGACCACGTCGACACTCTGTGGCGGCTCGGTTACCGGACGCTCGAGCACATCGCGAACACGGCGGAAGAAGAGCTTTCGAACATCCCCGGCATCACCGCCGAGGACGCCGCGCGCCTTCGTGCCGGCGCCGACTCGCTCCTCGATCGCAAGGCCCGGGGCGAGGACATCCGGCCGTCCGTGGCGTTGCCGCCCGGGTACGACAAGGAAGCCGAGTGGAGCCGTTGGCCGCGCGGGCCGGAGGGCATCGAGCGCGGCGCGTTCGATCGCTGCGTGCGTGCGGGGTTCCTGACCCTCGAACAGGTGGCGGGCGCGGACAACCCCGACCGCTTCGCGAAGGCGACCGGCTACGAGGTCGAGCGCGCGGTCAAACTGATCTACACGGCGCGCGAGGCCGTCGCGCGCCTCGCGCAGGCCGACACGGAGAACTGATGCATGGCGGGCCGTGGCCGACGAGCGCCGCGGACGGCGGCACCGAAGCTCGAGGGCGCTGCGCGGATGTGCATCGGCTGCCGCGGCTCGTTTCTGCGTGACACGCTCATCCGTATCATCCGCGGGCCGGCGGGGGAGATCGGTGTCGACCGATACCTCAAGGCGCCCGGTCGGGGAGCGCATCTCTGTTACAGCCGCGGCTGCATCGAGGCCGCGGTCAAGCGCAAGGCCATCGGGCGCGCGTTCCCGGGCGTTCCCGGGCCGAACCCGCCGCCCGACGTCGACACGCTCGTATCGCAGGTCGTCGACGCCATCGACGCCCGGATTCGCGATGCACTGACCCTCGGACGCCTGCGCGGGCTGGTCACCTCGGGGGCCGACGCCCTCGACGGCGCGTTCACGGCGGGGCGCCTTGCGCTCGTCGTGCTGGCGACGGACACCGCCGAGAATTCTGCGCATCGGTGGGCCGCTCGAGAGAAGGCCGCCGAGCTGCCGCTTGTTCACTTTTCGACGGCCGCCGAGCTCGGACGAACGCAAGGCGCCGAGACCCGGATCGCGGTCGGCGTGACCGACGCGGCCCTCGCTCAGACAATCCTGTCGGAGTTTGAGCGAAGAAGCCGGGTTTTGGTTGCGAGCTGACTCGGAATCCCTATAGTACGCGCCCGGTCAATGGCCCTGTCTGCCTGATGGCGGGAGAGGTTTGGAGTTCGCATGGGCAAGAAGGTATTCGAAATCGCCAAGGATCTCGGACTCGACCACCGCGACGTGATCAAGCGGTGCGACGAGCTCCGCATTGGCGTGAAGACCTACATGTCCGAGCTGAGTGACGCGGACACGGCCACGGTCAAGTCGTCGTTCGAAGCGGAGCGCAGCCAGAAGGGCCAGGAAGAGAAGGCCGGCGCACCCGGCGTTCTCCGCCGCAAGCGGCCGGAGCCCGGCCCCGCCCCGGCCCCGCCGAAGGGACCGGCTCCGCTCAAGCCGCCGGTCTCCCCTCAGCCGGCGGCCCGGCCCGGCGTCGTGGCGCGCCCGAATGGCCCCCGGCCGGAAGCGCCGGTCGTTCGCCCCTCGTTCGAAGCGCCCGCCGCGCCGGCCCAACGGCCCGCCGAGCCCCCGGTCGCGGTCAGCGAGCCGAAGCGTGTCACGCCCGACACCGAGGCCGAGCCCCCCGTCGAGCGGGCTCGCATCATCGCGCCGCCGCCGCAGCCCCCGCAGCCCCAGGCCCAGCCGACCGCCCCGGTCGTGGAGCCCGCCGCGGACGCACAGGCACGCATCGTTTCCCGCCCCACGCCCGCGCCGGCCACGGCCGTTGCGTCCGAGGCGCCCCCGGTCGAACTCCGCCGGCCCCCGGCCGCCGCCACCGCCTCCCCGCCGGGCGGGCAGCCGGCACCGCCCGCGCAGCCCCCCCGTCCGATTCCGCCGGGTACGCCCGGTGGCGCGAAAGTCCTCGGCACCGTTCCGCTCGACCTCCTCCGGAGCCGGACGGCGCGGCCACCGGCCCGTCGCCCTGGACCGGGCGGTCCCGGTGGTCCGGGTGGCCCCGGTGGTGGTCCCGATCGGCGGCCCGGTGGTCCTCCGGGCGCGGGTGGCCCTCCGGGTGCTCGTCGCCCGCCGGGTGGCCGCCCCATGCCGGTGGACATCAACCAGGTCGTGCCGCTCACCCCGGTCGATCGCGGCGACGGCACCCGCCGGCGGCGCCCCGCAGGCGAAGCGGCCCCCGCCCCGACCGATACCCGTGAACAGGACAAGGCGCGGGCCGCGAAGCCCGTCGCCGGCAAGAAGCGTCAGGTCGTCTCTCGAGAGGACATCTACGCCGGTGCGGCGCGCACGGCCCGCGGCCGAAAGCGCAAGGTCCCGACCAAGAAGACGCACAAGACCCCGCTCACCACGCCGGCCGCCCACAAGCGCGTCGTCCGGATTGACGGCACCATCAGCGTGGGCGAACTCGGCAAGGAACTCGGCGTCAAGGCGACGGAGCTGATCCAGAAGCTCATCTCGATGGGCATGATGGTGAGCATCAACGCCCAGATCGACGAGGACACCGCGACGCTGCTCGCCAACGAGTACGGCTACGAGGTCGAAGACGTCGGTTTCGACGAAGACGAGTTCCTCGATACCCCCGACGAAGACGTCGCCGACCCCGAGGCGGTCCTCCGTGCGCCCGTCATCACGGTGATGGGTCACGTCGACCACGGCAAAACGTCGCTCCTCGACCGCATCCGCAAGGCGAACGTGGCCGCGGGCGAAGCGGGCGGCATCACCCAGCACATCGGCGCGTACAAGGTCACCACGGCCCAGGGCGACGTCGTTTTCCTCGACACCCCGGGACACGCCGCCTTCACCGCCATGCGGGCCCGCGGCGCACAGGTCACGGACCTCGTCGTCCTCGTCGTCGCGGCAGACGACGGCGTCATGCCCCAGACGATCGAGGCGATCAGCCACGCCAAGGCGGCCGAAGTTCCGGTCATCGTCGCGATCAACAAGATCGACAAGCCGGGCGCGGACATCGAACGCATCAAGCAGGAGCTGACCAAGTACGGTCTGGTGGCCGAAGAGTGGGGCGGCGAGACCATGATGGTCCCCGTCAGCGCACTGAAGGGCACCGGCGTCCAGGAACTCCTCGAGGCGCTCGCGCTGCAGGCCGAGGTGCTCGAGCTCAAGGCGAACCCGAAGAAGCCGGCGTTCGGCCGGGTCGTCGAGGCCCGCATGGACAAGGGGCGCGGGCCGGTGGCCACCGTGCTCGTTCAGGAGGGCACGCTCAAGGTCGGCGACTTCATGGTCAGCGGCGCCCAGTGCGGTCGCTTGCGCGCCATGGTCGACGACAAGGGCAACCGCCTGAAGGAGGCCGGTCCCTCCACCCCCGTCGAAGTCCTCGGACTCGACGGCATCCCGGGGGCGGGCGAGGCGTTCCACATCGTCGCCAACGAGAAGGACGCACGGCGCGTGGTCGAGGCCCGCTTCGACAAGGCGCGGGAGAAAGACCTCGCCGCTTCCAGCGCCAGCGCCGCCGCGGCGCAGGGCGGCGACGTCTTCGCGCGCCTGAACCAGGCCAACAAAGAGACGCTTCGGGTCATCCTCAAGACGGATGTTCAGGGCTCCCTCGAGGCGCTGCGCAGCATCCTCGAGCAGCTGACCACGGACGAAGTTTCCCTCCGCATCATTCACTCCGGGGTGGGTGGCATCACTGAAGGTGACGTCACCCTCGCCCAGGCCTCCGAGGCCGTGTGCATCGGCTTCAACGTCGGGCCCGACACGAACGCGAAGCGCCTCGCCGATCAGACCGGCGTCAAGATTCGCAAGTTCGAGGTCGTCTACGAGGTCGCCGACGAGGTCAAGCTGATGATGGGCGGCCTGCTGGCCCCGGAGATCGTCGAGACGCAGCTCGGACGCGCCGAAGTGCGGGCCTCGTTCCAGGTGGCCCGCATGGGGGCCGTCGCCGGCTGCTTCATCCTCGAAGGCAAGATCCAGCGCAATGTCCGCGGACGCGTCTACCGCGAAGGCAAGATGGTCCACGAAGGTAAGATCGTGGGCCTCAAGCGCTTCAAGGAAGACGTCCGAGAGGTCGCGACCGGCTTCGAGTGCGGTATCGCCGTCGACAATTACACCGACATCCAGACGGGCGACATCATCGAGGCCGTCGAGATCAAGGAAGTCGCCCGGAAGCTGGCGTGAGCGCAATGGCCGGGAGCACTCATCACCGGGTCTCACGGGTATCGTCGCTGCTCCGGGACGTTCTCGGCGAACTCATCGTCCGGGAACTCAGGGATCCGCGCGTCCAGGGCGTGACGGTGACCGACGTCGAGATCTCATCGGATCTCGGGGACGCCAAGGTCTACGTGACCGGTGTGGCGGAGGCGGGTCGGCGAGACGCCCTGCGCGGGCTCGACAACGCGTCGGGCTTTCTCCGCCGCGAAATCGGCCGGCGCGTCCAGCTGCGGACGCTGCCCCAGCTTCGTTTCTACTTCGACGAGTCGATGGATTACGGGGCGCGCATCGACGCGGCTCTCCGCGAAATCGGGCTCAGTGGCGCAGGCCCTGCGCGCATCGAGACCGACGAGCCGGCGACGACGGGCGACGCCTCGACCGATGACGACTGAGGGTCGGGTCCTTCTGGTCGACAAGCCGGTCGGCCCCACGAGTTTCGACTGCGTCGCCGCCGTGCGCCGTGCCTTTCGCGAGCGCCGCGTCGGGCATGCGGGGACGCTCGATCCGCTCGCTTCGGGCTTGCTCGTCGTGTGCATCGGCGCCGCCACCCGCCTCGTGCCGCACCTGATGGGGGGTGACAAGCGCTACCGGGCGACCATCTGCCTCGGCCGCGAGACGATCAGCGGCGACCTCGACGGAGAGACTGTCAGCGAGGCGGACGCCGGGATGGCCGCCCGTGTGCCCGACGCGGACGTAGAAGCGGGACTTGCCGCGCTGACGGGGGCGATCACCCAACGGCCGCCGGTCTACTCGGCGGTCAAGGTAGACGGCAAGCCCCTGTATGTTCGTGCCCGTGCCGGCGAGGCGGTCGTCGCGCCGGAGCGTATCGTCGACGTCCATCGGTTTGCGCTGCTCGCCCGACGGGGGGCGACGCTGGAAGTCGAAGTCGACTGCGGAAAGGGGACTTACATCCGCAGTCTGGCGATTGATCTGGGCCGACGTCTGGGCGTGGGCGCACACCTGACGGCGCTGCGGCGTCTCCGGAGTGGTACCTTCGACGTCGCCGACGCCGTGACGCTGGACACGCTGCGCGCCGCCGCGCACGAGGTCCCGTCGCTCAGCCCGTGGGATGCGCTCGCCGATGCATCGCGGCAGATCGTCACGCCAGCGCTCGAGCTGGCCATTCGCCAGGGAAAGACGCCCACCGTCGACTGGCGCCCCGGTTTTCACGCGGTGGCCACGACGGAGCATCGCCTCATCGCGCTCGTCTCCGTCGACGACGGTGGTGTACTCCGGGTGATTCGAGGATTCGCCGCCACCGACTCTTGACATTCCTGGACCGAACCGGTATCAGCGCCGCGGTTTACATTACGCGTCGGCTGGACGACGGCCCGGCCGCACGCAATCGCCCCTCGGGGCAGGAGGACAAAATGCCGCTCGCACACGACAAGAAGATCGAGATCATCACCAAGTTCCAGCAGAAGGACGGCGACACGGGTTCGCCGGAGGTCCAGGTCGCGCTGCTGACGCAGCGGATCCACGATCTCACCGAGCACTTCAAGGTGCACAGCCATGACCACCACTCCCGTCGCGGCCTCCTCAAGCTCACCGGCCAGCGTCGCCGCCTGCTGAACTACCTCAAAGCCCAGGACGTCGAGCGCTACAAGAAACTCATCGAGTCGCTCGGACTCCGTCGCTGATCCGTTCCAGGGGAGCCTTCGGGCTCCCCTTCTTTTTTTTCGGCCTGCGCAAGCAGCGCCCCAACGCCCGTGTCCCGTCGTCGACACACGCCTGAGTACTTGACCCGAGCGGCCCGCGAGAGGGGGCCCCTCCGGTCAGGCACCGAGGCAGGATGTGTGGGAGACCGGGGCATCTGAATGAAAGGATACCCATGGGGGTCGTCACCGTCAGTGCGCCGTATGGCGCGAACAAGATCACTCTCGAGACCGGCCGGTTGGCCCGACAGGCCGACGGCGCCGTGCTCGTCACGCAGGGAGACACCGTCGTCCTCGTGACCGTCTGCGGCAGCAAGAGCGCCCGTCCGGGCGTCGACTTTCTGCCTCTCACCGTCGAGTACGTCGAGAAGCAGTACGCCGCGGGCAAGATCCCCGGCGGCTACTTCAAGCGGGAAGGCCGTCTGGCGAACTGGGAGATCCTCACCAGCCGCCTCATCGATCGTCCGAACCGCCCGCAGTTCCCGAAGCACTGGCGCAAGGAGATCCAGATCATCGCGACGGTCATGTCGACCGACAACGAGAACGATCCGGGCATCCTCGCGATGGTCGGCGCGTCGGCGGCCGTGTCGATCAGCGACATCCCGTTCGATGGCCCGACGGCCGGCTGCCGGGTCGCCAAGATTGGCGGGCAGTTCGTCATCAACCCGTCGCTCAAGGCGCTGAAGGACGCGGAGCTCGAGCTCGTCGTCGCCGGCACGGCGGACGCCGTCTGCATGGTCGAAGGCGAGGCGAGCGAGGCGAGCGAGGCGACGATCATCGACGCCATCCTCGCGGCGCACGAGGCGATCAAGGGCATCATCGCGCTCCAGCGCGACCTGGTGCAGAAGGCCGGCAAGCCCAAGCAGGATGCCGCGCCCCCTCCGGTCGACGCCGTCCTCTACAACCGCGTCATCGACGTTGCGCTCGACAACATGGCCGACGCGCTCGCGATCCGCGACAAGAAGGCCCGCCGCGACGCGGTCTCGAAGGCCTCGAAGCAGGCGATTGCCGAACTCCTCGCCAGCGATCCGTCCCTCGCCGGGCGCGAAGGGGAGATCAACGAGCACCTGCACGACCTGCAGAGCGACATCGTCCGGACGCAGGTTGTCGAAGAGGGCATCCGCCTCGATGGGCGTCGCCTCGAGGAGATCCGCCCGATCTCCTGCGAGGTGAGCGTGCTTCCCCGGACGCACGGGTCGTCGCTCTTCACCCGCGGTGAGACGCAGGCCCTCGCGACGGTCACCCTCGGCACGCGCCGGGACGAGCAGCGCATCGACAACCTGCAGGGCGATGTCTTCGTTCGCTTCATGCTGCACTACAACTTCCCGCCGTTCTGCACCGGCGAGGTGAAGATGCTGCGCGGCCAGAGCCGGCGTGAGATCGGCCACGGCAACCTCGCCCACCGCGGCGTCGAGTGCCTCATGCCGAGCCAGGACGACTTCAACTACACCGTCCGCGTCGTGAGCGAGGTTCTGGAGTCCAACGGCTCGTCGTCGATGGCGACGGTCTGCTCGGCCTCGATGGCGCTCATGGACGCCGGCGTCCCGTTCCTCAAGCCGGTTGCCGGCATCGCGATGGGTCTCATCCAGGAGGACGACAAGATCGCCGTCCTCTCGGACATCCTCGGCGACGAGGATCACCTCGGCGACATGGACTTCAAGGTCGTCGGCACCAAGGACGGCATCACCGCCCTGCAGATGGACATCAAGGTGCACGGCCTCGATCGCTCCATCCTGGAGAAAGCGCTGCGACAGGCGCGCAACGGCCGTCTGCACATCCTCAAGGAGATGTCCAAGGCCATCAGCGCGCCCCGCGCCGATCTCTCGCTGCATGCGCCGCGGATCTTCACGTTGACCGTCAAGCCGGACAAGATCCGGGACGTCATCGGCCCGGGCGGCAAGACGATCCGCGGGATCATCGAGCAGTGCGGCGTTCAGATCGACGTCGACGACACCGGCAAGGTCAGCATCGCGGCCAAGGACGGCGAGAGCGCCCAGAAGGCCATGGACCTCATCAAGGGCCTCACGCAGGAGCCCGAGGTCGGCAAGGTCTACCAGGGCATCGTGCGCAAGATCATGGAGTTCGGCGCGTTCGTGGAGATCCTCCCGGGCACCGACGGTCTCGTGCACATCTCGGAGCTCGCCGATCAGCGCGTGAACCGCGTCGAGGACATCGTCGCCGAGGGCGACGAAATCTACGTGAAGTGCATCGGCGTGGACCGTCAGGGCAAGATCCGCCTCTCGCGGCGCGAGGCGCTGCAGTCCGTCGGCCAGGCCTGACCTTGGCCGTGGGCACCGCCGGACCGGTCATCGCCGTTCGGCGGTTGCCGCACGCGCTCGAGCCGACGCCGCTCGATCTGCCGAGCCGGGCGACCCCGGGTTCGGCAGGCTTCGATGTCGAGGCTGCGGTCGTCGAGCCCCTCCGGGTCGCGCCGGGTGAACGCGTGCGCGTCCCGACCGGGCTCGTTCTCGGCATTCCGCCCGCCTACGAGATACAGGTTCGTCCACGCTCCGGGCGCGCCTGGAGCGAGGGCCTCACGGTCCTCAACGCGCCGGGCACGATCGACGCCGACTACCGCGGTGAACTCCAGATCCTTCTGGTCAACCTCGGCTCGGACCCGGTGACCATCGCGCGCGGCCAACGGATCGCTCAGCTCGTGGTGGCGCCGGTTCTCGCCGCCGAATTCGTCTCGGCGGAGTCCATCGACGAAACCGATCGCGGGGACGGGGGCTTCGGACACACGGGGGCTTGAAGCGTCGACCCGGGTTTGTTACAAGCCCGGCGCACCCCGGCCCACCCCCGAGCCCGGAGGACCTTTCGTGATCTGTTTCCGCTGTGGCAGTGAGGTGGCCGAAGGCGCAGCGCAGTGTGGCAACTGCGGACAGCGTTTCTCGGGCGCCCGTCGAACCTTCACCACGACCACGACCTCTTTCCGGGCTCTGGAAAAGCGCCGCCTGCGCGCCCAGAAGACCGCCGAGAAGCTCGGGTACGGCATCGGTGACGTCATCTCGTCCCGGTACGAGGTCCGGGACCTGATTGGGGTCGGCCCCCTCGGGGCCGTCTACCGGGTGCTCGACCAGGAGATCGACGTCGACGTCGCGCTGAAGGTCATCCATCCCCACCTGCTCGAAGACGCGGCGTCGCGCGAGCAATTCTCGCAGACGATCCGCAAGGCGCGGAAACTGTCGCAGCAGAACATCGTCCGGCTCTACGACGACGATGTGGACGCCGACAAGGCGTTCTTCACGATGCAGCTCCTCGAGGGGCTGACGCTGCGCAAGGTCATCGGGCTTCGGCAGGACAAGGGACAGCGGTTCACGGTCAAGGAGATCGAGCCCATCATGGTGCAGATCGCGATGGCGCTCGGCCACGCGCATCGGCACGCCGTTCACGGGGACCTCAAGCCCGAGAACGTGTTGATTCTGCCCGACGTCCTGAAGCTGACCGACTTCTCCTCGTGGGAGGCCGTACCGACGGCGGCGTTCGTCAAGGCCCAGCAAGAGGCGGACGCCGGCGCCTATCTCGCGCCGGAGATGGTCGCTGGGGGACCGGTCGACTTGCGAGCCGACCTCTACAGCCTCGGCGCGATCTTCTACGAACTCCTGACCGGGCGCGTCTACGCCCCGGGGGCGCCCCCGCCGAGCGAGGTCCTCGCCCAGGCCGAAGAGTCCGGGCCGGAGGGCATCGACGTCTTCGTTTCGACCGCACTGGCCGCCAACCCCCGCGATCGTTTCGAATCGGCCGAGGCGTTCATCGAGGCACTCGCGACCTACATCGACGGTCGGGAGCTCCGGTCCGTCGACATCCGCGCGCCGAAGTCGCTCCTCCCCGAAGACGTCACGCGGCGCGTCCAGGCGCCGGCCGGCCTGCAGGACGACGACAGCCTCGACATCGAGACGCCCGAGTCCGAGTCCGAACGATCCCTCGTCGAGGAGCTCGGTGAGGAGGACTTCGAGGTCGAGCGATCCATGGACACCTCCGTCGAGCGTTCGGTCGAGCGCTCATCGGAGAAGTCGGCCGAACGATCCGCCGAGAAGTCCGCCGAGCGTTCCGGCCGAGGGGCCGCAGTGCCGTTGCCCCTGCCGGATGGCACCGAGGCACCGACCCGACCCTGGGAAGCCGTCGGGAAGCCGGGGCCGGCGGCCGACGAGTCGACGGTGGACGTCCGTCGGCAGGGGACGGCCGTCACGCACGCGAACTCTCCCCCCTGGTTCGTGCGTTCCAACGTCGCGTTCGTCGCCCTCGTCTTCCTGATCGTGCTCGGCGTTGCCGCGGGGGCCTGGTTCGTCGTGAAGAATGCGCAGAAGGACCGGCCGAGTCTCCGCACCGTCTCGATCACGGTTGCGCCGGATGCGACGGTCGTCGCGCAGAAGCCCGCGGTCGTCGTAGAAGCACGCCCGGTCGCGCCCGAAACCGCCGCACCGAGCGCTGCGCCGACCGAGCCCGTCCCACCGAGCGCCCCGGCCACGCAGGCCAATCCGGCGCCGGCCACAGCCGCA
>JAKLJY010000209.1 GCA_023150895.1 Myxococcota bacterium | reverse complement strand
CGCGCTTCTCTCACACCCATGTCGTGACCTCCCGGCAGGTCACGCCACCCGGACACAACGTCCGGCGTCAGGCCGCCTGCTTCGGATGGTCAGGGTGTGATAACGGCACTTCAGGACGACCTCGACGACGAACGCCTCCCAGGCCTCTCGGCTGTCGAAGTCCCGGTGGCCACGCAGCAACAGCGCCTGCTCCAGCATTCGCTTGAGCACCCCGTTGTGCGACTCCACGTCGCCGTTCTGCTCCTTGGCCCCGACCTCCGTGGTCCGAGGCTCCATGCCCAAGTGGCGCATCAGCGCGAGGTACTCGTCGTTGAACGGCCGCTTGCGGGACCCCTCCGCGTCTGGCTCCCCCGGCTCGCAGCCCCGGCCGCCCGGGATGCGGTGGGTCGCCGCCGTCGAGTTGTCCGTCTGATGGAAGCGCGGCACCCGCCCCAGCCGGAACACCGCCTCCTGCACACCGCGCCGCAACGCCGCCATCGACTCCGACAGGCACACCGTCGCCCAGAACCAGTTCGAGTACGGCAGGACGAAGACACACAACAGATGCACGAAGACCTCCCCCATGACGGTCACCCCCAGCTCGGCGGCCCGCGTGAAGTCCGTCTGCCCCGCCTCGCCCGGGCGATGCTCCTGTCCAAAGAACACCCGCTTCTCGGGCCCCGACGACGCGCGCCACGCCTTGACCCGACGCTGCAGCGTCCGCAGCTGTCCAGGCTCGTAGCGATCAGGTGCCGATGCCACCAGCGCCTCGAAAATCGTCTTGGCCTCCAGGCCGGGCGCATCTCTGAGCTGCGCCTCGATGGCCGGCCAGTCCTTCTCGAACGGATCGTCCCGTGTTCGCCACTTCCGCTCCACGACCACCTCCGAGGGCATCCGCCCCGTCCTCAGCCACTTCCGCGCGGTCTTCCAGTCCATCCCCGCGCGCGCCGCCGCCACACCCACCTCGCCGTGCTTCGCCAGCTCCGCCAGCAGCACCCTCACCTGCGCGTCTCTCGTCACCAACTCGCGACTCCTGACCTCGTTCGGGTCAGGCGTGCGCGGTTCTCAGCCCTGCTTCAACATCGAACCATGGGGCGATGTAGTTGTCGTCGATGGGGCGATGTAATTGTCGTTCAGCAACTCGGAGGCGGACATCACCGCGTTGGATGCGTTGGGACGGGTCCATCTGGTCGAGGTGAAGCAGAACCAGACCGTGACCGACAGGGTCGTCGAACAGGCAGCCCACTACGCGTTTCGCTACGTCTTCGTCGATCCGGCCCACGTCTTGCGGGGGCATCCACCAGATGCTGCGCACGACTTCGCGCTGTACTTCGCTGCCCTTTATGCAGGGCGGCAGACCAAGACGCTGGGCATTGACGACGTGGAGCACTTCTGGAATCGGCGGGAGTTCTGGGAGCGGGTCAGAGCGGACTTCGGGGACAAGCGCACCGAAGCCGCATACGGGCGCCTGAGTGGCGAGCAGAATGCGCATGTACTGGGCGAAGTCGCCCTCGAACTCGCCCTGGAGCGGAAGCGCGAGCTGGCCCCGCGAAAACGACTCCCACTCAAGGACTTGGCGCAGCTTCTGGAACTTGGCCGGGCCTGGGTTTCACGCGGCGTCTTCATGGACGGCGCCCCAGCAGACATCTTGACCAACCCAGCGACGGCGCCCTGGTATCGTCCCCGGCGCCCGCTTGTTCTATGGGTGGTTGGTCGCAGGATCGCCGACAGCGCCGGACGCGAGCTGCGCCACCTTCGCGCGCTCGGTATCGACGCCCGTGCGCTCGAGTTCGAAGTTCGCAGCCGCCCCAACGAGGCCACTTGGCACTTGAGGGTACGCCAGGAGACCGCACCGGCTCGTGATGGTCTTGAGAGTCATCTGCAGCAGCGGGCGCTCGACGAGGGGTTGGGCGCCTCCAAATGCCCCGACGTCGATCTGAAGTTCTATCATGAGAAGAAGCCGGCCAGCGTTCCTACTCCAGGGGATGGCGGATTGCTTGAACGCCCTTCCGCCAACTGACAGACGCGGTTTTCGTTGCGAGGGCGCGCCAGCGCGCCGCCTCAGGCCAGCCGGCGTCCGTCAGGGCGGCACTATGTGCCTGCCACGCCCTGCGGAATGCCACCCAGCACTTGTCCCACAAACCGCTCGATCTCCGCGGCATCCCCGGGACTCACTGCGGCGTTCTCAGGGCCGGCGACCTCGCCGGTGACGAACCTGTCGTGGCCGCGCAGAACCTCCAACGTGACCGGCCGCCCGTCAATGTCGACGTGGAAGTAGCACGCCCGGCCGGAAGCGGCTCGCGGAAGCCTGTCCTCGACGCAGTTCCTCATCGCGCGGCCTTCGTGCTCGAAGTCGGCGGCGGTCAGGAGCGGGCGCGCCACCAACGCGCCGTCCGAGTAGGGCGTGTCCAGGACATGGAACAGGGGGGTGGCCGAGTCGAACACCCACGCGGACGGGCTCTCGCCCGCCTGGCGAACGGTCCGCGACCACTTTCGGACCTCCCTGGCGACCAATGCAGGATCGGTGGTCCGCCCCAGACACCTGCCGTTCGAGCGCGCGAAGTTCAGCAACGTCCGGGCGCGTTGACGCACTGCGTCGGAGCCACCGCGTCGGGGCTGGAAGAGCAAGTCCGGGTGCCGGGAAACGAAATCGATGACTCCGAGTAGATGTCCGTCCACTTTGGCCAGCGGCACGGTGCCGCCGCCGTAGAAATCGGGAGCGGCCTTGATGGCACGGAACCACTGCGCATTGGCCCGGACGGCGCGCGGAATGTCCTCGGGGACGAGTCGCAGCGGAGGGGGTTGCCACAGGGTCGTCGTCGGGACGCGAAGACCCGCGCGGCGAATGAGAAGTCGCTGGGCGGCGCGTGCGGCGAGCCCGGTGGGCGAGTCCGGGCGCTCCAATCCTTGGAAGGCCCATGCCGCACGCATGTGCCAGCCAGCGTCACGACCGGCCCCTGCCTCGGCCCACCCGCGAATGGCGGCGTCCAGGACTCGGTCAACGCGGTGTCCGGCCACGACGCCGTTCAGCAACGCCGCACCAATGTCGCGCGTGTCGGGCCGCTCCATGAGTCCATACGCGAAGATGAGCGCCCCCGGGCATGTGTCGACCAACTGGAGCAGACGCCCGGTCGCGTCGTTGACGAACCACTGATGTAGGGAGAGGCGTACGTGGGCGGCGAACCTCAGCGCCGCCCGGCGGGCGGTTGGATTGCAGACTGCGACCGAATGGAGCGCAAGGTCGCGGACCACGGCGCAGGCCTCCCGCAACGCCTTCCGCTCGAGGGCGGCCAGAGACGTCCACTGCTCGGGTGGCCATCGGTATGCCCTGAGAGTCTGCTGGGTCGTCTCTCGGACGGCGTTGATGACGGCGCGGAGGAGGTCCCCGAAATTCTGCAGTCGGGGCAACCCGGCGCACATCGACCAGCAGGTCGGGTGGAGCCGCCAATGGGGCGAACGGGCGCCCTCACTTGAGGAAAGCACGTCGAGGGAGAAGTTCTCCTCCGCGGAGTCCGAGACGACCTGCACGGCGAATCCCCGCGTCGTCTTCTGCCATCGAATGGAGATGGGGGCGACACGACCCTCGGCGAGCGAAATCCAGTTGATGGTGGCGACACCGGAGTCGCCCAAGGTGGCATGCGGCAGTGCGGCGGGGTCCATGGGAACCAGGATCAGGGGCCGTCGCGACAATCCGTGTCGTCCGCGACTGCGTGATGCTTGCCCCCCGAGCCTCGCGGTCGCACCCTTCGACCCATGCGTCCACTGCCCGACGAGCCGCTCTACGATGGGTGACACCTACGTCCGCGTCCTGGCAATGCTCCGCGAGGTGCCGCCGGCCCCGCGCGGTGTCGACACGCTCACGTTGAGGCGCCGGCTCGCCGATCTCGGCTTCGAGGTGGATCTGCGGACGATCCAGCGCGACCTGACCCGTTTCTCGGGCCTGCTGCCGTTGATCTGCGACGAATCCGAGCGGCCGTATCGCTGGTGCTTCGCTTTGCCCAAGTCGGCGGCAGGGCTTCCTGTCGTGGAGCCGGCGAAGGCGCTGGCGCTTTGCCTTCTGGAGCGTCACCTGGCCACTCTCCTCCCGCCCGCCGTTCGGTCGGCGCTGGAGCCCGAATGGGCGCTTGCCCACGCGCTCGTCGGCACGGCGCCGGCCCCCCTGGCGGGCTGGCTCGCCAAGATCGCCGTTTTGCCTCGGGGGCCGAGACTGGTGCCCGCCAAGCTCGCGGCCGGCGTGCTCGACGCCGTGGCCGAGGCGCTCTTCCGCGACCGCGCGCTGGATCTCGAGTACCGGGGTCGAGACGCGAGGGCTGCGCGTCCGTGGACGGTCTCACCGCTGGGGCTCGTGTCGCGGGGGCCAGTCCTGTACCTCGTGGCCTGCTTCGACGACACGTTGGCTCCCCGCCAATTCCTGGCCCATCGCATCGCGTCGGCCGCTGTCGCGGACGCGCCCGCCTCGCGCCCACCCGGCTTCACCCTCGACGGGTACATCGCGGGTGGAGCCTTCGGCTTCAAGCTGCGCGACGAGCCGGTGGTGCTTGTCGCTCGTTTTGAGGCCCCGGCCGTGCATCATGTGCTGGAGACCCCTCTGGCAGACGATCAGGAGATCGTGCCGCTGCCCGGCGGCGCAGTTCGCGTCCAGGCAGGGGTCCACGACACGCAGGAACTCCGCGCTTGGCTCCTCGGCCTCGGCGACCTGGTCGAGGTGCTGGAGCCGCCGGACTTGCGCGCCGAGATCGCCGGCATGGCAAGCCGGGCGGCGGCCCTCTACGAGCGCGACCAGGGCAAGACCCGGTAGTGCATGTGTCGTCGCGCCCAAGTCGCGGCGGACGGGCTCGGCGTGGTCGGCACAGCGGCCACCGTCCTGCGCGCCCGCGTCGGCGAGTCGGCGGTCCGGCGGGACTTCCATGCCCGTCCGCCGTGGGGTGAGGGCGGCTGGACACTACTGCGGCGCCACCTCCCACGAGACCGACCTGGCGCCGACGTCCGACGAGTAGCTCGGACGCAACCAAATGCCCCAATGGTGTCGCCCGCTGCCCGCCTCGTTCCCGTGTGACCCGTCGAGGCCCGCGTCGGGGACGAGGACCGCGACTGTGAGAGCTGCCGTGGCACACGCAAGTCCATCGGCACCGAGAGGAGCGAGGTGCTCGGGCTCTTCCCCGCACGCTTCGAGGTCCTCCCCTACGAGCGCGAGAAGGTCACCTGCCCGAAGTGCTGCGACGGGATCATCGACGCCCCCGCGCGAAGGACCTCGGCCTCGGTCGTCCCGGTCACCCTACCGGGATGAGGCTCTGGGATGGCCAGGGCCAATTCGGGACGGATCGCGGTCGGGGCAGGCATCCCCAAATCCGGCCACCGATCCTTGGGGGTGACCCCCCCTCCCAAGCTCTGCAATCTCGGCAGGCCGGAACGACCCGGCCATGACCGAAGGAGTTCGCGATGTCGGAGCCGAAGATGCTCACCTACAAGGACGCGGCCGACTTGCTGGGCCTCCAGCTCGGGACGCTCTACGCGATGGTTTCGCGGCGCCAAGTGCCCCACGTCCGCTTGGGCCGGCGGCTCGTCCGGTTCGACGCGGTCACGCTCGACGACTGGGTACGCGCCCGGCGCGTTGACGTGATGGAAGTCGCCGAGCGCAACCCAGCCTGATGCCATCGCCCCTCCGGGCAGAGGTGCCGGGAGGGGGCGTTTCGAACTGACGGCTGGCGCTCCCGCCCTGTGCAGCGCTGCCCCGATTCCAGGCCCGCCCTGCGGGTCACGGGAGAGATCTATGGATCGAACGGAATCCAATGGGATGAGTGCGCCCGCGGGCCACGCGCCCCCAGACGGCTACGCGCCCGCGCGCGCGTCTTTGATTTACCAGAAGGAAAGCTCCCCCCCGGTTTCTGGAGCCTCCAACGCTCGCCTCGCCGCCATGGCCCGTGTCGCCGGGCTGCGCGCAGTGGCCGACCGGGTGGAGGCTTGCGGCACGGGCGGCTACCTCTACGACGCCCGGCCCGGGCAGTACGCGATGGTGCTCGACCGTCGCACGGGCCTGCCCATCTGCGCGTTGTCGTCGTGTCGGCACCGCCTGTGCGTGAGATGCGCGCCTGCCTGGGCGGCCAAGCTCGGAACGAGGCTGGTCCGGCTCGTGTCGGCGCACTTCAAGCACCATCCCGTCTTCGTGACCCTGACGGCGGCCACCGAGGCGTCGCTGCCGGTCGCCGATGCCGCGGATCGACTCATCCGGGCCGTCGGCCGGCTTCGCGGCTACGTCGCCTGGAAGAAGGTCGTCCGCGGCGGGGTCTTCGGGCTCGACTTCGACGGTCCCGGCGGTCGGCACGCCCACCTTCACGCCTGCGTCGATGCGATGTGGATCGACCAGCACCGTCTCCTCGTCGCCTGGCGTCGGGCACTCCGCGCGGAAGCAGCGCACGGTGCTCAGAACGGCGGCGTCCATGTGGAGCGGGCGCGGGACCTGGCCGACGTCGTGCGCTACTGCGTGAAGACGTTCTCGGCGGACCAGTTCACCGATGAGGACCTCCCTGCCCTGCTCCGCTGGATGAACCGGCGCCACCTGGTTCGGACCTTCGGCAGCCTGCGTGGTGTGAAGTTGAGTGGGCCAACGCCGGCGGTCGTGACCCCGGGGTCGGTCCGGCCGCGGGCGCCGCGCCTCTCCGGGGTGAACGCCGCAACGGGTGAGCCGGTCCCCGAGGCGGCGCTCGTCTGGCAGTTTTCGGCGCGGGCGAACCACCTCGGCGCCTTGGCGGCCTCCGGGGTGACCGGGTCCCTCCGGATGCACGTCGATGTGCTGCCCGACGACGCCGCTGGGCCCCTTGGGCGGCCCGCGGATCGGGGTGCGCCATGAGCGCCGCGGTTCCAAAGGGCTACGTAGCCATTACCGACCTGCGGCCCCCCGTCGGCGTCACCGTGCCAAATCGGGCCGAACCTGGTGTTCAGGCGGCGTTGGACTATGTCGCGCTGCACCGCCGTCCGCCGCAACCGCTGCGGGTGGAGCCCGTGGAGGGAGGGCTCGCCCTGGTCGATGCCGAGAGTTACCTGTGGTGGTGGGCGCTGCGTCAAACCGGTAACGGCATCTCCACGCTCCCGACCGACTTCGTGGAGACCGTCGCCGGGGGGCAGGTCAGCTCGGCCCCGACCTCGCCCAGCCCGGACGTGGGCAGCAATCACGTCGCGGCGGACCCTGTCGAGGACCTTCCTCTGGCCGAGGTCGTGATCGACGAGGCGTACCAGTCTCGCGTCGAGATGGACCTGGCCGTGGTCGAGCACTATGCGGAGTTGCTCCGCGAGGGCGTGCAGTTGCCGCCGATCACGGTCTGCCGCATCGAGGGTGCCCTCGTGGTCGTGGACGGCTTCCACCGCGTGGCAGCGGCAAGGGCCGCCGGGCGCACATTCGTGCCCGCCGTGGTCACGCCCACCGACCGTCCGACCGCGCTGCGCATGGCCGCCGGCGCCAACGCCACTCACGGTCTCCAACGCTCGAACGCAGACAAGCACCGAGCGGTCTTGATGCTGCTGGGTGACGAGACCTGGCGTGAGCGGTCGCCGAACTGGATCGCCAAAGTCTGCGGCGTGAGCCAGCCCTTCGTGGCGAAGATCGTGAAGGCGCATTCAAACGGTTTGAATGCGGACACGGTGACGACGAGCCACGGGCAGGTTCGACGGCGCGGCAGGTCGGGCGCCGAACCCCCTGACGCAGCGTCGCCTCAGCCCGCTCCCCGGCCGGACTCGGACGGCCCAGCGGGCCCGCCTCGACGAGACGCCGGTGCCGCCGTCGGTCTCCATTCGCCCGCGGCCGGCCCGGCGGCAGACGGCGCTGGGGCGACGGGGCATCCTCCAGCGATTCAGCTTCCCCTTCCCGGCCACGGCGCTGGTTCGGGTGACGGAGTCGCTGCCGCAGTCGCCCAGATCCCACGGGAACGCGACGTGGCCACTCACCTGCGGAAGCTGGATCGGCTCGGGTCGCGCGTGCGGCGCCTGGTCGCCGCGCTCGCGGAGATCGGGCCGCTGACCTGCGCCCGTTGGGTGGTCGAGCACGTTGACGCGCTGCAACGACTTGCCACCCGGGGGCCCGAGGGCGACTCGAAGTAGCGGCGTCTCTCGCGTCCTCCGTGGGCGGGCCAACCCCAGCACGAAGCCAACCCGACGTGCGCCAAGGTAGCCGGGCGAGGTGGCATGCCAGCCGCGGGCGACCGAAAGGCACCCAGGCGCAGCCACCAGCGGTCGCCAGCACCGCGGGGCGCCGCCCAGGTCAGTAGTGGTAGCGGCACTGGACGATCTCGAGCCGCTGTGCGTCACCGGTGCCCGTGACCCTGTAGACCAGCCGGTGCTCCCCAGTAATGCGCCGCGACCAGAAGCCCGTCAGCGCCCCCTTCAACGGCTCGGGCTTGCCGAGGCCGGTGAACGGCTGACGCCGTGTGTTTTCGATCAGGGCGTTGACCTTCGAGAGCACGTCCGCGTCAGCGGATTGCCAGTGGCAGTAGTCCTGCCAGGCCGTCGGCGTGAACAGGACGTTCACGCGCCGGTCGCGTCTGGCTTCGCTTCAGGTGCCCAGGTGCCAGCGTTCGCCTCGGCGATGGACGCGAGCAGGCGCGAGGCGTTTACGGGAGAGCGCAGCAAGTGCAGCGTCTCCACCATGCCGTCGTACTCCTCCTTGTCGAGGATGACCGCCGGTGCGCCGTTCTGACGGGTCACGAGCATCGGCGTCCGCGTCGCGGCCACCTCGTCGAGGCGATCCTTCAGATGGGCTCGGAGTTCCGAGTAAGTGTAGACGAGCACGACGACCTCCGACGTAGACGCGACATTGTACAACTATTCGTCCAATGACGGGCGGAGTCAAGGCCGGGCGCCACGGGCGTTGCACGGCAGGAGGCTGCACGCGGTGGCGCAGGCGGAGGCCACCTCACGGAAGCCTCCGCGACGGGGGAATCCCCCATGGTTGACGCGGACCGTGAAGGGGTCGGCCCGCCGACGATTCGCACCGCATCAGCTCGCGTGCCTAGTGACGCAGAAAGTCGGCACGGCGTGCCCGGAACGATGCACGCCGACGATTCCGCTCCATGACCGGGTCACCCCTCCGTCGGCGTCGTTCCGGGGGATCGTCGGCGCCTTCTCCCAAGCGCGCCGGGATGCTGTCGCTCGAAGTCGTTCTGCAGGTCGTGGATCAGGTCGCGCTGGGCGAGCGGCTCAAGCTCGAAGAAATACCGGACCGCCAGAAACGCCGCCCGTCGGTTGCTGTAGCCCAGATCCGCGTCGTGCCGGGCGAGGACGAACCGGATGACGCCCTCGTTCTTTCGGTGGGCGGGATCGAGGAAGCCACCGCGGACGCCCCGGGCGTTCTCGGCTCGCTCGAGGAGCGTCATGGCGGCGGTCGTGACCTTCTCCACGCTCCCCCTCGGGCGGTGCTTGCCATTCCGCGACGGTGCCCAGTAGTCGAGGGCCAGCAGGGCGTCGCGGTCTTTGTCGCCGAGCGTCGCCCAGACCGCGCGCAGGGCTTCGAGACGCGCCGGGCCGAAGGCCGGGTCCGGGCCGCCGGCCGCGGCCTCTGCGGCGTAGCGGTTCCCCAAGACGACACGGGCATGGCCGAGCGACCGCTCGCTCTCCGCCCGCGCGGTGGCGTTCAGCAGCGTGGTCGCGTCTTCGAGGTGGGTGGGCAGGACTCCCCTCACGCTCTGGAGCAAGCGGGCAGCCAGGGCCGCGGGCGATTGCCCGATGTCGGTCCGCGAGGCACGGCCAGTGTCGCCGGCTCGGATGGCTTCCACCTCGGCGGGCGTGACCAAGACGGACGGCTCGGCCGTGAATGCCGCGAGCCTAGCCGCCTGGAAGCCTTCGGGTGTGCCGGCCCCCTCCCGTTCGCGTTCATACGCCGCGACAAGTCGCAGCCGAATACGCTCGTTCACGAAGTCGGCCGCGCTCAGCGCCATCTTGCCCGACCCCGCCGACGGCAGGACGGTCTTGTCATGCTCCTCGGCGCGGCGGAGGAGGCGGCCGAGCTCCTTCGCGCGTCGCCGATTCCGCTGTGCGGTCAAGCCATCCACCGGCGCGGCTTCCGGGTGCGACTCGGCATCTACGGCGTCGTGGTGGGCCATGACCTGCCGGGCGACCCACCGCAACAGCCAACGCGCGTCCTCGAGGGGCAGCGAGTCGGCGAGCTTCGGGACCGCCCCCCCGGTCGCGTCGTCTGCAGGCTTCTCGGATCCAATGCGGGCCACGTCGCGGTGATAGCGCGCCTCGGCATGGTCGGCAAGGTCAACCCGGCCGCCTCCCCGTGAGGGTCAGCCTCGACCCCGCTGCCGCCCCGCCCCACGGCGATGGGCGTCCTCGATGCCCACGACGGCCGGCGCAACGGGCACTTGGCCCCCCATCCGCCCGTAGTCCGCGGCGAAGGCGTCCGGCGCCAGGTGCGCGTAGCGCTGGACCATCTCGAAGCTCTTCCAGCCGCCGATCCGCTGGAGCTTGAAGATGTCTCCGCCATTCATCATCCAGTGGGAGGCGAAGGTGTGCCGCAGGCAGTGGAAGGTGATGAAGTGGCGCCTCTTCCCATCCCGGCCGACCTCGGGGTCGAAGCCGCCGCGCTCCAGGACGCGGTGGAGCACCTCTTGGAACACGCGGGCGGACTTCACCAGCATCGTCCCCGCCTCGCTGGGGAAGACGTACTCGCCCGGGCACTTCAGCCTCCACGCCTGCAGCACGGGGAGGAGGGCGTCGAGGATCGGGGCGTGACGGAGATCCCCGGACTTGGTCGGGCCATCGTAGCTCGCCTGGACCATGATCAGCCGCCGCTGCAGGTTGACCGACGACCACCGAAGGCCGGCGAGCTCTCCGGCGCGCATGCCCGTGTAGATCGCCGTGGCGTACAGCGCATGGACGTTGTCGCCCTCTTCCGCTGCGGCACGGACGAATCGGCAGATCTCCGCGTCGGTGCGCAGGTAGCGGAACTCGTTCTGGTTCAGCTGGATGGTTGGCTTGCGGATCCGGGGCACCGTCGCCAGCCAGCTGATGTCGGCCGCGTAGTTCAGCATAGCCACGAGCAAGGTCAGGACGTTGTGGATGGTCTTCTCGCCGACCGTCGCCCGGGCCTTGAAGGCGTCCACCTGGACGACGTTGACCTCGACCAGCCGGAGCTTCCCGAATGCCGGCAGCAGGTGCCGGTTCAGGATGCTGCGGTCGCTGACAACCGAGCGCTTCTTAACCCCCCGGAACGTCATCCACTGCTCGGCGAGTTCAGCGAACGTGCGCTCGGGCGGGGCCGCCGGTTTGACCCCGGTCCGGATGTCGTCGGCCTCGATCTCGGCCCGGTGCAGGGCGAGCTCGGCCTCCTTGTACGAGTCGAAGACGGCGCTGCGGCGGTTCCCCGTCGCGTCGATCCAGCGAATGCGCCACTTTCCATAGTTGCCGTTATCACACCCTGACCATCCGAAGCGGGCGGCCTGACGCCGGACGTTGTGTCCGGGTGGCGTGACCTGCCGGGAGGTCACGACATGGGTGTGAGAGAAGCGCGCCGGTACACGGCGGAGCAGCGGCGTGAGGCGGTCGAGGAGGCTG
>JAKLJY010000208.1 GCA_023150895.1 Myxococcota bacterium | reverse complement strand
GCCCGGGCGCAGGCCGAGGCGGCCCGCGCGGAGGCCGAGGCGGCCCGCGCGGAGGCCGAGGCGGCCCGGGCGCAGGCCGAGGCGGCCCGGGCGCAGGCCGCGCTGCGACGCGGCATCCTGCGGACGCTGACGCTGCGCGGCCTCGTCCCCGACGCGGCGCAGCGTGAACGCATCGAGACCTGCGACGACACGGAGACGCTCGAGCGATGGGACGCCCGAGTGCTCGAGATCGCCGCCATCGACGCGCTCCTCTACGAGTGACCCGCGGGCGCGGCGCCCGTCGATGCAGCCGGCGGCGAGGTCGAACCGTCCAAGCACTCAGCCGCCGAAGTGGTGCTTGTCGCCCAGCACGAGCGCCCGCGGCTTGCCCGGGCGCAATCCGTAGGCCCCCCGCGACCCGATGTAGGCCGAGTTCAGCAGGTTGTCCGGACGCAGGGAGAGCGCGCTCGACTCGGTGAACTCGAGCCGGGCGGCCGCGTCGAGCACCGTGTGGGCGTCGACGCGCTCCTCGGCCGGCGGCGCGCCCTGCCCCCCGGTGTCGTGAATCTCGGCGTGGGTCGCAGCGAGGGAGGCACCCCATCGCGCGTGGTCGACCGCGAGCACGACCGACCCCTGGTGGCGCCGCACCGAGGAGAGTGTCGCCGTAACCGATGCCGACGCGGACGACCGCAGCCGGCGTGCGTTACGGCGACATGCTCCCAGGCCCTCGGCGTCGATCACGACCGCGAGCGGGTTGCCCTGGTATGGGCCGTCCCCGAAGACATCGACCTGAACGAAGCGGCGTCGCATGGCCGCGAGTCTGGCCGGTCCCCGACGGGGCGACAAGGGACTCGCCGCCGCCCTCACTCGTGCGTGATCTTCACCTGGCGCGTGGCCTCCATCGCCTTGGCCGTCTTCGGCAGCCGCACGTGCAGGACGCCGTTCTTGAACTGCGCCGTGATGCGGTCGGCGTCGACCTCGGTGGGCAGCGTGAACGTCCGCTGGAACATGCCGTAGCTGCGCTCGGTGTAATGCCAGCCGCGCTTGTCGGCTTCGCCCTTGCCGTCGGGCTTCTTCTCGCCGCGCGTCTCGGACTTCTTCTCACCCTTCAGGGTCAGAACGTTGCCGCTGACATGACACTGCACGTCCTTGTCGGTGAGTCCCGGCAGCTCGGCCGTGAGATCGTAGCCCTCCGGGCCGTCCGCGACCTCGATCTTCGGCCAGAAGGCCATCGTGCCGCGCTCTTCGACGTTCCATCCGGGCCGGAACAGACCGTCGAAGGCGCGGTTGAACTCCCGCTGCATCAGAGTGAACAGATCCGGATCCCCCGCAGGGGCGGGCGCACGACGGGCGAGCAGATTCTCGAACATCGTCCTTGCCTCGTGTCTCGGGCTCCGGTGCCGCATGGACCACCCCGCGGCGCCGGTGGCCAGTGGGTGTCTTCGCGACGAGAAAGATAGACACCGCGCGGGGCGATGCAAGTCACCGAGCGCGCTCGGGTGTCGCGCCACTAAACCCCGCTGAGCAGACAATCGAGCGCTGCGACGAGCGACGTCCGCGCGTGCTCGGCACCGTCGACGCGCTCACCGAGGGCGCTCAGCGGGATGCCGGCAAGCTCCGCGAAAGAGGCGACGACCTCTCGCCCCTCGATGACGAGTACCGGATTCAATCTTCGGGCACGGGGCCCGAATGCGACGGGGTCGTAGAGCGGGACGACCACCCGGGTCCCGAGGCTCCTCAGCAAATCAGCCTGGATATCCAGCAAGTACGGCACACGGTCGCGCGACGCCCTCGACGGGTTGCGATGGACGTCCCACTGAGCCATGTCAGAACGCCCGGAGGTCGTCGGAAAACGAACCGTCGGCCCGAATGCGCGCGTTGTAGGCAGCAATCGCTTCTGCGTTCTCTTCCGCGAACGGGTCTCGGGGTGGCACCCCCGTCAACTCGACGAGCCGCTGCTCGAGCACGCGTGAGAGGTTGAGTCCGCGCGCCCGCGCCGCGGCGAGAAGTTCCGGGGAGATCGTCAGGTTGACTGCAATGCGCATGGCGTGATTGTCGATGCGCATTCCGGGCGTGTCAATGCGTCAACGCGAGTCGACGCCCCCCCCCGCCCGGATACACTCGATGAGATACGGCCGCAGGGTTCGCGCAGTGATGACGGCGTCGAGGCTGCCGACGCTGCGGGCGCGCTCGACGCTGTGGATGGCGTCGAACTCGCGGGCGACGGCGGCCTGATGGCGGCTGGTCGCCTCGCGCAGGACGCGCTCGAACTCGGCCGTGGCGCTGGCCCGGGCGGTGAGGCGGGCGGCCTCGAGCGCGCGCCGGGCCTCGACGACGACCGGATCGGCGTTGGCCCGCTTGCGGACGAGGCCGGGGAAGACCACCGCCGCGGCGGGGCCGCCGCCGATGACGCTGGCGAAGCTGCCCTCGAGGGCGGCGGCGTTCAGGCCGGGATTCAGTGCGCGCGAAAAGACCACGTAAGCCCCGCCGTGGTAGCGCGAGACGACACAGAAACACAGCGGCCCGCGGAAGTTGACCACCGCGCGCCCGATCTCGGCGCCGAGCTCGAGCTGTCCGTGGCGAAGGGACTCCGGCGAGCCATCGAAGCCGGAGAGATTGGCGATGACGACGACGGGGCGCACGCCGCTCGACGCGTTGATGGCCCGGGCGACCTTCTTCGAGGACTGCGGGAAGAGCGTGCCGCTCGTCCAGTGATCGGGGCCGTCGGCGGGCGCTTCGCCCTTGCGGGGCACCGGGCGCGACTCGATGCCGATGCAACACACCGCATCGCCGCCGAGGCTGCCTTCGAAGACGACGGCGCTCTCGGCGCCGTGCCAGGGCGCCCAGCGTTCGAGGGGCTCGAGGTCGTGGTCGAGCACCGCGCGCATCACGGGTCGGATGGCAAAGGGGCGCTTGCGGCCCGGGTTGACGGCCTCGTCGAAGAGATCGCCGATGGTGCGATAGTCGAGCGCGCCCTCGGCGGGGTAGGGCGTCACGGTGACGTCGCGGTCGAGCGGATCGCCCGTCACCCGCCGCCGGGGGCGGGCCTCGCCGGGGGCGACCGCCGTGACTGCCAGGTGGCGGAACAGAAGCTGATAGGCCGCCGTGAGGTCCTGCGCGAAATACTGCGCCTCGCCGTTGGGGCCCATGATGCGGGCGAAGCCGCCGATACCGTTGTTGTCCTCGGCGGAGACGCTGCCGGCGTACTCGAGGGCCTTCTTGCCCGTCAGCAGCATCGAGCCCTGCGGAGTCATGATGAGGGCGCCCCGGCAGTGCTGAAGCATGGTGGCCTCGGCGTTCCAGTAGCTCTGCGCCCCCACGTTCACGCCGTCGACGATGACATTGACCGTGCCGCCGGCCTGGGTGAAGCGGATGATGCGGGCCAGCACCCGGGCCGTCCAGTCCAGGTTCTCGGTGCCCGAGTCCATCGCGATGCGGGCGCCGCTCGACACGGCCACCCATTCGACGGCCAGCCCCTCGCGCTCGGCGAGGTCGAACGCGGCCAGGATGCGCCGACACTCCGGCTCGGCCAGAGAGCCCATGCCGCGCGTCGGGTCGCCCAGAATGAGCACCCGCGGCAGTCCCTCGGGGAAGGTCGCGAAGTGATGGACCACGCGGCCGACCACCAGGTGTGCGGTGTTCTGGCCGTGCGGGCGATTCGCGGGCACGAGTGTCTCGCCGTCGCCGTCGGCGTTGGCGGCGAGCTCCAGTTCGGTGAAGGAGCCGCGGGGAAAGACCCCGTCGACGGGCTGCGAGAGGGCGCGGGCGAGCTCATACGGGTAGAACTGACCCTTGCGCCGGGCCTCGATCACCCGCCGCTCGTCGGCCCGCAAAGGGCTGACGGGGTGGTAGTCGTGCGGCCCGATGGTCAGCGTCGCGCCGTGGTTCGTCGGGTTCGTCCAGTCGATCTGCAGCGGACGCAGGCCCCCCGGCGCGGCCGGATCGGGCATGTGCCCCCGCAGGATCATGACCTCGATGCCCAGACCAGCGGTCGCCGGGGCCAGCCGGCGCGTCGTGTGCCGGATCTCGTCCATGGTGACCGTCAGCCGCGGCCGCACGTAGACCACCAGCCGGTTCCAGAACGGTTTGGGCGACTGCTTGAGCATCCGATGCGCCTGCCGCATGGCGTGCAGCGTGGTCATGTAGACGCGCTCGAACGAGGGCACGCGCAGCAGCTTGCCCGTCTGGGGATCGCGCTCGGGGTCGAAGCGCTCGACCTCGACGATGCCGATCAGGCGCTCGTCCGAGGCGTCCTCGCGGGCGCGGGCGACGGCCAGGAAGATCTCGCCCGGGGCGGGCACGCGCTCGACGTCGAACGCCCGCAGCCGATCGAGTTCGAGCCACTCGATGCGAGCGGGGTGGAAGTCGCGCAGGAAGCGGTCCTCGATGAACGCCCCATCGGCCCCGCGCAGGAACGTCCGGCTGAGGCGCCCGAGCTCGACGCTGCCCCAGTTGACCGAGAAGCGCCGGACGCAGGCGGGCAGCCCGGCCAGCGACGTCGGGCCGTCGCTCTCCAGGGTGTGCACCCAGGAAACGGCCGGCTCCGACAGGAAGACGTCCACGTCCGTCGGCGGGTCGTCCTCGCCGCCGAAGGGCGGGCCGGAGAGCGCGCGGACGACGTCCGTGAACAGGGCCTGCGGGGTCGTCAGGACGGCGGCGACCCGCATCACGCCCACCTCGTACAGCCCCGCCGCGTCGCCGGGCAGCGCCTGCAGTCGGCGCGCGGTGGTGTGCATGCGTCGGGCGAGCAGGTCGAGCAGCGTGGCCCGCACGACGGGCTCCGAGAGGGCCAGCGGATCCCGCACGACGGAGAGGAGCGCGCCCTTCGGCAGGGCCTCCAGCTCGGCTTCCAGCCGGGCCCGCTCCTCGGCGGCGCAGTCCGGCGAGACCAGGGCTTCCACCGCGGCCCGGGCGGCGGTGGCCAGACCGCGCGCTTCGACGAGCTGCCGGGGGCGGTCGCAGAGGTGGTAGAGCGCGGCGTAGGCGGCCTCGGCCAGGACGGTGTCCCGCCGGACGACCAGGGCGGCGAAGGCCTCGAGTCGGTCGCGGAAGGCGTCACGCTCCGCCGGCGTGCGCTCGGGCACGACCTCTTCCAGCGCGGCGGTCAGCACGGCCAGCATGATCTCGGCGCGGATGGTCAGCCCGGCGTGCGCCTGCAGAATGCGCAGGAGCGCGTCGCGGTGGCGCGGGCCGGCATCGAGGGCCGCGACGTCGTGCCACGCGAGGGCGGCGAGCAGGCGGGCCCGGAACGCCTCGGGGAGCTCGGGGTCGCCGTCGCCCAGGAACCGCAAGTGGCGGGCGAGGAGATCCACCGGCGCCGTCTCGCCGAGCCCGGTGGCCGGCTCGAACAAACGTTCGTGCGAGATGAACGCATCGAGCAGACGCGACAACAGTTTGCGCCCGACGTTCACCTCGCCGCGGGCGACGTGCGCGAGGGCCTCATCGATGCTGGCCGGCGGGGGATCGTAGCCGAGCAGCGCGGCGAGCAGCGTGACACCCGTCCGGGTCGGCACGTCGCCGGGGGCGTCCGGCGTGAGCGCAAACCCCGGACCGGTGGGTACGGCGGCGCCGAGCCCCGCGCCTTCGAGGTGCACGAGGGCGTGCCCCGGGGTCACGCGCGCCGCGGGTTCGACGAGCACGCGGGCCACCCGCCCGGCGATGGGCGCGGTGATGGCCACCTCCATCTTCATGACCTCGAGCGTCAGCAGGCGCGCGCCGGCCGAGACCACGTCGCCCTCGCGCACGAAGACGTGCGTCACGGCGCCCGGCACCGGCGCCACGACGCGGCCGTCCGAGGCGCGCTCGAGGCGGTGGGCGACGCTGTCCACCTCGACGTGCAGGGCCGTCGGGGTCGTGACCAGCGTGACCGGGTAGCGCCGGCCGCGCAGCGTCAGAAGCGCGGTGCACGCCCCCGTCGCGACGTGCCCGACCTCCACCGCGGCGTGCTCGCAGGCCACCCGGTAGCGCGTCGGCGACAACGCAGTGACCTCGAGGGACACGGCCGCCTCGCCCACGCAGAACCGCACGGTGCGGGGCTCCGGTCGCACGACGTGGCTCGGCAGGCCGCGGTGCGCCTGCCGCATCAGATCGCCGACCTCCTCGGCGCGGGCCTGCACGGCCTCCCCGATGGCCGCCGCGATCAGGGCGCCGTCCAGGTGGCGGCGCTCCAGGGGGAGCGCGCGCTGCGTCAGATGCCGGTCGAGCCAGCGCGTCGTGACCGGTCCGGCACGGAAGGCGTCGTGGTTGACGAGCTCCATCAGCAGGCTGCGGTTCGAGGCCCCGCCCTCGATGGCCACGGTGCTGCGGTTCAGCGCCTCGTCCAGCCGCGCGAGGGCCTCCTCGCGGGTGGGCCCCACGGCGATGATCTTGGCCAGCATGGAGTCGAACTCGCCGGGCACGACGTCGCCCTCGACGAAACCCGAGTCGATGCGCACGGCCGGGGCGGTCGCCAGCTCGAACCGCAGGAGTCGACCCGCGCTCGGCCGGAAGCCGGCGTCGGCGTCCTCGGCGTTGAGGCGCGCCTCGATGGCGTGCCCGCGCGTCGCCGGCAGGGCGTCGGGCAGGCTCTCACCGCGCGCGACATCGATCTGCAGACCCACGAGGTCGAGCCCCGTCACGGCCTCGGTGACCGGGTGCTCGACCTGCAGGCGCGTGTTCATCTCCAGGAAGTAGAAGCCCGAGCGGTCGGGCAGCACCAGAAACTCGGCCGTGCCCGCGTTGACGTACTGGCTCGCCCGGGCGACCGCGACCGCGGCCTCGCGCAGGCGGGCGTCGAGCGCGCCGAGGCCCGGCGCCGGGGCCTCTTCGAGGACCTTCTGGTGGCGCCGCTGCATCGAGCAGTCGCGCGTGCCGACCGCGTGCACGCGGCCATGGGCGTCGGCGATGACCTGCACCTCGACGTGACGCGCTTCGGGGGCGAAGGCCTCGACGAGCAGGGTGGCGTCGCCGAAGGCCGCGCGGGCCTCGTGCGCCGCGCTCGCGAAGGCCCCGGCGAGCTCGTCGGCCGCCCGCACGATGCGAATGCCCCGCCCGCCGCCACCCGCCGCCGCCTTGAGCAGCACCGGATAGCCGATGCGGTCGGCGTGCGAGACCGCCTCGTCCACGTCGGCGACGGGGCCGCCGCTCCAGGCCGTCACGGGCACGCCGTGCGTCTCGGCGAGGCGTTTGCCGGCGATCTTGTCCCCCAGAAGCCGCATCGACTCGCCCGACGGCCCGATGAAGACGAGCCCCGCCGCCGCGCAGGCGTCCGCGAAGTCGGGCCGCTCGGAGACGAACCCCCACCCCGGCCAGACCGCGTCGCAGCCGGCCGCCGTCAACAGGCGCAGGACGCGCGGGATGTCCAGGTAGGCGCTGCGCAGGCCCTCGGGACCGGCGACCAGGGCGTCCCCGAGCGCCACCGCCTCGTCGGCCTCGCGGACGAAAACGGCGTCGCGATCGGGCGTCGTGTAGAGGGCGACCACCTCCAGCGGCTCGCGCCGGCGACGGGCCCAGGCCCGGGCGGCCCGCAGGAAGCGCACGGCGGCCTCACCGCGGTTGACGATACCGACACGACGAAACGGACGATGAATGAGAGGCATCCGCGCGTCCTATCACGTCCGCCTTCGGGCCGGAATCTCCGAGACTCAGCGCGCGTCCGGCGCTTGAATCGCTCGCAACAGGGCATGATCGGCATCGTCGTGGCTGAGATCCCAGGCCATGACACCGCCGATGCCCCGCGCCCAGGCCAGATCGCGCTTGGCGGCGAGCGACGTCGGGTCGTCGTAGGTCACGAAGACGTCGTCGTCGGGCGCGTAGAGCCAGGGCACGAGCGCGACCGGGTGGCGGTGGGTCTCCCAGTTCGCGGCGGCCAGGAGGGCGTCCAGGCGGCGATATTCGACGAACCCCGGCTCGTAACTGCCCGGCCCGAGGCCCGAGAACGGCTGGTACTGGCCGTCGAGACCACCGCCGCGGACCCCGGCGAAAGAGCGGCCGTAGAACGGGACGCCCATGACCAGGCGGTCCGGCGCAACGCCCGCGCGGATGTGAGCTTCGAGTGACGCCGAGACGTTGGCGGAGGGGTTGGAGGCCGAGGCCTCCGGCGGCGCGTCGCCGGGCGCGTGCAGGGGCGCGTTGTGCCCGGTGCGCGTGTCCCACGGCCCCGCGAAGTCGTAGGTCATCACGTTGATCCAGTCCACCTGCGCGTCGAGCGCCGGCAGGTCGAAGCCGGGGTGCTCCGCCGCCATGGACGGGGTCGCGATGGTGAGCAGGTACGGCGCGCGATTCGCCGCCACCGCCGCTTCGTCGAGGGCCGCGCGCAGGGCCGCGAGCAACCGGGGGAAGTTCTCGCGGTCGACCGGGCGAGCCTCGGCCGAGCCGCCGCTGACCGGGAACTCCCAGTCGAGGTCGAGGCCGTCGAAGCCGTGATCGCGCACGAAAGCGGCGCAGCTCCGGGCGAAGGCCGCGCGGCGATCGGCGTCGCGCGCCGCGTCGGAGAGGCCCTCGGAGCCGCCCCATCCGCCGACGGAGATCAGTGTGCGCAGGTGGGGGTGCGCCGCCCGAAGCCGGCGCAGTTGCCCGAAGTTGCCGGCCCGCCCGGCCGCGGCGTCCTCGGGCGTGTCGTCCGGGAAAGGCTTGTCCACGTCCGCCCACGGATCGGCCAACGCGCAGCCCCCGTCGGCGACGCGGGCGAACGCGTAATTCACATGGGTCAGGCGCGCCGCGTCGAGGTCCGCGACCTGCACGTCGCGGTCGTAGGTGCCCCAGGACGGGTAGTAGCCGACCACCCGCCACGGGCGGGCCGGGGGCGGAGGCGGGCCGGCGTCCGAAGGGGGCGGGGGCGGTGTGGCGGCGTCGGACTCCGGGGGGAGAACGGCCGACCCATCCGGGGCGGCATCGGGAGGTACGCGCGCGGCGTCCGCGTCGGAGGCGTCCGCGGTCGGCATCGAGCCCGAATCCGGCGGCGCGGTCGCGTCCCCAGCGAGCGTCGACCGGTCTCCCGACGGCCCGGCCGCGTCGTATGGGGGAAATGGCAGGCGCTCGGTCGACGGCGAGCCGGTGTCGCCGCAGGCCGTCAGCGCGAGGACGGGCAGCAGTGCGAAAGTGACCGCAGGCGACACCGGTCGGTCAGGCCGGCATGTCGTCGAGACCGCCGGCGTTCACGACGTCCGGGTGGCCGTTCTGCTTGAGGTACCGCGCCGCCATCGCGCTGCGCCCGCCGGAGGCGCAGTAGAGGACGACGCTGCGGTCCATGGGGATTTCGTGGGCGCGGTGAGCGAACTCCTGGACGGGAATGTTCACCGCGCCGGGATAGGCGCCGTCGAGATACTCGTCCACGGTGCGGACGTCGACGATGTAAGCACCATTGCGGATCTTCTGGAGAATGGGGTCCATGGGGCCTCTCGAATTCGGGTCAGTGCCAATCAGCGGGTCACGTCGGCGGCGAGCGAAGTGTAGCCGCCGGTGACATTGTAGACGCTCGGAAAACCGTTCTGTTTCAGGATGCGGACGGCGAGGTGTCCGAGGAAACCGGTGCGATCATAGACCGCGATGGTCCGGTCCCGGGGGAGGTCGTCGAGCGACCACCGCAGCTCGTCGACGGGGACGTGTCGCGCGCCCTCGATGTGTCCGCGGCCGAACTCGGCCAGGGTGCGCACGTCGAGCACGACGGGGGGCGTCGGGCCGGAGAGGGCGGCCCGCAGCTCGCCCGGGGTCATCAGCGGGCTGACGCCCGCCCGGTCGTTCTCGCCGACGAACGCCGCGAGGTTGATGGGGTCGTTGGCCGACGAGTACGGCGGCGCGTACGCGAGATCCAGCTCGGTGAGGTCCTCGAGCGTCATCTGCCCGTGCAGGGCGGTGGCGAGCACGTCGACGCGCTTCTCCACCCCGGCCTTGCCGAAGGCCTGCGCGCCCAGCAGGCGCCCGGTCTTGCGGTCGTAGACCAGCGTCAGCGAGAGCAGCTCGCCGCCCGGGTAGTAGCCGGCGTGGTGATCCTTGTGCACCTTGGCGACGCCGACGTCGAAGCCCGCGTCCCGCGCGGCCTTTTCAGACAGCCCGGTCATCGCAGCCGTGTGTTCGAAGATCTTCACGACGCTCGTCCCGAGGGCGCCGTTGTATTTCATGTGCCCGCCGAGCGCGTTCGTCGCGGCGATGCGCCCCTGCCGGTTCGCCGGCCCGGCGAGCGGCACGCGGACGCGCCGACCGGAGACCTTGTGGGTCACCTCGACCATGTCGCCCGCCGCCCAGATGTGCGGGTCCGACGTGCGCAGCTCGGCGTTCACCGCCAGGCCGCCGGAGGCCCCGATCTCGAGGCCAGCCTCGCGGGCCAGGGTCAGCTCCGGTCGCACACCGACCGAGAAGAGCACCAGATCGGCGAGCACGGTCTGCCCGTCGGTCAACGTGACGGTGCGGTCGGCTGCATTGACGCCGGCGACCGCGACCCCCGTCATCACGGCCACGTTCGCGGCGCGCAGGGCGCCGGCGACCTGATGGCCGAGCTCGGGGTCCATGAGCGACATCACGGTCGGGGCGAGCTCGACCACGGTCGTCGCCAGGCCGCGGCGGGCGAACGCCTCGGCCATTTCGAGCCCGATGAACCCGCCGCCGACCACGACCGCCGTCTTCGGCTGTCCTTCGCGCAGGTGCTTCTCGAGCCGGTCCATGTCCGGCACCGTCCACAGGCGGAAGACGTGCGGCGCGTCGGCCCCGGGCATGGACGGCGCGATGGGGTTGCCGCCCTGCGCCAGGATGAGCGCGTCATAGGGGTACTCGACCTCGCCCTTCGGGCCGACCGCGCGTACGACGCGCCGGCTCCGATCGATGGCGACCGCCTCGGTGCGCAGGTGGACCTTGACACCGTAGCGCCCGTCGAAGCCCTCGGGGGTCTGCAGCAGCAGCGCCGAGCGCTTCTGGATGTCCCCAGCGATGAAGTAGGGCAGGCCGCAGTTCGCGTAGGAGACGTAGGGGCCGCGCTCGAGCACCGTGATCTCGGCGGTCTCGTCCGTGCGGCGGGCGCGGGCGGCGGCGGTCGCGCCACCGGCGACGCCCCCGATGATGAGGATTTTCTTGGGGTTTTGCGTTTCCATGCCCTCCCGGTCCGTCAGCCCCCGGGAGTGTTACAGGCCCCGCGACGTTGCGTCGAACGGCGTCGCATCGACATACTGCGGGCCGACCGATGCAGGGTCGGTCGATGTCGCGAACGAAACCGAACGGGGAGAGCAATTCCATGCAGTGGATGCGGTGGAGCGGTGTGATCATGGCCGTGGGCCTGTGGGCCTGCGCAGGGGAAGACGAAGCCGAAGCCGAAGCCGGAGCCGACGCGGGCGCCGGCGGCAGCACGGGCGGCAGCATCGGCGGCACGCCCGCCGGCGGAGAGCCGGCCGGGGGCGAGCCTGCGGGCGGCGCGGGGGGCGCACCCGTCGGCGGAGATCCGGTCGGCGGGGACCCGGTCGGCGGAGAACCGGCGGGCGGTGCAGGCGGTGAACCGGTGGGCGGCGAACCGGCCGGGGGCGCCGGGGGCGAGCCCGTCGGCGGCGCGGGCGGCGAACCGGCAGGCGGCGCAGGCGGCGAGCCC
>JAKLJY010000207.1 GCA_023150895.1 Myxococcota bacterium | reverse complement strand
GGGGCAGGAGCCCCGGCCGGGGCCCGCCGTCTCGGCGGGACCCGCGAGCGAAGGGCGATTCACTCGCCCGCAGCGAGCGCAGTTCGGGCAGGCGCCCGAACTGCGTTTCTCAATACACGACGCCGGCCCCGAGGGTCGCCGTCGGAACCCAGGCGTCCACCACGCCGGCATCGTCATCGCTGCTCGGCATGACCGGCAGGGCGACCTGTCCGAAGAGGCGGACGCGTGCGTCGGCCGTCCGGAAGAGTTCGATCCCGATCCGCCCGGCGAGGGCGACGACGACCTCGGTGGCCGCGCCAGTATCTCCCGGCTCCAGGTAGCGTGTGGGGCCCGTGAATCGCTGGACGTCGAGCCCGACGCCGCCACCCGCGAACAACGACGTGTCGGCCAGACCGTCGAAGAAGTGTTCCACCTCGACCGCCCCGCCGGCGGTCAGGGTCAGGCGAGCGTGATCGGCCACGCCGGCCCCCGGATCCCAGGCGGCCGAGAGGCGGACGCCGAGGTGCCAGTCGTCGACCTCACGCCGCGCGACGAGCGCGACGCCGGGCAGGAAGTCGAAACGACCGTCGACGTACGCGGTGGTCTGCGCGAGTTCCGCGCCGAGGAGCGTCTGCCCCCGTCGGCGCAGCGCCGTCCCCTGTCGGGCGAGCCAGTGGTCGCGCTCCGGCCCGACGAGGCGCCGGGGGTCGTTGTGCAAGACGATGACGAGCGCACGCTCCAGCGCCGCCTCGAGCGCCCGGGCGTCGTTTCCTTCGATACGCTCGCGATGGGGCACCGACTCGCTCATCCGGGCGGTCAGAAACCGGCCTTCGCGCACGTCGATGATCTCGATGCGCAGATGCGTGGCACACGCCTCCCGCGCGGGGTCGACGCTGCGGTGGCTCGAGTGGCGGTCCAGTTCGCTCCGGACGAGGCGCAGGAGACCCTCTGCGTCCCCCCGATCCGTCGCGACGGTGACACACGTCGTCGTCGCCGCTTGCGCCCACCCGCGGGTCGGGGCAACGAGCCCGAGCAGCAGTACGAGCACGGCGGCGAACGAGGACGTGGGGGCGCGAGCCGGAGACATCAGAACACGATGCCGATCTGGAGCGCCGCGCCGGGGGCATAGGTCTCGATGCCGCCCGCGTCGTTTTCGGTGTCGATCACATAGGTCGGCAACTGGACGTCGAGTTGGGTGAAGAAGTGCACGGCGCTCGCCCGCATGAACTCGTACCCGATCACGAGATCGGCGTTCAGGCCGCCCGTGAGCAGGCCCTCCCGGTCGTCCGAGCCGCGGTCGCCGGCGGGCAGGATCACGTCGTAGCTCGAGAGTTCGAAGCTCGCTCCACCGCCGAGGTACGTACTGTTCATGCCGTCGGGCGTCAGGTACCGCAGGAAGTGGAGGCCCGCCTGGAGTCCTTTCGAGAAGTCGGCGTGACCGCCGAGATCGTTGCGGCGGGCCGCCCGTTCGTTGAGCCCGATCAGGCCGCGGGCGAAGGCCTCGAGGCCCCAGGCCTGGTACTTGCCGCGGTAGCCGAGCTGAACGTCGAGCGGCGTGAGCAGCCGCCAGTCTTCGGAGACCGGTGCGCTCGTACCCGAGGCCGTCGGCAGGGAGGCCACGCGCAGTGAGGTGCCGAGCGCGAGCGTGAAGTAGCCGCGGCCGTCGATCATCCGCATGCGGGCTTCACTGTCGGCACGCAGCACAGTCTGCCGGTTGATGGTTTCGGCGATGGACCTGTCGTAGAGGAGCGCGTCCGTCAGTCGCTGGGCGAGGGCCGCGAGCTCGTCGCCGTGCACCCGGTCGACCTTCTCTTCGCGGGCGGTCCCGCTGTACCGGGCGAAGACCGTCCACCCATCCGGCAGCGGGTACATCTCGACGGTCAGGCGCTCGCGGCATCCCGACGTGACGGCCTCGAAACCGATCTCGTGGGTGACCTCGTACTCGACCATCCGCTGGAGAAACCGTTCGGGCTGCACCGCGAACGGGTCGTCCGTGGGGGCGGCCGGGAGCGTGGGCGCGGGCCGCGGGCGGCGCGGGGGCGGCCCTTCGAGGGTCGCCGACGGGGCGGCGACGGTCGGCGCATCGGCCGAGGGGACGGGCGGGTCCGTCGGCGGTGCGGCCATCGGCGCCTCGGCCATCGGCGGCGCGGCCGGCGGCTGGGCGGGTGCGGGCGGCGGCGCCTTCCAGCTCTTCATCTGCACGTCGACGCAGACGGCGATCTGACCCGCCCGGCTGGAAGCCGTCGGCGCCGCGGCGGGTGCTGGTGCCGCTGCGGAAACGGGCGCCGGGGGGGCCGAATCGGCCTGGGCGGCGGACGGGACGGCGAGCGACGCGATCACGGCGAGGCCGACCGGGGGGACGATGGGCAGGTGACGAACACGGGACGAGCGCATGGCATGCTCCTGACCGGAGGTGGCGAGGCGGATGGCACGCCCGTGGGCTCACGGTCACGGGCTGCCTGGACGAACGTGAGGTCTGCATCGTCCATGCCAACCGTGACACGCGTGTCAGGGGTTCCCGTCACCCCCACGCAGCGAGAGCCGCGTGCGGCACGCCACCGCGAGGCGCACGGCCTTGACCCGGTTCAGGTGGCGCATCAGCGCGTCGCCAAAGGCTCTCCGGACCGGCAGGGGCGCAGCCGCGAGCGCCTCGCTCGCCGACAGCGCGGCGTCTCGGTGCCGCAACGCGAAGAGCGTCGCCGCGGGCGCCGCGAGCTCGGGACGCTCGGCCAGCAGCGCCGCGAGGTGCGGCACGAGCGCCGCACCCGCCTCCGCACCGATGGCGTAGTAGGCCTCCACGCGGAGCACGGGGACGCCGAGGCCCGCGTGCAGAAACGCCGTCGCCCGTGGCTCGCCGCCGACATGCAGCGCCCGCACGCAGGCGTAGGCGGCGACGGCCAGCGGCCGCCCCGGGGGTGCCGACAGCGGGTCCAGAACGGTGAGGAACGCGTCGGGTTCCGCCTCCCAGGCCGAGAGCAGCGGGTCGACCACGGCCCGTACGGAGAGCGCCCGTGCGACCTGGAGCGCCCGCGCGGCCCGAAGCGCCCAGGCGCCGATCGGCCCCGAGGGCCTGGCGACGCCCGCGACGATCAGCGGAGTGAGGACCGCGAGCACCCGTCGGTCCTCGACCGCCCGACGCAGCAGGTCGCCCCGCGCAGCATCGTCGTCGCCGAAGAGGATGCCCTCGACCGTCGACGCATTCAGCTCTTCCAGAGGACACCCCCTCTCGCCGAACCCGGCGCGGTCGGTTACGCTCGGCGACTGTCCCCAGAAACGCCGCCCCCCACGGAGTCATCGCGTGTCCGAGCCACGGCAGGGTCTGTTCGCCTTTCGTGACGGCGAGTTCTACCACCACTTCCAGGACTCGCCCGAGTTCGACCACGTCGAGTGGTTCGAATCCATCGGTCTGCCGAGCCATGGGAGTGCGTTCGACGCCCTGCTGCGCGGCAAGGTCACCTACGACGCCGACATTGATCGATGGCGCCTCGGATTCTACGGCACGGCCTACCTCTCGGAGTCGCGGTTCCGACGGATCGTCGAGGCCTTCTGCCTCGATCCCGCGCGGGTCGTGGAGAAGCGCCTCCTCGACGGGGTCTGAGCCCGAAGGCCTCAGACCTTCGAGGTGACCCGCAGCTCACCGCGCGGTCTCGGCGGGGCTTCGGGCGCATCGAGGGGCGGTGGCGCCGGCGCGGCGAACGCCTCCATCAGCGCGAGCAGGTGTTCGGTGCGGCGGGCGAGTTCCGCGTACGCGGCGTCGACGACCTCGGGCGTGGGGGCGTCGGGGGCGGCGGCCGGGTAGTAGCGGGCGTCCGTCCCCTCGGCGGCACGCGCCACGTTGAGCAGCCGCTCCCAGTCCCCCCGCAGACCCGGCAGGCCCGCGGCCGGTGCGGCGACCACCGCCTCCCGCGCGAGCCCGTAGCGCTGCATGCGGTGAATCTCCGTCTCGAGGGCGCCGAGGAGCACCTGGAGGCGCACCCACTGGTGTCGGTCGAGCTCGACGTCGATCAGCGCGCGCGCCGCCAGCCGGCCCCGCTCGCCGAGACCGTCGATCGTCTCCGGCGCCATGTCGAGGTTCAGCGCCCCCTCCCCGACCCCGAGCCGGACCGTCGCGACACGCTCCCGATAGCCAGCCAGGCGGGTCAGCGCGTTGTCCCGGTGTCCGAGCAGGGTTTCGGCCAGCGCGGACAGGAAGTCGCCGGGGCCCCGCAGCTCGTGGGCGGTCCAGTCGTCGCGGCGCTCGTCGTCCAGGGCGCGGCGCTCCACGCCCGCGGCAGCGCCCCGCGCGCCGGTCAGGTCGCGCGTCGCCGAACCGGCGAGGGGCGCGTCGGCCAGGTTGATGCCGAACGTGGGGCGTTCGGGGAACCAGACGTCGAAGAACTGGAGCGGGAAGTTGTTGCAGATCCCGCCATCGCTGAACCAGCACTCCACCAGATCGCGCGAGGGCACGAGCGGTCCCCCCCGCTGCGTGGCGGCGGTCCGGACCAGGTACAGGCGAAACGCGGCGAACACGAGCGGGAAACTCATGCTCAGCCGCACGCCGACGACCACGGGCAGGCGCGCGCCGACCGGGAACCAGCCGTACTCGTCGCCCTCCGGCAGCTCGCAGGCCCCGGCACAGGCCGGCCGCAGGCGGGACGCCGTGTTCAGGGCGGTGATCAGCGCGGCGGGCAGAATCGCCTCGAGGTCCGCCCGGCGGTAGACGAAGACCTCGCCGTCCTCGAACGGGACGCGGTGCGCGCGCTGCGCGTTCAGGTTCGTCGTCACCATGCGCGCGACGATCGCCGCGTGCCCGGGAACGCGCTCGAGGTCCTCGAACGTCAGGGGCGGGTCCTCGGGGCTACGCCCTGCGATGGCCTGGACATGCCCATGCAGCCAATCGAAGAGGGCGGTGGGGGTGGCGTTCCCGGCGGGCGCAGTCGCCGGACCCACGGCCGGGCCCACGCCTGGGCAGAGGCCGAAACGGCGCTCGGGCATCAGATTCGCCTCGACCAGCGTCAGGGCCTCGTCGACGGCCCCCAGCAGCGCCCCGAGGAACGCGCCGGCGGCAAACGCGCCGGTGAGGGCGAGCGTGCCGGCCATCAGCCCGGCCGGGCTTTCCGCGGTCGCGGCCGCCACGACGAGGGGCCCCGCCGCCAGCATGCCGACGCCGCCACCGAGCAGCCCGCCGAGCGCCCGACCGCGCTCGAAGTGCCCGAGCGCCCGCAACCACGGGCGCGCCCGCCGCCACTTCTTCGCCCAGCGAACCGCCGGCCCGTCGGTGGCGTCGAGGCGGTCTTTGCCATCGACCTGGGGCGCATCGGCGTCCCGGGCGGCCTTCTCCGCGAAGAGGCGTGCGATGAAGTCGACGAGAGGCGCCGACTCGGCTCTGGGCGTGAACAGCCCCCGCAGCACGCCGGGTCTTCTCAGCTCCGCGTCGACCGCCGCCAGCCCTGCAAAGCCGAGCCCGGGGCCGTGCCGGTCATGGGCCCGGGCGTACTCCGCCGCCGCCGCGAGCGCCACGGCGATGGCCCCCGCCGACGCGCCGCCGAGGCTGCGCAATCGATGCGATCGAGCGATCTCCAGCACGGCCCGCGGGTACACCACACCGCCGGCGATGCCCCCCTCGAGCACGAGATCGCACTCCCGGGGCGCCCCGCGATAGGTCTCGGGGTCACTGAAGTCCACGGCATCGAGGGGGGGTGAAACGGGGCGGGACGGCGGGGGCAGAGTCACGTCCGGCAATCTGACATGGCCGAACGCAACCGGACAAGGGGACCGCCCCGACCGCCTTGCTCAATCGTTGCCCATGCCCCTTTGGGGCACCCGGGTGGATGAAACCCGGGGCAGGAGCCCCGGCCGGGGCCCGCCGTCTCGGCGGGACCCGCGAGCGAAGGGCGATTCACTCGCCCGCAGCGAGAGCAGTTCGGGCAGGCACCCGAACTGCGTTTCTTAATAGTACGCCTCGAGGGCCCGAACCAGGTCGAGGGCCGCCGGATCGTCCGTTCGGGGGACGCGCACGAGGACCCGCGCGAACAGGTCGCCGCGCTCGCCGCCCTTGCGGGGCATGCCCTTGCCCCGCATCCGGATGCGCTGCCCGCCCTGCGTACCGGCCGGGACCTTGATCTGGACCGTCGTCGCCTCCGGCGTCGGGACCGTCACCGTCGCCCCGAGGATGGCCTGCCCGATGGTCAGCGGGAGATCGACCTCGAGGTCGTCGCCGTCCGCGCGAAAGCCCACCGGGACCGCAACGTGAATCTTCAGGTAGAGATCCCCCGGGCCGGCGCTGCCCTGGCCTCCCTTGCCGGGCACGCGGATCTTCTGCCCCGACGCGACCCCGGGCGGAATCTTCACGCGGCCGTCGAGCCCGCCGATGGTGACCTCGGTGCCGTGGACGGCGTCGCGCACGCCGAGCGTCACCTCCGCCTCGGCATCCTGACCTTTGCGGTGCGCCCGCGAGCGCGCGCCGCCGCCCCCGAACAGGCCGCCGAGCAGCTCGTCGAGGTCGCCGAACCCGCCGAACCCGCCGAACCCACCCGGTCCGCCGAACCCGCCGAAGCCACCCGGCCCCCCCTCCGCGCCTCGACCGCCCGCCTGCTGCGCCCACCGCTTGTAGTTGCGCGCCGCATCGGCGTCGAACCCCTCGCGCAGCCCGTCGGGTCCGAACTCGTCGTAGACGGCGCGCTTCTTGTCGTCCCCGAGGACGGCGAACGCGGCCGAGACTTCCTTGAACTTCTCCTCTGCGCGTTTGTCTCCCGGGTTGCGGTCGGGGTGATGCTGTTTCGCGAGGGCGCGATACGCCTTCTTGATCTCGTCGGCGTCCGCCGTCCGCGGCACCCCCAGGATCTGATACAGGTCGCTTTTGCCGCCGCTGTGTGTGCTCATGACGCAACGGTTAACCACGACGCGACGGTCTTCAAGACTTTACGGGCCGGGGCGTTTGGCGGTAAAGGCACCGGTCGTGAAACGCTACCCCGCCTACGAGTTCCCCGAGTACGTCGACTGGCGCCCCGATCCGGCGGTCCAGCAGGCCTTTGCAGACCGCCTCGTCGCGGACCCCGCTCGCGCCGCCGTCATCGGCGCGCTCGACCGGGAGGCGCTGCTCTCGCTCTACGAAGGCCTCGTGCGCGCCCGCCTGCACGACATCCACCTCAAGCGCTGGGTCAAGCAGGGCGTGATCACCAAGGCCTGGCTCGGCGCCGGCGAAGAAGCCGTCACCGTGGGCGCCTGCGCCGCGCTTCGCCCCGAGGACGTCGTCGGCCCCATGATTCGCAACGCCGCGGCGTGTTTCCAGCGCGGCATGCCGATGGTCGAGTGTTTCGCCGCCTACCTCGGCACGACGGACGCCATCACCCAGGGCCGCGACCTCCACATCGGCGATCTCGAATTCGGCGTCGTGCCCCCCATCAGCCACGTCGGGGACCTCGTCCCGGTCATGGCCGGCTGCGCGCTCGCGTTCAGGCTCCGGGGCGAGCCCCGCGTCGCCGTGACGTGGACGGGCGATGGCTCGACGGCCACGGGGGCGGTCCACGAAGGTCTGCGCATGGCGAGCGCCACCCGCGCGCCGTTCATCTGTTTCGTCCAGAACAACCTCGTCGCACTCGGCACCCGCGGGCAGGCCCACTTCACCGGGGACTTCGCCGATCTCCCGGCGGCCTACGGCATGACCGGCATGGTCGTGGACGGCAACAACGTCCTCGATGTCTACGCCGCGACCGTGCTGGCGGCCGAGCGCTGCCGGCGGGGCGAGGGTCCCGTGCTCATCGTGGCCCAGACGTTCCGGATGGGGGGGCATGCCACGCACGACGAACGCGAGGCCCGCGAACTCTTCCCGCCCGAGGTCTTCGCCCACTGGGGTCAGCGGGATCCCATCGGCTGCTTCGAGACCTGGCTCGTGGAGGCCCGCGGCGTCGCACCGGAGGCGCTCTCCGCCATCGAAGCCCGGGTCGACGCTGCGATCGAGGCCGCCGCGCGCGAGGCCGTCTCGGGTAAGGGCGTGCGCGAGCCCGATCCGGCCACGGTGGCGCAGGGCGTCTGGGCCTGAGGCCATGTCCAACACGACGGGGCGCCTGTTTCGCGTCACGACGTTCGGGGAGTCGCACGGCCCTGCCCTCGGTGCCGTGATCGACGGCTGCCCGCCGGGCCTGGCGCTCGCAGCCGAGGACATCCAGGCGGACCTCGACCGGCGACGGCCCGGACAAGGGCGGCTGACGTCCCGCCGCAAAGAGCCCGACCGGGTCGAGGTGCTGAGCGGTCTCTTCGAGGGCCGCACGACGGGCACGCCCATTGCGCTCCTCATTCGCAATGAAGACGGCGATCCCGCGGCTTACGAGCACCTGCGAACCCTGTATCGGCCGGGGCACGCGGACTTCACCTGGGACGCCCGTTTCGGACGTCGGGATCACCGGGGCGGCGGACGGGCGAGCGCGCGCGAGACCGCCGCCCGGGTGGCCGCCGGCGCCGTGGCTCGACGACTCCTCGCGGCGTGGCATGGGGTCGAGGTCGTCGCGTGGGTGGAGGCGGTCGGCGACGTCGCGGCCGAGGTCGACGCCGGAACCGTGACGCGCGCCGCCGTCGACGCACACGAGGTCCGCTGCCCCGACCGCGAGGCCGCCGCCCGCATGGCCGAACACATCGCCGCCGTCCGCAAGGATGGCGACACCATCGGCGGGATCATCGGGGCCGTCGCGCGGGGCGTCCCGGCCGGTTGGGGCGCGCCGGTCTTCGACAAGCTCGGCGCCGAGCTCGGACACGCCTGCCTGTCCGTTCCGGCCTGCAAGGGCTTCGAGATCGGCAGCGGCTTCCGCGGGGCACGGATGCGGGGGACGCTCCACAACGATCCCTTCGTCGTCGACGAAACCACCGGGCGGGTACGCACGTCGAAGAACGACGCGGGCGGCCTCCTCGGTGGCATCAGCACGGGAGAGGACATCGTGCTCCGCTGTGCCTTCAAGCCCGTCCCGACCCACTTTCACCCGCAAGCGACGGTGGACCGGGACGGCCGTCCGGCGGCCCTGCAGAACCGGGGCCGCCATGATCCGTGTGTCGTGCCCCGCGCCGTGGCCATCGTCGAAGCGGCGACGCTGCTCGTCCTCGCCGATCACGCGCTTCTGTTTCGGTCACTGGGGCGCTGAGCCCGCGCATCGACGCCGCCGTTCAAGCGCCGAGAAAAGAAAAGTAGAAACACCGCAACCCTCGGCAGCATCGCGGGTTTCGGGGGCATGAACGGCAAACACGCATTCTCATTCGTCTTTGCGATCGCCGCCTGCGGACCCGGGAAACGGGCCGAGACTGACGCAGACGCGTCCGATCTCGCGCTGGCGGGCGATGGCGCGCCGAGTGTCGACGAAGGTCTCCCGCTGGGCGGACGCGGCGAAGACGCCGACGCTGCCGTGAACCCGGATGCCAGTTGCGACTTCCCGCCCGTGTCACCGGTCTCGTTCACCGAAGGCACGAGCGGCCCGACGACGTACTACCTGCACGCGGAGCCCGACCCTCGGGGCCTCATCGTGGCGCTCCACGGCACCAACGGCTCGTCGGTCTCCCTCGCCGAGCGGAAAGTCGAGTGGTGGGCGTTTTTCAACGAGGCCACCGCCCGTGGCTACTCCGTGCTGATCCCTGAATCCGAGCAGCGGGCGCAGCCCCGACAATGGGACAACGCCCCGACAGTGGAGAACCCGGACATCGTCCGCATCGCAGGCCTGATCAGGCTCGCCCGCATGGAGGGGGCGTTCGAGGCCGGGCAACCCATCATGTTCATCGGCATGTCTCAGGGGGGCGGTGTCGCGCCCGTTTTCGCCCAGGTCCTCGCCGAGCAAGGTCTGCCCGTGCGGGCGGTGGCCGTCCACTCGGCGGGCCGGAGCGCGCTGTACGCGAACGACGCCTACCGCTTGCCGACGACCTTCGTCGCCCTGGCGAACGACACCATCTCCTCGCCGCAGGACACGGTCGCCTCCGCGGAGCAGTTGACCGCGCGGCGCATCGACTCGGCGGTCTTCGTCCAGGGCGAGACGACGGTCTGCCCCGAGCGCTTCACGCGGATTCCCGGCGTGGATGCCGCGGCGTCGCGCGCGATCTTCGACGGCCTCGTCGCCGCCGGTTCGCTCGGCGCGGACGGCACGGTTCGGACGGCCGGTGATGACCAGGCCTCGGACTCGAGTCTGGCCGGGGTGCCCGCCGCTTACGCGCCGTTCACCCGGGCCATCGACGAGCAACTCCAGGTGGCCGGCGCGCGCCATACTTTTTATGGCGGCCGCGCGACGAAGACGCTGGACTTCTTCGAGGCCCATCGCTGATCGGGAGTCGCAGATCGCCGCCTCGGAGACGGCCGGGTGGGCGGGTCAGGGCCCCTCGAAGCACGCGAAGACGCTTTCGCACGCCGGCGCGTCGAGCGCTTCGAGGCAACGCCAGGTCGCCTCGGTCACCCCGGCCTGCATCGTGCCACAGTAGAACGCGCAGTAATCGGCGTCCCGCAGCGCCTCGCCGTCGCCGTCGGGCACACAGGGGCCCAGGGCCTCGCAGGCCGCCGCGCAGGATTCGGGCGAGAGCGGTCCAGCCATGGCGGCGCAGTAGGCCGCGAGCGTACCATCCGTCTCCTGCGCGGGGTCGTCGAACGTCAGCCCGAGCACCAGGCTCGACACCGCCGGATCCGCGCAGTCCGTCTCCGCCGTCACGGCCTCGACGACCGGCACGACGGCGGGATCGGCGGCGACCGCCCCGTTGCAGTACAGCCGGACGCCGACCGCGAGACCGGTCTCGTAGGGCCCGACCGCGCCACAGGCCTCCACCGTGCACGCGGCCACCCGCTCCGCGTATGGACCGCACGCGGGTACCTCGGCCGGCGGACCCGGGGCGAAACACGGCGCGAGGGTCGCGCAGGCGTCGGGCTGAACTTCCGAAACGCAGGTCCAGAGCGCCGGGGGCGGATCCGTCGAGACCGCACACAGGTAGTGGCAGAAGTCGGGATCCCGCACCTCGGCCCCGTCGTCTTCGGGACCGATGCACGCCGCCAGCGTGGTGCACGCCGCATCGCAGACCGCCTGGGGAGAGCGAGGCCCGCCCTCACAGAAGGGCACGAGATCGCCCCCCTCGCCCGTTTGCTCGCGGACGATGTTGGCGATGATCTCGCTGTCGCACGGCGTCTCCGGCGTCAGCAACTGCCCGAGGGCGTCCGGGTCGAACTCGCCATTGTTGGCGGCCTCGTTGCAGAAGTACCGGTAGGCCCCGGTGGCGGCGGCGAGCTGCTCGCCCATGGGGGGGCAGACCGCCGAGATGCAGAATGCGATGCGCTCGCCGAAAACGTCGCAGACCGGAAAGACCTCGTCCGGCAACTCGGCCGCGTCGCAGACGGCGGCGAACGCCCCCCCGAGGGACTGGCCGGCGAACGCCACGACGTCGCCGCAGGTGGCAATGCCGCCGAGCACGATCTCGAACGCGGGGTTGGTGGCGCAGGCCGGCGCGCAGGCCGCCAGAATCCCTTCCCGGGCCCCGGTCGCCTCCGGACCGCAGACTTCGCCCGCACAGTCCGCAACGCGCGCGCAGGCCGCGGCGCACTGCTCGGGCACGGCCCCATCGTTTGCGCCGGCGTCGGGCGCCGCAGCGCCGCCCCCGCCGCCCTCGCCCCCGCCCCCGCCCGAACCGCCGGGGCCCGCATCCGGCTCCGCAGCGCCGCCCG
>JAKLJY010000206.1 GCA_023150895.1 Myxococcota bacterium | reverse complement strand
ATCGAGCTCGCGCAGGTTGCCGGGAAAGGGTCGCTCGAGGAGGGTCGAAAGCGCCGAAGGCGCGAGGGAGATACGCTCGGGTCGGCCGCGCTCCTGCTGCCGGCGGGCGAGCATGAAATCGGCCCAGCCCGCGATCTCGTCCCGTCGCGCCCGCAGCGGTGGGACGTGGACCGGAAGCACTTCGAGCCGATAGAGGAGGTCTTCCCGGAAGCGCCCCTGCTCGACGAGCCGGCGCAGGTCCGCGTTCGTCCCCGCGATGAAGCGCACGTCGGCCGTCCGGGGCGGTCCGCGATCCCCCAGAATCCGGTAGCGGCGGTCCTCCAGAAGACCGAGGAGGCCTGCCTGTGTGCCCAGGGAGAGCTTGTCGATCTCGTCCAGAAAAAGGGTGCCCCCGAACGCCCGCGTGACGAAGCCGTCATGATCGGCGACGGCGCCGGTGAAGGCGCCGCGTCGCCATCCGAAGAGTTCACCGAGCTGCGTCTCCTCCGGCACGCCGAGGAGATCGAGGACTTCGAACGGGCCGTTGGCGCGGGGGGAGTGTGCGTGGACGAAGCGGGCCAGGCGTGACTTGCCGACCCCCGTCTCCCCATGCAGGAGCAGGGTATCCTCCTCGGCGGCGAACGCGGCGAGCATCCGGACGACGGGGGCGAAGGCTGCGCCGACGACCGGCAGCAACACATCGAACGCAACAGGGTCGACCCGTGCCGCAGGCAGGGCGACCAGCGGTGCGGCCGCCAGGGCGCACAGCAGCATCGCCTCTTCGCCGAATGCCGGCCAGGCAACGCACTCACCCACCGCGTCGAGCGCCAGGGCGTCCAGCGTCAGCAGACCGATCAGGTCTCCCGCGTGGACGAGAGGCAGGACGAAGACATGCGTCGCCCGGCGATCCGCCAGCCCACCGCGGCTCGCGGTCGACAGTGAGCCGGCAGTTTCCATGGCGTGCGTCTCGATCGGGGTGTCGAGGGGCTGCCACGTACCGAGACCGGCGTCGATCATCACCGGCCGCGGGCGGCGTTCCAGCGCACGCCAGAGCGAGGCCGGGGCCCGCAGCGATTCGTGCGCCGGCGGGGACGTCGACGCGGCCCGACCCGCCTCGCGGACAAAAACGCCCGCGTAGGCCGACGCGGCCGTCGGCGGCCGAAAGTGAACCGCGCATCGCAGGCCAGATGCACCCGGCGGAGCCGCCGCGCGCAGCCCCGCGGCCAGGACCTGCTCCGCTGCGTCGAGCAGCAACGCGGCGACTTCGTCCCGCGACGTCGCCCGCTGAACGTCGCCGGCGAAGCGCATGATCTCCGCACGCATCGGGCGGCGGGCGAGGCTCACTCCGCACCGCCGGGATCGGCCACGGATCCGTCGTCTGCGAAGAGGAGCAGGCCCGCCCCGGTCAGGACGGCGGCGAGCCCGAGGCCGCCCGTCACGTAGAAGCCGGTTTCATAGGGCGGGATCTCCGCCTGCATCTTTTCGAGCGCCGAGCGGGTGTGGCCCGCCGCCGAGCGGTCGTAGGCGTTCGCCTCGTCGATGCGGTCCTGCGCCGTGTACCCGAGAACGCCTGCCCCGACCAGGAGGACGCCGCCGAGCCCGAGGACGCCGTAGCCCCAGGGTCGCAGGCGGGTCGGCGCCGGAGCGGGCGGGGCGGGCGCGGGCACGGGCACGAGAACGAACTCGACCCGGGTCTCTTCGCCCGCCCGAAGCAGGAGCGGCCGCGTCTCGGCGAGATATCCCGGCGAGGAGACGTGAAGCGTCAGCTCACCGGCCGGCCGGATCAGCTCGAGCGGCGCCTGGCCGAGGTGTGCACCACGCGGGTCGTTCTCGTGGACCTCTGCCCCCGGCGGGCGCGTGGTGACGCGGAGGGTCGCGCTGTTCGCGGCGCGTGCGAGGGCGTCGAGGCGTGTGATGTCCGCACCGGCGCGGCCCGCATCCGGGGCGCCCGGGGAGAGCTCGAGGTAGGTCCGCAACGCGGCGGCCGCCTCGGCGTAGCGGCCGAGGCGTTCGCAGGTCGTCGCGCGCCGGAGGTGGACCTCCGGGAGGGCGACCTGGAGCGCCAGGCTCTCGTAGACGGCGAGGGCCTCGGTGAAACGACCGGCGTCAAAGTGGCCATTCGCCGTTCGGAGCTGCACGAGGACAGCGGTCTTGCCGGCATCGTCGAGGCTCTCGAGCCGGACCGGGCCCGAGACGAGCGCCACGACCAGCGCGGCGAGGGCGAGCGTCGACGGCATCATGGGCGCATCCCCCGGAGTTCCTGCTCCAGCGCGTCGTCCAACGAGGGCGCGGCGGCGGACGGCCGCGCGGGTGTCACGGGCAGCGCCCTGCCGGGAACGACCGCGGTGCGAGCGGGCGCGCGCGTCGGGCTCACGGAGGGCCCGGTGGGTGGCGGGATCGGGGCCGCCGCGGTGGTCGCCGGCGTCGCAGCGACGGTGGGCGGTGCGGTCGTGACCGCCCCGGTCGTGGCCGGGCTCGCAATCGCGGCAGCCGCCGGGGCCGCTGCGGGCGAGGCCTCCGGGGGCGTCGACGGCCGTCCGAAAACGGCCAGCAGCCCGAGCCCGAGGAGGCCAATACCGAGGCCGAGAAAGCGCGCGGGTCGCCGCGGGCGGGGCCCCGCGGGTGGAGGCGCCGGTGCGGTCGTCGGCGGGGGGGCCGGCGGCGGGACCGAGCGCATCGGCCGCTCGGCGGCCGCCGCGTGCAGGACCACCCCGATCGGACCTGCCTCGGGGCTGGCGAACGGCGACGTCTCACCCGCAGGCGGGGGGGCGAGCGTCGCTGCAAAGGCGGCCGTGCTCTCCGGTCTCGGTCGATCGCTGCCCGACTCGCCCGAAGGCCAGCGCGCCCGAACCGCCGAAATATCGGCCGGACGGTCCTCGGGGGCCTTGCTCAGAAGCGCCGCGACGATCTCGCCGAGCCGGGCACCGTGCGGGGTCGACAGCACCTCGCCGAGGTCGGGTGGGGGCGCGCGCAGGTGCTGCATCATCACCGCCATGGGCGTGGTGGCCTCGAAAGGGGGACGACCGGCGAGCAGGTGATGGAGGAGCGCCCCGAGCTGGTAGAGGTCTGTTCGGGCGTCCGTATGCGCCCCGCGGACCTGCTCCGGCGCCATGTAGGCCGGGGTACCCATCACGGCGCCGTCCTGGGTGAGCTGCGTGCCGCCCGCGCCCTCGGCCCGCGCCAACCCGAAGTCGAGAATGCGGACGTGTTCGCGCCCGTCGGGCAGGCGCTCGACGAGGATGTTGTCCGGCTTCAGATCGCGGTGAATGACACCCGCCCGGTGAGCACACTCGAGCGCGGCGCAGAGCTGGTCGCCGAGCACCACGACGCGCTCGGGGGCCAGCGGACCGTCGGCGAGCAGATCGCCGAGCGGACGGCCCTCGATCAGCTCCATGACCAGGAAACTCAGGCCGTCGTCGGTCGTCCCGAAGTCGTGAATGGTCACCACGTTGGGGTGTCGCAGGCGACTCACGAGCCGCGCTTCGCGTCTGAACCGCGCGGCCGACTGTTCATCGGAGGCCAGGCGTGCGGTCATGACCTTGACGGCCACCGGTCGTTCGATACCGAGTTGATGCCCGCGATAGACGACGCCCATGCCGCCGCCGCCGAGCCGGGCGTCGAGCCGGTATCGGCCGTCGAGGACCCGGCCCGCGAGCGCCAGGGGGTTGGCGATGAACGCGGGCGGCGGCGTGATGCGGCGGACGACGAGCGCGCTTTCCAGGGGACCGTGCGTCGCGAAGACGAGCCCCGCGCGGCGGGCGGCGGCGCGCAGGAACTCGATGAACGCCCCGAGTCGAACGGCGCCGTCGGTGTCGCTCGCGCCCGTCAAGCCCTCGCGGAGCAGGGCGAGGAATGCACCGGGCGGCCCCGCCCCGACCAGAAGCGTCGTGTCCCCGAGCGACGGCCGCGGCAGTGACAGCGCGGACCGGACCGAGGCCTCGGCTCCGGCGGCATCGACCGCGTCGAAGGCGACGACGAGCAGCCGCGGACCGGGTGGGGGCGCCGAGTCCGAGAGCGCGTGACCGAGCACCTCGGAGAGATCCGCGGGCGCGGACAGTGCGAGAACGACCAGGGCGAGCTCGACGGCGGCGGGGGTGAGCGTCGCGTCGGTGGCGGCGGCGCAGCCCCGGCGGACCTCGAACGGGGTCGGCCCCGCCGCGAGCACGGCCGCGAGGTCCTCCACCTCTAGCCCGTCGCAGCCCGCGTCGGCCCGCAGCCAACACCATCTTGCGAAGGCTGAATCCGACACGGGTCCGCTCATTCGCCGCACCGGGAGACGCCCTCACACCCGCAGCCCACTGGAGCGTCGGGGCAGTCGCCGTCGGACGCGCAGGCCTCGAGGTAAAGCTCGGCACGGAGGCTGCCGGGCGCCAACTCGAGGCTGCACGGCCGGTGGCCCGCCGAGTAGGCGCACACGACGAGCGGCGCCGCCGCCGGCGGGTCGAGCAGGCAGGGTTGCGAGGACGATGCGGCGCACTGGCAGTTCGTCGTCGGCTCGGGGTCGTGCAGCACGCTCGCGGCCGCCACGGTGCCCGAGCGCCCGAAGACATAGACCTCGACGGGGTCTGCCACGGGAGCGGCGTCCGCACGAATGCCGAGGACCGTGTAGCAGCGTCCGCCGCGGCACTTTTCGTCGGCAAAACAGTCCGAATCGGTGCGGCAGTCGCGATCCGCGAGGGCTTCGAAACACCCGCTCAGAGCGACCGCCGCGCCCACGGGTTTCCACCATCGGAGGCACATGGCGTGAAGCATCGACGATGGCCCCGCGGGATGCAACCTCGGTCGCCGCGCGGCCTGCCGTCCGTCCGTGTCTTTCAAGGACGCACCGCGTCGCTGGTGGACGCGCGACCGGAGGCGGGCCGGCGCGACCGTCGGCGCGCCGCATTGGTCCGCCCGTTGCATTGGCTGAGGGCCGGACGGCGAGGCGAGAGTTGTCGACACGTGATGCGCCGTGTCACTCTCAGCTTCGGCCGTCCGCCACGGCCGAGGGGGGAGAGCACGATGGCTACCGGACGACGCGGCATGATCGGGATGGTCATGCTTTTTCTGACCCTGCTGTTCGCCGGATGCAGCACGGATCGCACCAGCGGCTCGGCGGCCGATACGGTGATCGACGTCTCGCCGTCGCCGGAGGAGATCCCCGCCGGCACCACGAGCATCACCGGGCGTGTTCACGACTTCCTGACCAACGCACCCTTGCGCGACGCGGTCATCTCGACGTTTCCCGAGACGTCCGTCCTGCGAACCAACCGCGACGGCCAGTTCGCGTTGACCGAGGACCTCGCGGAGGGCCGGCTCGTCGAAGTCAAGGCCGAGGCGGAGGGGTATGCCCGCGCGGTCGTCCCGGTGCGGATTGCGCCGGGTCGCAACGGGGACGTCAACATCGCCCTCGTGCCCCGGGATCGGGCGGTGCCCGTCCGCTTCGAGCCCGCGGTGCTGGTCCTGACCAGTGATCTCAACGAGGCCGCGGTGTTCATCACCAGCGAGGCCGAGGGGGCCCTGACACCACGCTGGGAGACGCCCCCCTGGCTCTCGGTGATCGGGGGGGAGCGGACCCTCGGCCCGGGTGAACGGCGTGCGGTGACGTTCCGGATCGTGCCCGATGGCTGGAAAGCGGCGGTGGCGGCGTTGACCGAGGGACAGACCCTGGCCGATGTCGTCCTCTTGCGCGACGACTTCGATCGGACCCAGGTCGTCCACGCGGTCGCGGTCCCTGCGCCGCCGGGAACGCTCTCGCTCACGGTGGACGGCGACGCCCGGCGAACCCTGCGGGCCGGTCAGACGGTGGCACTGCTCGCGGCGGCCCGTTTCGCCGAGGTGCCCCTCGTGGGCGGGACGATCGCCATCGAGCCGGGGGAACTGGCGGCACCGGCGACCGCCGTGACCGACGCCGCCGGTCACGCGATCGTCTCGGTCACGCCCGAGGTCCCGGGCACGTATCGAGTCCGTTTCAGCCTCGCGGCCTACCCCGACGTCGATGCGGTGGAGGTCGAACTGGCGGTGACGGGGGCCGATCCCTGCGCCGCCGATGGGGCCGGTCGGAATGCCTGCGGTCTGGCCGCGGCCTGGCGTTGCACGCCGCGCCCGGATGGCTCGGCGGAGTGCGTCGATCTCGACGACTGCCAAGAGGACGCCGCCGGACGCAACGCGTGCGGAGCGGCCCGTCACTTCACGTGTACGAACCTCCCGGGGGCACCTGCGGCCTGCGTCGACGTCGACGAGTGCAAGGCCGACAACGGGGGCTGCGGCCGTCTCCATGCGTGTGAAAACGTCGTGGGCGGTCCGCCCCGCTGCCTCCCGATCGATCAGTGCCTGACGGACAACGGGGGCTGTGGTGCCATCGAGGACGTCCGGTGCGTCGACGGTCTGGGCCAGCCGCCACGGTGCGAAGCCATCGATCAGTGCGTCCCCGATGCGTTCGGCCGCAACGCCTGCGGTGACGCCGCCTTCTGGCGCTGCCGGGACGCCGTGGGTCCCCCCGTCTGCGAGGATCTCGACGAATGTCTCGTCAACAACGGCGGCTGTGGGGCCGCCCAGCTGTTTCGATGTGTCGACCAGGTCGGCGCGCCGCCCCTCTGCGAGGACATCGACGAGTGCGCGGTCGATCCGGACGGGCTCAACGGATGCGGTCGCGCAGACTTCTGGCAGTGCCGCAACCACCCCGGCGCGGTGCCCACCTGCCTCGACGTCGACGAGTGTCTCGTCGAGAACGGCGGCTGCGGCGACCGCCGGTTCGCCCGGTGCGTGAACCTGCCCGGCGGTCCCCCCGTCTGCGAAGCCGTGGACGTCTGCGCGACGGACGCAGCGGGTCGAAATCACTGCGGCGAGGCCCGCTACTGGGCGTGTTCGCTCGTGCCGGGCGACGAGCCCGTCTGCGAGGCCATCGATGAGTGCACGCCCGATCGCGCGGGCCGAAACGCCTGCGGCGAGGCGCGGTACTGGCGCTGCCTGGCGCGCCCGGGGCAGGCGCCGGTCTGCGAGGACATCGACGAGTGCGAGGCTGACCTCGAGGGACAGAACGCCTGCGGCGATCCCGCGCACTGGACCTGCACCAACCGGGAAGGGAGCGCGCCGCGCTGCGAGGACGTCGATGACTGCATGCCGGACGCGCTCGGGCGCAACGCCTGCGGCGAGGTCGGTTTCTGGCTCTGCGAGGATCGACGCGGGGCGCCGGCAACGTGCACGGACCTCGACGAATGTGTGGTCGATGCCGCCGGGGAGACGTTCTGCGGCCCGGTCGAGCGCTTCAGCTGTGTCAACCGCGTGGATCGCGAGCCGGCCTGCCGGGACGTCGACGAATGCGCGGCCGACGCGGACGGACGCAACGCCTGCGGGGATGCCGCCCACTGGGTCTGTCAGAACCGCGAGGGCGAAGCACCCGTCTGCGCCGATCTGGAAGAGTGCGGCATCGAGAACGGCGGATGCGGCGACGCCCGCTTCTCGCGCTGCGTGGAGCGCATCGGTCAACCTCCGGGTTGCGCAACGGTCGACGTCTGTCTGGCGGATGCCGCCGGGCGCAACTTCTGCGGCGAGGCCCGCTACTGGATCTGCGAACAGGCCGAGCGCGAGCCGCCACGCTGCACGCCGACCGATGACTGCACGCCGGACGAAAGCGGGCGAAACGCCTGCGGTGCGGCGGCGCACTGGCTGTGTTTCGTGCGGCCGGGCAACGCACCCGTCTGTGAAGACCGTGAAGACTGCCGGGTGGACGATGCCGGGATGAACGCTTGTGGAGAGGCCGAACGGTGGAGTTGTACGGAGCGGCTCGGGGCGCCGGCCGACTGCGTCGATCGCAACGAGTGCCTGCCCGGTCCCGATGGGCGCAACGCGTGCGGCACGCCCGACTTCTGGGTCTGCGAGAACCGGGTGGGCCTGCCGCCCGTCTGCACGGAGATCGACCAGTGCGCGCCGGACGCCTTCGGCCGCAACGCCTGCGGACAAGCCGCGTTCTGGCATTGCGCGCATCGACCGGACCGGCCGGCGCTGTGTGCGGACGCCGATGAGTGCGCGTCCGATGCGGAGGGGCGCAACGCCTGCGGAGACGCGTCCCGGTGGCAGTGCCAGAACCGCGAAGGCGCCCCCCCCGTCTGCGACGATCTCGACGAGTGCGCGCTGGACAACGGCGGCTGTGGGGACCGCCGCCTCGTCGCCTGCGTCAACCGCCCCGGTGCGCCGCCGGAGTGTCGCCCCGTCGACGACTGTACCCCCGACGAAGACGGCATGAACGGGTGCGGCGTGGCCGTTCACTGGCAGTGCACGCCGCGCCCCGGCCTGCCGCCGCTCTGCGTGGACCTCGACGACTGCGCGCCCGACGCACAGGGCCGCAATGCCTGCGGTCAGGTCGAGTACTGGGGCTGCGTCGACGCCATCGACGCGCCGCCGGCCTGTACGGACCTCGACGAGTGCGCCGCCGCGAATGGCGGCTGCGGCGACCCCGCCCGTACCCGGTGCCTCAACGCGATCGGCGGCCCGCAACAGTGCGTCGACGTCGATGAGTGCGCGCTGAACAACGGCGGCTGCGGCGACCGCCGATTCTTCCGCTGCATCAACCGGCTCGCGGCGGCGCCGTCGTGCGTGCCCGTCGAGCAGTGCCCCCCGGACGCGGACGGCAACAACGCCTGCGGGGTCGCGGCCTACTGGCGGTGCGTCGAACAGCCGGGCGGACCGCCGGCCTGCACCGACATCGACGAGTGTGCGGTCGGCGGTGATGGTCGCAACGCGTGTGGCGTGGTCGACGAATGGTTGTGCCTCGACCGCGAGGGCCTCGCGCCGCAGTGCGATGCCTGCCCGGGTGGCACGGTCGACCTCGACCGCAGCCCGCTCAACGCCTGCGAGTACATCTGCGATCGCGTGGGCGACGAGGTCTGCAACAACGCCGACGACGACTGCGACGGGCGCGTCGACGACGGCCTGAACCTGCTCTTCGACGACGAGAACTGCGGGGCGTGTGGCCACCGCTGCGCCGACGCGCCCCGGGCGGCGGCCGCGACTTGCTTCGAGGGCCGCTGCGTCGTCACGCGATGCGACGACGGCTTCCGCGACGCCAACGCCGACGCGCTCGATGGTTGCGAATTGGCCCTCTTGCGCGACACGCTCTACGTCGACGCGGCCAACGTGCAGCCCGGTGCGGACGGCTCACTGGCGAACCCGTTCCGCACCGTCACGGAAGCGCTGGCCGCCGTGAGCGCGAACGGCCGCATCCACGTCTTGCCGGGCGCGTATCGCGAGGCCCTCGTCATCGGTCGAGCGGGCGTCGAACTCCGGGGTGAGGCCGCCGATCGGGTGACCATCCAGTCTCCGCAGGCGTCGGCCACGGTCATCGCCATCCGGGCTGCGGGCGTCTCGGTCGGCGGGCTGACCGTCACCGGCGGGACCATCGGGATTTCCGCCCTCGGGGCCAACGGCGCCGACGGCGTCCGCATCTCGGACGTCGTCGTGACGGCGCAGCTCGGGGCCGCGGGGACCGGCCACGCCCCGGGGACACCGGCCTATGGCATCTTGCTCGACGACGTCGCCGACGCGGCCGTGATCGGGGCGCGCATCTCCAACATCCGGGCCGGCGCGGGTGCGGACGCTCGCGACGGGGGGATTCAGGCCGCAGGTGCCGGTGGGGCCGGTGCGGGCTTGCGCCTGAGCAGTGTCCGGGGCTGTCGCCTCGAGGGCAACGCCATCTCCCAGGTCTTCGGTGGCAACGGCGGCGCACACATCGTGCCAGGCTACGCGGGCCGGGGCGGCGTGGGCGGGGCCGCGGTCGGCATCGAGCTGGCCGCCACCGCGGGGTGCGTGTTGGCGGGCAATCGGAGCGCGTCGCTGACCGCCGGCGCGGGAGGGATGGGCGGGCAAGGGCCGTCGAACCTGAGCGGCGCCGGCGGGCACGCCTACGGCCTCGCGCTGAGCGCGGGCGCGGCCAATATCGCCGTCGACGGGCATCACGCCAGCTCGATCACCGCGGGTCGCGGCAGCGGAGACACGGACGGAGTATCGCCTGGAACGGGCGCGAATGGAGGCAGCGCGTTCGGTGTCTATTCGGCCGGGACGAGCGCGGTCGAGCTCGCGCGACTCGACGTCCGGGACATCTTCGGCGCCGCCGGCGGCAGCGGCGGGGCGGCAGGGCAGCAGGGGCAAGGCGGGCATGGCTACGGCGTCCACCTCGGTGGCACGACCGCCCATGCGGTGCACAACATTCTGGTCAGGGGCGTCTTCGGCGGCAGTGGTCGCACCGTCGGGCAAGCATTTGGCCTGCGGTGCGACAACGCCGGTGTCCTGCCACTCGACCACTTCACCATCAGCTCGATCGGGCGGGTGGGCGATACAGAGGCCCACGGCATCAGCGTCGTCAACCAGGCCGGCCGGATCACCGCGCGCAACGGGATCATCACGCATGCCCAAGGGGTCGGCATCAACAACACGTCGGCGGCCGGGAACCTCGAAGTGCACGTGACCGACATCTTCGCCTGCGCCGCCCGCACGTCCGGCGGCATGACTCTCAACGGGGGCCTCGACGTCGACCCGCTCTTCGTCGATCGGGCGCAGGGGGACCTGCATCTTCTGCCGACGTCACCGCTGATCAACGCCGCGGTGCCCGAGGCGCCGTACGGCCTCGAGCCCGAGCCGAACGGGTGCCGGGCGGACCTCGGCGCCTACGGCAACACGTTCGAGGCCAGCGCCGCGTCCGGGGTCGCGGTCGATCACTGCCCCTGATAGAGTCCGCCCGATGGACTTTCGCCCCACACCCCGCGCCGCCGCCGCCGTCGAGCTCCTCGCGCCCTTCGTCCGCGACGAGCTTCTGCCCCTCGAGCCTGCGCTCGCCCGTGACGGGTTCGTCGCGCTTCTGCCCGTCCTCGAGGGCGTGCGCGAGAAGGCGCGCCAGACCGGGCTCTTTGCAGCCCACCTGCCCGAGTCTCTGGGGGGCGCGGGCCTGACGCTCACCGAATTCGCCGCCGTCAGCGAGGTCCTCGGGCGCTCCCCCCTCGGGCACTACGCGTTCAACTGCCAGGCGCCCGACGTCGGCAACATGGAGATCCTGCACGAGCACGGCACGCCCGACCAGAAGGCGCGGTTTCTCGCGCCCCTGGCCGCGGGGGCGGTGCGCTCGTCGTTCACCATGACGGAGCCCGAGCACCCGGGCTCCAACCCGACGTGGCTGGGCACGACGGCACGCCTGGAGGACGACCACTGGGTCATCCGTGGTCACAAGTGGTTCACCACCGGCTTCGAGGGCTGCGCCTTCACGATCTGCATGGCCGTGACGGAGCCCGAGGCCGATCCGCACACCCGCGCCAGCATGATCATCGTGCCGGCGGATACGCCGGGCCTGACGCACGTGAGCAACCTGTCGGTCATGGGCCACCGGGGCGGCGGCTGGGCCAGCCACGGGGAGGTCATGTTTCACGACGCCCGGGTGCCCGAGGGGAACCTCCTGGGCGTCCGCGGCATGGGCTTCGTCATCGCGCAGCACCGCCTCGGGCCGGGCCGCATTCACCACTGCATGCGCTGGATCGGCATCTGCGAGCGCGCACTCGACATTCTGTGTCGCCACGCCGCTACGCGCGAAATCGCCCCCGGGCGCCCGCTCGGGACGAGGCAGATCGTGCAGCAGTGGATTGCCGAGAGCCGTGCCGAGATCCACGGGGCACGCCTGATGGTCCTGCACGCCGCCTGGCGCATCGAGCACGAGGGGCCCTACGCCGCGCGCGAAGAGATCTCGCTGATCAAGTTCACGGTCGCCCGGACGCTCCAGCGCGTGCTCGACCGGGCCATTCAGAGGCTCGGCGTTAATTGCGCATTCGTGGTATCGACAGGGTCCACGAGCCAAATCGCGACGAGACGTGGGGTA
>JAKLJY010000205.1 GCA_023150895.1 Myxococcota bacterium | reverse complement strand
GAGCCGCCGCCCGTCGTCCTGCGCAGCCTCCGCGTCGAACCCGAGCCGGTCGAGCTGGTGGTCGGCGGCGTCGCCCTCGTGCGGGCCGTCGGCGTTTACTCCGACGGCCACGAGGAGGACGTCACCGCCGCGGCGCGCTTCCGCTCCGAGAACCCGCTCGTCGCGGCCATCGGCAACCTGCGCCAGAACGAGCGCGAGGTGGTCGCGCTCGGCGAAGGGCAGACCGAAATTTCCGCCACGCTTCAGGGCGTGACGAGCCCCCGCGTCGCCGTCGTGGTGACCGCGACGCAGGTGCTCGAGATTCAGCTCGATCCGCCCCAGGCGCTCATCGGTGCCGGCGGCGAGCAGCGCTTCACGGCCCGCGCGCTCTTCAATGACGGCACGACGGCCGACGTGACCGAGCTGGCGGCCTGGCAGACGTCGAACCCCATCGTCGCCACGGTCTCCAACGAAGCCGGCCGTCGCGGCCTCGTCTCGGGTCGGGCGGCCGGCGTGACCGTCGTCACCGCCCTGTTCGGAGACGTCGTGTCGACGCCCGCGCGCGTCGAGGTCAGCCTGGCGGTGCTGCGCGAGCTCGCGGTGTCGACGCCGGTGGCCAGCGTCCCCGTCGGTGAGAGCGTGCGCTTCACGGCGACGGGTACCTACTCCGATGGCAGCCAGCGCGACCTCACGGCCCAGGTCGTCTTCGCCAGCAGCGATCCCACCATCGCGGAGGTCGTCCCGGCGCCGGCCGAGGCCGGCACGCTGCGGGGGCTTCGACCCGGCGTCAGCCGCATCACGGCGGCGTTCGACGGTCAGACCAGCCCCGGGGTGGACCTCACCGTCACCGACGCACGGCTGTTGCAGATCGCGATCTCGGGAGACGCGGCGGCCATCCCGCAGGGGACGCAGACGCAGTTCCACGCCCACGGCACCTACTCCGACGGCGCACGGCGCGAGGTCACGGAGCAGGTGCAGTGGCGCAGCACCAACGTCCTGGTGGCGACGATCGCCAGCGGGCCGGGCATCGGCGGCACGGCCCTCGGGGTCGGCGCCGGCGACACGCGCATCTCGGCGACCCTCGCCGGTGTGACCTCGGACGAGCTTCCGCTGACCGTCAACGCCGTCGTGCTCACGGGCATCGTGGTCGAGCCCGAAACCCTCGATCTCGACGTCGGCGGGGCCGGCAACCTGCGCGCGACGGGCGCCTTCAGCGACGGCTCGACGCAGGACGTCACCGAGCAGGCGGTCTGGCAGAGCGTGAACGCGCTGGTCGCCTCGGTCAGCAACGAGCCCGGGCGACGGGGCACGGTCACGGCGCTCGGGGCGGGCGAGACGCGCGTCTCGGCCACCCTCGAAGACTTCGCGGACGTGGCGACGGTGACGATCCGCGCTGCCGCGCTCGAGCGCATCGAGCTGGCCCCGTTGGACATCAGCCTCGCGCAGGGCCAGTCGCACCAGTTCACGGCGACGGCCATCTACGCCGACGGGACGCGCCGCGACGTGACGCTGCAGGCCACCTGGGACAGCAGCGAGCCGGACGTCGCCGTGGCCTCGGACGCGCCGGCCACCCGGGGGCTCGTCACGGGCATGACCGTCGGGCGGGCCTTCGTGACCGCGACGCTCGATGGCGTCGAGAGCGAGCCCTCCGAGGTCTTCGTGACCCCGGCCGTGCTGGTCGGCGTGGCGATCACCGAGCCGGCCCCGCGGGTCATGCTGGGCCAGACGCTGCAGCTCACGGCGCTCGGCACGTTCTCGGACGCGACGACGGAGGACGTGACGGATCGCGCGACGTGGACGTCGTCGAACCCCGCGGCGGCCACGGTTTCCGACCGAGTGGACAGCAAGGGGTTGGCCACGGGCGTCGCCATCGGCGAGACGCAGGTGCGGGCTGCCGTCGACGGCGAGTTGTCGCCGGCGGTGACGCTGACGGTGCTGCCGGTCCCGAACCAGGCCCCGAGCGTGCGCCTGTCCTGTCCGGAGATCGGGCGGGTCGGCGAGCCCCTCGACTTCAGCGGGCAGGGCTCGGCGGATCCGGACGGCCTCATCGCCGCCTACATCTTCACGTTCGGCGACGGCCGGCCGGCCATCGACAACTTCATCGAGCCGGACATCAGCTACACCTACAACAACCCCGGCGCCTACGCCGTCGACCTCACCGTCGAGGACGACGACGGGGCTCGCGCCACGGCGCGGTGCAACGTCACGGTGGTCAGCAGTGACGCTCCGAATGTCCGCTTCGTTCGTCCGCAGGGCGTCCGCCTGACGACGCACGGCGAGCGCATCGACGTCCTGGTCGACGCCCGCCCCGGTGCGGGCCGGAGCATCAACGCGGTCGAGCTCATCGTCGACGGCGATTCGGTGGCGGCCGACGATTCGGCGCCCTTCGAGTTCGCGTACACGGTGCCCATGGAGCAGGCCAACAACTCCACCATCCGCCTCGTGGCCCGCGCGACGGACAACACCAACGAGTTCGGCGTCGCGTTGCCGGTGCTGCTCGACGTGCGTAACGCCGCCCCCACCGCCACCTTCGTGGCCATCCCCACCGGCATCAACGTGGTCGACATGGACGCCGCGGGCGTCAGCGACGATACGACGCCCGCCGGCGCCCTGGAGGTCCGTTGGGACTTCGAGAACGACGGGGTCTTCGACACGCCGTGGTCGGTCATGAAGCGCACCAGCCACCAGTACCCGGCCGAAGGCGAGTACACGATCCGCCTCGAGGTGCGCGACAACATCGGCCTCGTCTCGAGCGCCACGCGCCAGGTCAGCTTTGCCGACGAACGGCTCGTCTCCGGCGACGTCCTCAACGACGTCTGGTTCGGGCGGGTGATCATCACGGGCGACATCCGGGTGCCGGCGAACAACACGCTGACCATCGCGGAGGGTACGCAGATCTTCGTCGTCAAGACCGACCAGGACCGCAACGGGCTCGGCGACTACGGCATTCTCGTCCAGGGTCGGCTGCTCGTTCAGGGCACCGCGAACAACCCGGTCGTCTTCACGACCTACACCGCGCTCCCCTCGGACGCCCGCGCGGCGGGCGACTGGGACGGCATCATCCTCCAGGGCGCGGGCACGAGCGTCATCAGCCACGCGGTCATCGAGAATGTCACGACCGGTGTGACGATCCGCGACGCCTCGGACGTCGACAACACGACGGTGCGCGAGTGCACGAGCAACGGCATCTCGATCATCAGCGGCGCCAACAGCTCGTTGACCGACGTCACCGTCACCGGCTGCGCCGATGGCGTGAACGTGAGCAACTCGAACCCGGTGACGATCGCCGGCCTGACGTCGCGCCTCAACCGCAACGACGGCCTCGATGCCACGGGCTCGTCGCTGAACGTCTCCCGTTCGACCCTGAGCGAGAACCGCGAGCGCGGCTTCGGCGCGGACACCACGACGGGCACGCTGGCGAACACCACCGTCGCCTCCAACACGACGCAGGGTCTCGACGTCGTCGACGGTGGCTTGGCGGTCACCAACCTCTATGCGCGGGCGAACGGCGACGTCGGCGCGCTGTTCCGTGGCGGCGCCGGCGGCTCGCTGCGGCAGTCGCTCGTCACCGAGAACGCGCGCGAGGGCGTCTCCGTGCGGTACCACCTGACGCGCAGCCCGACGGTGACCATCAACCGCAACAACATCTTCGGCAACAGCCGCACGGGGGGGTATCGCTACCAGCTCGTGGACACCGCCGCGTCGCTCACGGCCTCGTCGAATACCAGCGGCATCGAGAACAGCGCGGGTCCGTTCAACGCGCCCGCGGGCGGTCTCATCCTGCAGGCCGAGGCGCGCTACACGGCCGGCGACGTGGGTCAGGGGCGGCTCACCGACGGCCCGGGTGGCGTCAACCTGCGCACCTACAACGCCACGACGACGGACAACATCATCTTCAACCGCGCCGGGCTCACCAGCCTGCGGGTCTATGCCCGCCGGGACGCCTGCTGCGGGACGCATACGATGACCGTCAGCCGCGTTTTCCTGCGCGGCCCGCAGATCGCCGGCGTGCAGCTCAGCGTGGCCGGCGCCAACCCCATCAACGCCCGCGAGAACTATCTGGGCGTCTACCCGAACGTGCTCGAGGCGGTCGCGTTCTCCACCCCGGGGAACGTCGACATCCAGGGCTTCGTCGGGGTGCCCTTCGACGACACCTGGACGACGGGGCCCTACTGGGCCGGCGCGCTGGCGGCGGATACCACCTGGTCGGGCACCATTTACGTCTCCGGCGACGTCACGGTGCCGGCGAACCGCACGCTCACCATCGAGCCCGGCACGCAGATCCTCTTTGCGCCCGTGGATCAGGACGCCAACGGGGTGGGCGACTACCTCATCGACACCACCGGCACGCTGATGGTCAACGGCGCGCAGAACAATGCGGTGGTGATGGCGCCCGATGACCCCGCGCCCGCCCGGGGCGACTGGGAGCGCCTGCGCATCCGCAACGCGGCGAGTCGGGTTCACTACCTGACCGCCGCCTGGGCGGACGTCGGCCTGCAGCTCGACGCCAACGCGGTCATCGACCACACGACCGTCCGGGACACGCGCAGCCAGGGCGTTCACGTCACGGCCGGGGCGCCGACCTTCCAGTACATGCGGGTCGAACGCTCGGGGACCGAGGGCTTCACGCTCAACAGCGGCGCGACGATCGAGGACAGCATCATTACCGAGAACAACGGCAGCGGCGTCTACTGCAACGTCGCGAATTGCGTCGTCCGGTACTCGGACGTCAGCGTGAACCGCCAGCACGGCGCCGTTTTCGAAGGCGCCGCCACCGGCACGCTGGACCACTCGGTCTTCACCTTCAACGGTGGGGCGGGCGTGTGGCTCTTCAGCCGCGCCACGAACCACCCCACCCTCACGCTGAGCAACTCCAACCTCTTCGGCAATGCGGATACGGACGGCGCCATCCTGGCCTCCGTGGGCACGACGGTGGCCGGGACCCCCGCGTCGGCCTCGTCGAATACCTCGGGTATCGAGAACCAGAGCGCAAACGTCGCGATCCCGGCCGGTTTCGACGCCTTCCAGGCCAGCATCTCCTACACGGCGGGCGACGTCGGGCAGGGCCGCCTGATCAACGCCGGCAACAACGCCAACCTGGCCACCTACAACGCGACGATCTCGACTTGGCTGAACTTCGACAATCAGGCCGGCATCACGTCGATGAAGGTGGCTGCGCGGCGGGACGCGTGCTGCGGGACGCACACGATGACGCTCAACGAGCTGCGCGGCTGGCGCCGTGGCGTACGGCAGGTCGAACTCTCGGTGGCGGAGTACAGCGCCCGGGCGCGGCCCATCGACGCCCGAAACAACTACTGGGGGCAGTTCCCGGTGGTGCTCGGCGACCGCATCCGCGAAGCCCGCGCCAACTCGGTCAACTTCGACGGCTTCGTGAACCGGGCCTTCGCCGACGTCGGCCCGCGCTGATCAGCGCGTCGCCCGCGGATCCTGGGGGCCCTCGACCCGCTGCACGGTGACGCCGTGCGCCTCGAGGTAGGCGACGCCGTTCTCGCCCAGATAGCCGCCCTCGACGATGAGCACCCGCTCGATGCCGGCGTGGTGCAAGAGCTTCGCGCACATCAGACACGGCTCCCCGGTCACGATCAGCCACGCCCCGCGGCAGGCCACGCCGGCCGCGGCGGCGTTGCAGATGACGTTCATCTCCGCGTGGTGGCAGCCAATCTCCATGCGCGTGCCGGACGGCACGCCCAGTTGGTCGCGCAGGCAGACGTCGCCGCCGCAGAGGACGCCGCCGCCTCGGGGCCCGCCGTTGTATCCGTCCATCAGGATCACGTTGCGCTCCGGATCGAGCAGCAGGGCGCCGAATTGCCGCCGGGGACAGTTGCTGGCCTTGGCCAGCGCCAGGCACTGCTCGATTCGAATGCGGATGTGTTTGTCCTTCATGGGCGGAGTCTGCGGGCGGGACGCCCGGGATGGGAAGGGCATCGACGTGAGTCGCGCGGCAACGGGCGGGAGTCTTTGGAAACCCGCTCTGTGATGACCCACCCCGTGAATACCCGATCATGCGCATGAGAGGGTGCGATCGCGCCCACGAGACCGGCCAAGATGCTCGACCTCCCCCACCTCCTCGCCCGGCTCGACGAATCGCCCGGCGGCCCCGTCTCGGCCGATGAAGTCGACGCGCTGATGCTCTGGGTTCGGGAGGATCACCGGCAGGTCGAGCAGATCGTCGAGGCCTGCAGCCTGGACATGGCGCGGCTCCGCCAGCTGTACACCGTCATCGAACAGCGATGTCGGCGCGAACCTTCGCCCGCGGCGGCGATGACGCTGGCGCTCAAGGCGCTGGTGCCCCTGGTGGCGTGCCGGGTGGTCGTGACGCCGGCGCCCCCGGCGGTCGGCCCGGCGGTCGGCCCGGCGGACAGCCCCGCCAGCAGGGTCGCGGCGCCGGCGCCGACGGAGAGCCCGTCACTCTCCGGCTCGGCGCCGGCCCCGCCACCACCGACGCGCCCGGAGCAGTGGCGAGCCTGGCTGACGAGTCTGCTCGATCTTCCACCGGACTTCGTCGCGCGCGTCGGGCTCGAACGACTCGAGCGCATCGTCGACCGCGCGTACTGCCCGACACCGTGGGGACTCGGGTCGACGGACGCGGCCGCGCTGGCGCTCATTGCGATGCTCATCGAGCGTCGGCGCGACGCCAACCTGGGGCGCTGCATGGTGCAAGACGACCTCGAAGCGCTGAGACGCCTCCTGTCGCCGGCCGACGACCGCCTCAACCGGCTGCGCCTCGCCGTGACGCGGGTCGAGATCCGGTCCCTGCTGGCGCCCGATGACCTCCCCGACTTCGGCGCATGCCTGGCACTCTTCTCCGACCTCGGCGATCTGCCCGAGACGAGCGAGGGCGGGGCCGCCGTCGGGCGCACGGTCGGGGCCGGGGAGGCCGCGCCCCGCTCTGCCGCGGAGGTGCGGGCGGGTCTCGGCGAACGCCTCGAGCGACTTCGGCTGGTCGACGCCGAGGTCCGGCGGTCGGCGGCCGCGCTCGTGACCACGGTGGAGACGTTGGCGCTGCCCCGCGACGTGGCCGCGCGCATCTGGGCCGCGGGGGTGACGCTGGGGCGCGCGCGACTGCCCGTCGACGACCTGCCGCTCGAGCCCGAGGCGCTCGACCACCTCGGCACGGTGACCGGGATGCTGCTCGCGCCCCTCGGTGCCCGGGCCCAGACCGAAGTCCTCGACGCCGTGCTGCACCGGCACCGCGGAGAGGCGGCGTTCATGGACGCCCTGCTGCTGCTCGTCGCGCGGGCGGGCCGTCGCGAGCTGCGGCAGGTCCTTCGGAGCGCCCTGGGTCTGCCGGACGAGCCGTGTGATCACCACGACGTCGAGGCCGCGCTGAAGCGCGGGGATGCGCCCGCCGCGGCCGTCGCGCTCCGCGACCTGCCGGATCACCACGCCGCGAAGGTCCTGTGCCTCTGCCGGACCGCCTGGTTGCTCTTCAAAGCGGGCAACCTGCCCGAGGCCGAGGCCATGGCCGCCCGGGCGATGCGGATCGCGCCCCGGGAAGCGCTACCGCTGCAAGCGCTGGCGCGGCTGCGCCTCGAGATGGGGCAGATCGACGCAGCGCGAGCCCTGCTCGGTGCCGCACAACGCGCCGCCCCCGACGATCCGATCACCCGCCGCATGATCATGGAGGCGGGCGTGCGGGCGCGGGCCGCGCGGGAGGGCCGAGCGCCGAACTGAGTCGGCCGCCTCGGGCGGGGCCTCCACGCGTGCCGCGAGCGCCGGGAGATGCGTCCCGACCGGATTTGTGGCAGAACGATCCCGATGCGCATCATTGCCACGTTCGCCCTGCTCGCCCTCGTCGGCGAGTGCGATGGCGCCAGGGCTGCGGCCGCCGCCGACGAGGCCGCACCGCTCGCTGCGCGGGGCACGAAGGCGTTCCGGCAGGCCGACTTCGCGCGTGCGCTCGCGGACTTCGAGGAGGCGGTGACGCTCGTCGAGCGCGGACGCGGGGACGCGGGCCTGCTGCCGGTCCTGCGGTTCAACCTCGGGCGGTGCCTCGAGGAGCTCGGCCGGCCACGGGAAGCCATCGCCGCGTTCGAGCGATATCTCGAGACGCCGGACTCCGAAACGGCCCGAGCCCGCGCGACCGAGCGGATTCAAGCCCTCGAAACGCGCCACTTCGCACGGCTGCGTGTCGAGTGCGAGCCGACGCGGGGGACGCTCACGCTCAACGGTCGCCCGGCGGGGCAATGCGGTGACGTTCAGACGCGGCTCGACCCCGGCGTCGTCGAGGTGCGCGCCCTGCATCCCGACGGCCCGACGGCCCGCGGCGCATTCACGCTGACGGCCGGCGTCGAGACGCAGGCGCGGCTGGTGTTCGGCGCACGCATCCGCATCGATGGGCCGCCCGGCGAAGTGCTCGTCGTACGGGTCGACGACGCGCCCGTGGCCGGCCCGCCCTACCAGGCCGAGGTCGAACCCGGCCCCCATCGGGTCGAGGTCGTTCGCGGAGAGAACGAGCGCTGGCGTCGCGAGGTCCGCCTCGGCGCCGGCAGCACATTGAAATTGACGCCCTTTGCGTCCCGCGAGGCGCTCGAAACCTCGGTCGGCAGAGAGACCGTTACGCCCTCCGCCTGGCAGAAGCCCTGGCCCTGGGTAGCCTTCGGCGGCGCCGCGCTGGCGGCCGGCCTCGGGGGCTGGTTCTGGTCCGAAGCGCTGGCGAACGTCGACGCGACGGAGGACGCGCTGGACATCCACAACGGGTCTTCCGATCCGACGGTGCGAGCCGCGGCGCGCGTCACGGCGGAGAACGCCCGCGCGGACGCCGAGAGTCAGCGTGTCGCGGCCTACGCGCTCGTGGGGGGGGCGGTGGCCCTCGCGGGGGTGGGCGTCTTTCTCATCTGGCCCCGGGCCGCAGAGACGGACACCCACGGTCTCGTCGTCGGGCCCGGCCTGATGGGGTGGAGCACGGCGTGGTGAGGGCGCGTCCCTGGGCGCGGCTCGGACCCATCGTGCTCCTGACCGGATGCATCGACGTGCCCGGTCTGGCGCTGCGTGACCCGATGGACGCAGCCGTGGTGACCGACGCCGCGGGCATGACGGACGCGGTGGCGGCCCCGGACGCGCGCCTCGACGCGCGGAGGCCACTCGACGCGGCGCCGGCGTCGACCGATGCCCGGGCACCGCTGCCCGACGGCAGAAGCGAGGCGGACGCTCGGGGCGCCGATGGGGCGCGGCCTTCACTCGACGGCCTGCCACCGGTCCCCGACGGCGCGGGCCCCCTCGACGACGGCGCGATCACACCGCGGCCGGACGCCGCGCCCGACGCCCGCGGCCCCGCACCGGATGCTGCCGGTCCGGGTGCGGACGTCTGGCTCCCGGGCGCCGACGCGTTGGGCCCCGCCCCGGACAAGGGGGGGCTGCCCGCCGACGCCGCGCCCCCGATCCCGGACGCCGCGCCCCCGATCCCGGACGCCGCGCCCCCGATCCCGGACGCCGCCCCCCCGCTCCCGGACGAACCGGTGGTCACGTTCGTCGCCGGGCCGCTACCCGGGGGCCGTTTCGGGACGTCGATCGTCGTCGTCGCCGACCAGAACGGAGATGCCGCCGCCGACGTCGTCGTCGGTGCCCCGAACATCGACCGGCTCGGTGGGGGGACGCTGTATCTGCTCGATGGGCGCACGGGGGCGGTCCTCGATCAGGTCGCCGGCGATCCGGACATGGACGGCTTCGGCGCCGCCGTCGCCGCACTCGATCTGCTCGGCGATGGCTCGCTCGATGTGGTCGTGGGGGCGCCGCAGGCACAGAACGGACGCGGTCGGCTCGAGGCCTACGGGTTGCCGGGATTTTCCCCGAAGGGCGACTTCACGGGGGATCAGGGACCGGGCGCCTTCGGACACGCCATGATGCCGACGGTCCGTGGCGACAACCGCCGTACGCTGGCCGTGGCCGTCACGGCCCCGGGTCAGGCGTTCAGCCCGAGAATCTACGTCATGGACGGCCAGCAGGATGCGCCCGGTGTGTTTGATCTCACGCGGCTCACGCGCCTCAACGTCGATCCGATCTGGATCGACTTCGGGCGCGCGCTCACGGTCATTCCGTCGGTGCGGGCCGGGCAGCCGGACGACTTCATCGTGTCGGCGCTGACCCCGCTCACGCGGGAAGGGCGGATCCTCCGCTTCAATCGTGCGTCCGACAATGATCTGCTGTCGGACTACCGGCCGGACGACATCACGTGGGGTTCGGGCCTGGCACTCGCCGTCCTCACGTCGCCGTCCCGCGTCGTCTTCGCCGGTGACCCCGACGGCGGCGCGGGCCGCGTTTCGGCGTTCCCCGTCGATGAAGACGGCATCGTGCACCCCATCGGAACGCTCGAGGCGCCGGCGGACACAGTGCAGTTCGGTGCGTCGCTGCTCGCCGTGCCCGCGTGGCCGGCCGCGGGATCCGCGGACGTCGGTACGCCGGCCCTCTGTGTCGGCGCCCCGGGCGACGAGGACGTCGGCGGGCGGGTCGTCTGCCTGGGCTTCACGGCGGGCTTTGGCGGCATGGGCGGGTCGCCGGAAGCGCTCTTCACGATTGATGGGGCGGCGGGCACGGGCTTTGGCGCCGTCCTGGCCGCCGCGCCGGCCCCCGACGCCGACGGCAGTTGGCTGCTCGTCATCGGGGCGCCCGCGTTCGAGGCCGGCCCCCCGGAGGTTTCGGGCGGGCTTCACCTCGTCCGTTTCCCTGCGCCGCCTTGAGCTTCGATTGTCGCGAGTGCGGGTTCTCGCAAGGTCGACCCGGGCGGTGCCCCCGCGACGGGCACCTGCTCGTCGACGCCGTCGCGACCGTCGAGGCGCCGTCCGATCGCCTCCTCGGGACAATGGTCGCCGGCAAGTACGCCCTCGTCGGCCTCCTGGGCCGCGGCGCGTTCGGGCATGTCTACCGCGCCTGGCACGAGGTCCTCGACCGCGAGGTCGCGGTCAAGATCATCCGACGCTCGAAGGCGCACGGAGCGACGTTCCGCGAGCGCTTTTTCGTCGAGGCGCGCGCTGTGGCGCGGCTGCGGGGGCCGAACATCGTGACATTGCACGACTTCGGCGAGGACACGGACGGCCGCCTGTACATGGTGCTCGAACTTGTCGTCGGCACGAACCTTCGGCAAGCGGTCCCCAACGGGTCGCGGCTGCCGCCAGAGCGTGCGGCCCGTCTGATGCTGCCGGTCCTTCGCGCGCTCGCGCACGCCCATGCGCAAGGCGTCGTGCATCGGGATCTGAAGCCGTCGAACCTCATGCTGACGACGGACGACGAGGCGCAGGAGACCATCAAGGTCCTCGACTTCGGGGTCGCCAAGCTCCTCGACGCGGATGCGGAGACGGGAGATGGCGAGTCGGGGCCGGGCGTGCGGGTGACCCACCACGGGCAGGTGGTGGGCACGCCGCGCTACGTCTCGCCCGAGCAGGCGGTCGGGGCGGACGTGGGGCCGACCTCCGACCTCTATACCGTCGGCATCATCCTCTTCGAGCTGATGGCCGGGCGGGCACCGTTTCAGGGGCCGACGCCGACCGAGACCGCCCGCCTCCGGGTGATGGAACCCGCGCCGCCGCTGCCCGCGGAAACGGGGGCCTCGCCGGCCCTGGCCGAGGTGGTCGACCGGGCGCTCGCCCGTCTGCCCGAAGGCCGCTTCGCGAGCGCGGCCGACTTTGCGGCGGCGCTGCGGGCCTGCCCCGAGCTGACCACGGGCCCGGTCGAGCATCCCGCCGCGCCGATTAGGGGAGCCCTGACGGCCGTGGTGGAACTCCACGGCGATGCGACGAGCGACGTTGGCCTTTCGGCGGCGTCGGGGGACGCGTCGTTGCCCGGCGTGCCGGGGATGGGATCGCCGCCCGAGCGTCGCCGCGGCTTGGTGTTCTTCTTGCTTTTCGCCACGGTCGCGATCGCCGCGGTCGCGGCCGTCTTCGGGCTCACCTCGTCCGCGTCCGAGCGGGAAATGTCCCCGCCGGAAGCGTCCCCATCGTCGGCGCCGCCCGCCGCCCCGAGGCACGATCATTCGGCGTCGGCGACACCCCCG
>JAKLJY010000204.1 GCA_023150895.1 Myxococcota bacterium | reverse complement strand
TCGTCACCGCCACCGCTGCACGCCTGCGCCAAAAGGAACAGCGCCGCGCCCGCAGACACTCGCCACGACATCGCCATGAGCTCCCCCCCCGGGCGGGTTCCGCCCGCCGCGCTCTCGACCGTTTCATCGCACGGTAACGCAGTCCCGCGGCGGACTCCAGCCGGCCGCTGGCCTAGTCCGGCTCGCGCGTCTCGGCGGTGACCCACTCGAGGTAGCGGGCGCTGGAGGCCGCCCCGTCGACGCGCAGGACGACGATCTCGGGCACCGAGTACGGGTGCAGCGCGAGGATGCCCTCCCGCAGCGCATCGACGCGGTCCGACGCGGTCTTGATGAGCAGGGTGACCTCCGTCTCGGAGCAGATCCGGCCTTCCCATCGGTAGATGCTGGTGACGCCGGGCACGAGGTTGACGCACGCGGCGAGGCGCTGCTCGACGAGCGCGCGGGCGAGGGGCTCGGCCTGATCGGCCGGGCAGTTGCACAAGACGACGTTGATCGAACTCAAAGCGAAAGGCCTTTCCTTTCCACCCCGGGCATCCGGACTCGGCCAGGATGCCGCAGGCGAGCCGCCGGGCGAAAGTCGGATCCCCTTGGAATCCGGCGGGTCGTGTGGCATCCCCGCGGCCATGAAGACGCCCAAGACGCCCAAGATGCCCAAACGCCTCGAGCGCGTGTACGAAGGCCCCGAGACGCTCGCACGCCTGCTCTCGGTCTCCGGCTCGAAGCTCACCGTCGAGGACGTCGAGGAGGAGTTCGCGGCGGCCCTCGAAGAAGGGACGCCCGCGGCCGAGGTGATTCCGCTCCTGTGGGAGGCCGAGCCCCGGTTCAAGTCCGCCGAGCTCGCGCGCCAGACGTTCAGCAACCTCCTCGGCCTCTGGGACCTCGTCTCCGATGACGTCGTCGGCGAGCTGGTCATGCCCGATCAGGACCCCACCGCCCCGCTCACCCCGGAGTTCGTCGACCGCGCATGGCTCGAGCTCGACGGGCTCTCGGACCGCGACCTGCGCCGCGTCCGCGACCGCTTCGACAACGTCCAGCACGACCTCGCCGTCTGGACGTTCGAGCGACTGCGCGAAGCGAGCCCCACCGGGCAAGAGCTGGCGTTGGATCTGGCCTTCGAGACCTGGTGGGTCTGCGAGCGCGCTCGGGGCGAAAAGGGCGTGCCCCGCGCCTTTCGGGCCGCGCTCGACGCCGCCTTCGCGGACGCGGACCGCCTCAGCGAAGAGCCGGAGCCCGCCCTCGCGAGCCTGGTCTCGGCGACCCTCTGGGAGCAGGCCGCGGACGAAGCCGCTCCGCTGCCCGAGGAGGACATCGGCCGGATCGAGCCCGTCCTTCGGGCCGCTCGCCACGTGCTGGCGCCCCGGCCGGCCGGCTGACGACCCCCCTCAGGGACAGGTCTCGGTGATCACCACGCGGTAGGCATTCGACGACGCCGCCCCGAACGCAAACCCGTAGACCTGGAGCGCGAGCGCGACGCCCGGACCCGCCGGGACGGTGTAGTTCAGCTGCTCGGAGTCGGTCACGCCCGCGCTGATGTCGAGCTGCGTGCCGTCGGCGCCGTTCAGCGTGGCGTCCACATCCCCCTGCGCGTGGGTGAACGTCAACGTGGCGTCGTAGGTGCACCCGCCCCGGCCCGTGAAGGCGAACCAGTCGCGATCGGTGCCACACAGCCCCCCCGGCGCATCGAAGGGCAGCGGCGCCGGCCAGGCCTCGGCCTGTGCGTCGTTGTTCTCGAAGGCGTCCTCGACCGCGCAGGCCGGCGGCGGCGCCCCGCCCCGCTCCCGGGCGAAGACGAACCACTGCCCGGTCGCGACGCCGCTCGTCCCGCACTTGAGGCTGCCGTCGTCTTCGCCCCAGTCCGTCCCGTCGCTCTGGTTGCTGTCCATCCCGCGATCGGTGAAATCGACGGTGAAGTCGGTGGTGTCCGCGCAGGTGTCCTCGCCCTCGAGGAAGTCATCGCCTTCGTAGAACGCCCCGGTCGCGGCGTAGGGCGTGCCGACGGGCAGGAAACGGCCGCCGATCGAGTCCCGCCGGGCCGGCGCCGGATCGGGCGCGCCGAGACCGTCCGACTCGGCGAAACAGCTGTCCGCGTCGGCCCCGGCCGTGATCGTCCAGTACCAGTCGACGTCGTAGAACGAGAGGTCGACGGTGAACGGGTCCACCGCCTCCCGGACCGCGTCCCGGCACGCGAACCGGACGTCCCAGCGCCCGCCGAGGCTGCGCAGACCGTTCCAGAGGCCCAGATTGCCCGCCGCCGGGGCCAGCGTCGCCAGGTCGGCGTACCAGGCCTGCCCCTGATCGTTCAGGGTGCTCCCGCGGCTGCTGCCCACGAGCGTCCACCCGCCCCCGTCCGTCCCCTGCTCGCAGTAGACGTCCACCGGCGCGCCGACGCCGGGCGGCTGCAGCCGGACGGGTCCGCTCACGCGGCGACCCGCGTCCCTCGCGGCGAGACAAGACGCAAAGACATCGCAGATGCCCCCCTCGTCGGTCGCGCCGTCGCAGTCGTCGTCGGTGCCGTTGCAGCGCTCGGCGACCGGGGCCCCCGGGGACGCCGAACACCCGGGCACGCCGGCCGCGCAGGTCGTGACCCCGGCCCGCGCACACCCACCGACGCCGGCCGAGCAGACGAGCCCGACGTCGGTCGGGGCGTCGTCCGCGACACCGTCGCAGTCGTCGTCCCGGCCATTGCAGACCTCCGGCGCCGAGGGGCCGGGGGTGGCATCACAGCGCACGCCGGCCGCCCCCTGACACGTCGTCCGTCCCGCGCGCTGACATGAGCCGATGCCGACCGTGCAGACCTCACCGACGGGCTCGGAGATGCCCTCGTCCACGCAGAGATCGTCGTCGTCGTCGACGCCGTTGCAGCGTTCGGCGGGCGGGTTGGCGCGCAGCGCGCAGACGGGCAGCGGTCCGCCGCCGGCGACGCAGGAAAGCGTCCCTGCGGGGGAGCAGCCGGCGCCGTCGTTGCCCCGGCAGGCTCCGCCGAGGCCGGCGACGTCGTCGAGACGGCCATCGCAATCGTCGTCGACGCCGTTGCAGCTTTCGACCGCAGGTACGCCGGGGACCGCACTGCAGACGAGCAGGCCGAGCACCGGATCGCAGGTCAGAACGCCGGGCCGCGCGCAGGCGCCGACCCCCGACTCGCAGCCCCGCCCCGCGCCGGGGGGATCGTCGAGGGCGCCGTTGCAGTCGTCGTCGAGCCCGTTGCAGATCTCGAGTTGCGGCAGCACCTCGCCCTGGCAGGGCCCGAACCCGGTGCCATCGGCGAGACACGTCTGCGTGCCGCCGCGACAGACGCCGCGCCCCGCCGTCCCCGCCGGCCCGCCGTAACACGCCTGGGTCATCCCGGGCAGGCACTGGCAGGCCGCGCCGGCGACATCGTCCGGCGTGCCGTCGCAGTCGTCGTCCGCCCCGTTGCAGACCTCCGCGGCGGGCAGCACCTGGCCGGTGCACGCGCCGAACACGCCGCCCTCGCACGTGGCCGTCCCCCCGCGGCACGGGCCGCGGTCCTCGGTGCCCGCCGGGCCGTCGTAACAGGTTCGCGACAGGGGCTCCCCGGCGGCGGTGACGTCCACGCGACCGTCGCAGTCGTTGTCGAGCCCGTCACAGATCTCGACCCCGGGGACGGCCCGTTCGACACAGACGAGGCCGCCGTCGACGCAGGAAAGGCCGCCCACGCCGCAAACCCCGGGCAGGCCGGTATCGCAGGGCGCGTCGAGACGGGGATCGGCCTCGTCCGTCTCGCCGTCGCAGTCATCGTCGACGCCGTTGCACGTCTCGGGCGCCGGAGGTCGAGGCTCCGCCCCGCATCGGACGGCCCCGTCCGGTCCGCAGACGTTCTCGCCCCGGGCCTCGCAGGCCCCCCGCCCGACGACGCAGGCCTCGCCCCGACCGAGCCCTTCGTCGACGGCGCCATCACAGTCGTCGTCCGCGTCGTTGCAGCGCTCCGGCTCCGGGGCACCGGGGGCCGCCCCGCAGACCGTCTCGCCGTCGTCGCCGCAGCGGCGTGCACCCTCGCGACGGCACGCGCCCTCGCCGACGACGCAAACGTCGCCGAGACCGAGTGACTCGTCCGTCTCGCCGTCGCAGTCGTCGTCGAGGTCGTTGCAGCGCTCGGGGCTCGGCTCGCCGACGATCGCGTCGCAGAAGAGCTCGCCCGCCACGCCGTCGCACGCGACGCGGCCGACGACGGCACACGTCCCGACGCCCCGTTCACACGCCAGGCCCGTGCCGCCGACCGCGTCGTCCGCGCGGCCGTTGCAATCGTTGTCCTGGCCGTCACAGATCTCGGCCTCGGGCAGGCGCTGGCCCTCGCACGGGCCGAAACGGCCGTCCGGGTCACACGTCTGGACGCCACCAGTGCATGGCCCCTGCCCGTCCGTCCCCGCGGGCCCGCCGTAACATCGGCGCTGCTCGCCGGGCAGACAATCGCAGGCCTCCGGCGTGTCGTCGGCGAGGCCGTTGCAGTCGTTGTCGAGGCCATCGCAGATCTCGCGCGAGGGCAGCACCTGATCGAGGCAGGCGGCCGCGAGGCCGCCCTGACAGAGGCGCGCTCCGGCCCGACAGACCCCGATGTCGAGCGTCCCGTCGGGACCGTCGTAACAGATCTCGTCGAGCGCCGCCCCGCCGGGCCGGGCATCCACGAGCCCGTCACAGTCGTCGTCGAGCCCGTTGCAGGTTTCGTCGCCGGGCAGGACCTCGCCGACGCAGGCGTCCTCGTAGGCGCCCGCGAAGCAGCGGCGGACACCCGCGAGGCAGACGCCGATGCCGGCGAGCGCCGGCGGCCCGCCGAAGCACGGCAGCGTCAACGGCAGCCCGTCCGGCCCCTCGTCGACCAGGCCGTCGCAGTCGTCGTCGAGGCCGTCACACTGCTCCGCCGCGGGGACGCAGGGGCCGGGGCCCGCGTCGGGCGGGTCGACGGGCCCGGTGGCGTCGGGCGGATCGACGGGCGAGGCCGCGTCCGGCGGGTCGATCGGCGTGGTCGCGTCGGGCGTCGGGGGGGGCGGCTCCGCCTTGGCGTCGGCGGGTTCGATCGGACCGGCGTCCGGGCGTCCGCCGCCGCCGCCCGCGCTCGCGCTCGCATCGGCCAGCGCTCCACCCGGGGCCGGATCCTCGGCATCGGCCGCCTGCCCACCGGAGGATGCCGCGTCGGGCTGAAGCGCCCCCCCCGCCCCACCCGGGAGCGCGTCACCGCTCGGAATGGGCCCCGACGTCCCGATGTCGCCGCCCGCCGGCGATGGCGTCCGGGCGTCGTCGTAGGGCTCGGGTCCCCCCGAGAGCGTCGAGTTTTCGATCCGGGCGCAGGCGGCGGCCGTGGCGCTGATGGCCAGTCCCGCAGCCAGGGCGCCGAGCACACGAGTCCGAACGGTGCGCGACATGGACATCCCCCGAGTGAATCGGGCGCAGGGTAGCGCCCGTTCGCGCCGCGCGCCACGGGCAGGCGCGCAATTGCCGGATTGCTTGCGGGGCCGCCGCGGACTAAGCTGCCGCGCCATGGCCGACCCGACCGATGACGCCCTCGTCGAACTGATCGCACAGCAGGTCCGCGCCCGTCTGATGGCCGGCGGGACCGGCCCCGGGTACACCCGCGCGCAGCTCCCCGTGATTCAGCCGCAGAGCACGGCGAACCTCACCCCCGAGCAGCTCCGCGAGACGCCCTGCCACGACGATCCCACCGGGTGCAGCTCGTGCGGCATGTGCGTCGTGCGCCGCCCTTGGGACGCCAAGGCCCTCGTCAACGAGGGGGCGGCCCGCATCGCCGCCGGTCCCGGCACGGGCAAACCGGGGGACGGCCTCGCGGGGTACATCGACCATACCCTTCTCAAGCCCGAGGCCACCCGCGAGGAGCTCTTCAAGCTCGCCGAGGAAGCCCGCAAGCATCACTTCGCCAGCGTCTGCGTCAACTCGGCCAACGTCCGCATCATGGCGCAGTTCCTCGAGGGCAGCGGCGTGCCGGTCTGCGCCGTCGTCGGGTTCCCGCTCGGCGCCATGACCCCGCACGCCAAAGCGTTCGAGACGCGCGAGGCCATCCGGTGCGGCGCCCGCGAGATCGACATGGTGCTCAACATCGGCGCCATGAAGAGCGGTGACTACGCGCTCGTCGAGGCGGACATCCGCGCCGTCGTCGACGCCGCCAAGCCCGTGCTCGTCAAGGTCATCCTCGAGACCTCCAAGCTCACGGACGAAGAGAAAGTCATCGCCTGCGCCCTGTCGAAGGCCGCGGGCGCGGCGTTCGTGAAAACCTCCACCGGCTTCGGGGGGGGGGGCGCGACCGCGGCCGACATCGCCCTGATGCGCCGCATCGTCGGCAAGGAGATGGGCGTCAAGGCGTCCGGCGGCATCCGCGACACCGCGACGGCGCAGGAGATGATCGCCGCCGGGGCCAACCGCCTCGGCGCGTCGGCCTCCGTGGCCATCATCACGGGTGCGAAGTCCAACGCCGCGTACTGAGAGCATGTGATTGAATCGACCGGGCACTGCCCGGGCCGTTCATCGTCCGGGGCCAACGCAGGCCCCCCAACGGGTCGCCCCCCCGGGCGACGGCGCATCTGTGGCGGCCCGCCCCGCCGGAGTCGAGTCCTTGGGCAAGAAGATCAGCGTCACCCGCAAGCATACCCTCGGACTCGAGGGCGCCAGCCAGAAGCTCAACGAGCTCGCCGGCCAGTTCGCCGAGAAGTACGGGGTCAAGGCCAACGTGCGCGGCCCCCGCATCGAGGTCAGCGGCAAGGGCGTCGACGGCGACGTGCTCGTCACCGCGGACTCCATCACGGTCAATCTCGAGCTCGGTTTCCTGCTCGGGGCCCTCGCCGGCAAAATCGAAGACGGCGTCGGCAAACAACTCGACAAGCACTTCGCGTGAGCCCCGAGGCCCTGCTCGACCTCGCCCTGGAGGCGACGCGGGCCGCGGGCGCGCGGTTCGCCGAGGTCCGCCTGGTCAGCCGGCGTCGGGAACGCCTGACGTTTCGCGACGCCGCCCTCGACGGCGCGGTCGACGAGCGCGACCGTGGCCTCGGCATCCGGGCGCTCGTCGGGGACGGCTGGGGATACGCGGGCACGCACAGGCTCGACGCCGCGGACGTCCGGGCGGCGGCCGAAGCGGCCGTCCGGGCGGCCGGGGCCACCCGCAGCGCCGCCCCGGTGATGCTCCCGCCCGCGATCACCGGGCGATACGCCACCCCGGTCGGTGAGAACCCCTTCGCCGTGCCCATCGGCGAGAAGCTCGCGCTCGTCGGGGCCGCCGACACGGCCATGCGCGCATCGGCCGGGGCCCGACGGGCGGGCTCGGCGTTCAAGGGCAGCCGCGCCGAACTCTCGGCCCTGCGCACCGAGACGCGCTTTCGCACCAGTCACGGCACCGATCTCGAGCAGAGCGTGACGCTGTGCGGCGCGAAGCTGGCCGCCATCGCGGCCTCGGAGACGGACTTCCAGGTGCGCTCGTACCCCAAGAGCTTCGAGGGCAACGTGCTGCAGGCCGGGTTCGAGGTCGTGCGCGCCCTCGACCTCCCCGGTCGCGCGCCCCTGCTCGCCGACGAAGCGCTCGCCCTGCTCGACGCCGAGGTCGTCCCGGCGGGTCGGCGCACGCTGATTCTCGACGGCTCCCAACTCTCGCTGCAGATCCACGAGTCGGTCGGCCATCCCACCGAACTCGACCGCGCGTTCGGCGAGGAGATCAGCCTCGCGGGTGCGAGTTTCCTGCTCCCCGAGCGGCTCGACGCGCTGCGGTTCGGCGCCGACCGGGTGAACCTGGTGGCCGATGCCACGACGCCCCTCGGGCCGGGCACCTTCGGTTTCGACGACGAGGGCACGCCGGCGACGTCGACCCCGCTCGTCCGCGACGGCCTGTTCGTCGGCTATCTGAGCGGGCGCGACGCGGCGGCCCGCCTCGGTCGGCCGTCCGCGAGCGCGCTGCGCGCCGAGAGCTGGTACGGCCTGCCCATCGTCCGGATGACCAACGTCAACCTCCTGCCCGGGGCGGGCACCCTCGACGACCTCATCGGCGGGGTCGACGACGGCCTGCTGCTGAGCGCGAACAAGAGCTGGTCCATCGACGATCTCCGGCTGAACTTCCAGTTCGCCTGCGAGGTCGCCTACGAAATCAAGGGCGGGCGCCGCACCGGCCGCCTCTTCAAGAACCCGGTCTACTGGGGGCGCAGCCCCGAGTTCTGGGGCAACTGCACCGCCATCGCCGGCCCCGAGGCCTGGGAGATGTGGGGCTGGCTCTTCTGCGGCAAGGGGGATCCCGTGCAGATCATGCACGTCGGGCATGGCTGCGCCCCGGCGCGGTTCGACGACGTCTCGTTCGGAGCCCGCTCGTGAGCGCCGCGCGGGACGACGCGTTCGCGCGCCTCGACGACGCCCTCGCCGCCGGTCGAGCGGCCGGTGCCGAGCAGGTCGAGGCCGTCTTCCGGGGGCAGGACGCCGAGCTGTTGCGCATCGGCGACGGGCGCATCACGCAGGCGCAACGGATCGTCGAGGCGCGCGTCGTCGTCCGGGCCGTCATCGGCGGGGCGGCGGCCTTCGCGTCGACGACCGATCTGACCGCCGACGGCCTGTCGGCCTGTGCGCGAACGGCCGCCGAGCGCGCGGCCCTGCTGCCCCCCCCCGCCGAGCCCGTATCGCTGCCCCCGCCGGCCCCGACGCCGCCCGCCGCGGTGGACGCCTGGGACGACGCCACCGCCGCCCTGGAGGCGGGCGAGAAGGCCGACTGGCTCGCCCCCGTGCTCGCGGCGCATACGCGCGACCAATTGGCCCTGGCGGGCCGCTTTCATACGGGCGTGCGCTCCCTGGGCGTGCGCTCGACGCTCGGGGTCTCCGCCTGGCACGCCGGCACGTTCTGCGACCTGGCCCTTTCGACGCTGGAGCGCCCGGCCGGCCACCGCGCGAGCAGCTTCCGGGCGCGGTACGACCGCGTCGCCCGCCCGGAGATCCTGGTCGGCCTGGCCGACGAAACCCGCGCCGAGTGCCACCGCGCCCGCGATCCGGTCGACGTGGATCCCGGCCGGTACGACGTCGTCCTCGCGCCGACGGCCGTCGCCGATCTGCTCGACTGGTTCGGCGCCATCGGCTTCGGCAGCGAGGCCTTCGACGACGGACGCAGCTTCGCGCAGGGGCGCTTCGGCGAGGCGATCACGGGCGAGTGCGTCACCCTCACCGACGACGGCCTGATGGGCGATGGCCCGGGCGTGCCGCTGCCCATCGACGCCGAGGGGCAGCCCCGGCAGCGGGTGACGCTCATCGATCACGGCGTCGCCCGCGGCAGCGTCTGGGACTCGAGCGGCGCGCGTCGCCACGGCTGCGCGGCCACCGGCCACGCCACGGGGGTCGACCTGTTCTCGACCGGCGGCGCGAGCCCGATGCACTTGGCCCTGGCCGCGGGCACGTCGTCCCTCGAGGCGCTGCTCGGGCAGGTGCGCCGCGGGCTCTTCATCACCCGGTTCCACTACGTCAACGGACTCATCGAGCCCAAGCGGGCGGTGATGACCGGTCTCCTGCGCGACGCGGCGTTTCTGGTCGAGGACGGCCGCATCGGGCGCGCCGTCCGGCCCATTCGTTTTACGGAGGCCATCCTCGAGGCCTTCGCGCGGATCCCCGGCCCGGGCGGCATCGGCGCGGCGCAGGAGCCCCACGGGGGCATCAACGCCGAGGGCAAGTGCACCGTCTGCCCGGCGCTCTACATCCCGGGGTTCGCCTTCACGAGCGGTCGCTGAGGCCCGCGCCGCGCGGCCGTGCCCACGGCAGCGTTCACGGGTTGGGGCGGTAGACGATCTGGAACGCGCCGTCGGCGTCGTTGTAGCCCTCGACGACCGCGAAGTACATCCGACCGGCCTCCACGTCGAAGGTGACCTGCGAGTCACCTGCGCCGGCGCCGTCGTCATTGCAGCCCATTTCGCCGCCCACCATCGCCCCGCAATCGCCATAGACCGTCAGGACGGTGTCGACCTCGCTGTCGATCGTGTTGACCTCGACCGGCCCCGCCTGCGCGGCCATGAAGGCGAAGACCTTCTCGCTGCCGTACTGCCCGCGGCACCCGTTTCCGGTGGGGATGGCGTCCGGATCGCGGGCCGCGAGCGTCCCCGCGACGGGAATCTCGGGTCGCAGCGGGGTCGCGGCCTCGCACAGCCCGGCGGGGCGCACGCCGCACGCGACGGCGAAACAGGATTCGCCCGCCGCACACCCGCTGCCGTTCGGGCTGCAGGCCTGGGCGAAATCCTCCCGGGCGTTGAGCCGTACGGCCCCCGATGCGCCCCGGAATCCGTCGACGATGAGGTAGTAGTCGACGTCCGGGTCGAGATCGGCCGAGAGCACCGAGGTGTTCGCATCGGGTGCGTCGTCGCGGCAGGCGAACTCCGTCGCCGGTGCCTCGCACGTCGTCCGGATGCCGAGCACGGTGTCGAAGTCCGAGCCCGCGGTCGAGAAGGTGACCCGGGCCGGGTGGTCGATGCGGTACCGCGCCACGAGCTCGGGGGCCCCCCCGGTGGCGGCGCAGGTCAGGGTCACGGCGGCGGCGCCGGCACCGGAGTCGCCGGCGATGGGGCCCGCCGCGAGGTCGAGGGGCGCAGCACAGGTGGCGACCGGTTCGGCGGGGTCCGGGTCGGGGCCCGGATCGGGGCCCGGATCGGGGCCCGGATCGGGGCCGGGGTCTTCACCGACCGGCGATTCCTCGACGAGCAGGGTGAAGGTGCCTCCGGCGAACCAGGAGTCCACGATGATCGCGTACGACTCGCCCGCCCGTGCCGTGAAGAAGAGCTCCGCGTCCGAATTCAGGAAGTCGAACTCCGTGTCGTCGTTGCAGGCGAGCTCCGTGCGCGGGTTCTCGCAGTCCGTTCGCACGGAGAGGACCGTGTTCGTGAAGAAGTCGCCGAATGCGTACAGATGCACCTCGGTGTCGGCGTCCCGCGTCAACGTGAAGACCGACTCGCCGCCGCCCGTCGGGAAGAATGTGCACGAGGCCTCGTCACCGTTGCCACCGGTGGCGCCGGGATACTCGCCCGGCCGGGGGATGGGCTGCGCGAGGTCGCAGGCCGCGAAGGGCGCACTGATCGGGGCGTTGTCGAAGCCGAAGTCGCCCGGATCGCCCGGCTCCCCGGGGCCGACCGGATCGCCCCCGGTGCAATGGCCCGTCTCGTCACACGTCTGACCGGGGCCGCAGTCGGCGCTGCGCTGGCAGCACCGCTCGTCGGGGAAGTCTTCGTCGATGACCCCGTCGCAGTCGTTGTCGAGGCCGTCGCAGACCTCCGGCATGCCTCCGCCGGCACCGGCGGGGACGTCGCACTCGACGCCCGTGCCGTCGACCTTGCAGACGATGACGCCCTCTCCGACGCAGTCTCCCCCCGGTCGACAGGCCTCGCCCACGGACGGGAAGTTCTCGTCGGTCTCGCCGTCGCAGTCGTCGTCGAGGCCGTTGCACGCCTCCGGCGGGGGGAGACAGGCCGAGAACTCGCCGTCGCGGCAGATCTGCAGCCCGCCGGTACACCCCTCGGCCTCGCAAGCCCGTTGGTCGCCGTCGGCGCACGGGCCCTCCGGGGCGGGCGGCGGGGCCGCGTCTGCCGTCCAGAAGACGGCCCCGTCCGAATCGTCGGCGGGGGCGCCACCACTGCCGCCCCCGGACGGCGCGCCCGGCGTGCCGCCCACCGCCCCGGGATCGATGGCCACACTGCCCTGGTCGAGGTCCAGCGAGGGCGCGGGGAATCCGACATCCGGATCGACGAGCGCGGGCCTCGGGTCGTCACAGGCGGCGGGGGCGAACCCCAGGGCACAGAGCGCGGCGAGGGCGGAGCGGCGAGGGGGCGACGCAAGGCGCATGGGGTCTCCCGAGGGGTGTCGGACCGCGAAAACCGCGCAACGGTAGTGACCGACCGGCCGCGGGTCAATTGAGCCCCGTCAGACCGGACCGCGGGCCAGGGCGAGCCCCCCGGGGGCAGGCATCCAGCGAAACGAAGTTGCATGCAGGCGGGGGGACCCGTGTAGCCTCGGAGGCATCCACGCGAGACGAACGACCGGCAGGGCCGGCGGGAGCAGACCGAGCATGTTCATCACCCGGAAGCGGGCGACCGCCCTGACGACGGCCGCCCTCGCGGGCCTGTTTCTGTCGACGGGCTGCGGATCGGAGGCCTCGAATGGGGCCG
>JAKLJY010000203.1 GCA_023150895.1 Myxococcota bacterium | reverse complement strand
GGACCTCGTCGAACGCGCCGGTTTGTCGGTCACGGGCGCCCGCGCTTGGGCGTCATCCCCATGGCCACCGTCGTCATCGAGCCCGGTCGACCACCCGAAGATGTCGTCACCGGGCCCGTCGTGACCGGCGACTTCGCGTTCGTCGTCGCCGCCGCGGGGGGCGTCGTTTCGCCGGGCGGGCGGACGTCCCCGGCTCGGCGGGTGACCCGGCGGTGCGGGCTTTTGGCCTTTCGTCGCGGGCTTTTGACCTTTCGACGCGGGCTCTTGGCCTTTCGGGGCGGGCTTTTGGCCCTGCGGCGCGGGTTTTCGGCCTTTCGGGGCCGGCTTCGGCGCGCGGGGCGGTTTCGGTCCGCCGCCCGGCTCCTGAGAGCCGGCGACGGGCGAGCGGCCGCCTGAGCGGCCACGAATTCGGTCGGGTGTACGAGGCGGCACGGCGCGAGCATAGACGAGTCGCGGGGGCCGACGGGCGAATTTTCCGAACCGGCGGAACCAGTGGATCGATTCGCTGTCTGACCCGTTGTACCGGCAAGCCCACACGACGGCCGGGGCCGTGAGCGTCGAACCGCCGCCGCGAAGCCCCGCGCCACGCCCCAAACCTGCGCCCTCGGGAGGTCGTCATGCCATCGCGCCGCGCCGCGTTCATTTCATTGTGTCTGTCCACCTGCTTCGCGGCCGGCGCCGTCGCCGTCGCGTCGGCCAGCGACCCCGTCCCTGCCGGGGGCGGCGCGGGCGCAGCGGTCCGGGCGGGCGAGGTCCGCGGGCGGGTCGTCGTCGCCGCCACCGGCGCCGGTCTGCCCGGTGCGAGCGTGAGCATTCGCGGCGGCGCCCGAGCAACGGCCACGCTCGCCGACGGGCGCTTCTTTCTGACCGGCGTCCCGTCGGGAACACAGGTGATCGAGTGCGGCGCGGCCGGCTACGAGTCCGAGGCGGTGGCCGTCGAGGTCGCGCCGGGCGGTGTCACCCACGCCCGCTGCGCGCTGCGTCGTCGGGGCGAGGCGCCGGTGCAGGCGCAGGCCGGTGAGAAGGTCCGCGAGGAGAAACCGGCCGAGGACTCCGTCGACGAACTCCTGGGAGCCGCGCCCGAGCGTCGCCCGGTGATGGCCGCGCCGCTGCCGCCGGCCGCCGCCCCGGCAGGTTCGGCCGCGTCGGCCCCGGTCCACGACTTCGGCCGCATTCACGGCATGGGCCGCGTCGAGGTCGGCGGCGCAGGCGGCCTCGGCACCCGGGGCACGAAGGCCTCCCTCGGCGGCCAGGGGTATGGCACCGGCGGGGGCGGCTCGGCCACGGGGGTCACGATCGGCGTCGGACACGCCGGCATGGGTCGCGGCGCCGGATTCAGCGCGCCCGCCGAGGCCGCCCGCGCCAGCACGCGGTACGCCCTGCGTGCGCCCCCGGCGCAGATCGCCGCGGATGCCGCGCAGATCGCCGGGCAGGACTTCAACCGCGAGGGCTACGACGGCATCGTCGAGAACCCGTTCGTCGGGGTCACCGACGAGCCGCTGTCGACCTTTTCGATCGACGTCGACACCGCCAGCTACAGCAACGTGCGACGCCTGCTGCGCGATGGCGGCCACGTGCCGCGCGACGCCGTCCGCATCGAAGAGATGATCAACTATTTCCGATACGACTACCCCAATCCGACCGGCCCGGAGCCTTTTTCGGTCAACACGGAGGTCTCGTCGGCCCCCTGGAAGTCGGACCATCGCCTCGTGCGCATCGGACTTCAGGGCCGGCGCATCGACGCCGCGCGGCTGCCCCCGGCCAACCTGACCTTCCTGATCGACGTCTCGGGCTCGATGAACGCGCCCAACAAGCTGCCGCTCCTCAAGCAGAGCTTCCGGTTGCTCGTCGACACCCTGCGCCCGCAGGACCGCGTCGCGATGGTCGTTTACGCCGGCGCCGCGGGGGTCGTGCTGCCCCCCACCGACGGCACGGAACGGGGCCGCATCGTCGAGGCCCTCGAGAACCTGCAGGCCGGCGGCTCGACGGCGGGTGCCGAGGGCATTCGGCTCGCCTATCAGACCGCGCGCTCGCAGTTCGTCCGCGGCGGCAACAACCGCGTGATTCTCGCCACGGACGGCGACTTCAACGTGGGCGTCTCCAGCGATGGTGAGCTGCTGCAGATCATCGAGCAGGAGCGGAAGTCCGGCGTGTTCCTGACCATTCTCGGCTTCGGGGCCGGCAACTATCAGGACGCCAAGATGCAGAAGCTCGCCGACGCCGGCAACGGCCACCACGTCTACATCGACGACCTCGACGAGGCGCGCAAGACGCTCGTCGCCGAGATGGGCGCGACGCTTCTGACCATCGCCAAGGACGTAAAGCTGCAGGTGGAGTTCAATCCGAGCCGCGTGAAGGGCTATCGCCTCATCGGTTACGAGAACCGGCGCCTCGCCAACCGCGACTTCGACGACGACAAGAAGGACGCCGGCGAGCTCGGCGCGGGGCACAGCGTCACGGCGCTCTACGAGATCATCCCCGCGGGGTCGAGCGAGGCCATCCCCGGCGTCCAGCCGCTGAAGTATCAGGCCGTCGCGCCGACCGCCGCCTCGGGCAGCGAGGAGCTCCTGACGGTCAAGCTGCGTTACAAGGCCCCCGATGCCGACGACAGCCGCCTGCTCAGCCACGTCGTCGTCGACGCCCACACCCCGCTCGAGCGCACGAGCGACGACTTCCGGTTCGCCACCGCCGTCGCCGAGTTCGGGCTTCTCCTCCGTGACTCCCCGCACAAGGGCGATGCGCGCCACGACGCCGTCCTGCGCCGTGCGGCCGGGGCGCTCGGCCGGGACGAAGGCGGCCTGCGCAGCGGGTTCCTGGCGCTGGCGGGGGGCGTGGCGAGTCAGCGGGCGCAGGCGCTCGCGCGCTGAACGGGTCCCCGGCGCCGCGCGTCTGCGGCCCGCCCGCGGCGGCGTTTCGACACAGTGCCGAAGTGTGCCACACTCGCCGGCATGGCCACCCTGCTCAGCGACCTCGCCTGGGACACCGCGGAGATCGAGGCCGGCGCGTTGCGCCGGACGCTGCACCTCGCCCCGCGCTTCTCGCTGGAACTCGCGCCGGACCTCATCCTCGCGCCCCACCTCTACGGCTACCCCGATGCCAAGCGCTGGAACGAGCGCGGATTCAAGCGCCATCGGAAACGCTGCGAGATGTACACGGTGCAGGAGTGCCCGGCGTTCGTGCTTTACGTGAGCCGGAGTGAGTGCCAGCGACGGTATCTCGAGACCGAGATCGCCCCCGCGCTGCCCCCCGAAGTCGACCTCTACGTCGTCGAACCCGGCGCGGGCCGGGTCCGGGTCCTGCACGACGCCGGGACGCGGACGCGCGAGATTCCGCTCGCGGCGCTCTGCCCCGATCTCGACGCGCGCCTCGGCGTTCCGGTCTTCGGCGATGCCGATCTCGATTTTCTGTGCGCCCCCTGGGGCCATCCCGAATTCGAGACACAGTTCTATTCGACCGTCACCCACCGCGCCGAGCGCGTCGAGCAGCACCCGACCCGGTTGTGGGAGGCCTTTCTGCTCCGGGGGCATTGGGAGCGCTGGGAGCTCGTCCGCGGTGAGGTGCCGCTCGTCGCGGTGCTGCCCTCCCCGGCCGCGGCGGGGGCGACGCTCGGGCGCTGGCTGGCCGATGCCGTGCGGTGGTCGGGGGCCGAGCCCGATCCGCAGGCCGCGTGGATCCGGGTCGGGCCGTTCCGGTTTCGACAGACCGGCTGCCAGGTGGACGCACGCGTGCGCCTGAGCCCGGCCGACGTGCGGGTGGCCTTCATGCCGGCCCGCGAGCTGCCGGGGTCGGAAGACCTCCCGACGCTGGCCGGCCTGCTCTGCGCGGGCAACGAGGGCGCCAAGGTCGAGATGCTCAATGGCTACGCCTGGGCGACGGCCGACTGCGAGGAGCCCGGCGAGGTCGACCGCGTCGGTCCCGCGCTGGTCGAGGAGATCCGGCGCCTCGGCGCCCGCGAAGTCGACCTCGTGCGCGACCTGCCCGAATTCCCCGAGGGCGCCGACCACCGCTGGGTGGTCGAGCTGCGCGACCACTACGTCACGGTCTTCATGCCCCTCGGCTACGAAGGCAGCACGTTCTGGGACGTCCACGCGCGCCGCTGGCGCCACCTGGACGCCGAGCGCATTCCCCTGCGAATCGTGCGGGCCGACGACGAGGCCCCCGCCCCGGAGCTCGCGGAGCGGATCCAGGCCGCCTTCGCCGCGGGATGCCGCGAGGTCTGGCAGGCCGGCCGTCGCGACGACGGCGCTGGTTTCGTCGACGTCCACCGCGCCGACGGTGTCGTGGAGCGACGTCTCGTCGGCGAGACACTCTTCTTGTCGGGCGTCACCCCCGGCCCGGTCCCGGTTCGGGCGTTCCTGCATCGACATGGGGGGTTTCTGGCGGATCCCTGATTTGCAGACCCGGAACTCCATGGATACGCTGCGGTCACACGAGACCGGGGGGATGGCATGGAGCGGAGGTCCGTCGGGATACCGTGGTTTTTCGTCGTCTGGCTGGTGATCGCGGCGTGCGCCGAGATTCCGGCGGACAACCCGTACGACCCCGAGTCGCCGGCGAGCGTCCGTCAGCCGGGCGCCGTCTCCGGTCGTCTCGTGCTGCCGGCGGGGTACGCGGCCGAAGGTGTGACGCAGAGCGCGATCACGCTCTCCGGCAACACGCCCGAGACGACGATCTACGGCCCCGTTCCGGCCGGCGTCGACGGCACGTTCCGGTTCTCCGAAGTGCCGAGTGGGGCCTGGCACCTGCGCGCGGAGGTCTCCGGATTCGAACCGGTGGAACGGACGGCCCTCGTCGCGCTCGGGCAGACGATCGACCTCGGCGCGCTCGCGTTGCGCCCCGCGACGGCCGTCGGGTATGTCGTGGGCGAGGCGCATCTCGGGGTCGCCGGTGCAGACGCCATCGCGCCCATCGACGTCGAGGCCGAGGGCACGCCGTACGCCACCCGCGCCGCCTCGTCGGGCGCCTTCGAGCTCGCGGTGCCCGCGGGGACCTACCGCATTGCGGCCCGAAGCGCGGGGTACGGCGACGCTCGATCGGACGCCGTGGAGGTCGGGGTCGGTTCGCGGGTCACGCTGGGATCGCCCCTCGTTCTGACGGCGCTGCCCGCGCATCTCAGGGCCCGGATCATCGTCCTCGGGCTCGACGGGGCCCCGCGCGCCCCCGGGGACGCGCTGCTGGGACAGGTCGTGGTCGAGTACCTGCCCACCGCGACGGACGCGCCGCCGACCTCCGTCCCCGTCGGCGCGGATGGTCGCATCGACGTCGCCGGGCTGGCCCCCGGTGCGTATGCGCTGCGCGCCCGTCTGGCGGGTCACGGCCCCGTGTTCCGCCCCTTCGACGTCACACCCGGTGCCACCGTGAACCTGGGCGAGCTCGTGCTCGAGCCGGCGCTCGCCGGGGCGGAGCCGGCGTACGTGGTCGGGCAGGTGCTGCTCTCGGGGCGGGATGTCCACGGCGACGTCGTCGTCGAAGCCGCCGACCACCTGACGGCCACCCGCACTCGCGCGGATGGGACGTTTCGCCTGCAGGTCGTCGGCGCCTTGCCATTTTCGCTGTCGTTCACTGCCCCGGGTTTCCGGCCGATCGTCACCGACCCCGAAACCGTCGCCGCGGGCGAGACCCGCCGCCTCGAGGCCCCGGTCCGCCTCGACTTCATCCCGGGGGGGCTCACGGGGCGGGCGGTCGTTCGCCTCTCAGGCCTCGCGCCGCGCCCGCTCGACGGCGGCACCGCGTCGCTGACGGCCGACGACGGCCGGGGGCTGGGCACCGTGCCCATCAGCGCCGACGGCGTCTTCACGTTTGCGGACGTCCCCACCGGTGCGCACACACTCTCGCTCGGCGGCCCTCGCGTTCGGACGACGAGCATCGCCGCCCCCGTGCCGGCCGACACGGTGGGCGCCTTGGGCGACGTGGAGGTCGCCCCCTCGACCGGGTCGATTCAGGGCGCGCTCTCCGTGAACGGCGGCCCCGTGCCGGGCGACGCGGTCGTCGTTCTGGAGGGGGCCGCCGACGATCCGTGGCTGGCCGGGATCCGTCTGCAAACGGTCGTGACGCCGGGCACGGGGGGCTTCGAGTTCGGAGGCGTACCCATCGGCCCGTATCGCCTCACGGGTCTGGGCCCCGCGCTGCGTCCGGCCTCGGTGGACGTACAGGTGGTGCCGGACGAACTCGTCACCGCGGCACTGGACCTCACGGCGCGCCACTTTCGGCTCCTCGTCCCGGCGGCGACGGGCGACGCCGTCGAGGTTTCTTTCGAACGAGATGACGATCTCGTTTTCGCGCAGGTGTGGGTCGACGCCGCCGAGCCGCCCGCAGACGCCCCTTTCGCGGCCCTCCCGGCAGGACGCCCCCTGACGCTGCCCGTGGCCGGCGAGGGCCCGCACGTCGTTCACGCGCGCCTCGCCAACGCCGCCTTTGTCGACGGCGGCGCCCGAGCGGTCGAGGCGTTCGTCACACCGACGTTGTCGGCGGCGGTCGTCGTCGACACGAGTCCCCCGGTCCTGATCGACGTGCTCTCCGATGCGCCGGGCGGATTCGTCAAGGACCCGGACGGGCGGGTGCGCCTGACGCTGATCTGCGACGATCGCCCGCTCGCCGCCGGCGTGCCCACGGCCCGGCTCGAGCGCACCGGTGCGCCGGCCATCGAGGGGCCGGCCAGCGGGCCGCTCATCGCGGCACTCGGCCCGGACGAAGGCCCGATCGAGCTCGAAGCGCTCTGCCGGGACACCGCCGGCCAGGCGTCGAATCGGATTCCGGTCACCCTCTTCGTGGACCATACGCCGCCGACCCTGCGCACGCTGCGCGTCCTCGACGGACGGATCGGCGCCGCCACGGCGTCCGCCGCAGCCGCCGTCCGCATCGACGCACATGACGACGGCTCGGGCCTCGACGCGTACGCCCTGCGCTTCGACGACGCGCTCGACTGCCGGCAGGCCACCTACGGATTCGCTGCGACGCCGGACGTTCAGGTCCCCCTGCCCGCCGACGAGGGGCGCCATACCCTCCGGGCCTGTGTCCGCGACCGGGCCGGCAACGTCGCCGGCCCCTTCGAAGCGAACGACATCGTGGTCGACCGGACCCCGCCGCGTCTCGCCGGCCTTCGCCTCGCCGGCGGCCGCGGGGTGGTGAATACGCTCGAGGTCGAGGTCGCGGTCGATGGCGAGGTCGATGAAGCCGGGTCCACCCTCTTGCTGAGCGGCGACCTCGAGGCCCCCATCGACGCGCCCCCCGGTCGTTGGCCGCGCCTGCTTCGGCTCTCCGACGAAGAGGGTCTTCACGCCGTCGTCGCGCAGGTCGTCGATGACGCGGGCAACGTCTCGTCGCCCGCCGTCGCCACCGTCGTCGTGGATCGAGTGCCGCCCGCTCCGGGCGCGCTCCGCCTTGCCGGGGGCGCCCTGAAGGTCGACTCCCGGTCCGTGGACGTGAGCTTTCTCGACACGTCCGCGGACACGTACGCGATCGTCGAGCGCGCGGACGACGCGGTCTGCCCTCCGATGCCCTGCGGGGGGGCGGGAGAGCTGCCCTTCGCGCCCTCGACGACCTTCGTCGTTTCCGAGGGCCTCGGGCGCAAGCACCTTTGTTGGCGACTCTGCGACGCGGCCGGCAACGCCACCGCCGTCCGGGAGGCGAGCATCGAGCTCGGTCCGTACCGCGCGCGGCCGCTGCCGGTGCTGACCGCCGTGGACCCCATCGCGCTGACGCCCTTCGACTGCGAGACCCCGCCCGCCGACGAGATCCGGCTCACGCTGACCGGGCGCGGGATCGCCTCGGGGACCGTCGCCCGCATCGGCGGGTTCACGTTGCCCTGCGAAGTTCCGCCGAGCGCCGTCGGCTGTGAAGCAGACCCCGATGGCGGCTGCGGCCCGGACGGCCCGTGTGCAGCCACCTGCGCGCAGACCTGCGAAGTCGTCCTGCCCCCCGGCGTCGCGAGGGCTTCGGGCACCTCTCTCGTCCGGTTGGTGACGCCGGCGCCGGTCATCGGTCTCGGGGAGTCCGCCGACGTGCGGGTCTTCAACATTGCGGCCCCGCAGCCTCGGTTGCTGCGGATGTCCCGTCGGCATTGGGTCGCGGTCCCCGACGAGGACGGTTTCGTCGAGCCGGAGACCCTTACCCTGGACGTAGACGCGTGCGGTCTGATGGACAACGCCCAGTTCAGCCTGGGGCCCAACACCGCCCGGGTGCTGCAGGTCGAGCCCGATCCCGACGATCCGCGCCGCAGCCGGGCCCGCATCGAGGTCTCGACCGCCGGCATCACGCCCGACGAGGCCGTCGACCAGTGGCTCGTCGCCGAGAATCCCGCCCCCGGGGGCGGCCAGACCCGGGCGCGGTTCGGGGTCCTGTCGCCCTTTCAGGCGGGGGTGCTCGAAACCGTGGACACGGACCTGCGTGTGACGCGCCCGCCGCAGTCGCATGGCCGGGGTGCCGAGCTGTCGCTCCACGTCCACGGGACGGTCGCCGCCGGCTCGGCCTGGGTGGGCCGCCGGGTCGCCGGGGCAGACACGCTTCGACTGGGGGCGCTGCCGCCCGACGAGACCTCGTTCGGCGAACTCACGCTGCACTCGACGCTGCCGGCCACCCCCGCCCCCCCCATGGACGTCTCGACGATGACGTTCGGGCGCACGACCGCTTCGGCGGGTACGTTCACCGTGGCCCCCGGCACGTTCATCGGCGGCACGGGCCGCTTCGAGCCCTACGACCCCGTCAACGCACGCGTCGGCTTCGCCCTCGCGGGGGTGCGGCGCGTCGACTTCGACCGCGACGGGCACATGGACCTGGCCGTGGTGACCCGCTCTCCGAGCCAGTGCAACATCATGGGGGGCGCGGGCAACGGCCTGCTGGAGAGCGTCGTCGGCCGCGGGTGCAGGGTCTCCCGGGTCCTCGAGGACGGCACGCGGGACAGTGGCCCGCCCGACACGCTGCACGTCCTCGACGTCGACGACGACGGGCGCGACGACCTTCTCGTCGTCGGGACCGCGGGGACGGCGCTGCTGCGCAACGTCGACGGGCTGCTCGGGGCCCCGGAACACCCGCAGATCGATGTCGCACCCGAGGTCTCGCAGGTCGCCGAGGTTTCGGGGCAGCGCCGGCCGGATCTCGTCGTGGTCTCCGAGGGACGGCTGCACGTCTTCACGTTCCTCCTCGACGGCTCGCTCGAGCGCCTGACGGAGACCCCGCTGCCCGGGCCGTTCGCCACGGCCACCGCCCTCGCGCTCGAAGACCTCGACGGGGACACGCACCTCGACGCCGCCCTCCTGCTCGACGACGGCGATCTCGTGACCTTCACCGGACACGGCGACGGCACGTTCGACCGGCCACTTCGCGCCCCCGCACACGGGGGCGGAGGCGACCGTCTGATTCTCTTCGATGTCGACGGTGACGGCCTGCGCGACGCGCTGCACTGGGCCACCGGAGACGACGCGGTTTTCGTGACCTGGAACGATGGCCGCGGGCGCCTCGGCCCGGCGGTCTTCACGCTCCCCGTCCCCGCCGGGGTCGACGATCTCGCCCTCGAGGACCCGGACGTCGACGGTCGCCCGGACCTGATCGTCATCGACGCGGAAGGCGCCGTCGCGCGCCACCGCTTCGATCGCCGGGTCCACCAGGGTCCGATCGACGTCGGCATCGACCCGGGCGGCCCCGGCGGCGGCTGGCGACTCGCCACGGGCGATCTGAACGACGACGGTGCCGTCGACCTCATCCGGCTCAACGGTATCGGCGGTGTCGGGATCGACCTCGGGATCGGACGCGGCACGTCCGGGTTCATGGAGACGGCGGAACGGACGGGTGCCGGTCGCGTCGTGCCGGCGCTCGCCGACATGGATGGCGACGGTATCGTCGACCTCGTCGTCGCCTCCCTCGGGGTTGCCGAGCTCCCCGGCCAGCTTCAGGTGCGCCGCGGCGACGGCTCGGGCCGGTTCCCCGTCGAGACGCTCTTCGCACAGCTTCCGGACGCGCGGTACACCGACGTGGAACTCGTGGACGCGGACGCCGATGGCGATCTCGACGTCTTCGCGACGACGCTCGACGGGTTCCTCGTCCTCGGTGTCAACGACGGGACCGGCTGGCTGGAGTCCCTGCCCATCCCCCTCAACACTCCCCTCAACGGTCTCACCGTCTTCGGTCGCCCCGGCGCGCCGGTGCTTTTCATCACGGAGGGGGATCGCGCGCGGGTCCGCAGCCTTTCAATCAGCTTCGCCGCGGGCCGGTGGACCGCCGGCAATCTGCCGATGACGGACCACCCGGGACGCTACATCATGAAGGTCGTCTCCCTCGACGTGGACCGGGACGGCTACGTCGACCAGGTCGTCTGTGTCGACGGCATCGAAGGCCTGCAGGTCGCGCACTACTCGCCCGTGACCCTGGACTTCAGCCGCCGCAGCGTCATCCCCACACGCAGCGGACCCTGTTTCGACCTCGAGGTCGGAGACTTCGACGGCGATGGTCGCGGCGACCTCGCGGTCAGCGACGACGCCGGCCCGTTCGTCCTGTACGGGGCGCCGGCCGGCGGATTCACCGTCGGCGAGTTCATCGGCGAAACCGAGAACGTGACGGGCATGATGCGATTCGCCGACCTCAACGGGGACGGGCGGGGGGACTGGCTGACCGGCAACGTCTCCGGCGTGACGTACCGCCTCGGCCTCGGCAATCGGCGCTTCCTCGCCGACCGGGCGCCGACGAGCCCCCTCGCGACCCCCGCCTGGTACTCGGCGGTCGCCGATCTCAACGGCGATGGCGTCCGCGACGTCGTCTGGGGCGGCTCGGGGGCCTATGCAACGGTCTGGCTGCGCCAGAGCACCCGCCTGTGGCCATTTTCGTTCCGCGGCGTGGTGCCGGGGCGGCCCGTCGAGCTGCCCGCGGGAGCGGCCGTCGCGGAGCTCGGGGCCGAGCAGTTCCAGCAGTTGATTCAGTCCCTCTCCGTCCGGGTCCGCATCGAGGGCACGAACCTGGATGCCCTGAGCCTGACGCTCGTCTCGCCGCGCGGCGAGGCGGTGCTGCTCGACGGCGGCGCCGGTCATGCCGGCGAAACGGTCTGGCAGGCCAGCTACCCGACCGTCGCCCCCGCCCAGAGCCTCGACGGCCTCCTGGGCATTCAGCCGCAGGGGCGATGGACGCTGCGTGTCCAGAACCGCGGAGCCGCCCGGGCCCGCGTCGCGGACTTCACCGTGCTGACGGTGGGCGCATTTCAGCTCTGAGGCGGCAAAGGGCCCCGTTTCAGCTCCCGTACTTGACGCTGCAGCCCCAGACCTTGCTCTCCGGCACGGCCACGGGCTTGCCGGCGCGCAGGTCTTTCAGCGCGGCGTCGACGTGATTGATGAACGGGTTGGCGTCGCTCGGGCGCCCGCTGCCCGTGTTGTCGAGCCCGCCGCGATACACGAGGGTGCCCGCGGCGTCGACGATCATCAGGTGCGGCGTGCGCTGCGCGCCGTAAAGGCGGCCCACCTTACCGTCCGCGTCGAGCAAAATGGGGTGATTCAGCGCCCACTCGGCCTTCGCCTTGCGGTTGACCTCGGGATCGGCGCCCTGCTTGCCGGGCGCGCCGGAGTTGATCGCGAGCCACACCACGTCGGTCGTCTTCGCCGCCATGTCCTTCAGCACGCCCTCCGTGTGGGCGGCACGCACGAACGGGCACTCGGGGTTGAACCACTCGAGCACGACGATCTTGCCCTTGTGGGCCGAGAGCGTCGTCGCCGCGCCGTCGAGGGCGGGCAACGTGAAGTCCGGCGCCGGTTTGCCGACCGTCGCTGCCGGCGCGGGGGCGGCCGCGGCCGATGCAGCGGCCGTCGCGGGCGCGGGCGGCGACGCGGCGTCGGCGGTGCCGGACTGACAGGCGAGGGCGACGAACGCGGCGAAAAGAGACGGGGCGAGGCCCCGGCGGACCGATCGGATCGACGACATGCACAGGCTCCTGAGTGGGGTGCCGGCATGATGCCGCGAGGCCTGGCCCGGATGCAGGGCCTTTGCATCGGCGGACGCCGATTCGTACCCTGCGCCGATGCCCCCCCGAATGTCGTTCCCGAAAGCGCCGCATGTCGCCGCCGCGCTCACCCTCGTTTTCTGCGCCTGCGAACCCGCCGGGCAGGTCGCCGTCGAGTCGGGCGCCGCCGGGACGCTCGACGCCACATCGACGCCGCCGCCGGATGCCGCGACCCGATTGCCGT
>JAKLJY010000202.1 GCA_023150895.1 Myxococcota bacterium | reverse complement strand
AGCAGTTCGGGCAGGAGCCCGAACTGCGTTTCATCATAAGCCGGGACCGGCGAGAATGAGCGGGTGGCGGAGTCGCGGTCCGCTCGATGGACCGCGGTGGCGAGCGTCGCGCCGTCGACCTGGAGGTTGACGGTGATGGGATGAGACTGGGGCGGCGTCACCGGAGTCATCGGGAAGGACGCGGGCATGGCGGGCGTCATCGCGGCGACAGCCGGCATCGAAGAGATCGCGTCGGCGGGCGCCGGGGACGACGGCGTCGCCGCTGCTAGGCGCGTGGGCCGCGTGAACGTGACCTCTTGCACGCCCATGCCCTCGGCCATGTCGGCGCGCAGAGACTCGCGGAAGTCGCGAATGCTCTGCTGCCAGTGGGTGCCCTCGTCGAAGAGGCCGGAGAGCGCATCGACGACGCCCGCGATGGCGCCCGCGAGCGCGAGCACCACGCCGATGATGGCGTCGACCACCCCGAACGCGACGAGCTTCATGCCGGTCCAGCAGCCGTTGATGATGCCGCCGATGATGAAGACGACGCCCGTGATGAGGTCGGCGAGGCCCGAGAAGACGGCCATCACGATATGGATCGCGGCCCAGATGATCGACACCGCCGCCGAGATGACCGAGACCAGCACGCCGATGGTGCTGAGGATGCATCCCAGGACGAAGGCGACGACGTTGCCGAGCGCGGTCCACGCGCTGCCGTTCTGCTGCGTGGCGGTGGTGCTGCCGAACACGCGGTCCGTCGTCGGCAGCTCGAGGACCTCGTCCAGCGTCGCCGCGAGCCCGGAGCCTCCGTGCTGCTGCCAGCAGAGCTGGAAGATCCCCTCGGGCCAGGCCTCCATGCTCACGGGAGGAAAGAGCTGCTCCGGGCCTTCCGCCTCGCCGTCCTGTCCCGGCCCGGCAGGAAGAACGCCCTGTCGAAAGGGAGGTCGACCTCCTGGGTCGAAAAGCACTCGGGGCACTCGATCTCGATGGTCGTGTCGACGCCGCAGTTGACGCGGTCGAACTCGTCGACGAGGAAGTCCGCGTCGCGCATCGAGAGTTCTTCGAGGAACTGGCGCTTCGCCTTCGGCTCGACGCCGTCGATGTCGAGGACGCGATACGCGAGCACTGCCGAGAGGAGCTTGTCGGGCGCCGAACGCTGGAGCGCCGGGAGCCTGCGCGCGTCGTCACCGGTGAGCAGCCGGAAGCGGACGCGCTTGCCTGCGTCGGGCAGCGTCGTCTCAAACCGGTTCCGGCGACGAACGCGGCGCGGCTCTCGTCGGAGAGCGCGCGCACGGGGAGCTTCATGCCGCAGATACGGCCCGAGAGCCCCGAAGGGCACTTGATGACGTCGGCCATGCGCTGCCTCCTCGGGGGCAAAGCCGCCAGGAGGGCGCGCGGGAGACAGGGCTGCACAAAAGGGAACCCTGGGTTCCGCTTCGTGCGGACGGGTCAGCCCGGGCTTTTCACCTTGGCTAGCAACCGGCTGATGAAGCCGACGACATCGGCCTGAAGTTCCTCGTCCTTGCCCCTGGTGACGAAGGCCGCGACCCGCATCGGCCCGACCGCGTCTGGCTCGGAGAAGTCGCGCTTCAGGATGGTCAGGGCGCGCTGCGCATCGGCATCGTCGAGCAGCGGCTCGAGCTTCGACGCGACGTCTGTCGGGCCGTCGCCGTAGTTCCGGACGACGTAGAAGAGGTCGTAGGCGTCCTTGTTCTCGCCGCGGCTGTCGAACGCGAGTGCCTTGAGCACCACATACGCGCCGGCGTCGCACACCCAGATGTCCCTCGTCGCCTTCTCGCTGAAGAGGGTCTTCCCCTCGAGGGTCACCTGCTTGCGATCCCGGAACGCGCAGCGCAGCCCTGGTGCGATGATCGCCGCGAAGTCCGGCTCGAGGTCGCGGAGCTTGCCGCCCTTGTCCCCCTCGAGCGTCGCCTGGATGAGGAAGTCGATGGTCACGCGTTCCGCATTCGAGATCGCCCAGCGCTGGCGGGTCGGGTTGCCCGCGTCGTTCTTGTCCATCTCGAAGCCTGCGTTGCGCAGACGCTCGGTGAGCTGGCGGTAGCGGCCCTCGTTCAGCAGCGCGACCTGAAGACCGACGTCGAGATCCATGGTCCCGACGTGCGGGTCCACGTCCTCGCCGAGCTGCTCCTGGTCGATGATCAGCGACGGCACCAAGCCGCCGACGATCAGCAGGTCGTCCATCATGTCGCCGAGCTTCGTGGCGACGTAGAGGCACGTCGCGCGGACGAGCTCGACCTGCTCGCTCTTGTAATCCGACGCATGCTTGGGCTTCTCAGCCATCGTGCCTCCAGCTCAGCAGCTCGCTTCGCAGACGCTCGGCCGCCTCCGTCGCGCGTTCGGGGTGCGCCTTGAGATCGACGTAGGCCTGCACGGGGTGGACACACCGCAGGCCATCGCGCGTCTCCGCTCCGTGGAAGACGCCGGCATCGTTCGGAAGCATGAGCCAGAGGTTCGCGCCGCGCGCGTCCTCGCGGAAGCCGAGCTTCTCGCGCAGCTCCCTTGAGGGGGACTCGGCGAGGAAGATGGTCGCGATGCGAAACGCAGCGAAGTGCGTCATCTGCCAGGCGGCCGCGAGGCCGGTGGCTGCGTACTCGACTGAGCCTTCCGCGAGTGTGTCGCCGACGAAGCGGGCGAGCGCGTCGCCCGAGCGCGCGGCGACGTGTCCCTGGAGGCGGACATGCTTGTCGAAGCGGTACTCGTCGCGCCACGCATCGAGAAGGAGCGCCGGGTCCTTCACACGGAGCGCGCCGCCCGGCTCTCGCAAGACGTAGCTCTCGTGCTCGAGGCGGGAGACAATCCGGCTGACGAAGCCGTCGGTCATGCCGGTCGCGCGCGCGATCTCCCGCTGTGTGAGGGCGCGACCCTCGTTCTCGAGCAGCCAGCGTACGACGCGCGCGCTCTTGGGCGCAAAGATGCTCGCCGGGCGGCCCGGCCCCCGGAAGCGGTTCGGTCGTCCGTCGACGATGATCCGAACGCCGGGCGCAACGATGTGCGCGTTCCCGCTGAGGTCGAACCATGGGATGCCCGCGTCTTTGCAGACCCTACGCCCCGCGTCGCTCATGAAGGGCACCACCAAGAGCGGCACGCCCTTTCGGCCCTGGCGGCGGGCAGCAGCGGCCACATGCGAGGCGTGGGCCGCCAAGGCACCAGGAGACGCGGCACCGAGCACCTGGACCACGAAGGCGTGCCCAGCCGCGCTCAGGAGCAGATCGGCGTCGCTCCCAGCCTCGACCTTCACGTCCTTCTGGGCTACGTCCAGGAGGCTCGCCAGCGCCGCGGGAGCTTCTGCAACGAGCTGCTTTTCTGTGGGTCGGACGGCCATGCTTCACTAAATAGCATGGCTTCACCCGACAGTGAAGCCGGACGATTTAGTGAAGCATCAGGCCCGACCGGACCGGTCGCTTCACTCAATACCGCAGTCTACCGATCAGGTGAACCATGCGTTTTTAGTGAACTTGAGGCGAGATAATCGAAAGGCTCGCGCGGCTCCCACCGTGCCCGTCGTCGGGCTGCGGTGCGGCGATGCGGCCGCACGCGTTCTGCGAGCGTTACCTGGGCGGCGAGCTGGTGCGCATCCTGCGGGTTCGCTGTGCTTGGTGCCGGATCACCCACGCGGTGCTGCCCTCGGACGTCTGCGCTTGGCCCGACCTGCTCTTGCCGCCCTGGGAGGCCGCGATGGCGCCGGGTGAGGGGCCTACTGCGGGGGCACGAGCTGCGGGGATGGTCGGACGCGGAGGGCGCGCGCCGTGTCGGGCGGATTCGGGCGCAATCGTCGCTCGCGCTGACGGTGGTGCTCTCGGCGCTGCTGCCGGACCCGGAACGACGCCGCGGGGTTGGGGCCAGATTTCGAGAATCTCGATTCGATGTGCGCCCGGCGACCGGCAGCGGCAAGCCGGGGAGACCCTGACCTTGACCTGGGTCAAACGTGATCGCGTCGCGACCGCATGGCGCTTGGGGGTGGGGCGATTCTCCGACCCCCCGCCCGGCGCCTCAGCCCCCGCGCACCCGCGCGAGCACCCGACCGCCGACGCTCGCGACGCCCACGAGCAGTGCGGCGAGCAGCGTCTGAGACGCGCCGACGGGCAGCTCGAAGCGGTAGGCGAGCAGGTAGCCGCCGAAACCGGAGAGGGCCCCGGCAACGGCGGCGAGGACGAGCGCGCCATTCACGGTGCGAACGAGCGAGATGGCGGCCAGGGCCGGCAGCACGCTGAACGCGAAGACGGGCAGCGCGCCGAGCACCCGTGTACACAGCGAGATGGCCAGGGCCATGGTGCAGAGCAACACGACGTCCAGCAGCCAGACGGGCAGGCCGCGCACCCGGGCGCCCTCGGGGTCGAAGGCCGCCGCCAGAAACCCGCGCCGCCACCAGAGGTGCAGCACGCCCAGGGCGGCCGCCATGGTCACCACCCGGTCGAAGTCGTCGTCGAGCACCGCCACCGCGCTGCCGAACAGGATGCTCTGGATGTCCTGGACCTCTTGCACGATGCGGGTGCCGATGGCCAGCGTGCCGGCGGCGCCGAGGAGCCAGGCCAGGCCGAGCAGCGCGTCGCGCCGGACGCCGCGGGTGCGGCCGCGCCCCCCCGCCAACAAGAACGTCGTGACGAGCGTGGTCGCCGCGGCCCCCAGCGTCGGCTCGGCGGCGAGGCCCGAGAGGCCGAAGTGAATGCGCCCGTAGAAGCTGAGCGCCACGCCCAGGCCCGCCGTCTGCGACAGGGCGGCCGAGAGGAAGATCATGCGGCGCAGCACGACGTAGACGCCGAGCCAGCCCAGCAGCGCCCCGGCGAGGGTGCCGGCCAGCGTCGAGGTCTGAAAGAGCTCCCAGTTCTCGAAGAAGCTCGCGAGGGAGGTCTCGGTCATCGGTGGACCTCGGCCGTCGGCCCCACGTGGGCGTGATGCCCACCGCGCGGGCCGGAGAAGAGGTCGCCGTAGTGCTCCACGAAGGTGTGGTTGCGGGCCACCTCGGCCGTCGGGCCCGCCAGCACGAGCCCGCAGTCCGCGTCGAGGTACACGAGGTGCGTCGCGCGCCGGGCGAGGATGGCCAGGTGGTGGGCCACCACGATGACCCCCAGGTTGCGGCCCCGGATCAGGGCCTCGACGAGGTCGAACGTCGTCTCCTCGGCGGCGGCGTCCATCGCGCTCGTCGGCTCGTCGAGGACGAGCAGGCCGGGGTCCGGGGCCAGGGCGCGCGCCATCAGAACGCGTTGTTTCTGACCCTCGCTCAGCGTCGCGAACGGCCGGGACGAAAGGGGCTCTGCCCCCGTGTCCGAGAGCGCCCGCCGCACCGCCGCCCGCCCCCGCAGCGGGGCCCGGGGGTCCAGAAACGACCAGCCGGTGTCCTGCCCGCCGCGGACGAGGTCGAGCGCCCGCATCGGGACGCTGAGGTCCATGTCGAGGCGCTGCGGCACGTACCCGATGCGCGTGCCGCCCGGTCGGGCGAGGCGCCCGCCGACCCGGGGGATCAGCCCGAGCAGCGTGCGCAGCAACGTCGTCTTGCCGCTGCCGTTGCGCCCGATGAGCGCCCACATCTGCCCGGCCTCGACGGCGAACGAGACCGGGGGGAGCATCGCCCGGCCGGCGTAGCCGATCTCGAGGTTCTCGGCGGAGAGGAGCGTCATGGGGTCACGCGGGCGCCCGCGCGCGGGCTCGTCAGTGCTCGTGGTCGTGGGCCGCGCCCCCGTGCTCGACGACGATCTTCACGCCCGCCGCGTCGGTGGGTCCGAACGTGAGCGTGTAGGTCCCGACGTCGAGCTCGACGACGTCCCACTGTTTGATGTCCGTGCACGCGTCGGTGCCGGGCGAGCTCACTTCGACCTCGACCACGGTTCCGGCCGCGTCGGTGACTTGATACGGCACCGCCGTGTCGAAGAAAAAGTGGAAATCGCCCATTTCGTCCGCGGCGAACGTGACGGCGCCGCCTTTCTGCCCGCCATCGAGATCAACGAAAGTGACGTCGTAGCGGGTGTGATCGTCCGCGATGGCGCCCGCGGTCGCGACGTCGGCGCTCGCAGCGACGGCCGCGCTCGGCCCCTCGGCCATGTGCTCGCAGCCTTCCCCATCGGGGGTCTCGGCCGCGGCGTCGGCCGTCGTGCCGCCGGTGCCGCCGGTGCCGCCCGTCGCGGCGCCGTCGTCGTCGTCCTCGCTGCAGGCGGTGAACGCGGCGGCCATCATGCAAGTCAGGATCAGAGAACGATTCATCGGTGCATCTCCAGATTCAGGGTCGAGTGGGTGCGCAGCCGGTCGCCGGTCGCCTCCGCCACGTCGGCGGAGATGGCGGGCTGCGCGAAATCCAGGGCATCCAGAACGTGCGGCGTCACGACGAGCAACGCGTCGACCGCGACCGTCACGGGCTCGTCGCAGTCGATGCGGGCGCTCAGCGGCGCCTGCAGCGTGGTGTCGAGGGGGATGAAAACGTCGACGGCCGTTTCGGTTGAGGCGAGCCGCGGCGTCGCCCGCAGATCGCGGACCGTCGCGCGCACACGCAGACCGGTCACGGCCACGGCGGCACCCGTCAGCCGCCCGCGCGGGACGTCGCACGGGCAGCCCGAAAGCGGCACGTCGCGTGTCTCGGCCGTCAGGGGCACGCCGTCCGGGGCGTCGACGTCGGCGACGATGGCCTCGGCGCCGGCTCCCCCCCCGCCCCCGGCGACCGCCGCCACCTCGGCGTAGCTGAAGAGTTTGCCGCCCGGACCATGGCAGTGGCCGTTGTGGCAGAGAGTGAACCCCGCCGGCGGGGCGGCCGGGTCGAAGCCCGCGGGGGCGTCGGTGTCCTCGCTGAAGCCGAGCGACAGACTGCCGAGCGAGAGGTCGAGCGCCGAGATCGTCAGCGCATAGTCGTTGGCCGTCCTGAGGGCGCCGTCGGCCGTTCGCCGGCTCTCCGGGACGTCGAACCGCACGGCGAGCGACGGGTGTGCCTCTCCCCACGGCTCGCCGTCGTCGAACGTGCAGCCGACCGCCGCCACGAGGGCGAACGCGGTCGCCCCCCGAAAGCCCGCGCGCCGATCAACCGCCGAGGGCCGCATGGAGCGCCTCCGCAATCTGCCCGACGAACTCGGGGTAGGTCTGCGTACCGAAGCGCACGGCGCCGGGCACGACGACGAGTTTCGCGCCGGCGAGGCTCGAGAGCTTCTCCGAGGTGCCGCGCGGGTAGAATTCCTCCTGCAGGACCGCCTTCGCCCCCGTCGCCCGCATGCGCTGCAATACGGTGGCGACGTGGGCCGGGCTCGGGGCGATGCCCGGCTTCGGCTCGACGGTCTCGACCTGCTCCAGCGCGAGCCAGTCGAGCAGGTAGGGCCAGGAGGCGTGGTAGCTGACGACGCGGCGCTGCTCGGCCGAGAGGGCGGCGAAGCGCGCGCGCTGCGTCTCGCCGACGGACCGGTACTTCGCCGCGACGCTCTGCGCCCGGGTGACGTAGGTGGCCGCGTTCGCGGGGTCGAGCTCGGCGAGCTTGGTGCCGAGGCCGATGGCCACCTCCGCCCCCGCGCGCGGATCGTAGAGATAATGCGGGTTGCCGCCGGCGTGAATGTCGCCCTGCGCGCGGTCGACGCGGCCCGTCGCCACCTCGGCGAGGTGCGAGAGCGCCGTATGCGCTTCGTAGTAACCGCGCCCGCCCGGTCCGATCTCCGGGTTGCGCGCCGACTTCTGCAGGTTGGGCAACCAGCCCACCTCGAGTTCGAGGCCGGTCGCGACGAGCAGGTCCGTGTGATTCAGGGTCAGGACGAGGTTCGGCCGCGCGTCGACGTAGTGGGGGTCCTCCGTCGGGGCCGACAGTGCGGTGACCTCGACGAGCTCGCCGCCGACGTCGCCGGCGATCGCGGCCAGCGTGCCCGTCGTGGCCGCGACGCGGACCTTGGCTTTCGCGTCCCCGACCGAGGCCAGCACGCCGAGCAGGGCGAGGACGATGACTCCGGTGAAGCTCATATCGTGGGGTCCTTTCGAGAGAGTGGGAGAGCGCGCTCAGAACGCATGGGCGCCATGGGTGCCCGTCACGAGTTCCAGGGCGAGCAGCGCGCCGTAGACGAGGTCCGACGCGCCCCCCCGGTCGGCCACGGACGTCTGCAGCCGCAGCCGGGAGAAGTGCGAGGGGTGCCAGGTGACGGCCGCGGCGTACTTCGCCTCCGGCTCGGCCAGCTCGGGGTCGTCGCCGTCGAGGGGCAGGACACGCTCCGCGCGGAGGCCCGTCTCCCAGTCGGGCGACCAGTTCGCCACGACCTGCGTGTACCCGCCGAGATCGGTCAGAACGTCGTGCGGCACCTGCCGGCGACGGTGCATGACCTCCGTCTGCCACGAGAACGCACGCCGCTCGCTGGAGTCCACCGGCCGGAAACGCAAATACAAATCCGTGCCGTAGATTTCCGTGCGATTGCCGTTGCCGCTCGCATTCGGCCCGAACTGCGCCGACAGCCCCCACAGGAGCGACGCCGAGCCGGTGAACGGGAAGAACTGCTTGAGCGCCGTCGTGTAGAGGAGGTCCCCCACGCCGTCGACGCCGAGGTCGTCGCCCCCGTAGAAGCTGCGGGCGCAACACTCGCCCGCCGCTTCCGTGGCCGAGCCGACGAGCTCGACGTACCACGGCAAAGGCGAAAGCCAGGAGAGCTCGGCCCCGAGGCCGCGGCTGCCCTCGCTGCCGAAGTACCGGCCGTTGACCAGCGGCTGATCGGCAAACGACCAGGCGTGCGGGTGCGTGCCGTTCAGGCGCCCGAACCGGGTCAGGAACTGCCCGGCGCGCACCTGCAGGTTGCCCGGCAGCGCCAGCGTGCTGCCGTAGGCCTCCTCGACCTCGACCCCGAAGAGGCCGAAGACGATGTTCGTGTCGAACCGGAAGAAGGGATCGACGGTGGCGCCGGCGGAGAGCTCGAGCTGCTGAAACGTGAACCCGGTGTGATTGGGGTCGTGACCGCCGGCCTGAAGGGGCTCGTCGTCGCTGAACCAGGCGCCGGCGACGTCGAGAATCAGGGCGAGGTCGAGGCCGCCGGTATTGCCCGCGGCGGCCGGCGCAGCGGGCTTCGCGCCACCGGAGGCCGCCGCGGGGGCCGGTGCCGATCCGGCCTGCACGGCCTGTGCATCGGCCCCGAGGGCCTCGGTGAGCGCGCGCATTTCGGCCTCGGAGACGGGCGCCGCGGCGGGGGGCGCCGGCGGGGGGGCGTCGCTCGTGGGGGCGGGCGCATCGGCGGAGACCGGCGCGGCGGGCGCCGACGCGGGTGCATCGGCGGCCCAGGCCGGCGACGAGAGGCAAAGCACGCCCAACGCGGACGTGCGCCCTCGCCCCCGGACGCGGAGGGAAAACATGGAAACTCCCGATTGAAGGCGAAAACACGCCGGACCGGGCGCGAAAGAGCGCGGGTCCGGCAGCGAAGTCGACCGTCAACCGAGTGCGGGCGGCCCCTGCTTGGGCGCGAGGCGCCAGCGCCCCGCCTGATCGACGGCGGTCCGGCCGGGGCCGACCCGTCGCGCGACACCGGTCGTCGTGCGGACGGGCGCGCGAAGTTCGACGACGGTGGCGGGCAGACCGGGTTCACGTTCCCGGGCGCAGGTGTCGCAGTCCTCGTGCCCGTGATCGCCCTCGCTGGCGGAGCGTCCGGCCTGCGGGGTCGCGTCGGGCGCGTCGAACACGAAAGCGCCCGGCGCGAGGGACGCGTGCCCCCCGTGTCCGCCCTCGACGTGCCGCATGCCGCCGTGCTCGACGCAAGGCGTGTGGCGGACATGGGCGAGGTGGACGAGGCCGAGGACCTGCGCCGCGATGAACAGCAGCGCCACCGCGAGGCGGACGAAGGGCCCGCGGGTCGGGGTGTCGATGGCGGCGGACCGCACGCTCGTCGGGGGGAAGTGCACTCGGGGCATGGATAAACATGCAACTCGGTGGCGTCAAGGCCGGCGACCGGAATCGTCCTCCGGTTGGCCGACCGGGCGGTCGGTCTGGGGTATCTCCGGGGTCGGTAGAGGGTTGCAGGCAATGTGGAAATTTGGAGCCGGAGCACTCCCGAATTATCGTGCCGCCAGGTTTTCCACTCGATTCATGTACGCCGAGCGCGGTCAGCTCGCTTTTCCCGATCCCGGAGGAGGCTTCGATGCGTATGCCAACTTCTCGACAACGACGATTCGCCCGCACGTTGGCGGTCGTGGTCACCCTGGCGCCCGCCGGCGCAGCCTGGGCCGAAGGGTCCGCCCAGCTCGGCATCAACGGCCGGGTGCAGCCCGATACCGCGCTGCGCGTCGACGTCCTCGACGCGGCCACCGAGCGCATCGCCTGGCGCGGCGGCGGCACCGTGACGATCGTCGCACCCGACGGCGCCACGCCGGTCGCGGTGCTCGCCTCGGGCGAGCGCACGGGCGACCTGTCGGCGTTCGGTCCGGGGGCCTACCAGCTCACGCTGTCCGAGGCCCAGGGCGCGGGCGGCGCGGCGGATTGGGACGTCTCCGTGACCGACGGCGGCGGCAACCCCGTGGGCGGTGGCCAAGGCCGCCTCTACGCCCGGCAGTGGAACATCATCACCGGCGACCGCGGCCCGGCCTTTGCGCTCGACACGAGCTTTTTTGCGCTCGTGCCCGGCGGCGCGCCGGACACGGACGCGGTGGTCGAGGTCCAGTTCTCCGGGGTCAACGGCAACTTCCACCGCATCGGTATGAACAACACGGGCATCGACGGCCGCATCGACGGCCGCTCGGGCCCGGAGAACACCGGGTACACCCCCGTGTTCCCGCTGTATCTCGCCCCCCCCGCCATCCGGGCCGGCGGCCTGCTCGACCCGACACTCACCGCGTTCCGCTTCCGGCGCGGCCTCGACCAGCCGGACGCCGAGTCCTGCCTCCAGGCGCAGGCCGGAGTGGGCGGCTTCTTCGAGTTCGAGACCAACGCCGAGGCCCGCTACCGCATCGTCTGCGACACGGACGGCAACGGGCGCCCGGACATCACCGATCCGGACGACCTCCTGCTGATTGGGACCACCGTCCCCGGCCGCAACGTCGTGCCGTGGAACGGCGCGGGCAACGACGGCGCCCCGGTGGCCGTCGGCCGGTATGCCTGCGAGGCGTTCATCACTACGGGCGAGCTGCACTTCCTCGGACAGGACATCGAGACGGCCTACCCGGGCATCCGCATCTACGAGTCCCTCGAGGTCGGCGGCGGCGCGCGTCCCCTCGCGATGTTCTGGGACGACTCGCTTTTGCAGGACCCGGACGTCGCCATGCCCAACGGGCAGCAGGGTCTCGGTCAGTCCGGGCCGCAGGGCGTGCTCTCGGGCGCCCGCAACGCCGTGGCCGTGCCGAACGTCAGCGCCCGCGCCTGGGGCAACTTCGCCAACGACGCCCGCCGCGGCGGCAACGAGGTCACGGACACCTACGTCTTCTCCCGCATCTCGGAGCGCGACACGTTCCTCCTCGACGTGGTTCGGCCGGGCGATGACACCGACGGCGACGGTCTGACCGACGTCTTCGAGGGCTGCACCCTCGGCACGGATCCGCAGGACGCGGACACGGACGACGACGGGGTGAACGACGGGCAGGAGCCGTCGCCCGGGGAGGACGCCGACGGCGATGGCCGCATCAACGCCCTCGACCCCGACAGTGACGGCGATGGTCTGTTCGACGGCACCGAGTCGGGTGTCGACGTGGCGGGGCCCGATACGGATCCGCTTGCGGGGGCGTTCATCCCCGACGCCGATCCGGCCACGACCACCAACCCCCTCGATCCGGATACCGACGACGGCTCGGTCTCCGATGGCATCGAGGACCTGAATCGCAATGGCCGCATCGACGCCGGCGAGCGGAACCCCAACGACCCCGCCGACGACGTGCTCTCGCCCGACGACGACTCGGACGGCGACGGCCTCTCCGATGATCAGGAAGACGACATCGGGACGGATCCCAACGACGCCGACAGCGACGACGACGGGGTCATCGACGGCGCCGAGCCCAACCCGGCGGGCGACGCCGACGGCGACGGCGACATCAACGCCCTCGACCCCGACAGCGACGACGACGGTCTGCTCGATGGCACCGAACTCGGTGTCATCGCGCCGAACGAAGACACGGATCCGGGCGCCGGCAACTTCGTGCCCGACGCCGACCCGGCCACGACCACCAACCCCCTCGATCCCGACACGGACGACGGCACGGTGAACGACGGCGTCGAGGACGCGAACGGCAACGGCCGCGTCGATGCCGGCGAGCGCGACCCCAACGTCGGCGCGGACGACGTGCCGGCCGGGCAGGACACGGACGGCGATGGCATCCCGGACCTGGACGAGCCCGCGATCGGGACGGACCCCAACGACGCCGACAGCG
>JAKLJY010000201.1 GCA_023150895.1 Myxococcota bacterium | reverse complement strand
CGCCCGTGTCGGCCGCCCGCCGGCTTTCGGCTTCACTCCCTCGGTCGCGCTACCTACGGGTAGCGCTCGGTCGGTCGTTCCAGGCGCGCTCGGCGGTCGCCTCGACCCGAGCGCCCTCGCATCGGCATCGGTTACGGCGACAAGCTCCCAGCACCGCGCACAGCGCGCTCAGACTCGACTTCAGGTTCATCACGACACGCTCCGGATCGTTGTGTCGGGCATAGTCCGGAGCGGCCGTTCCTGCGCGGGGAGCGGGTGAGTCTTCATTCTCGCGGCGGCGGCGGCCCCGCGGTAGAGTCGGCCGGGGAGAGTCGACCGGCAGCGGGATGCCGTTCGGTGGCGTTCTTCGACCGCCGCCGGCCGGCAGAGGAGGGGGAGATGAAGTACTCGTGGTCGTGTGTGATCGTCGCGGTGACGGCAGCCTGCGGTGCGGCTTCGGAGTCGGACGCGGACGCGCGCGCCGCGCCGGCCGGCGGGCAGGTGGCAGACGCATCGCCCGGAGGGGCCGGGGGCTCGGGCGGGACGGCGACGGCGGGGGACGCGCGCGCGTCCGACATCGGAGCGACGCCGGTCGATGGGGGGCGCCCGACACTGGACGCCCGCCCGGCAGCAGACCAGGGCGTGGCTGCGGACCAGGGCGTGGCCGCGGACCAGGGCGCGAACGAAGATCAGGGCGTGGCGCCGCCGGATGCCACCGCCGCCGCGGGCGACGCGGGCTCGCCCGACGCCGCCGCCCCCGCCGACGCCGTGGTCGCGGATGCCGGTCCGCCCGCCTGTCCCGCGCCCGCCGCCCGGCTCGAGGCCGATCCGGCGCTGGACTGCGGCGGGGTGCTCGACGAGCGCCTGGTGTTGCCCTGCGCGGAGCGCGTCGACGCGTGGCGCGTGCCGATCGCGTTCACGGTGCGGCACCGGCCCGATCCCGCGCGGGACCAATTCCTGCGGGCGCTGACGTTCACGGTGCCCGCCGACGGCGTCTACTCGTTCCTGCCCTGGCCGCAGGATGGCCGCCGCGGATCGCTTCGGCTCTCCCTGCGCGCGTCGTGCGCCGATCCGGCCACCGAGCGCGCGGCCGCGTCCGCCGACTTCGAGACCGACCACAACCGCGATCCGGGGCTGGTCACCGGCCCCCTGCTGGCCGGCAGCGAGCTGACGCTCGTCCTTCACGAAAGGCTCCCGAACACGGCCTACGACCTGCACGTCCTGCGGGCGGACACCGACGCGCCGCCGGCCATCGTCGGCGACGTGGAGGGCTGGCCGGTCGGCGAGCCCCCAAGCGATTTCATCCAACTTCGGGTCGCGGGTGAGGATCCCAACGGGGACGTGCCCGTGGCGCTCGCGGAGCGCTTCCTCCGCGGCGTGAGCCTCGGCCGGGAGATCCGCGCCGTGAACGGCCACGCGCCGCCCGCTCGCACGTTCTCGTCCGTCTTGGCTGTAGAGCTCGGCGGTGCGGACGCCGTCCGGGTGTCCTTTCGAGACTCGGCGATGAACGAAAGCGAGTCCGTCGTCGTCCGGCTCGTGCCGGCCCCGGTGCCGGCGGCGGCCGACGAACCGTGCGATCCGGACTTCGGTTCGTCGGCCTGCGTCGCGGGTCATCGTTGCCATGACGACGGGGTGAACGCTCGCCCGCGGTGCGTGCCCCCGTCGCCGCCGATCATCGACGCCGTCGTGGCGACCATCGACGAAGACCGGCTCCTCCTCCGGGTCGACGGTCGAGACGCGGACGCCGACGTCGACTTCATCGACTGTTACGGCGTCGACCGGTTCGGCGACCGGACCATCGGCGGTGTCGGGTTCGTGGACGTCGCCCTCTCCGGCCGGACCACCTTTTCCGCGCGGGCCGAGGGCAGCACCGACTGGCTGCCGCGGGCCGAGCGCCTGGAGTGCGTCGTACGGGACGCGTGGTCCCTCACGGGGTTCGGTTCAGTCGACGCGTTCCCGGCCGTCGTGTATCGCCAGCGCGGCGAGGCGTGTGACCCCTACGAAGTGGAGAGCCTCTGCGTCACGGCCGTGGGCTGCGCCCCGACGGCGGACGGCTTCGTCTGCGAGTGAGCCCGCCCGCTCAGGGCAGCGCCCGGGCCTCGACCCGGTCGACCCAGAACTCGCCGCCGGCGGGGTCCTGGTTGTAGATGACCAGCATGTTGGTCGGCACGCTGCCGTCGGTGCAGACGCGCAGCTGCTCCCACTCGCCGACCTTGGTGCTGAACGCCGCGGGGCCCATGTTGCCGCCGTGCGGCTGGATGCCGACCTTGCCGCGCCGCACCTTGACCCAGACCGAGAACATCATCTTGGCGGGCGGGTTCGCGAGGGTCTGATACACCCCGCCTTCGTTGCCGCCGGCGACGAAGTGCAGCATGCGCGCGCCGCCGTTCTGGGGCACGTTGGTCGGGACGAGTTCGCTCATGACGGCCGCCCCGGCGTTGCTGGAGTGCATGAACCACCCCTGGGCGGCGGCGGGCGCGGGCACGGCCTGCCCGTTCTGCCAGTTCACGGGCGAGCCGGCGGGCCCCAGCGTCTCGAAGCTCGGGTTCGTGGCGTAGTTGGTGCCGTTGGCGAAGCCCCACGGCGGGCAGATGAGGCCGGCGCCGGGGTCCGCCTGGGCGGCGCCGGCGGCGACGGTGAGGGCGAGCGCGGTGCAGAAGGAGCCGATGAGGCGACGAGTGATGTTCACGGTGAGTCTCCTGAATGGGGGTGTTCGAAACGGGTTTTCGGTCAGCGAAGGGCGCCCAGGGTCACGGGCCCGTGCGCGGTCTCGAAGGCGAAGCCGATCTCGACGACGTCGCCCTCGGTCAGCGCCGGGGCGTCGACCACGGGTGACGTGACGAGGCGTGCCGCGAGGGGCTGCCACGTCCCGTCGCGCTCGATCTCGAGCTGCCACGGGCCGGTCAGCTCGACCCGGGAGAGGTCCACGGGCAGCTCGAGCGAGAACAGCCCGGCGTGGGCATCGGCCAGCACCGGCACGGCGTCGTCGGCCGTCACGAGGTGCAACGCCGCGCCGCGGAGGCGGACGGGCGTGCCGTCGGCGAGCGTGGTGACCAGGGGGAGTTCGAGGAATCCGGACGCACGGTCCGGCGAGGGGGGATCGTCCTCACCGGGCGCGCAGGCGACCACGATCGGGGCGAGGAGGGCAGTGAGGGCGAGCAGGGCGGCGGTTCGCATCGTTCGGCTCCGTGGGGGGTCTGCCTGGAGAGGCGACGCCCGGACGGGACGCACGACACGGTCGTTCGGATTTTCTTCGCTTTTGTCGTTCGGACCCTTACGGGACCCAGCGCGGGAACCACCGCTGGTCGGCCGAGCCCGTACAGGTGCGCTGTTCGACCGCGTGCGAGACGGCGGTGGGGCCCCCCTCGACGCTCAGGCAGAGCGACTGCCCGGGGGCGTGGGTGGCCGCGATCTTCACCCCGCCGGCCGCGTCGTTCCAGAGGGTGTAGGTGAACCGCTGGTTGAACCCGAGGTGGCATCCGAACTGCTGGTAGTTCGTGCCGGAGACCGTCGAGCCCGAGGGCATGTCCAGGCAGCGGCCGCTGGCGTCCGAGACGAGGCGCACCCGATTGGGATCGACGCTCAGGTCGAGCCAGAAACGCTGCGCCGGGCCGTAGTGGCAGGGGTAGACGGTGGGGGTCTCGCCGTCGAACGGGCTGCCGAACGGGATGTCGAGACACATGCGCGTTCCGTTCGGGGCGAGCGTGTAGAACGACGCCCGGGCGTTGCGGGCATCGTTGCGCATCGCGGCCACGTTTCGCTGCCCGTCGAGCCACGGTCGCATCGGCGCATACCGCTGGAGTTGCACCGTCCCGTTGACCGCGCGCCTGACCATGCCGACGGCCGTCCAGCGGTTGGTGTCGAGGCAGGGCGCGCCGCCGTCGGCGTCCTCGACGGTGTCTCCCGTCTGAAAGGCCGAGCTCATGTTGATCGTCCCGTCCGCGTTGGCGGGTCCGAGGCGCATGTCGGCGTAGTTCAGCCGGTCGCCGACGTACTCGTAACAGCGCACGACCTGGTTGGCCAACGCCGCGGCGTCCCGCTCGTCGATGGGATAGGCCTGGGTATTGTTCGCCGCGAAGTCGGCGTGGTGCACGATGGCCGCCGGGAAGAAGTCCGACGCGTTCACCCCCGCGGCGAGGGTCGACTGCGCGCCGGCCGTGCCCGGCATCGCCGCGACGCGCACGTTGGCCGGCGCCGTGGCGTGTCCGATCCAGCGGTTGCTGGTGATGACGACGTCCGGCCCGAGCTGCAGGCCGGTGTGCGTGTCCGCCTGACCCGTGACGGTCACCTTCACGAGGCCGCGCAGCGGGTCGCGCAGCGAGAAGCCGCGGATGCCGCTCTCGGCCGTTTCGGTGACTTCGACTGTGTCGATCTCTTCGTACGGGGCGTCCGGCGACCCTTCGCACCCGAGGGCGACGGCGGACAGGGCGGCGAGGGTGAAGCGGGCGGTGAGGCGGCTGCGGTTCGTGTTCGGCATGGTTCGTCTCCGTGTGTTGGGGGTCGTCTCTCGACGCCCACCCGACATTGCGAGACACATGCCAACACTCTACCCCGCCCGTTCTGCGGGTTTGCGGCGTGCGACCCGCCGAGACACACCGGGAATGCCCCTGTGACACCCCTGGGACACCCCCGGTGACAGACCCGCCGGCCCGCTCAGTGTTTGTGAGCGGGTGCCGGCGCCGAGCCGGCCGCCGGGGCGCCGCCGGGCAGGGGCAAAAGGTGCAGCAGCACCACGGTCTCGGCGTCGCCCGCGGTGACGGCGTGTTTCATGCCCGGCGCCACCAGCACCACGGCCCCGGGCGTGAGCTTCTCGGTCACGTCGCCGACCTTCAGCGTGGCACTGCCACGGGTGGCCTGCACGGTGATGGCCTGGTCGACGGCGTGGTCCGAGAGCACCGCGCCGGGTTTCATCGTGATCTCGACGAGTTTTACGAACGGGGTGTCGAGCACCTCGCGCGCGGAAACGGGGCGGTCGCTTTTTGCCGTGGCGGCGCCGACCTCGACGTGGTGGGTGGGGCAGGCGACGGCGGGACTCGCGAGCGCGGCGAGCACGGCGAGGGTGGCCAGCGGGGCGAACGGACGACCGGCAAGGCGGGTGTTCATGACAGACCTCGGTTTGGGGGCGCCGACGGCGGCGCGAGGAGCAACTTCAGAGCTTCCCGGACGGTCCGGGCATCGACGGGGAGCGCGACGGGTTGGGCCGCCTGCCCCTGCGCGAGCACCTGCACCGTGCCGACGACGATGGGGGTCAGGGCCTCCGGGGCGACGTCGGTGCGAAACGCACCCTGCGCCTGACCCTCCGCGAGGCAGGCCGTGACGTAGGCGCGGGTGCGGCGCACGCAGGCCGCGAGGCGGGCGGCGCCATCGGCGGGCAGCGCCAGGCGGAACTGCTCCGAGTGCATCAGCCGCAGAATGCCGATGCGCTCCCCGACGGCGGCGCTGCGGGCCTCGACGAAGCGGGCGAGGCGCTCGGCCGCGGGCACGTCCGCCGGCGGGTAGGTGGCCTCGAGCACCGTCTCCACGCGGGTCACCACGGAGTCGAGCAACGCGTCGAGCGTCGGGAAGTGCCGGAAGAGCGCGCCGCTCGTCAGCCCGACCTCGGCGGCCAGCGTGCGCGTGCTCAGCGCGGCGATGCCCCGCTCGGCGATGATCCGCAGGGCGGCGTCCGTCAACTCGGCGCGGCGGACTTCGGTGGGCTGACGACGCTCGCTCATACCCGAAGAAAGTAACTGATTACTTCTGCCCGGTCAAACCCGTGCGAGGGGCGTCACTCGCCGACAAACGCCCTGCGCAGCGGTTCGATTTCCAGACGCCCCATGCCCAGCATCACCCCGGTGACCCGCGCGACGCGGTCGTGATCGGCGTCGCCGAGCCACTCGAGCAGCGCGTCGGGCACGATCTGCCACGTCACGCCGAACCGATCCGTCAGCCAGCCGCAGGGCATCGCCTCGCCGCCGGCCACGAGCGCGTCCCAGAAGTGGTCGACCTCCGCCTGCGTCTCGCAGTGAATCGTGAGCGAGAGCGCGGGGGTGAAGCGGTACTGCGGCCCGCCGTTGATGGCGACGAACTGCGTCCCGCGCAGCTCGAACGCGGCGCTGATCAGGCCGCCCTCGGGGCCGGGGCCGGCCTTCGTCCACCGCCATTCGCGGACCACCCGGAAGTCCGGGAAGACCTCGCGGTAGAACGCCAGGGCCTCCTCGGCGTTGCCATCGAACCAGAGGGCGGGGGAGATGCGTTGGGTGGACATGGGCGGGTGCCTCGCTTTCTAGGAGCGTGTTCTGGTAACCCGGACCGAGGCCGAGAAGTGGGTGTCGGTCGAGCCCAAGGCGCGAAACCGCGCCAATACTTGGAAGTATTGCAAGGTTGAGCAACGCCGGGAACGGCCGGCAGACACGAAACGGGCGACGGGAGTGGTTACCAAGACACGCTCCTATGGGAGGGCGTCCGCGCAGCAGCGGAAGCCGGTGGAGTAATCCCAATGGGCGGTGTCGTGGGCCGTCGTGCGGTACAGACACCCGTTGCCGTTGATCGCGGTGTCGACGAAGAAGCCCCCCCGGAAGGTGCCCGCAGGGTCCGCCGTCCACTCGTGCAGGTTGCCCATCAGGTCGAAGAGGCCCTCCGCGCTGACGCAGCCCGGGTGGGCGCCGGCGCTCGCGAGACTTTCGGGGAGCTGATTCAGACAGGCGTCCTGCAGGCGGTCGAACGGCGTGGGATCGTCGGGGAAGAGCTCGATGGCCGGGTGCGCGGCGCGGGCGTCGTTGCACGTGCCCGGCATGCGCGCCGCGCCGTACGGGTAGGTCAGCCCGTCGGGTCCCTGGCAGGCGCGCAGCCACTCGGCGTCCGTACACAGGCGCTTGCCCGAGGCGGCACAGGCGGCACCCGCGCGGTCGCCGTCGATGTACCCCTGCGGCACGACGCCCGCCACGGAGACCGCCCGCACGGCGCGCGCGCCCGGGTTGTGGTAGGGCGACCACGGCACCTCGCCGGCGTCGGTCCGCTCGACGAGCGCGGCCTCGTAGCGGTCGACGCAGAAGGCCTCGACCCGACCCATGCCGGCGGGGCAGCCCGGATCGCCGGGCGCCTCGGCGGGCAGCGCCGCGGGTCGCACGAGGACGTCGGCGTCGCAGACGCCCGGAGGGGGCGGCGGACCGGCCGTGCAGCACTGGATGTCCGCCGGACCCGGGCAGAAGCCGGGGGTGGGGTGGTGATCCGCCGGGCAGTCCGCGGTGGCGAGACAGAGGCCGTCGACCCCGTCCACCGTACAGGCCGTGCCGACGAACCCGGCGTCGGGGTCATCGGGCACGACCGCGTCGGGTTCTGCACCGGCGTCGGGGTCTTCGGGCACGACCGCGTCCCCGGGCGGTTCGCGGGCGTCCGGTCGGGCGTCCCCGGGCGAGACGCCGGCATCCGGCGCGGGGGGGCGCGCGTCGCCCTCGGGCCCGGCGGACGCGTCGCCCTCGGGCGTCGGTCGGGCGTCGGCCTGTGGCGCGGGCCCCGCGTCGTCGGCAGAGCCGGCAGACCCGGCAGAGCCGGCAGACCCGGCAGAGCCGGCAGACCCGGCGGACTCGCCGCAGGCCGCGAGCGCGCCGGCGAGCGCGAAAACGAGCGGACACAAGCGTCGGGCGCGGCCGGCGGCTCGCCCGGGAGGGGCAACGAGGGTGTTCATGCCGGAACCACTAAGCCGAGACGCCCCGTCGGTAAAGTGAACTCCGCCGTGTCGTTTCTGTATCGTGCCGGTGACACGACCGGGTCAACGGACCCCCCGGGGAGCCCATGGACGCGCACCGCCACTCGACAGCGATTCTCAAGACCGTGCTCGCCCTGTGCCTCGCCGCCTGCGTCGACGGCGTCGACGGTCCGGGCGCCGCGAGCCGGGCCGACGCGGACCTCGACGCCCGCGCGCCCGTCGACGGACCGCCGGCCCCCGGACCCGATGGCGCCATCGCGCCCCCGGCCGACACCGGTCCCGTCGAAACGCCCGACGCCCGCAACCCGGACGCAACGGGCCCCGACGCGACCCCGCCCGGGCCGACGGGCGAGCGCGTCGACGTGGACCTGAGCCCCTACCTGACGGCCCGCCCCGGTGAGCCCCAGGCGGGTCGTGCGACGGTGCGGGTGGCGGCCGGCCCGGGTGACCTGGCAACGGGCGCCGCCGCGCAGGGACGCCCCGGCGACTGGGTGCTGGAGAACGAGCGCGTCCGCTTCGTAATCGAGCGCGCGGCGCGCCTCATCGGCCCGTGCCCCTGGGGCGGCAACGTCATCGACGCGGCGGTCCGCCGCCCCGACGGCGCCGACGGCCCCGCAGGTGAAGACGTCGTGGGCGAGGGCTGCCTCTTCCTCAACGTCGCGCAGACGTTCGCCCCGGACACCTACGAGGTCCTCTTCGACGGCTCGGCGGCCGAGGGCGGCGCGGCGGTGCTCGCCGTCACGGGTCACGTCGAGCTCCTCGACTTCATCCACCTGCAGGGCATGATCGAGGGCTTCCTGCCGGGGGCGGCGCTGCGCATCCCGTGGCCGACGGAAACGCCGCCGGCGCTCACCATCACGCAGTACTTCATCCTGCGCCCGGGGGATCAGGGCGTCCGGGTCGTCACGGCGTTCCGCAACGACGGCGCGACGGCGGTGCACGCCCCGGTCGGCTTCTTCATCGACTCGGGCGGCAGCGTCGAGTTCTTCAGCCCCACGGGCAGTCGGCGCGGCTTCGGTTACCGGGACCTCTCGCCCGAGACCATCAGCGGAGAGCCGTTGACCCTGCTCGCCTTCCGGGGCGAGCGCGGGAGTCACGCCTACCTGCCGGAGCCGGACCCCACCCTCGCCCCCACCGAGGGCCTGCCCCGCGCCGGTTTCAACGTCACCATCGCCGGGGTCGCCGTCTCGATTCTCGGGCGCGAGACGCTCATCCCCAGCCTGCTGCCGCCTCCGGCGACCATCCCCACCATGCCGGGCCTGCTGCACCTCGAGCCCGGCGCGCAGGACGTCCGGGTCCACACGCAGTACGTCGGCGGGGGGGCGCTGAGCGACATGCTCGACTCGGCGTGGGTCGACGCCGGCCTGACGACGGGCACGATCCGGGGGCTCGTCCGCCGGGCCGACGGGGCGGTCGTCGAAGGCGCCCGCGTCAGCGCCGTGGACGCGTTCGGACGCACGATGAATCAGGCGCTGAGCGGGCCGGACGGTGCCTATGCGATGCGCGTCCCCGCCGGGTCCGAATACGTCGTCCGGGCGTACGCGCCGGGCCGGCTCGGCTCGACCGCGGCCGGGCGGATCGGGGCCGGCGAGACCGCCACGGCGGACGTCGGCCTGCCGATGGGCGGGCGCCTGCAAGTGTCGCTGCGCCGCCCCGACGGACGCCCGACGCCGGGCAAGGTGACCGTGCTGTGCGAGGGCCCCTGCCGCGACCAGCCCATCGCCAACGACCGGGACGTGACCTTCGACGGGCCGGTGGACGGCAGCGCGGCGACGGTCTTCGTCGGGGCCGCCGGCGAGGCGGACATCCCCCTCGCGGCGGGCGAGTACCGCGTCGTCGTCAGCCGCGGCCCGGAGTGGTCCGTCTGGCCACCGGGGGCCGTGGTCGACCCCGCGGGCGGGCGCGCGGTGACGGTCACCGACGGCGGCGAGGTCGCGCTGACGGCCGAGATCGCGCAGGTCGTCGACGACGCCGGCACGCTCTCGGGCGACTTCCACGTGCACGCCGTACCCTCGCCGGACAGCCCCGTCTCGCTCGAGGACCGCGTGCGGACCTTCCTGGCCGAGGGCGTGGACGTGATCGTCAGCACGGATCACGACGTCATCACCGACTATGCCCCGGTCATCGCCGCGCAGGACGCCGGCGCCGAGCTCGCGAGCGTCATCGGTCTGGAGCTGACCACCTTCGACTATGGGCACTACAACGGCTTCCCCCTCGTGCGCGACGACAGTCCCAACGGCGGGGCGTTCGATTGGGCGGGCGGCGCGGGCCCCGGGCGCACGCCGGCGGAGATCTTCGACTACTACGAGGCCTTCCCCGGGACGCAGGTCATCCAGGTCAACCACCCGGAGAGCGGCTACTTCCGGGCGTTGCGGCTCGACCCGTTGCGGGGCACGAGTCATGCCGATCCGGCGGCCTTCCGCATGCCCGCCATGACGCCGGAACCCGTCACCGGCGACACGGGGCTCTTCGACGAGCGTTTCACGGCCATCGAGCTGCTCAACGGCTACTCCCAGGCCAAGTTCAACGGCATCCTCCGCTGGTGGCTGGCCATGATCGGGCGGGGCTTCTCGCCCACGGCCACGGCGGTCAGCGACACGCACAAGCGCCTGTCGAGTCAGGCCGGCGGGCCCCGCAGCCACGTCTTCCTCGACCCCGCACGGGCGTCGATTGCGACCTTCGACACGGCCCACTTCGCCGAGCGCGTCAACGACGGCGCCCTCGTGGGCAGCACGGGACCCTTTCTGCGGGTCGAAGCCCGCACCCCGGACGGCACGCGAGCGGGGCTCGGTCAGGTGCTCCCGGCCCCGGGCGGCGTCCCCGTCACGCTCTCGGTGACGGTCGACCTGCCCGAGTGGATGCGGATCGACACCCTCGAGCTCTACGCCAACGTGACCGACGACCTCGACCACGGGCCGGGCGCCTACGACGAAGAGCCCCTGCCGCCGACGGCGACGTGGCCCATCCCCTTGGAGGAGGCCGATCTGCGCGAGGCGGCGGTGGGCACGGAGCGCCATCGCCACTTCGTGCGCACGGTGGAGGTCGAGTACCAGCCGCCGGCCGACACCGACGCGTACCTGGTCGTCGTGGTCCGCCACCGGGGGGAGGGCGGCTCGATGTTCCCCGTGCAGCACAGCCGCTCGGCGCGGCCCATGGCGTTCGCCAACCCCATCTTCGTGGACACGGACGGCGGCGGGTACGACCACCCGCCCCTGGCCGCCGCCGCGCGCCTGCCCTTCGAAGCGCGGCGTGCCGCCTCGGCCGCACCGTCGCCCCGGGCCCCGCGCATGATCACCCCGGCCGAGGTCGACCACCTGCTGCGCGAGACGGCGCACGACCACTGAGGTGTTTTCGGCTCGGCGCCCGACCCCGCCCCGCTTGACGCCGGTAAAGCCGGCCTCCACTTTGCGTTGCGCGCAGGCCCCGCCCCGCCGACGATGGGGGTCCGCGCCCTGGCTCACCCGCCCCGACCCTCCGGAGAATCACGCATGCCCCGCTCGCTCGACTTCCAGACCCTCGACCTTCGTGATGCGCTCGACCTGGCCATCCTGGTCGAAGAAGAGGCCCGCGAACGCTACGCCGAGCTCGCCCGGCAGGTGGGCGGCCGCTACGCCGGCGACGCCTCGGACGTCTTCGAGCGCATGGCGGGCAACGAGGCCAAACACGCCAGACAGCTCTCCGAGCGCCGCGCCGAGCTCTTCGGCACGACGCCCCGCCGGGTCTCGCCCCTGATGTTCTGGCAGATCGAGGCCCCGGACGCCGGCGAGGTCCGCGTCTTCATGTCGCCGAAGCAGGCCTACGGTGTCGCCCTGAACGCCGAGCGCCGCGCCTACGAGTTCTACGAGCTCGCCGCGACGCAGGTCGCCGACGATCGCGCCCGCGAGCTCTTCCTCGAGCTGCGCGACGAGGAGCGCATGCATCAGGAGGCCGTCGCCCGCCTGATGGCCGATCTGCCCGACGGTCCGGACCTCGGCGACGACGATGCGGACGAGCCGCCCGCGCTCTGAACCCCGCCGGCCGCCGGCCGCGCCCCCGGAGACTGCCCATGCTCCGCCCCGCCTCTGCCCCCCCTGTTCGTCCGTTCCGATTCCCCTCGTTGATCGCCAAGGCCTCCTTCGGCCGCCTCGCAGTCGCCCACGCCGTCGCGGCCGTCGCGGTCGTCGTCGTGTTCTCGGCCGGCTGCGGTGACGGCACCCTGGCGGAGTCGTCGGTGGGCGGCGAATCGCAGGGCCCCATTGGCGGCGGCCCGGACGCCGCCGCGCCCGCATGCCGTCCGCAGGTGCCGGCGCGCTGCGACGTCGTGTTCACCTACGGACAGGCCGACGCGCAGACGTGCGAGCTGCGCGGCAGCTTCGACGATTGGGGGCCGGGCCGGCCGATGACGGCCGCCGGAGGCCGGTTCACCACCACGCTCTCGCTCGCGCACGGCGACGTCGTCGCCTACAAGTTCCTGCTCGACGGCGCCCGCTGGGTGGCCGATCCGGCCAACCCGACGCGCTCGATGGACGGCTTCGGCAACTCGCTGCGCACGGTCGAGTGCCCGGCGGTCTGCGCACCGACGGGCGGGACGGGCGGCGAGAGCGGCAGCGGCGGTGGCGCAGGCGGCCCGGGCGGCGACGTCGGCTCGGGCGGGACGGGCGCCGCGCCGGGCCCGACGGG
>JAKLJY010000200.1 GCA_023150895.1 Myxococcota bacterium | reverse complement strand
TCGAGGCCAATCCGGGTTACGCTTTCGAGTACGACCCCGACGAACGGCTGATGGCCGTGCGGGACGTCGGCACGGGCGACATCGTCGAGCGCTATGCCTACGACGCGTTCGGGCGGCTCGCGGCGACGTATGACGCGAACGGTCTGACGCAGCGGTTTGCGTGGGACGGTGCGCAGATGGTCGGCGCCTTCGACGGCGCCGGTCTCGCCAAGTGGGATGCGGTCTGGGGCGAGCTCGACCAGTTGCTCGCGTTTCGCGACCGGTCTGCGCACCCGGCCGGCGACGTGACCGTGCTGCCCATCACCGACCACCGCAACAGCGTCGTGGGGGCCGTGGCGTCCGATGCCTCGGGCACCACACTGCTGGCCGGGGCGGACTACACCCCGATGGGCCGCGTCGTGACGCTCGACCCGGCCGACGACGACACCGAGACCTGCCGCGAGGCGGGACACCCCGGCACCCGCTGCCCCCACCCCGGCGACATGCCCTTCGGGTTCGCGGGGGCGTGGCGCTCCGAGGCCACCGGCCTCGTGTACATGCGGTTCCGCTGGTACTCGCCCGCGCTCGGGCAGTTCCTCACCCCGGATCCGATGGGCGAGGTCGATGGCTGGAACCTCTACGCGTACGTCGGCGGGGACCCGATCAATCGATGGGATCCTTGGGGGTTGGATGCGTCGGCCTTCGCCGACGCGGCTCTCGACGGGGTGGCGCCCGCGGCGTACGCCGACGACCACGGCGGGGAGCCGCCGCCGGTGGAGCCGTCGTCCCGAACCATGATGCCGGGCGTTGGCCCCGGCGTCGGTCAGCCCCGTCCGCAGCCCGGAAGAATGCCTCCGCTCGGGCCGTGGCACTTCCCCGGCCCGGAAGCACGCCCGGCGCCCGTGGTCGAGCCGCCCCTGCTGCGACCTGCGCCACTCGCCGATCCGCCGGAGCGCCGCGGAGCACCGCCCCAGGCGGTGCGGGACCCTCACGTGGGCCGTCGCTATGGCACCCTTCCTGACTGCCGTGGAGCGCACGGACGGGCCACCGCGGAGCACCGCGCCAGGCGGTGCGGGGCCCGCCGAACCGCGCCCGACCGCGCCTCGAGGCCGGTCGTTCATCGGCCGCGGGGCCGGGCCGCACTCGAGAACCGTTGCGCCGCGCGACGCTCGTGCACGGCGAAAACCGTGCGCGGCCCGCGCCCACCTGCGCCCGGCCAATCCGAAGCTCTTGCGGGTTCGTTAATATCCAAGAAGTTGTGTCTCAACGTCGTTGACAGGGTCCGATCCCGTGCAGACAATCCGCACCATTTCAGCGTGAACATCGCTCGGTGCCAGCTGTTGACCCGGAGGGAAGCATGGCGTTGCTAACTACGGTAATGGCCGTCGTCGTGTGGTTGCTCAAGCCGATCACGCTTCGCCCGACGCCCTCGGATGAGGACCTGCCTCCCGGCAACCGCATTCCAGCACTCTCCTCCGTCGCCGTCGGCAACAGGCAAGTTCCCATCGTCCTAACTGCTTTAGCGGCGCCGCCTCGCCTCAAGGTCCCGCTCGAAACTGCGCGGGTTGTGCACCGCGAGCTCAAGAGGCAGGGCTATTCCATTGACACGTCCCCCACCTGCTCGACGTCAGGTGCGTTTACTGCGCCCGCGGCCTCTGAGATGGTGGTTCTCCAAGATGGCTTCAATGGGACCCCGACTACGTTCGCCGTGGTCCTACGGGGCAAGAAAGTCGTCGCACGGGAGGAAATTCACAGGGACTCGGCTTGTGTGGGTGTTCTGGATCTTGACGGGGACGGAGTTGGTGAACTGATAACCAAGAACTACTTTATGCAGTGCGGAGGGACCGCCCTTGGGATCTGGAGCTTCAAGCGCGGAGTAGCACGGCAACTGAGGGGCTTCTACATCGGCGAAAGGGGGTGCTGCCACGGGGAGGAAGACAGCGACTACAAGGTCGAAGTCACCTACCGAGGAGGGCCTCCCTCGGAGAAATCATCCTATGAAATCAAGGCCCTTCGTCGCGGATGCGCGGAGGATCGTGATGGGGATTTCGTCCCGAGTGGTCCCTTTATGCCGGTCTCGCCGGGAGAGCTGCCGGAGGTCTTCGAGGAGGCGCCGTAGCCGGCCGAGTCGGGCCGATGATCGTGGCTACGCCGCCTGTTGCTGCTTGAGGTAGCCGAGAGTCCCCGGATCAGGTGCCAGGCACCTCGGCCAGGTGCCAGGCACCTCGGCCAGTCACGGCCTGCCAGGCCGTTGCAGGACGTTTGCGCCTGTCGAATGGCGCTCGCGGGTGTTCGACGAACGTTTCGGAGGCGGTGCGCGCCGTTGGTGGGGGTGTTGGACCCTTCGCCCCCCCGCCGCACCCTCGCGTCGCCCCGAAGCTCGATGCCTCCGATCGCGACCACGCCTGTACGCCGAGCCCTGACCGCGCTGCGGGATCAGGTGCCAGGCACCTCGGTCAGGATCAGGTGCCAGGCACCTCGGCCGTCGCGGTCAGCGCTCTGCACCGATCAGTGCCGCGGCGCTCGCAACGTCGACGACACGCTCATCCCAGCCTTCGAGTTGGTCCGCGTCGTCGCAGCCCTCGATCACCGCCCGTTGTGCCTCCGTCACCTCGAGGCCCCGCAGGTGCAACGCGCGAAGGATCGACCGGCGCAGGGTGGCGCGGCGGCGCTCGGCTTCGGCGGCGGCGCGGGCGGCCAACGCTGCGCTCACGGCCTCTTTCTCGTCGACGACACGCCCGAGCAGAGCCACGATCTCCGAGGTGAGCGGCAGCTCCGCCCCGTCGCGCCAGCAGCGCAAACGGCCCTCGGCGACCCCGAACTCCAGCCCGAGGATGCGGGAGGGCAGGCGCCCGAACTGCGGCAGGATGCGGGTGTAACGTTCGGCCGACGACGACTCGAGGCGCCAACCGTGCAGGGCCTTGTCGCGGACCTGATAGACCATGTACTCGGGGATCCCGAGGATCGCGTAGAAGCCGACGTTGCGACGCAGGTCTTTGTTCGCGTCGCCGTCGACGACCACTTCGAGGGCGAAGTCGATGCCGCGGTGTTCGACGTCGACGCGCCAGCACGAGCGATGGTGCAGGGCGACGTCGACCACGGCGAGCAGATCGGGCGCGAAGGCGGGCGCATCGGGGTAATGAACGCCGAGGTTCGGCGCGATGAACACGCCCCGGCCGAGCCGCTGGAAGTGCCCCCGCAGGCGGTCCTGAATCTCGCTGATGGCCCCGCTGTGCTCGGTGCCCTCCGGGGGCTGCATCTCGAGGTGCGCCCCGAGCTGCTCGTCGAGGTAGGCGTGAATTGCGTCGAGCGTCTCCGGTGGCAGCCGCGCGGCCTCGTCGAGCGTCGGGCAGCACTCGAGGCCGGTGGCGGGATTCCGGCGCAGGGTGATGTGGCTGGGGAGCCCGCGGCGCATGGTCGTCACGATAGGGGAGGGTGGGGCGGGGGTAAAGGCTCGGGGGACGCGCAGCGCCCGCGCCGTGTGCGGAACGCGTTCGCCCGTTTGCCGGATGACCATCCGTATCGTAGAATGCTGATCCAGATGACCACATGGAGGACGAAGTGAGCACCCGAACGGTCGCCGATACGAAGGCACACCTCTCCGAGATTCTCGACGAGGTCGTCACGGGGCGCGAGGTCACGATCACGCGGCGAGGGCGCGCCATCGCGAAGTTGGTCCCCATCGTCGAGAACGCTCCGCCGCTCGGTTGGGCCGCGCTCGACGCCTGGCTGGTGGCCGGGGCGTCCGAAGCGCCGGGGATGACCGTCGAGGAGATGCGGGCGCGAGACCTTCTGTGACCTACCTGGACACGTCGGTTCTGGCGGCCGTCTTCTTCCGGGAAGCGACGGCCGCGGCAGTCGCCGCGGGGATGCGGCGTCACGCGGGCGAGGGATTGCTGATTTCGGCCTGGACGCTGACCGAGATGGCCTCCGTCGGCGCCATCAAGGCTCGCACCGGCGCGGTCACGCCCACGACGCGGGGCGAGGCGATGGAGGCGTTTCAGCGGTTCGCGTCGACCGAACTCCGGGTCATCGAGCTCGAAGCCATCGACTTTCGCGCCGCGGCGCGACTCATCGAGCACAGCGAGAACCTTCGAGCCGGGGACGCGCTCCACCTTGCCGTCGCTCAGCGGGTCGGTGCGGCGCTCGCCACGCTCGACGCACGGATGGCGACGGCCGCGCGGGCGGTCGGGCTGGCGGTGTGGCCCGTCGCGGGGTGACGGGGTCGGGGCGATGGCCCCCGATCGCCCCCCATGCCCCGCGCTCAGAGCTGGATGAGGAACCCGGTGCAGACACCCTGGTCACAGAACTGGGCCGCGCCGCACACCCGGCCGCAGGCGCCGCAGTTTCGGGCGTCGCGGCGCAGATCCACCTCGCACCCGTTCGTGCGCAGGTCGTTGTCGCAGTTGGCGTATCCGGCCTCGCAGGTGCCGCGGCAGGTGAGGGGCGGCAGACAGATGTTCGCGATGCACGTCGCGCCGCACTCGGCGTTGGCGACATGGTTCGTCGAGCACGGTGCGTTGCACGCTCCGCAGTGTTCGAGGGTGCTCACGTCCGTCTGACAGCCGTCGCTCGGATCGTCGTTGCAGTCGCCCGCGGGGCACTCCGATTGGCACCGGCCCTCCACGCAGGTCACGGCCGCCCCGGGGAGCTGCGGGCAGACGCGACCGCACCCGCCGCAGTTCTGCGGATCGGAGGCGAGGTCCCCCTCGCAGCCATTGCTCTGTTTGTCTCCGTCACAGTCGGCGCGGCCGGCGACACACGTCCCGACACACTCGGCGCCCTCGCAGACCGGCGCAATCCCGTTGTCGGAGCACGCGCGGTCACAGGCGCCGCAGTTCAGCGGATCATCGACCACGATGCGCTCGCAGCCATCGGCCCGCAGGTCTGCGTTGCAGTCCGCAAACCCCGGCTGGCAGGTGCCCGAACACACCCCGGCCGCGCAGACGCCGCCCTCGAGGTTCTCGGTCGAGCAGGACAGGCCGCAGCCGCCGCAGTGGTCCATGCTCGCGAGCACGTCGGTCTCGCAGGCGTTCTCGGCGCGGCCGTCGCAGTCACTGTGGCGCGGGCTGCACTGTGTTCCGCACCCGAAACCGCCGGCTCCGTCGGCGACCAGAAGCTGACCCGCCGAGCAATCCGCGGGGAGGGGAGAGGCCAGTCCGCGCAAAGCGGCCAGCTCGCCCTGCAAGTGGGCATCCGCGGCGGTGCGGGCGGTGGCTTCACCGGCGACGAGGCGCAGTGCCTCGCTGCGCGCGGCCTCGATGGCACCCGTCTCGGCGAGGTCGATGCGGTCGAGCAGCATCGGTGTGTCTTCGCTGTGCCGCGCGTAGAGCGCGTGGGCCACCGGCCGATAACGGACGTCCGTGACGCGGACCCAGGTGCCATCGGCCTTGCGGCGCTCGAGCCGGAGACGCAGACCCGGGACGGTGAGAATCGACGTCTCCGGCGCATCGAAAAGCGCGCGAAAAAGCTCCGCATCGCCGCCGGCATCGAGGTGCAGATGAACCGTCCCGGCGTCGAACCGCTGGAGGCGCTCCTCGACATGCAGGGGGGCGGCCGGATCGGCGTCGTAGAACGTCGCCCGCGTGTAGAGGAAACCAGACAGAGACGCGCACCCCGTGCCTTCGTCGGGGCTCCGTAGCCGACACTCGACGTCGAGGAGCAGCGAGGCCGCATCGGAGGCCCGCGCGCCGGCGGCACCGAGGGCGGGCAGAAGCGCGCCGAGGAGCAGTGTGATTCGAGGGGTACGCATGGTCGGTCTCTCCGGGTGGTGGTGCCGGGAGATACCGGGGGCGCTCGCGGTTCTTTTCGGGCGGCTCGCCGCGTGGGTGGCTCTCAGGGCAGGTAGGGGGCGCCGAGGTGCCACAGGCCGATGACGGACGCCACGGTCAGCACATGCAACGCCACGAGCCCGAAGAAGCGACGCCGGCGCGTCGGCGCGTCCACCACGGCGGCCCAGGGCGACGTCTCGGCCGCCACCGCAGCTCGTTGCTCGGCGAGGCAGATCAGGCGGTTCCCCAGCATCGCACCGATGATGGCCCCGTGGGCAAACCCGAACAGCAGTTGCACCGCGACCCAGCTCGCGAGCCACACCGGGACGGCAAGCAGCGTCGACCGCTGCATCCGTCTCACCGCAGGCTCGAAACCGGCCGCGTCGGCCTCACCGGGGTCGCACGTGGGGCGCGCCGGGCGGGCCTCGTGCCAGCCCCCTTCGCGCGTCCAGGGAAAGGCCCCGAGGAGGGCGGCGGCGAGCACCGGCAAAAGGTCCGCGGCCCGCGGCGCGTGCAGGCGACCCTGACCCGCGACGATCAGCAGCGCGCCGAACGCGACCGCCGGGAGCACGTAGGCGAGGCGCAGACCCCACGCGCGCACGAGGCGGCCCGCAGGCGACTGCCAAAGCGCGCCCGGACCGCGCCGGGGCGGAGCCGCCACGGCGATGAAGAGGGCAAGGACCAGGAACGGGACCGCCCAGGTCTGTGGATCCGGGTTGACCGGCCCCGGCGTCGAGGTGAAAGCGGCCAACACCGAGACCAGAAAGAGGATGACCTGACTGGGGATCGGGTGTCGTGCCGACGCGAGCACGGAGGGTTCCAAGGGGGTCATGGGCGCGGGCCTTTCGAACGGAGAGGGGTGCTCCCAGTGCATTGCACCGTTCGTGCCGGGCGGTGGTCACGGTACGGGCGGCGCCCGGACCACTGGCGACGGGCGTCCGCAGGCGATACCACTGTCCGGAACGGGGCGCCACATCGGGACGGGTGGCGTCACTTCGGGGTGGGGGTGACGTCACTTCGGGGGGGATGTGTCGCGGGTGGCGGTCTCGGGTTGGTCGATCTGTTCGATGCAGGCGTGAGCGTGCTCCGAGGGATGACGCCGGACGAGCCGCAGCGGTACCGACTCAGGCAGCCCGGCGTCGGCTTCGGCACGACCGGCATCCTGATCACCTTCCTCCGCATCATGCGGGCACGCGCACAGGGCGCCCGTGAGCGCAGAAGCGCTTCCCCATGCCCTCGGAGCATCCCATGAGCGACTCGATGTGATTCACCCCGCTTCGCGGCAGTCCCCGCGCCCCTGCAGCGAACGGCCCGGCCGAGGACCAGCACGGGGCACCACGCACCCATTGTCCGGCGCCCTCGCGGGTGCTCCAATCGCGGCATGCAGCGTGCCACCCCCACCCCCGCGAGCACCGGCGCCGCCACCGCCGTGGCGCTCTTCGCTGCCGCGGCCCTCGTCGGCTGTCTCGCGGCGCGGTTCCCGCCCTTCGCCGAGGCGCTGCCCCCCGCTGCCAGCGACGCCGCGTTCATCGTCGCCGGATGCGCCCTGGGCGCGACGGGAGCGGCCGAGGCGCACTTGCCGCGGGGCACGGTGGGCCCGACGTGGATGCGCGTTCGGGCCGCGCCGCGCCTGGCCATGGCGCTGGGCGTCTCCTTCGGGACCACCGTGATCGCCCAGCTCCTCGGCATTTCACTCGGGCCCGTCGATCCGACCTTCCCGGCCGGCGCGCCCCCGGGCGTCAACACACTGTGGTTCTTCGTTTTCACCCTGGGCTTCGTCGGCATCGGCATGATGTCCGCGCCGAGCCTCCTGCTGCCCGTGCTGCACCCGCCGGCGCGGTGGCTCCGGCGCCTGGCGCTGCCCCTCGGCGTGGCGATCCTGGGGGGCGTGTTCGGGGCCTTGGGGGCCGCCTTTCGCACCGCCCTGACGGCGCCCGCAGTCATCGAGCTCGTCGCGGCGGGCAAGGCGTTCTGCGAGGCGAACAGCCAGCTCGTCACCGCGGCGTTGCTCATCGCGACGCTCGCACCGCTGATCTTTCCCGGCCGCCCGACGGATGCCGGCGAGGACGACGACGACGCGTGACCTTTGGCGCGGCGTCGAGGCCGGCCCTCGCCGGTGCGTGTCACTCGGCGTCGTGGAGCGCCATCTGCCGGTCGAAACACGTGGGGCAGATCCCATGACTGAACAGCGCGTCGGAGTGCGCGGAGATGTACGCCTCCAACTGTTGCCAGCTCTGGTCGTCGTTCCGGATCTTCTTGCAGTAGCTGCAGATCGGGATGATCCCCCGCAGCTGTCTGAGCTGGTTCTCCAGGCTGAGGCTGAGCTCGTGCTGCGCCTTCGCCAGATTCTCCGCCGCCCGACGTCGCTCCGTGATGTCGGTCACGAACACGGTCAGGCCCGCGATGGCACCGGCGTCGTCGTACAGGGGCGAGTAGCGGTTCTCCCAGAACGTGCGCTGCAGGTTCGCGTCGCCGTACTCCTCCTCTTTGAGGAGGTTCTCGCCGGCCAGCGCCGCGTCGAAGTTCGCCTTGGCCTTCTGCCGATCGGCCTCGTCACGGATGACTTCCAGCATGCAGGTGCCGATCTCGATGGTCGCGCCCCAGATGGCCTTCATCGTCTGGGCATGCGCCCGGGCGAAGGACGTGTAGCGGTACGCCGTATCCAGCGAGAAGAAGATCACGCCGTGCGGGCTCTCGAGGATGTTCTGCAGGAGCATCAGCCGCTGTCGGTTGCGGTCCAGCTCCCGGAGGGCTTCATCGTGCGAAAGGAGCGCAGGGCTCGTTGGGGGCGTCGATGGCATGTCCCCCGTTCTACGACGGGTGGCCGGCCGCCGCAAACGGTCGCGCCCTGCGCACCCGGCCCAGGGGCCGAGTGCTCGGCGTCGCCGCCATCATCGACGGCATCTCCACCCGCCGAGTGCCGCGTCGGGGCCGGATTGCCCTCGCGCCCGCCCCGGAGAAAATTCGGCCTCGCCCCCGTCGGTTCCCCGACTCGAGGCGGTGTCGCAAAACGCACTCTGTGTTGACGACGCTCACGCGCCTCCGGGGGTCGATGGGTTTCCCTTCGGGCGGCTCGGCGCGCGATTTGCCGTCAGGGCAGGTCGGCGGCGCCGAGGCATCTCAGACCGATGACGGGCGCCACGGTCAGCACGTGCAACGCTCCGAGTTCGCGGAAGCGACGCCGGCGCGTGGGGGCGTCCACCACGGCGGCCCAGGGCGACGTGTCGGCCGCCACCGCCGCCCGCTGTTCGGCGAGGCGCACCAAGCTGCTCGCCAGCATCACACCGATGATGGCCCAGTGGGCATCGCGGAATGCCGGTTGCCCCGCGACCCAGCCCGCGAGTCACACCGGAACGCCAAGAAGCGTCGACCGCTGCATCCGTCTCACCGCAGGCTCGAAACCGGCCGCGTCGGGCTCACCGGGGTCGCATGCCGGGGGCCCCGGCCGGGCCTCGTGCCAGTCCGCTTCGCGCGTCCGGGGAAAGGCCCCGACGAGGGCGGCGGCGAGCACCGGCAGTAGGTCCGCGGCCCGCGGCGCGCGCAGGCGACCCCGACCCGCGACGACCAGCAGCGCGCCGAACGCGACCGCCGGGAGCGCGCAGGCGAGGCGGCTCGGGGGCGACTGTCGGAGCGCGTCCGGTCCGCGTCGGGGCGGAGCCGCCCATGCGATGAAGAGGGCGAGCACGGAGGGTTCCAGGGGGGAGCATGGGCGCGGGCCTTTCGAGCGGAGTGGGATGCTCTCGGCGCGTTGCACCGTGAGTGCCGGGCCGCCCGACCCCCCCAAATCACCCGACAACCTCGAGGTCCACCACCAGCGCCGCATGGTCGGACAGACCGGCCGCCCGCTCCGCATCCGAGTACCGCGCGTCGACGAGCCCTGCAACCAGCGCGCTGGTCACGAAGGCGTGATCGATCCGGAAGCCGTTCCCTGCCGAGCTGAACCAGGAGGACGCACGTGTGTCGCCGTTCCGGTGTCGCCAGGCGTCGACCCACCCGCGGCACTCGAGCGCATCGAGGTACTCGGGCAGCACGAAGGTGGCCCCGAGCTCGTCGATGCCGTGCTTGCCAGTGTTGAAGTCGCCGATGAGCACCGACCCCGGCGCCAACAATGTCGTATCCAGTCCCACGAGGTACTCGAAGAGCGCCCGCTTCCGGAGACCCAGCGCGAAGTACACGCCGAGAACGTCGACGCCGTCGAATCGCGCATGAATCAGCCGGTGCGCGTCCTCCGCGGGCAGCATGGGGTGGGGGATGACCTCGAACGGTCGCCGGGCCGCTCCGGAACTCGGTGAGCACGATGATCTCCGGCGCGTGGGCCGCGATCGCCGCGAGCTGCGCGGGGACGCGCGCGCCGCCGCCGTGCCGGAGGTTCCAGGTGAGGAGCCGCATGGTGGGGCAGAATCGCGTCAGCTGGAGCGCGGTGGGAACCAGCGCTGAAGTGCGTCCCGCAATCTCTGGAACGCCGGATCGGTGCAGCGTCCGAGGCCCACGTTCTCTGCAACACGTCGATAGACGAGGGACGATCGGGCCTTTCGTTGGTGGCGAAGTGCCCACTCGGCGAGTTCCTTCGGGCGTCGGGGTTTCGCCTCGCTCGCGCTCCACCGCGCGTCCGCGTCGAGCGCCGCCTCGAGCGCCGACCAGTTGGGCCAGCCGAGCGCCCGGGCCGTGTGGTCAGTCCGCGTCCAGAGCCAAACGTCGACTTCCGGTTCAAAGACGAGCGCCAGTCCCCGATCGTTCGCCCAGCCCGCGGAGATGAGGTGTTTCGCCATCTGCTTTCGGATGAGGACCGCGCCCGGACTGCCCTCCCACTCCGCGTCGACCATGATGACCATGTGCTCGTATTGGCCGGCGAGCGGACGCAGGAGTTCGTTGCCGCGGGTGTACAAGCCGCAGTCGGCTTGCCCGGAGGCGACGTGCACGTCGTCTTGCACCACGTCGACAGGCGCGCAGTCCATCGAGCGATGCCAGTCGTCGCGACCGAACAGGCCGAGCAGGCTGGCCTCCATGTTCTTGTCGGCCACCATGAACCCGAGGGGTCTCATCCGAGGACCCCGGTCGCGAGAAGATCGCCGAGGTGGACGGCGGCTTTCCAGGCTCGAAGTCGCGGATGCTCATGCCCGGGGACGACATCCACCGCCCCGGCCCCGGTCTTGCCGAAACAGAGGAGCTGCTGGCTGTGCAGCAAACTGAGGACGACCGGCGAGTGGGTCGCAAGAAAGACCTGAGCGTTGTAAACGGACTGCAGGGACTGAACGACGGTCTCGACCGCCTGCGGATGAATCCCGTTCTCCGGCTCCTCGATCAAGATGGTCCCGTGGGAGGCGGAGGCGTATGCGAGGCTGGTCAGGGCGAGCATTCTCAAAGTGCCGTCCGAAAGGAGCCACGACGGCACGGTCAGTCCGCCGGCGTACTCGACCTCCAGATATCGGGACCGATCTTCCAGCTTCTCACGCGTGCGAATGGCATGCACGTCGCGGAGGCTGGTCCGGATGTGACCGATCCAGTCTTCGAGCCGATCCGGGTCCGTGGTCTCGAGGGCATGGACGGCCCAGGGCAGGTTGGCGCCGTTCGGGAGGAGTCTGCCCGAGGCCCCCGCAGGAGATGGCAGTCGCATGGCGTCGGAGCTCAGGGACAACACATACGTCTCCTCCATGAGCAACCGCTTGAACCAGATCGCGACCGGAAATCTCGCCTGGTCCTCGGGCAGGTGGGCGAGCGCGGACTTCGACGGACCGAAGCGGAACATGTTGTTCCAGTCGGTGTTCTCGGCCTTGAAATAGTCGCTTCCCGTGTCCGTCTTCGAGACCGTCTTGCGCCACCCCCGCGGGGTCGTCGTGTGCATGATGGTCCGCGCGAAATCGTGGTCCATCGGGAAGAGCGCCCGTTGCGTCGGGGCCTCGGGCTGGGCCTCCGGGCACAGCCAAAGCGTCTCGCTTACGAATCGGAGGTTGAGGACGTCGATCGAGAGTTCGTAGCGAAGGGTCCGATACGGCTGCTTCTCGGATTGAAGTCCAGGCGGAATCCGGGCCGAGATGGCCAACTCGATGGGCGCGCCCTCTCGGCGCCAACTGAGTTCCAGCGGATCGGCAGCCCGCATCGGGACGTCCGCCCGAGCGTTGCCATAGACGGCCGACTCGAGCCCCACGAGCATCAGGTCTCGAACGAAGGCGAGCACGTCGAAGAACGTGCTCTTCCCGGAGGCGTTCGGGCCCACGAGGACCTGAAAGTTCGAGAGCGGAACGGTGACCGCGCGGAGTGCCCGGAAGTTCCTGATCTGGACGGAGGTGATCATGCGACGCGTTGCCGAGCCGTCGCGCGAAACCTGCGGGGCGCGGCGGCGGTTGAACGTGTCTCGTTCGCTGGAATCTCGCCGAATCGGAAGCCGGACGGGCCCAATCCGACGACACGGGCACAGACGGCATCACCGCGGTCGCCAGAGGACGCCCGGATCTCGTCCTTCGTTGGCCGTTGGTCGTTCATGCGGGGGCTCCTGTGCTGCTGTCGTGGGTGAACCGGAAATCCGCGACCCCTCTAGCAGGGCGGCGAGTCGGGTTTCAAGGTGGTCGCCCCCGCTCCCGCCCCCCATCCCCGACCCACCCCTCGACCGTCCCCCGCCGGACGCCGAAACGTCAGTCGATGCCCACGAAGTACGACCGCCATCGG